>JAGUZQ010000102.1 GCA_020060765.1 Planctomycetota bacterium | reverse complement strand
TCGACAGATTTGGCATGGCGATTCCTCCGGTAAAAGTTGCCTTTATGGAGATATCGTCCTGTTCCGACAAAAACTTAAGAAAACATTGAAAGACCCTGTCATTTCGGTGACGTTTCCTGTCGTTTATGAGCAAACGATTGCTCCCGAAAAATCGCCGTTTTTATGACTAAAACGGCGATTTCGGGGCAAGAGTAGGAGTTTTTTGTCCGAACCTGAGCAAACGTTTGCTCGGGGGGAGGTAAAAAAATCAATTTTGCCTGGAAAAAATATTGAGGTATGATTAATGCTGGCGGGTTTGGGTCAAAACACCGGAACTGGGTCAACCTCAGGTCTGTTCCAGTTGGATAAATCCGTCAAAGCCTGCCGCACGAAGGACTTGCAGGACGTTGTTGGAGGCGGCGACAGTCAGGCTTTTTTTCCGCGCCTGCGCCTGGAAGAAAGTGGCGGCAATCATGCCGATATAGGTGCTGTTTATATATGAAACCTTGGTCAGATCGATTTTCAGGTGCGATTTTCCCGAGTTAAGCAGCTCGCTGCAGGCCTGGTCGAAGGACAGATCGAAGTCCTGTCGCAGGTCTTTTTCGACATAAAGTACACCGTTTTCTAGCCGATAGTTTTGCATTTTGTACCACCCTAACCGGATTTCTCCAGAAATTCGCTCTTCTTCAAGAAGAGATACTAACAGAAAATAAAGGATTTAGTCAAAGATAATTTACCTGGCGCGAACGTATTTTTTTACAATTTCCGGTTGGCGGTGAGGATTTAGTGGAGAAACCGGCCTGATCTGGTCGAAAAATTATACAAAAGTCTCGTTTCCTCTTCCGCGGAAAGTCTCCGCGGTTGGGGAAATGTTTTATATCAGCAGCAGCGGGAGCTCAATATGCCGGCACGCGAAGCATGGGGTTTGGACATCGGTCAGACCGGGATTCACGCCGTCAGGATCAAGCGGCTGAAAGGCGGCGAGGCGCAGATAACCGACGCCTTCTTCCAGTCGCTGGACGCGCAACTGGACGACCCCGCGTACGACGAGAAGGTGGCAGACGCGCTGGCGCGGTTCGCCAGCGAGAAAAAAGTGGGTCGGACTCCGGTCGTGGCTTCGCTGCCTGGTTTCACCACCCTGTTCCGGGATTTTCCCCTGCCGCTGGTGGGCGGGGGGCGGATGAAGGAGATTGTCAGCTACGAGGCTCGGCAGCTCATCCCCTATCCTCTGGAGGAAGTCATCTGGGATTATCACATTCTCCGCCGGGACGAGGAAAGCGGGGAAGTGGGCATCGCCTTGCTATGCTGCCGCCGTGATATCGTGGAGAAACTGATCTTCACGCTCGATTCCGCGAAACTGAATATCGACGCCTTGCAGGTGGGGCCGGTGGCGCTGGTCAATTATATCGAGTTCGACTGCCCGCCCGAAGGCAGCGCCCTGCTGCTGGATACCGGCGCGCGCGGCACCGATTTCGTCGTCCTGAACGAAGGCTCTTTCTGGCTGCGCTCCATCGGCATTTCCGGCAGCGACTTCACCAAGTCGCTGATGAGCAAGTTCACCATTCCCTTTGAGAAGGCCGAGGAACTCAAGTTCGAGATCAAGGACAGCAAGCAGGGCGACCGGGTGTTCCGGGTGCTGGAACCGCAGTTGCGTAATCTTTGCGGCGAGGTACAGCGGTCGATCGGCTATTACCGCAGCCTGTTCCGCGGCGTGACCCTGAAGGAAGTTATCTGCGCGGGCGGCAGTTTCAATCTGGCCGGCATCGACCAGTTCGTGGCCGACAATGTGGGTCTGCCGACCCGCACCATGGCGCTGCCGGAACAGATCAAGGTGTCGGCGGCGGCGGAGGCGGTGCTTTCCGGCAACGTGCAGAACCTGGGCACTGCCGTGGGTCTGGCTTTGCAGGGCGTGGGGCTGGCGGGGGTGGATATCAATCTGCTGCCGCACGAGCGCCAGATGCGCAAGATGGTGGCGGCGAAATTCAAGTGGGCGCTGGCGGCGGTGGGGATGGTTTTCCTGGCGGTGCTGATGAACGCGCTGTTTGCCCGGGGCAATTCCGGCAAGTTCGACGTGGAGGTAAACCTGGCGCAGGACGCGGTCACGCTGGTGGATAAGGCGACTGCCGAATTCAAGGCGATCGAAAGCAAGTTCCCGGAGGAAACCGCCCGCAACCGCGCCCTCTCCACCAAGGTCAGGCCGACGCGGGGTTACCTGGTGGAGGTGATGGCCGCGTGTCTCAAACCGATTGAAAAAGTAAACTTCGATTCCCGGCGGCGGGAAGCCAACGAGGCGCAGAAACCTGAGGCGTTCGACCTGCTCAAGAAACAGGTGCTGGAGAAATTCACCGATTTCGACCAGAAGGACGCGGAACTGATGGGCGAGCTGGACAAACGGGTCAAGCGCCGCGTCGATTGGGAATACGACCGCAAGGGACGCATCTTCGCCAATAACACCGAATGCAAAATCCTGCGTGCGACCAAGTATAAACACAAGGATCGCGAGGAATATTTCTGGCTGCCAGACGGCGAGGACAGCGCCGAAATCGAGGCGAAAGACTTCGAGGTGGTGGTGGAGACAGTTCAGGTTTCAGCCCCGCTCAAGAAAGAGGAAAAAGTCAAGGAAGATAAAAAAGGTGCCAAAAAAGGCAGTAAAAAAGCGGCGGCGCCTAAAGCTGCCCCCAAGAAGGAAGTCAAGCGCAAGGTGCGGATGGATATCGTGGCGGTCAACCTCAGCGGCATCATGGTTTCGTCCAAGGCGCCGGAGATTTTTGCCCTGAAACAGGCGTTCCGTGATATCCCCGGCGTGTACGTGATGGGGGCGGAGTGGTTCGCGCGCAAGATGAACGCCGTCAACAAGCTGCGCCTGCCCACGGTGGAGCAGCCGCGGCGCGCCACTTTCGGCGAGACGCGGGAGGATAAGAAGAAGCGGCTGGAGGTGAAGTTCGACTCCGCCGACGAGGAAGTGATTGAGTGGAGCGCCAAGTTCTACTACGTGCCGAAGGCCTGGCCGGAGTCGGTGACCAACCTGATCCCGGAAGAGGCCGAGGCGGTTGGGGGGCTGTAGTCTCCAGTCGCCAGTTGGCAGTCTCCAGTGTCGGTTTGCGGGAGTTTTGGGAGTTGCTGAGTTGCTTGCGTTTTCTTTGAAAACGCTCGAAACAGAAACTCCCTCTCCCCTTCGGAGGGAGAGGGGATTGGATAGCCGGAAGGCGAGGGTAAGGCAATACGGTTTAATTAAGGAAAAACTATCTGTTGAAAGAAAAACATACGACCGTCATTCCCGCGAAGGCGGGAATCCAGGGGAGAAATCGTACGCCACACCTCCTGGTTTCCCGCCTTCGCGGGAATGACGTACGTAACTTTATTTGCAAAACAGAAAGCTTATATCCTTAACCGTATTGCCCCTGGTAAGGGAGGAAAGCTCCGGAACCGGAAAACGGGAGACTGTAAACCGGTGACTGGAGACTTAACCAAGAGGAGTGAATGCCCATGGGTTTTGTGAAAAAGTACCTGTCCTGGCTGCTGCTGGCATTGGGAGTGGTGGTGCTGCTGGCGGTGAACTACGTCTACGTCGGCTCGCTCCGGAGCGCGACCGCCAGCGAAAACATGACGGTGGTCAAGGCGTTGCAGGCAGCGGAGAAAACCGCCAAGAGCACCAGCGACATTCCCACCAGGCTGGATATCAAGAATTTCACCGAGCATCTGGGACTGATCCTGAAAGAAGGCCGCGCCGTGCAGGAAGCCTGGCGCAAGCATACCGACGGGCTTAATTTCCTCATGGGCGGGGGCAAGCGCAAGGACGGGGAAGTCACCGATCCCCGCACCGTCAAGCTCGACGACAAGGGGCAGGTCGTTCCCGGCAGCGGGGAGCCGATCATCTGGGATCTGTACGACACCACCATGCCCAAGCTGTACGAACTGCTGTTCATGAAAATCCGCAGGGATCTGGCGCTGAAACTGGTCGACAAGGTGGAGGTGATGCTGGCCGACGAAAACTTTGCAGGCGACAACACCAATACCCGCGAGGACGCGGAAAAAACGGCCAAGGAGTCCGCTCCCCGGCAGGCGGCGCACCTGGCGCGGGTGCTGCCCACCGCCGACGACGTCTGTCCCGTGCGGGTAGATGAGCGCTTCTTCGCCCGCGACAAGGAACGCGGCTGGGAAATCTGGCGGCACTATCTCATCACCCGCGACGTGCTGGGGCGCGCGCTGATCAACTCCATCGTCGAGCTGGAGCGCACCTTGTGCGTGCAGAAACCGCTGGACGACGCCGAGCGAACCAAGCTCAAGGCCGAAAAAATGGAGGAGATCGACGAGATCAGGGAGGTAGAAACCGCCGCGCTGCCCTTCAAAGAATGGCGCTTTATCGAAAGCGTGGATTCGCTGGAAATCGTGCGCTCCAGCGTGGGCGACAGCATCCTGCCCGCCCCCGGCACCGAGGAGGAGAAGGAAGACGAACTGGCGGATAAGGATCCCGCCTACACCGTCACGGTGGGCGAACGGGAAATGTATTACGATGAATATACCATGACCATCTCCGTCACCGCGCACCTGAAGGTGATCGAGGCGTTCATGCGCGAGATACTCAGGGGCCACGAGGTGTTTTACGTTCCGGTCAGCGCCACGGTCACGCGCTTCGAGGACGGGGTGGTGATGGGGCGCGGGGGCGAGCAGGCCGCGCAAAGCGGCGAAGGCGTCAAGGCGCAGGCCTCCCGCCCGGTGGACACGACCGCCGGTTTCTCCCACGAGCCGCCGGTGCGCGCTGTGCTGGTATACAACATCTACCGCTTCCGCTACACCGACACCGACAACACCATCCGCAAGGAAGTTGTTGGGGTGCCGGAGGAATTCAACGAAGAATTTTTCATGGGAAACTAAATCCGTAGACCGTTGCCGGGCGACGCCGCGAGGGCGCCGTTAACGGTTTTCCGCGCTGGAGGCACAAAGAAACCATGGCTAAAATCAAGGAACTGCTGATCCGTCACGGGGAAAAGCTGGCGTTTGCGCTGGTGGCGCTGCTATGCCTCTCCACGATCTGGGACACCGTTTTCCAGGACCCCTACTCGCTGAGCCAGAGCGGGGGCAAGACCTACCGGGTCGAACCGGAGAAGGTCAAGACCGAAGTGGGCAAAGTGATCGGGATCGTGAAAAGCGAAACTCAGGCCAACAAGAAACTGCCTGAAATCATCCCCTTCAGCCGCATCATCCAGGAAAACTACGCCCGGCAGGCCGAGCGCCCGGCGGAAAAAGTCAACTCCTCCTGGCTCTGCTACCAGCAGCCGCCCAAGCCCATCGTGCAGCAGACCTGGAAGGTGATTATCGAAGGCTACAAGGACCCCCCCAGCTGGTGCCGGACATCGGTGGGCCGCCCCCGGGAGTGGGAGGCGCGCGCGGGCGGCAAGGCGATCCTGATCACCTGCGAGGACTCCGACGAAATCCGCTGGCCCAAGGAGGGTACTGTGCGCGTGGCGCTGTACCGCAAGGTAGTGTGCGAGGCGCGGGAACTCAGCAAGGGTCTGTCCTCGGTGTTCATGGATCGCCGCCAGGGCGACGAGCAGGTCGACCCGGCCACGATCAAGCCTGACGAAAAGGTCGAGCGCAAACCCCGCGTGCGCGAGGATAAGCGTCCCAAACGCGGGGAAATGCGTCCAGGCGATATGCCGCCGGAAGACTTCGGCATGGAAGACCCCTTCGGCGGAATCGAGGGAGTGGAGCAAAAGAAGCTGAAAGACACCACCCGCCGGGCGCCGGAAAGAACCAGGCCGACGCGCAGGCCCCCCGGGGCGTTCGAGGAAGAGGAAACCGCCCCCGCGCAGCCGAAGGAGGCGGAATTCACCGGCCCGCAGAAACTCAAGGAATACGTGGAGGAGGCGCAGGCGCTGGAAAAGAAGGTCGAGGCGCATATCGAGATTCTGGCCGACAAGTCCAGCCTGAACGAAAGCGGCTGGGAACTGGTGACGGACAACATGAACACCTACGCCGATCCGTTCGACGAAGGCAAGGTCAAGGGCTGGTCTTTCGCCAAGATCATGGCCAAGGAAGTGCTGCCCGAGGGCGACAAGGTGGACGAGGCCGGCGCGGAAGAGGACGCGACCCGCATCGAGGAAGCGCCAAAGGAAGCGGTCAGGCCGGCGGCGGCGGGAATCTTCGACAACGCCGTGCTGGAGACGCCGGACGCCAACCTGGGCGGCGCCAACCTGGGCGCACTGTTGGACCAGGGCAAGCACAAGGAATACAAGAAACGCTACTACGCCTGGCTGGACAAGGGCGTGAGTGAAAACGTGGTGTACCGCTACCGGATGGTGACCTGTCTCAAGCTCAAGGATATTCCCGCGGAACTGCGGGAAAAGGAAGACTATATAGGTTACGATCCTCGCATTGAGAACGGCGACCTGACCTGGGTCGGGCGCGACGCCAACGGCGGCGAGCAGGTCAAGGGCTTTTTCGCCATCATGGAAAGCGATTTGAACGAATATCTCGGTACGGAGCGGAAGTCGTTTTACGCGCCTGCCATGCAGCCCAAGCCCGTGCAGATGCAGCGTGACGAATCCAAGGGCACGGTGCTGGGGTTGCGGGATTCCTCCAACAAGGCGACCCCGCTGCTGAGGAAATTCTACAAGGAAAACGCCTACAGCCTCTTTACCTATACCGATGTGGTACTGATGCCCATCACCAAGAAGATCGCCTTCCAGAGCATCAGCAAGGACGAGAAAGGCAACCCCCTGGAGGTCTCGCTCAAGGTGACGGTGGTGACCCAGGAAGGTGATCAGCAGACTTCCCGGGCGATCCGGCTGAAAAAACCGAAAATAAAAGCCAGAACCTGGAAGGATTGGATCCGGGTCGGCACGGACGGCAAGGCGGTGTGGAAAGACGGCAAACCCGATGTTTTGCGGCTGGCGGAGTATTACGGCTCGTACAAGAAACTGGAGGTCGCGCCCATCGGCGAGAAACAAATGTTCGGAAAGGATGAGTGGGACTTCAGTACCAACTGGGGTTTGGTCGATATAAGAACAGGCATGGTTGTGCGCAACCGTTTCAAGAAGGAGACGTCTGACGAGGGCGAGAAGTGGGTGCCGGTGGGCAACCCCCTCAAGAGCCAGGAAGAATACCTGGTCGTGCGCGAGTTGAACCCGCCCGAGGGCAAGGAGCCGCTGTACCGGCGCATCATCCGGGAAAAGAAGCCGTCTCCCAGTGAAGAGTTCAGGTACGATTATGAATATATCTGGGAGCCCGAGGTTGCCGACCAGATAGAACAGGCGATCAAGCAAAAGACCGAGGGGGAAGCGGGAGCAGGCGAGAAAAAGCCGGAACCCGCCGAAACCGACGGCAAGGCCGCCGGAGAGACAAAAGGCAATGTGGAAAAGAAGGTGGAGTAAGCGTTACAGAGTCAAAGTTGTTTGCCCGACTGAAGCGTGTTTGGTCGGAATAAAGCAGTAATAAGACCGCAGCGCTTGGGGGCGGCAGCCGGACAGGTTTTTTCCAGGATGCGTGATTTTCGGAAAAACCCTAATTGGATTTTTTTTCGCAACGTGAAATGAGGAGTGACAATCGTGCGAAGGATTTTCTTGCTTGCGATTGGCATTTTCGGCGTACTCGCCGGGCTGATGGCTGGTTGCCGCACCAATCAGGATAACGCCGCTGCGTTCGGCTACGGGAACAGGGCGGGCAGCGCGTTGGCGCTGGCCGAGATCGACCCTGACCTGACGCTGGCCTACCCCGCGGAGGACAACCTTGCCTCGGTGGCACCGGCGGCGGTCGATAACATGGTAGTCGCCGAGCCGACCGTGGCCGAGGCTGGAAACCAGCCGGAAAACCAGCCAGTGGAAACGGCGGAGCAGACTCCCGCCGACGAACCCGCGAAGGCGGAATTGGCGCTGGAGACGGTGCGCGTGGGGCAGAAGGTTGCCCGGGCGGAAATCGAAGCGCTGGACGAACCGGCGCTGGAACATGTTCGCCAGGTGCCGTCGGCCGACGAATTGCTGGCGCAGATGGACGCCCCTGCCGACAAGGACGCGGTTGACCGGCGCGTGCAGGAAATATTGAAACAGGAACGCGAAATCGCTCTGGAGGAAAAGGAGCGCCCGGTCTGGACCCGCAAGGTCGAGCAGCAACCCGCGCAGGAAATGGCGCAGGGAGTGTCTGGAGTGCCTCTGCCCTCCGCCGACCTGAGCGCCATGGCTCCGGCGCCTGTCCCGGCGGTTGAAACGGAAAAAATCGGCGAGGAACAAGCGACGCCTCCCGCCGTCCTGTCGCCCGAAATGGCTGACGTGGAAATTCCCGGCGAAGCCGCGGCCGAGACCGCTGGCGACGGCCTGCTGGATCAGGTGAATAATAAAGAAAAAGTCAGAAAGCTTCTGGCCGACAGCCTGGGGCAGGAACCGATCGCCGCCAACGGCGAGAAAGAGAAGAAAGACCCCGAACCCGGCGTCGAGCCGGAACCGGAAGACCCGGCCAAGGCGAAACTGCGGGCGCTGGCGGCGCGGGAGAAAATCCTGGCCGAGGCGCGCAGGCAGGAGGCGCTGGCCAAATACCAGGCGGGGTTGGGTTTCTTTAAACAGAAGCTGTTCAACGAGGCGCTGAAACTGTTCGAGGAGGCGTTGAAACTCAGTCCCGAACTGGCCGAGGCGCGCAGCTACCGCGACAACTGCTATCGCCTGCTGGGCCGTCCTTCCACCGACAAGGCCGAAATGCAGATGGTAAGGGTTGGCGACATGGAGCGCGCGAAAATCGAAAGCGTGGAAATGCAGATGACGGCCGACCTGGAAATGGCGGAAAAACTCTTTGTCGCGGCGAAAACCCCGAGCGAGACCCGCCTGTTGCTGATGCGGGACGAGCAGATAGCCGATTCGCTGGGCGACCTGCATAACGCTACCAATAAACTGCGTCAGGTGGACGGCCTGCTGTCCAGCAGCCCGCTGCCTTCCGCTTCGCAGAAAGGGCTCCGGCTCCGCGTCAAGGCGCTGCTGGCGATGGTGACGGAACTCAAGGACAAGTTGGTTGCCGAGCGCAACGAAATGGACATCGCCAAGTCTAAGAGCGACGCCGAAAACGCCAAGCAGGAATCGCTTTCACTGCACAACAAGCGCTTGGAGCGGCTGATGGAAAGCGCCGAATATCATTTCGGGCGCAAGGAGTACGACAAGGCGCGCGACCTGTGCCGCCAGATTCTGAAAATGGATCCGCATGATATCGACGCGAAAGTGTTGTTGCAGCAGTGTCTGGCCGAGGCGCACAAGAAGGCCGACTTCGACACTTCCCAGGCGTTGCAAGATTCCGAGATCACCTGGGCGCAAGCGGCGGCCTCCGCGGCCATAACACCCAGCGACGACGTGGTCTATCCCGCCAACTGGGAACAGATCAAGCTCCGCCAGCGCCGCCAGCGGGATCGCGCGGTGGGCAGCGAGTCGGAAAGGCAGATCCGCGATAAGCTGGAAACCAAGCGAATGTCCATCGACTACATCCGCGTGCCGGTGACCGATGTGGCGCGCGACCTGTCCGAAAAGAGCGGCATCAACATCCTCTGGACCCCCGGGGTGGAGGAGGCGGCGCCGGAAGTCACCCTGACCGTGGCGGAAATGACGCTGGGCAAGATTCTGGACTGGACGATGAAGCTGACCGACCTGCATTATCAGATCAGCAACGAGGCCATCCTCATCTCCACCGAGCCGCGCAGCCGCGTGATCCTGCAGCTGTACCCGGTATTCGACCTCACCCGCGGCTTAAAGGACTACAAGCCAGTCGAGGACGACGATGACGACGATGACGACGACGAAGAAGAAGAAGAAATCAACATCGTCGAGGACATAAAGACCTTTGTCGCGCCCGAAAGCTGGGAGCAGGAAGGCGTGAACCTCGAAATCTGGCAGGACAACCTGCTGGTCATGCAGACCCCTGAAGTACATGCTGAAATGTCGGCCTACCTCGACGGCCTGCGCGAAAGCTCCAAGCAGCAGGTGCTGGTGGAGGGTCGCTTCCTCAACGTGACCAGCAATTTCCTGGAGGAAATTGGCGTGACCTGGACCAGCGCCAATCCCGGCGCGCCCAGAGACAAGCAGGGTGACGGCATTTATTCAAGTCACACGGACGACGGCAGGGTAGTGACGGCGGGCGTGAACATCGAACCGGGACAGGGCGCGGCGGGAGGCACCACCTACAATTCCGGCCTGAACCTCAACCTGGGATATCTTTCGACGGGCGGGTTACGCCAGTTCGAAGTCAACGCGATGATACACGCGTTGAACGAAACCACCCAGGGGTCGGTGCTGCACAACCCCAGGCTGCTGGTCACTAACGGCCGCAACGCCTTCCTCAAGATATTGACCACAACCAATTACGTCGCCCGTTACGAGCAGCAGAGCCACGTTTATCAGCCGGTAATCGAGCAGTATGACCAGGGCATTACCTGGAGCGTGCGTCCCGTTATCAGCTTCGACCGCAAGTACATCACCATCCGGGTGCGGCCGAAGATTGTTTCGCTCGACACTGTCAACAGCCGCAATGGTACGTTCAGACAGTCTACGCTAGTGGCCGACACAGGGGCGGTTGGCGGCGGAGTGGTTGACGATGTAGACTATCCCTTTTTAATGCCGGTGATCATTACAACGCAGTTGGAGACGAACATCACGCTGCCGGACGGGGGGACCGTGCTGATGGGCGGGCTGATCCGCGACGCGCGGGAGGAAGCCTCCACCGGCGTGCCTCTGATATCCAGCATTCCCATCCTGGGACGGCTGACTCGCAGCGAGAATGTCAATCACGAGAAGGAAAACCTCGTGGTCATGGTGCAGGGAAAGATTATCGAGTTGGATTAGCTTGTCTCCGGCGTGGTTCTGCTGTCGGTGACTGCCGGCTCAGGGATTTCAGGTTGCAATACTCATAGGAGAATATCCATGCGGCTTAGTGTTTACCTCTTGCTTGCCGTCTGTTTGATCGCCGCGATCCGACCGGTTGCCGCCGGGGAAGAAGGCGGCGGGCAGGAAACCCGCGACAAGACGGAAGAGATACTGTTGCGCAGCCTGCTGGACGAGAAGGAAAAGCAGGCTCAGGCCGCCAACGAGGTGACCCGGGGCAACCGGCTGGCCGAGGCCAGGCTTTATGTCCAGGCGGCGGAGGCTTACCGCAAGGCGCTGATTCTGGATCCCGCCAACCGCCAGGCCGCCCTGAAGCTGACAGAGGTCAACGCCTATATCGAAACCAGGAGCGATCTCATGGGCGCGCCCATTACCAGGGAAACCCAGCGCGCGGCCATCGCCGAGCAGCACAAGCTGATGGAGGCCAGGAATTATATCGAGAAGGCCGCCAGCCTCATCATCCAGGCGGAGGAGCCGATTTCCGAGGAAACCGGCGCGGTCGACCGGGCCAAGGCCTGCGTGTCGAGGCTGAGCCTGCTGGAGGATGCGGCCAAGTTCGCCATGCACGCCAAATTGCAGCTTAACGGCCTGTCGGCCAAGGTCGAAGCCCAAAAGCACAAGGATCAGGTTGCGGCCATGGAAGCGCGGATGCGGTATCTGCGCCAGCAATTCGAATCGGCGCTGGAAGACGCGAAAAACATCATCGCCGCCCAGGACAAGGCGCTAAATCGGGAAGAAGCCGAACGGTTCAACGAGCGCAAGAAGGAAGAACTGCTCAGGGACGCGGCTACCCACCAGGGCAGCGAGCAGTTCGACAAGGCCGAAAGGATCGTGGAGGAAGTGCTGGACATGGATCCGGCCAACGACAAGGCCAGGGCCATGCTGATGGAGATCAAGCGCCAGCGCCGCCAGACCCGGGAAACCAGCATTCGCGAGACCGGCATCGAGGAGAGGCGGCGCGTGCTGGAAAATATTGAGCGCCGCGCCATCGCCGAAGTGAGTACCGAGGAGCCGATCAAGTATCCTGCGGATTGGAACGATCTGGTCAGCCGCAAGGTACAGAGAAACGCCGCTTCCACCGTGCAGGAATCGGAAGCGGTCAGGCGCATCCGACAGGCTTTGCAGAACCGCTATACTTTCGATTTTGAGGAAGCCCCGATGACCGACGTGCGGGATACCCTAATGCGCCGCACCAACATCAATATCGTGCTTGATGTCGAGGACGATGTGGCCGGGGTCAGCCTCAACCTGCACGACATGAGGCTGGAGAATATCCTGAAATGGATCATGGAGATCACCGGGCTCAACTACGAGATCAGGGATGAGGCCATTTATATCACTACCCAGGAAAAGCTGCGCGGCAAGAAGGTCACCCGCGTCTACGACATCCGCGACCTGACCGCCGTTGAGGATTCCCGCAAGATGCCGGGTTTGCCGGAGGACGACGACGACGACGACGATGAAACCGACACCATTGCGTTTGACGAAATTATCAGGCGGGTGCTGGCCAGCGATTTCGTCGATGACAAGGGAGAGGTTTCCTACAGCGGCGGGAATCTTCTGGTCGTCAACACGGTGGAGGCGCAGCGGCGGGTGTCGGAATTGCTGTCCAAGCTCCGTGCCGCGTCCGCCATCCAGGTATCTATTACCGCCCGGTTCCTGACTGTGCACGACGATTTCTGGGAGGAATTCGAGTCGCGGCTGACAAAGCTCAATAACTATCTTACCACCGCTACGGAAAAAGACACCGGCAGCCAAAAGAATAGGGATCCCGGCGACGCGAGTTTCACAGATTCCAGGCACTTCCAGGATTTGAATGGAACGTTTTCGACCCGCACCATGACTGCCCTGCGTTCGGTCATGGGTGATAATCTCGGCTCCAGCCTGTCGCCGACCGCCGGTCTGAGCACCACCCTCACCCAGACCGGGTGGTTGGGACAACTCCAGACCAATTGGGTGCTCCGGGCGGTGAAGGAAACGGCGAAATCCGACGAGCTGTTCGCGCCGCACCTGGTGGTTTACAACAATCGCGAGGGCTGGTACCGTATGAGTAACTCCACGCCGTTTGTCCGTACCTGGCAGTTGGCGCCGAATGGGTACGATTTGGAACAGGTGATGGACGAGGTCAACGCCGATACCTCGCTGTTGGTGTGCCCCACCGTCAGCAGCGACAAGAAATACATAACTCTGGATATCAGGCCGCAATTCACCCGCCTGATAGCCTTGAATTCGACGGCAATGGTCGGGGGAACGGTTTTTTACCCTATCGACCTGCCGGTTATTTTCGAGCACACGGCTCGGACTTTCGCCACCTTGCCTGACGGCGGTTCGATCGTTATATCCGGCATGTCGGTGAACGTGCATATGCGCGCGCGTAACGGCATCCCGCTGTTGCAGGATATTCCCCTGCTCGGGTCGGCGTTTTCCCGCCGAGCCTACCAGAAGGAAAAGCGGAATTTCGTAATCATGGCTAACGCCCAGATGATCCTGCTGGAGGAGGAAGAGGCCAGGCAGGCGAGATAATTTTTCTTCAACCGGTTTTGCACTATGCGCGGCTTCCTGTTTTTACTCTGGAAGCCGCGTTTTTTTATATTTTCCGAACCTTTTTGTCGGGAAAACGTCAATACAAATATGTAAGAAGATGTGACAGCCGGAACTCGGCTCCCCGGATGTATTTACCTGTTCTGTTTCAGCTTTTTGGCGCTTTTTAGTCAGACCTGCCTTGTTATTTTTGAAGAACGTTGCTTTTGATTGATAAAAAAATGTTGAAATAATGCAGCGTTTCGTTTACCTTGTCGCAAGCAATAATTTCGTTGACCTTATTCCTTGCCTGCGGCATACTGGCACAATTGCCGCCTGCTGGCGCGCCGTCTTTCGGCCTCTGCCTTTAACACTAATAATAGGAGGACAGTATGAAATGCCCGCGCTTCCTTGATAATCAGGTCTTTCTTGCGCTTCTGCTGGCGTTATGCCCGGCTGTAGCTTTCGCGGCTGACAAGCCGGAAAAGGAGGAAGATACCGCGCAGGTGACTGCGGATCGAACCACCTGGCTGGACGACCAAGTGGATCTTATCCAGAAATTAGCTGCCTACGGCTATAATGACCTGGCGACCAGGGTAATGGAAAAAACCAAGCAGGGGCCGGAATGGGCCGAAAAGGCGCCTCTCAAGGGAGATGAACTGGTCAGTCTCAAGCGCGCTGGCGGCCTGATCAAGATGGAACAGGCAGTGCGGGAAGTCGATCTGAACAAGAAAGCCATCGCCGCTTCCGAGGCGATCAAGATGATGAAGGAAATCGTCGACGCGCTGACCGAGCCGGACAAAAAAGATCGGGCGGAACTCGAACTGGTCGACATGTATTTCAAGCTGGCCAATATTTTCCGCGACGAGGTGACCAAGCGCGGACGGAAGGATATGGCAGGCAACGCCAAGGCGTATTACACCGACGGCCTGACCGCGGGCAAGCCTCTGGGTGAGCGGCTGAACGATAAGTTCATGGACAGGCTGGAGGGTTACCAGGCTGCCAAGGGGCGCCAGCAGGAATTATTGCGCGGTCCTACGGAAGCGGCGCTGGATGACAAGGCCAAGTTGCAGCATATGCTGGAAGGGGCGATGGCGTCACAGTTGGAGGTCTATGATCGCGGCAGCCAGGATTCGATGGCTATCGCCAAGGAGGCGGAGGAATTCCTGACCGACTCCATCTACGATCTGACCTACCTGATTCCCGACGACCGTTTCGGCGCGGTGCAGTGGATCCGGGTGCTGGGCGAGAAGGATTACGACATCATCGCCGAGCCCGCCACCGACCCAGTCGACCCGCAGGAATCCAAGGAAAATATCGAAGAGCAGAAGCGCGAGACGGAATTCTACAACTGGTCTTCCGCGCGGATGGAATTCATTTTCAACTTTCATATCGTCAACCCCACCCAGGAAGTTACCAACAACAATACCGGGGAGAAGAAATTCGAGTCGGTGGACCTGCGTCTTAAGCTTCGCTGTCTTGCGCTGTACCACTACGCCGAGGGGTGGCTGAAGATGGCTCATGCGGCCTATAAGAAGGCGTCTACCATTCCGCAGAAGGACGTGAAGGACAAGTGGCTGGCGCATGCCGAGGAACTGACGGGCAAGGCGGAAAAGGCTATCGCGGAAGTGACCGACGCGAGGAACCGCTGGGGACAGAATGACAAGGCGCAGCAGGTGCCGGCTTTGCTGTATCTGCAGACAGATCTGTGCCTGTTGCGCGCCAGCCGGATGAAACTGGAGAAAAAGGAAGCCGCCGCCATCAGCAAGGAAATCGCCAGCGGTTTCAAGGCCTGCGCCATGGCGATGGGCATTGATCAGCGTTATACCATAATCGCCCAGACCAAGATGACCGAACTGCAGGAAGCCCACAAGCAGATGGTGGGCAAGGAATTCGTCGATAAGAACGTGAAACTGGCTGAGGCTGACCGCGCTTTCCAGACGGCGCTGGCCGAGAGAACCGATCAGGCCAAGCGCAGGACTCTGTTCAACGAGGCGATGGCAGCCTATCAGGACGTGCTTGATCTGGTCAAGGTCGAGAACGACAAGGACGAGCGCGCGGCCTATATCCCCAACGTCTACGACCGCATGGCTTTTTGCTGCATCCAGACCAAAAACTACCTGGCGGGTTATCTGCTTTATTTTGACGAGCTGCAGGAATTCAGCCCCGCGAACTACCCGCGCGACAAATTCCCGGCTATCAGCAAGTTCTACGGCCGCGCCCTGCGCCAGATCGGCGGCATGGGTTATTACCTGCTGGAAGAGAAGGAAAACAAGCACCGTAACGAGCTGTATGTCGACATGCTGATGATGAAGATGTATCGCGATCCGGATCCGAATCCGGGACTGGTCGTGGGGCTGATCGACAAGCTGTACAAGACCGGCATGCTGTTCGACGCGGTGCAGCTGGTCGATCAGGTGGACAAGGACAGCCAGTATTATCGCCTGATGATTCTGAAAGGCGCGGGTATCTACCAGAAACTGATGTCGATGTCCCAGAACGACTACGACCGCGAGGCCGACAAGAAGGACAAGGCCGACCAGGAGCTGCTGAAGAAATACGGCGAAGAAACCAAGCAGTACAGTTCCCAGGCCGAGGAATACGCCAAGCGCTTCATCGAGGAATGGGAGGCGCGCATTCCCCAGAAGGCGGCGGACGTCAAGGACGACGACTTGCGCAAGGCCTGCGAGCAGGAAGACGAGAAGGTGCCCCAGGCGTATATGATTCCCATCTCCAACGCCTTTAACCGCCAGGACTTCAAGGCGGTGGCGAAGATGACCGGCACCTACATGGAAGTGGTTCCCAAGCTTCCCATCCCGGAAAAGGCGAAGCTGGAATACATGTCGCAGGTCTACTGGATGAACTTCCTGGCGATCATGAAGCAGACCTCTCCCAAACCGCCCACCCCGATCACGGATGTGGAGAAGAGCTTGCGCGCGGCGATGGATATCCAGCCGCAACTGGAGAAGTTCGACAAGGAAGGCAAGTTCGAGATCCAGGCCTACATGCAGGTGGGCGCGGGCTGGAACAATCTCGCCAACCGCGTGATCAACGAAAAGCCGGAGGCAGACGCGGCGGAAAACAAGAAACTGGAGGACAAGTACCGCCTCGAGGCCGCGCAGGCTTTCGGCAACGCCCAGGGCATCGCCTACCGCGACGTGAACATCGTCACCCATATTGTCAAAATTTACACCGAGCAGGAAATGTATGTAGAGGCCGAGGCGGTCTGCGACAAGGCGATCAAGTTCTGGAGCGAGTCGCTGTTCACGCCGGACTACCTGTATCGGCCGGATAAGAAACTCGCCGACGTGAAGGCGGCAGTCGTCAACGCCGACATCCAGAAGGCGATCGGCGACCTCTACAAGCCGCTGGAAATCAAGGACGCGGCCGACGACGAGAAACTGTTGGAGAAACTGAACGGGTATATCCAGAACGTCAATATCGGCGCGCACAAGGAAGAGGCGGCCGCCGCGATCAATGCCGCGCGCGCGGCCAATGCCGGGCGGGGTTCGGATTTCCAGGACTGCCTCGCGCAGGCGGAGGATCTGCTGAAACGTTCCGATCTGCTGGAGCCGGGCAGTGTCAGGCAGAAATTGAACCGCTACCTGCTGGAATTCATGTATCCCGACCAATTGGCGCGCAGCAAAGTGGTGCCGTTCCTGCCCACTCCCGACCAGTTCAAGGAAGCGCTTAACGGCTTCGTGCTCCAGTACCCGGCGGGCGACGAAGGCACGAAAAAGGGCGTGCTGCTGCAGACCATGCACGACCCCGACAGTATCTTCGCGCAGTCGGAAAAGCAGATCGTGCAGGATTACCTCGCCGCCCTGGACAAGGAACTGGCCGATCCGGAGATCACTCCCGACGCCAAGCAGGATCTGCTGCAGAAAAAAGACTTGCTCGACACCGGCCTCAAGGTTTACGTCTACGGCATGATGGACGGCGGCAAGGTCAAGAAGCGCAGTTACACCCGCGCGCGGCTGCAGATCATGGGTCTGCGCGAATGGGACAAGGAAGGCGAGATGCGCAAGGTCAAGGCGATCCGCACCAAGGACAAGGAAATGCCGACCAATGCCTTCCTGGACACGCTGGACGAGTCGCTTAAATTCTCCGCCAACATCCTGGCGGCGCAGAAACGCTACGCCCTGGCGATGGTGCAGAACGGCAAGTTCGAGAAGGCGTTAAAATATCTGCTCGATCTGGCCGACTTCTATCCGGATGACCCTGTGCTGATGCTGGATCTGGTCGAGGCCTATACCGCTGTGGGTCGGAAAATGGGCGAGAAGGCTTACGACCAGCAGGTGGTGGAATACTTCATGGATGCCCGCCTCAAGGCCGGCCTGATCATGTCGCTGAGCCGCAACAAGCCCCGGCTCAACTGGGAAGCCAAGATGGCTATTTTCGAAAACGACTTTGCCGAGGTCATGGTGCGCAAGAAGCTGAAGCAGGACGACGTCCAGTTTACGGTCAAGCGCACTATCTTCAGGAACGGCAAGGAATATAAGGATTTCCCGCTGAAGACGGAGAAGAGCCTGCAGAAGCAGGGTACGGTGCTGGCCACCGACCTCGCGCGCGCATACGCCAGCAAGATACCGGAGGAAGTGGCTGCCGATATGAAGGCGCGGCTCAAGGAGATGATCTCCGAAGTATCTGCCGCGGGATTCAAGAGCAAGAGCGTCGCCAAGGAGGAGAAAACGGAAGAGCCCGCGCCGTAATTGACGATACGTAAGTTTACTGTCGAAACGAGCGAGTTAGCCGTAATCGAACCGTAACGGTTCCAGCGGAGCGTGTGCCGAGTCGCCGCCGGTATTTCTGACTGAAGTTGCTTAAAAATAGGAGGAAAGATATGGATTTGCGTAAGGGACTTCTGGCCGGGCTGGTTTTCTGCGGGCTGCTGTGCGTGTCTGCCGCCGCCAACGCCGCCAACGTCGATATTGTGGTCAAGCTCAACAAGATCAACCCCGACGGCTCCCACGACACCAAGGAATTCGCCGGTCGCATCGTCAAGGACGATTACAAGGGCGTGACCATCAACGCCAACGGCCCGGAGTTCACGATCGTCCGCAACGAGATCGAGGTGGTCGAAGGCGTGCCGCAGGTCATGTACGGGCAGAGCGGCAAGCAGTTGCCAGACGAGTATGCCGCCGCGGTAAAAAAGTATAACGAAGGCGATTTTGATGGCTGCGTCAGGAAGCTGGGCGTGGTGATCCGCCAGTTGAGCAAGTTGCCGGAGAATCAGCAGCCGCTGATGTTGCAGCATCTTTATTATTATCGCGGCGCGTCGGTGATGGCGCAGGCGGAAATCGAGCGCGACGAGAAAAAACGGAAAGAAGGTTACGACGAGGCACGCGGCCATTTCGAAAAGCTGCTGCAGAAGAAGGAAGACACGGCCTGGTATTTCGAGGCCAAGTTCAGCATCGTGCGCTGCCTGGAGGCGATGGGCGGCAAGGTGGGCGAGAAATACGACCGTTTGGTGACCGACTTCAATAAAAAGGTCGAAAGCGCACCCTGGGGCGCGAAGTATGTCTTCCTGGCCGAGTTGGGCAGCCTGCGCGAAACTGTGAAGGCGCTCGTGGCAGCCAAGGACACGGCCAAACTGACGCCGGCTTTGGCCAAGGTTATGGAAATGGCCAAGAGCAAGGCGCTGGCCAAATACGGCACCCCCGGCGACAAGGCGGAACTGATCCGGGTCAAGGCTGACATTCTCGGCAGCCTGGGCCGTTACGAGGAACTGATCGGCGAATTGAACGGGGTCATCAGGATGGCGCAGCGGCAGAACGACCGTGGTGCCCTGCAGACCCTGTACTTGAAGCGCGCCGACGCCAATTACGAACTCAGCAAAACCAAGCAAGACAAGAAAGCCGAATACCTGGAAAGCGCCCGCACCGATTACCTGCGCCTGGTGCTGTCGTACGATCTGGTTCCGCAGCTGCTGGCCTCGGCTCACTGCCGTATCGGCGAGGCGTTCATGGAATTGAAGGACGGCGAGGAATGGAAAACCCGCGCGAGTTCGCACCTGCGCACGGCCAAGGGGCTTAACCAGAAACCCGGTTCCGACGAAGCGAAGAATCTGCTGGATACGTTGAAATAGAGGCTTGGGGCGGCTGGCAGAGGGTGAGTATTTTGCAAGAGCAGTGGTTTGGGCGCGTTTGTTCTGCTGATTCCGGAGAGTGTTGACGGTTTTTCGTTTCTTGCGGGGGTCTGATTTGATAGACTGATGCAGCCGTGTTTCCGCATCGGATAAGGCGAAGTTAACCTGCCGCTGGAGCGGGTAAAATAATCTGGTCAAGACATCCTGGTTTTGTTTTGTCATCTGTAAGGGGGTCGAGGAATGAGGAAAACAAATTTTTGGCAAACAGTTAGGCGTTACGTTCCGGTGCTGCTGGTGATTTTCCTGGTGGCGGGAAGGCTGGCGTTGGCGGGGGAGACGACTGCCGAACCGGAGGACAGCAAGGTGCCTACCGGGGTGATCGGGCTGTTTTTGTGCTCCGGCTCGGTAGGCTTTTTCATCTGCTTTCTCAGCGTGATAGCCGTGGCGCTCTGCATTGAGAACATGGTGGCGATCAAACGCGAGAAACTCATGCCCGACGATATCCTCAGCGATATCGAGGCGGCGTTGGATAATGGCGAGTACGACGAGGCGCTGGAAATCTGCCAGTCCGAGGACTGCATGATGACGCGCATTCTCGGCGCCGGCTTGGCCAAAATGGCTAACGGCTTCGACCGCATGGAAGAAGCGATGGGCGAGGAAGCCGACGCGCAGGCCACGATCCTCTACCAGAAACTGGGCTACATCAACCTGATCGCGGGCGTCGCGCCCAGCCTGGGGCTGCTCGGTACGGTGCAAGGCATGATCGGCGCGTTCGGCGAGATCGCGACCAATCCCACCGCCAACGCCTCCGACCTCGCGGGCGGTATTTACGTCGCGCTGGTTACTACTTTCGAGGGGCTGATTGTCTCGATTCCTTGCACCACGGCCTACGTCTTTTTCCGCGGTCGGGTGGTGAAACTGCTGATGGTCATGGGCATTATCAGCGGCGAAATCCTGGACCGCTTCCGTCCCGTCGAAGGCGAATAGGCACCGGTGCTGAGGAGGATTGCTGATGGGCGCAAAGAGAAAGAAGGGCAAAGCCGATCCCAGCGCGGCCTGCGAGGGCGGCGGTTTCGAAATGACTTCGATGATCGACGTCACGTTCCTGCTGATCATCTTTTTCATGTGCGTGACCGAACTGGCTGACCAGTCCAAGGCGAAAGTGGAATTGCCGGTCGCGGAGAAGGCGGAGGAAGACACCCACATCCCCGGGCGCGTGATTATCAACATCACGGAAAAGGGCGAGCGGATGATCATGGGGCAGGAGTACGACGACGCCGGCCTCAGCCGTCTGATGCAACTGGAACGTGAGGCCAGCGTCAAGCCGGGCGACCAGTTCCCCTCCCGGGCGATCCTGATCCGGGTGGACAAGAACACGGAATACGAGGACGTCGAGCATGTGATGCAATTGTGTATGGAAAACAAACTCTGGCGAATAGCTTTCGCTACCAAGGATCCCAATGCGCCCGAGAAGCGGAGATAATTCCGCGCCCGGTGCGAAAAGTGTCACCGTTTGACTGGAGGAAACTATCATGGCCGCTGGCAAGAGCAAATTCGAAGACGAACCGGCAAGTTCTTTCACCTCGATGATCGACATCGTCTTTCTGCTGCTGATTTTCTTTATCCTGCAGCCGTTCAAGGCGAAGGAAATGAAGCTGGTGAACGAGTTGCCCAAGGATCAGGGGCCGGCCTCCACTCCCGACACCCGCGAGACCGTGCGCATCCGCATTGTGCCTGCTACTATTGGCGAAAAAGCCAAGGAACGGGCTAACTTTATGGTCAACAGCACCATGCTGGGCGAGAATTACGAGCGGCTGGCGCAGGAAGTGCGCAACGCCGCCAAGGGCGACTCGGAAGTCCCGGTCGCGCTCGCGCCGCATCCGGCCGTGCATTTCGTTCATGTGTTGCGCGCGCTCGACCAGTGCCACATAGCGAGGATGACCAAGGTCAGTTTCGAGGCGCCGCCGCCGCGAACGGCGGTAAAAAAGTGAAAAACCGGCGCGTCGGCAAGACGCGCCTTTTTTTTTGTTCTCCGCTGCCAGGACCGCCTTTTTTTCTGAACCGTGTCGGATTCCGCGCGTTTGTAGAAAGTGACGAAGGCAAACCGGGAGGGCGAACAATGAGTGAAATCATGAAGGAAGAGGAGCACGGCGCTTTCACCTCGATGATCGATATTGTTTTCCTGCTGCTGATCTTTTTCATTCTCCAGCCGTTCAAGGAGGTGGACAGGAAACTGCCTGTGCCGCTGAAGGAAGGTTCTTCGAAACAGCCGGTGGCTCCCATCGAGCCGGTGCGGGTGGGGGTGCGGGGCAGGGGGAATGAGATTTTTTACACGGTCGACAGCCGCAACTTTGGCAGCAATCCCGCGGGGCTGGCGCAGGTGATTCACGACCGCGCGCTGGGAGACCTGGATCGGATTCCGGTGCAGATCGAAAGCGACCCCGAGGTGCATTTCGCCCATGTCCTGCGCGCCTTCGACGAGGCATGTAAAAGCGGCGCGGAAAAGGTAGGCTTTGCCGCGCTTCCTAAAAGATAATCAGACGAGATTTTCGAGGACGCCGGTCAGCAGGCGCGTGAGCACCTGGGCGGAGAATTTTCCCTCAACCAGTTTTCTGCCAGCCAGTCCGCGCGCCAGCCGTTCTTCCGGGTCAAGCGCCAGCCGGGCGAGGACATCGCCAAAACTACCCGCATTCTGATCGGCGTCTGCGCCAACAGGCAGAACTATCCCCGCGGCTTCCGTCTCTCCGCCGAGTTGCGCGAGCACGCCCCGGTCGGATACAATCAACGGGCAGCCAAAGGCCATCAGTTCCAGGGCGGCGCGGGCGTTGCCGGCGGTGCCGGGATGGAACAGCAGCCCGACGTCGATGACCGACAGGGCGTTTTTGAAGCGGTCTTCCGGCGCGAACACTTTCACCTCGCCGCCGACCCCTAGAGACGACGCCAGTTCCAGCAGCGCCGCCCGGTCTTTTTTCAAGCCATCCCCCACGATCAAGGCTTTCAGTTCCGGAACCGAATTTTTCGCCGCCGCGAACGCGCGCAGGAAAAGTTCGTGGCCGCGCCCCGGCTTGATCCGGGAAACAATTCCCGCGACCACGTCTGCCGCGCCGAAGCCCAGCTCCTGCCTGAGCGCAAGATCACTTTCGCCGGGAGCAAACCGTGCCGTGTCGACGCCGCCGGGAGCGAAGGAGATGGCCGGATTCGGCACCCACGCGCGTAGAGGTGCGACTTCCGCCGGGTCGGGCAGAAATATCTGCCTGGTGGCGGAACTCGCCAGCAGTTTCCTGTGCAATTTACCCCCGAGAGTTTCCCCGCCGCAGAAATCGCGCGCGTTGTGGACAAAGCGCGCGATCGGCACTGTTCCCGCCAGCAGCGCCAGCAGGTGGTCGTGGGCGCGGTAGGAAAAAATAGCGGCGACCTTTTTCTCCGCCAGGAAACTTTTCAGTCTGAAAAAATCCGGCAGGCAGCGCCAGAAACCGGAGCGGGTGGGCAGAGCCAGGCCGGATTCCGCCCAGACCCCCGCCGCTTCCGCCGCGCGCTGCAGGGAATTGCCGGGTTGCGAGACAAACAGCGCCCGCCAGCCCGCTTCCCGCAAGACCAGGGCATGGTTCAGCGCCACCGCGCCGGGGCCGGTGTGCTTGTTGCTGGAGACCAGGAATAAAACGGTTTTATTTGACATAGGCACATTCAAGTATACGGATAGCGTGGCGCGACGAACAAGCATTTCCACCGAGTCATGTTTCGCTCCAGCGCGCGCAGCTGCCGCAGGGCAGATCGTTGCCATTTTTCGCGTGCAGCGCCAGCGGGAAGGAGGAGGCGTTCCCCAGGAAAGACAGCGTCGAGGCGAGGTCGCGCGGGCCAAGTTCAGGCGCGTGTCCCGACAGCAGCACGAAACGCGGGCGTTTGCTCAGGAGTTTTTCCAATCTCTCCAGCAACCCCGGCAGGTCGCGTTTCAGCACCCAGGTATCTTTTCCCTTGCCGCGTCCGAAGGCGGGCGGGTCGAGAATGAACCCATCGTAACGTTGGGCGCGCCGGATTTCGCGGTCGAGAAAGCGGGTGACGTCCTCGACGATCCAGCGGATCGGGTTACTGCCAAGTCCCGACGCCTCGGCGTTTCTGCGCGCCCATCCCACCGCGCTGCGCGAGGCGTCGAGGTGGCACACTTCGACGGGAAATTTTTCCGTATGCGCCAGGCTGGCGGCGAGGGTGGCTCCGCCGGTGTAGGCGAAGCAGTTCAGAATTTTCAAAGGGCGGCAGGCGGCGCGGAGGGTTTCCGTCAGCCAGTCCCAGTTAGGCATCTGCTCGGGAAAGACGCCGATCTGCGACTGCGGCGAAGGCTTCAGCAACAGCGTCGCGCCGCCATAACGCAACGACCAGTTTTCGGGAATACGATCCTCTCCCGCCCAGCCGGACTTGCCGTCTTTCGCGCGGTCGTAAAATAAATCGCTTTGCCAGGCGGAAGGAGAGAGTTTCTTTTTCCATTCCGCCTGCGGCGCGGGGCGGTCGACAGTCACGCCGCCGAATATATCCAGCCGCCGCCCGTCGCCGCTGTCGAGGAATTCATAACCGTAGTTCATGAAATACGATTTCAACCAGGCAAACAAGGCAAATAAGAAAACAGGAGACTGCTATTCCCGCGTTGATGAAGACGTGCAGGCGGTATTGGTGCAATTGTTCCGCCATCTCATATCCTGAGTCTATGGGAATCAATTCTCGTCGTCGTTATTCTCCTGTATAACAGGCGTTTGCGCAGCGCTTTCCTGCTGCAGGAGCTTTTCCCGCAACGGGTGCTTATCCAGCTTGCGGAGAAAATCCTGCGGGGTGCGGGGGCGGTTGTCTCTGTCTTTTTCCAGCAGCCAGAGCACCAGTTGGCTGGTCGCCGCAGACAAACGCGGGTCGAGCTCGCGCAGGTTGGCCGGTTCCTCTTCCAGGTGCGCGCGCAGGGTTTCCTCCGGCGTGGTTTTCTGGAAAGGGGGATTGCCGGTCAGCATCTGGAACCAGGTGCAGCCTAGGCCGTACAAATCCGCCCGGATGTCGATGTCGAAGTCGCCGCGCGCCTGTTCGGGCGAGGCGTAGGCGGGGCTGGCCTTGACGAAATCCTCCTGCCGGGGGGCGACCACCTCGCGCGCCACTCCGAGGTCGCAGATTTTCACCCCGCCCTCGGCGGACAGGAGCAGGTTGCCCGGTTTGAGGTCGCGGTGCACCAGGCCGTTCTCGAAAATGTATTGCAGGCCGACCGCGGTCTCGCGCACTATGCGCAATGCTTCTTCCTCGCCCAGGCGACCACGTTCCAGCCGTTCCAATTTCTGCGCCAGCGATTCGCCCCTGACGTATTCCATCGCGAAATAGAAATACTTGCCCGCGCGCCCCACGTCCAGGCCGCGCACCACGTTGGGGTGGCGCAGCCGGGCGACGTTGCGGGCTTCGTTGAAGAAGTTCTCCACCGCGTCTTCGTTGTGCTCCAGGTCGGGAATAAGAGCCTTGATCGCCACTTCGCGGTCGAGGCGGGAATCCTTGGCGCGGAATACTGCTGCGCTGCCGCCGCGCCCGAGGCGCTCGGTTACGGTATAGCCGGGGAAAGGTTGTTCCAACTCAATTTCCCCGGCGATGCTTCCGGTGATTTCAGGTGCTGTCATTGCCGCTGTCTTCTCCTATTGATTGTTGTCGTGAAAGCGCCAGCTTTACTGTTTCCAGGGCAGGGGCAGGCGGAACCCCTTGGGTTCGAGCAGTTCCTGGATTTCCTGCAGGCCGTGCTTTTTGGCGAGATCGAGAATCCTGGTTTTCAGTTCGGCGTTGTTTTCGTCGTCGGCGAGTTCGGCGATCAGGGCGTTGGCTTTGCCGCGCGCCCACTGCCGCGCCACTTCCGGTTGGGTGGCGTCGCCTGCAGGGACGGTGGTGCGGAAGAAAAATTCCCGCAGTCCCCCGGCGCCCCGCCCCGCCAGCCGCAAAGCCACTTCCCGCCCCGGCGTGGTTCTGCCCCAGAAGGTGACGGGGTGGCTGCGGTAAAGATTGGGCAGGACTTCGGGGTGTACTTCCTCGGTGAGGATGTTGGTGTAATTGGCCACCACGTCGGTCAGCACCGGCTGGTCGTAGGTGGCGGCAAATTCGCGCAGCGTGGCGGAGATGTGCGAATTTTCGGGACAGTTGGCGAGAAAGCCGCGCGAACGGTAGGACAGGAGCCTCAGCAGATAGAGATCCCCCCCCGCGCCGCCATTGAAGGTGAAGATGGAAAAATTGTCGCGCTTCATCCGCTGGAAACCATGCATCAGTTGCTGTACGTCAGACGTGCCGGAGGTGGCTTTGCCGTCGGTGACGAGAAATACGTTGCAAGGGCGGTGCGACGCGGGAATGCCTGACAGGATCGCCTGGGTGGCGCGGAAGACGTCGGTGCGCCGCTCGTCGAAACGCCGGTCGATAAATGCGCGTACCTGCTCCAGGTCGAAGGCGGCGGGCTGGACGAAATCTGGGTGCAGGGTGTGGGTCTCTTCGCTGAAGACTGCCACGTTCCAGCGGTCATGAGGCGCGAGCGCCGCGAGGGAGGACGACACTGCTTCGCGTACCGCCTGAAGTTCGTTGGGGGAAATGCTCTGGCTGACGTCGACGAGAAACAGCACGTCCTTGGGAATGGTCTTCACCGGGCTGCCGGGTTTCAGCGACAGGGTCAGGCGGAAGTAGGCGTACTGGTCGCCAGGCGTCTGGTAGACCTTGAACTCGGCGTCGATGTCCTTGTCCAGCGACGGGTATTGTTGATTGGGCCCGGCGTCGTCGAGCAGTCCTTTGCGCGTAGCGACTGTTTCCTCCGCCAGCGGCGAGGTCTTGGGCGGCGCTTCGGGAGAAAGGCTGCGGGAACTGGGGGCGTCGGGTTGGCGCGCGGGTTCGGGAGTAAAGACGGTTTCGCCTGGACGTCCCAGCAGCCCACCGCCGAGCTGCCCGGTGGCGTACATCTTCGCCAGGGCAGGGGGGGCGAGTCCGGCGGGAGACTTGACCTGCTTCAGCGAGATTACCGGCAGGAAACGGTCAGCGGTGGCGTTACCGGCCTGCATTTCATCCATCGCGTAGGAAGGCGCGGCCTGGGGTACGAGGTCGAGCGGAATTTTTTCCGGTTTGGCGGAAGCGCCGGGACTGAGCGCGCGCGGTTCCAGCGTAGAGAGGCTGGGCTGGGTGGTCTGTTCCGGCAGGGTGGAAAAGGGGCCGGAGTTGTCGCTCTGGATCAGGTCGTTCTCCAGCTTGCGCGCCGATTCCCGGGCGTATTCCGCTTCCCGCACCAGCAACTCCCGCGCGTCGAGATCGACCTGAAAAAATTTCTCCACCTTATCCTTGATGCGATCCACGTCGCCGAACGCGACTGTCGCTGCCAGCAGCAGCAGTCCGCACATGACAAGCGCCGCAAGCGCCAGCGAGACCAGGGTCTCGTTAGTGCTGGTGAACATTTTCGGGCGGGCGGAAAGAGTTCTTGCCATTGGGGCTCAGTTTCCCGTTGCGCTCGGTTCGGCGAGACGTTTCCTCGCTTCTTCCGCGAATTTGTTTTTGGGATAGCGCGCGCCGAAGCTGTCGGCCTTGCCGCCCGCCAGCTCCTCGTAACAGATGCGCGCCTTCTTGGCGTTGCCCGACGCGAGACAGGCCTCGCCCGCTTTCAGCAGCGCCTCGCCGCACAGATCCTCGCTGTCGTATAGCAGGCCCACGCGCATGAGATGGGAGGTGGCCTCGTCAAACCGTTTTTCGGCGAAATCCAACAGTCCCAGCTCGAAATGATAATATGCCGCCAGCGGGTCGCCGGGAAGCAGGGCGATCTTGCCCAGCGAAGTCCGCGCCTCGGTCAGCAGCCCGAGATTGCGCAGGCACACCGCCCGTCCGTAGAGCGAGGCGTTTTCCAGGCCGGTGTTGCGCTCGGCCAGCAGGCGGTCGTATTTTGCCAGCGCTTCCGGCCATTTCTCCGCCTGGCGCCGCAGTTCCGCCTGTTGGTAGAGGCTGATGGCGCGCACCTTGCTGGAGGGCTGGCGGCTGAGCAGCGCCTCGTAGGCCTCGTAAGCCTGATCGAGCTGCCCCTTCTTCATCATGTGCTGCCCCAGCCACAGGATTTCCTTCTGGTCGACCTGGATGGCGGGGAACTTGGTAACGATCAGGAACAGCGCGGCGGCGGCCTGGTCTTTTTCGCCTTCCTGGAACAACGCCATGGCCTGACGGTAGCGCGCCTTGCCGCTGAGGGCGTGTTCGGGAAAACCGGCGACCAGTTGGCCATACAGTTCCGCCGCGCGGGCGAAACGCTTTTCCGAGGATTCGTACCAGGCCAGCCAGTAGATGGCTTCGGGCGCGCTCTCGCCCTTGGGGAATTCCTCCAACAGTTGGGCGTAACACTTCTGCATGTTGCCGAACTGCTTGAGCCAGTAATAGCACACCGCCTGCTGGTTGAGAGTGTGTTCCCGCACTTTCTTGTCGGCGTTTTTCAGGGTCAGCAGTTTGCCGTAGACGGCGAGGGCGGCTTCGTATTGCTTCAACTTGGTCAGCGCGCCCGCCCGCCCGATCAGCGCGTCGGCCAGCCGCTCGTCAGCGGGGAAGTTGTCGATGAAGTACAGGTACGCCTCGGCCGTTTTTTCATAATCGCCCAGCGCGTCGTAGCAATACGCCAGTTCGTAGGCGGCTTCGGCGTGGTATTCCTTCTTGGCGTTGCGCGCTTCCTCGAACCGGATGACGGCCTTTTTCCATTCCTTCTGCAGCGCCAGCGCCTTGCCCGCGATGTATTCCAGTTCCCCCCGCGAGGAGTCGGGATATTTCGCCGCGCAGGTTTCTACCGCGCGCAGGGCGTTTTCGGCATGGCCGGAAGCCAGCAGCGACCAGGCGTATTTCTGGCAGGCTTTTTCGACAAAGGAGCCGGTGGTGACGGTGCGGAAAGCGGTTTCGGCGGCGGCGTAGTCCTTGGTCTGGAGGGCGGAAAGTCCCAGCAGGTAGCGCGCGTCGCTGCCGAGGTCATCCTCGCGGGTTTCGCCGATTTTCGCCGCCAGGCTTCGCGCGGCGGCGAAATCGCCCTGCGCGTAGCGCACCCAGGCCAGCCCGTAGCGCGCCTGATCGGGGCGGTCGCCGGTCTCATTGCCGGAGCGTTCGATCAGCCCCAGAAAGCTTTCCGCCGCGGCCTTGAGCTTGCCGGCGATACGCAGTTCCTCGCCCTGCCGCAGCAGCGCGGGTTTGGTTTTGGCGTGGTCGGGCCACTGCTTGACGAACTGCGTAAACAGGTCGGCGGCGGCGACATGGTCGCCGGTGGCGGCGACGGTTTCGGCGCGGGCGAAGTGGGCGTCGGGCGCCATCTCTCCGGTCGTGATTTTTTCCAGCGTGTCCAGCGCCTTGCGGTACTGCTTGAGGTTGTAGTAGCACAGCCCCAGGTAATAGGCGGCGGTCTGGCGCATGTGTTCGTCTTCGGTGAGGCCGTTCATCGGTTCCAGGGCGGAAACCGCCAGCGCGTATTTCTTCATCTCGAACAGGCAGCAACCGTAGCGCAGTCGCCCGAAGGGATGGCGGTTGGCGCCGGGATAGTTGGTGAGGTAGGAATAGAAATCGTTGGCGGACTTGGCGTAGTCGCGTATACGGAAATAGCCTTCGCCCCGCCACAGCAGCGCCTCGGGCGCGCGCTTGTCCTGAGGGTAGGCTTTCAGGAAGGCGCTGTACTCGCGGATGGCGTCCTCGTGCAGCCCGCGAGAGAGCAGCCCTCCGGCGAACTCGAATTGCTGGGTTGATTCCGCGAAGGCGTCGGTGTCCTCCGCCCGGAGCGGACAGGCCAAGAGCAGAAAGCAGGCGATGAAGAGTAGCGGCTTACGGGGCATTTGGCGTCCTCTTGGCGATGGCGCTGAAGAAAACCCGGCGGATCTCGACCCGCTCGCAGATGTCCATGACCTGCACCACATGTTTGTGCGCGCATTCCGCGTCGGCGCGGATAATCACGCCAGGCGAGTCCACGAAGGCGGACAGCTTGCGCAGGCGTTCCTCCAGCCGCTCGGGAGTGTAGCCGCGGCGCTCGACCTCGATTCTGCCCTTAGCGTCGAGATTGACCAGCAGATCCTCGGCGCTGCGGCGCTCGGGTTTGGCGGCGGAGGCGTTGTCGGGCAGGTTGATTTCGAGGTTCTTCTCCTCCCGCTGGGCGGCGTAGCCCACCACCAGCCAGATCAGCAGGATAAACACCACGTCAATCATCGGAGCGATCTGAAATTGATCCTCCGCCGGATTTCTGCCGCCGAAATTCACGTTGGCTCCTTACAGTTCCACTGAGTTAAGAATGTCCTTGAAGGCCTGCATGTAGTTGGAATAGCTGTCCTCCAGCGCCCAGGCCGAGATACGGTAGCTGCGGTCACGCTTCGGAATGACGTACTGCCGGCAGCGCAGGCGGCTGCCGCTCTGCGAGCAGGCGAAGTCCACCATCAGCGCATCGGTGCGTCCCTGGTTGCCGAAAGACACTATACGGGCGTCGATCACCTTGAACCCGTCCAGGCTTTTGTCCAGGCTGTCGACCAGGCTTTCCAGCCCACTGCGGGTGGCGCGGAACGAGCCGCCGATGGCTTCGCACTTGAACTTGGCCAGTTTGTCGGGGCTGGTCATGTCGACCCGGTCCATCTTGATGCTGCCCTGCCACGCCTCGGGGCGGGTCAGGCTGAAGCCCCAGTAGATGTTGGCGAACCAGAGGTCGTCAGGGCGTGCGACGACAAAAGTTTTCTTCTGGTCAGGGTAGAGCGTGAAGGTTTCCTTCTGGTCACGGAAGTAGCGCGAGGCAGACATCATCTGCAGGGAGATGCCACCCTTGCGGATCTGCCAGGCGAATTCGTCTTCCGGTACGCCGTCGCCGGTGCCGCGCGCGGTGAGGAGATACCCGGCGGGCAGTCCCACGCGGCTGACGGTGGTGTCTGCCGGCACCCAGTTGCCGCCGACCCAGGCCTCGACCCAGGTATGGTAGACGGCGCTGTTTTTCTGGATCAGCAGGCCGCGGCAATGGCGGGTGGGGATCCCGAGCGACCGGGCAAAACTGGCAAACAGGTCGGCGTGCTCGGAGCAGTCGCCGCGGCGGTTTTCCATAGTCGAGAGCGGCGAAGGATTGAGCGAACTGCGCTGGCCGAAGGTGATGGTCTGGTGAATCCACCCCGCCAGCAGCGCCACTGCCACCAGCGCGTCCTTTTCCTCGCCGATAATCGCCTGGGCGCGTTTCTGGATGTCGGTCTTGTCGCTGAAAATGTTGCCCGTCGCTTGCAGATAAGGCTGGATTTCGCGGGGAATTTCCATCGGCAGGGTGGAGCGGGAGCGGAGGCTGGGCGCGGTCTTTTTCAGCGTCACTTCCAGCCGCAGGCCGTCATCCAGCACGTCGACGTATTCGGATTTCTTGAGATACTTGCGCCACAGATCAGCCGGTTCGGCCCGGTAGCGGAGGATGTTGTAATAGTCCCACGCGGGCAGGCTGAAATCGATGGGCACGTCGGTGGAGATGGTAACGGGTGGCGCGGGCTTTTCCGCCTCTTCCTTGCTGACGATGCGCACCACCATGTCTTCCGCTTCCAGCCGGATCAGTTCGCCCGAGGCGGTGAAGATCATGGTCACGGGCTCGCGTCCTTCCTGGCGGGTGGTAGCGCTCCACACGTCGGCGGGAGAACCGAAGGCGGTGTCGGTGGTTTTGCCGTTGATGACGGCGGTTTCCAGGGCGACGCGGCGGGCGGAGCGGTCAAGCACCGGCGCCTGGAACTGCTTGCCGGGCTGGAGTTCCTGGTTAACCAGCCAGCGGGGATCGATGCTGAACAGGGTTTCGCGGGGGACTTCGAGGGTCTGGCGCTTGGTGCCGCCGGGGCCGACCGCCTCGAACATCGCCTTGCCTTCGCGGATGGTGACTTCCTCCTGCGTGCGCTCGTCGCCGCTCATTTCCACGGTCAGCGCGTACAGGGCGGTGGAATCGGTGGCGGTGATGGTTTTGCTGTGGACGGTCTTGGAGAAGGTGGTGCCGTCCCTCATCAGTTCAGTCGTCTTGACCGACTGCAGCACGATGCAGGGATGACCGTTATAAGCGCTGTTCTGCCAGACGCGGTAGCCGGTGCTGCGGCGCTGGCCACGTTCCTCTACCACGAAATAAACGCGCTTTCCTTCCTGGCTGCTGGAAGAGGTGGATGCGCCTCCGCTGACCGAGCGGGTGACTTTCTTGAAGGAATTGCCGACGCTGTCGGTGACCTTGCAGCCGCCGAGTAACAGAGCCAGGGCGAAAAGATAAGCCGATTTTTTCATGCGCCGCTTCTCCTGAAATGCCAGTTGAAAAGGTGGCAAGGCGAATATGGCCGCCGGTGTTTGTTCGATAAAATCACCAGGCGGAAAAATATGAAAATTTCCAGAGTAAATAATACCTTTCCGCGCGTTTTTCTTCAAGTCTAAAAAAGAGTCTGAACGCACGCGCGGGCGGGATTAGAATTTGACAATCGCGCTGCGCCTGCTATAGTTAAGCTGTCGCGCGGAGACGGGTTTCATTCGCACGCTTCACCCGCGTGTTGCGGGAGTGCGTTTAAGAACCAATCATACTGTAATGCGATTAATGTTACGCGCGTCATTCCCGCGAAGGCGGGAATCCAGTGGTGAAACCGTACGCAACACCTTCTGGATTCCCGCCTTCGCGGGAATGACGGTATAAGTTTTACCTGAAATTGCAGTGCATTAAGTTTTCATGAACTGCTTTGTTCAGATCATTCAGGGGTAGAGATGTCGCCGGATTTTTCGCCAGGTTTGTCGATGCAGATGTCGCAGCGCATGGAAATGGTCATGACGCCGCAGATGATCCAGTCGATGGAAATGCTGCAGTTGCCGCTCATGGCGCTGGAGCAGAAAATCCAGCAGGAACTGATCGAGAACCCAGCCCTCGAATTGGCGGAAATGCGGGACGAGGGCGACGAGGCCAGCTTTGACGGCGACGAGGAGGAATCTGGGGAAGCGCCGGAGGCTTTTGTCGACGACGAACTCGACCTTAACGAAAACCTTGGCAAAGTCGACGAACTGGATTACGACTGGGACTCCTATTACGAGGAAGTCGCTCCCCGCCGCGTGTCGCTCAACGACGAGGAGCGCTTCGACCTGATCGAAAACGCGCCCGGTCGCGAGATGTCTTTCCCCCAGTATCTGGAAAGCCAGCTCACGTTCATGAATCTGTCCGAACGCGAGCGGAAAATCTGCACGCAGATCATCTACAATCTCGATCCCGCCGGATACCTGACCATACCCCTCTCCGAAACCATACCTGTCGGCGAGGAGCTGCCGCCCAGCGAGGACGAATTGGAGGACGCGCTGGAGGCGGTGCAGAGCCTCGACCCTCCCGGTGTGGGGTCGCGCAATGTCCGCGAATGCCTGCTCAGGCAGATCGACGCGCTGGGGGAGAATCATCATTTCGAGCGCGAGCTGGTGCGCCACCACCTGGAAGACCTCGCCGCCAACCGCCTCCCCCTGATCGCGCGCGGCATGGGCGCGACTGTTGAGGACGTCAAGCGCGCCGCCGCTTTCGTGCGTACCTTGAACCCGCATCCGGGTCTTGACTACGGCTCCGGCGGCATCGCCCACGTCCAGCCTGACGTCATCGCCGAACTGAACGAGGAAGGGGAATTGATTGTCACTCTGATCGGCGGCGCGCAACCCGACATTTCCGACATGTTCATGGCCTTGTTCGACACCACCAAGCGCGGGCGCGAGCTGCGCGAGAAGATGTCCCGGGATCCGGAACGGGCGGAAGAATTCAAGCAGATGCGCGAGATGCTCAAGGTCGGCGACCAGGGCAAGGTGCTGCGGGACAAGTACCAGTCGGCGCGCTGGCTGATTACGGCGATTGCGCAACGGGAGCGGACGCTCCTGCGGGTCGCGCAGGACATTGCCGAGTCGCAGAAGGAATATCTCGTCGGCCAGAGCGATGCGCCTGCGCCGCTCATGATGCAGGACGTCGCCGACCGGGTCGGCATCGATATCAGCACGGTCAGCCGCGCGGTGCGGGACAAATATATCGATACGCCTATCGGCCTGAAACCGCTGCGCATGTTTTTCACCCGCGCGGTAGGCGGTTCGCACGGCAACGCCGACAGTTCCAACGTGCAGATCATGAACCAGATCCGCGATTTCATCAACGCCGAGGACAAGAAGAAGCCGCTCAAGGACGACGAGATTCAGGATATGCTGGAAAAAAGCGGCATGAGCATCAAGCGCCGCACCGTCGCCAAATACCGCGCCAACCTCGGCTTCCCCAGCCACTCCCAAAGACGCGAGTTCTGAACTTCGACTTTTGCGTTTTTTACGAATTGTCATTCCCGCCTGCGCGGGAATGACGTTCGAGGGTTATTTGTTTTTGCACAGGTTTGTCATTTGAACGTAATCATGTAAAAAGAAAAATCCCTCCCGGCAAGGGAGGGATTTTCTTAGTCTCCGTTTTTTTCGAGCGCATAAATGCGCCTACGAAAACCAATACTGGAGACTGCCAACTGTCAACTGGCGACTTTTATTCCTTGACCGCGGCGTCGTGCAGCAGCTTGACATTTTCGACATACTGCGAGAAGGCTTTGAGTGCCACCGCTTCGTGGGCGTCGACCTTGCTTTCGGAGGCTGCGAGGACGGCCAGAGCCTTGTCGTGTGCGCCGAGGGCGCAGTAGGCGCGGGCGAGGGCGAGTACCGCGTTGGCGCTTGTGCCGTTACTGACCTTCACCGCCTGCATGGCCAACTCCAAGGCTTTCTGCAGAAAACGGACATTGCTGACGTCGGCGTTAAGAAGTGTATTGGTCAGCGCGGCCAAGCCTTCGGGGTTGTTGGCGCAATCCTTGCCCCAGGCGTCGTACAACGCAGGCACCTGCGCCGCGCCGCCGATCTGTTTGACGATGTTGATGCGCAGGGCGTGGTGTTCGTGGTTGTCGGGCTCCAGCTTGATCATTTCATTTACCGCCGCCAGCACGGCCTTGGCGTCGTTCTTCTGCGCGGCTGCCTGCAAATTGGCTTGTTCAGCAGCGATCTTTTTGGAAACTTCCAGGTCGAACTTGCCTTCCATGATCAGCTTGACGGTGCGGTCGAGTCCGGCGAGGGGGTTGCCGCGCCAGAGCAGTTTCCCGTCTTTGCCGATCACGAACGCCTCGGGAATGCCCTGGTTGGCACCTTTGTAGGCGGTGAAGACGGCGTTGGTTGGCTCCAGGCCGACGATGTAATCCATGTTTAGTTTGGTCATGAATTCGTCGACCTTTTCCTTCGTTTCGTTGGAGATGCCCATGATGACCAGTCCCTTGTCCTTGTACTTGGCGTGGAGGCCGTTCAGATGGGGGATGGAAACGTGGCAGGGCTGGCACCAGGTGGCCCAAAATTCGACGATGTAAATATGCTTGCCGTCCGGCTTGGAGGGGTCGACGCCCTCGCCCTTGACCCAGGTCACGCCGGTGAGCGGAGTCGACTTTTCGCCGACGTCGAGCGCGTTGGCGGCGGCGCAGAAAAGGGAGACGGTTAGAAACATGGCGAGGATTTTGTTCACGGTTTCTCCTAAAAAAAAGTTACGGGGCTATATTTTTACTATAACAAATCCGCGACGTTCTTGCAATCGGCATTGTCCAGATTATTGTCAGGGTTTTCGTCCCCGTCGTCGTGCAGCCAGCGGGTGGTTTTTTTGAGGGTGCGCAGGAGCAGGTATTGCCCCAGTCCGAACAGGAAAATGTCGAGCCACATGACATCGACCGTCCAGCGGTGGTCGGTGACGAAATCGGAAGCCACTTCCAGCAAGGTAAAAGTCGCGAGCAGGCCGAAGAGCGAGGAATATTCGCGCCGCAGCACCCGGCGGAGACTGAAGCCCCGCGGCGAGGGTATCCAGTTTTCCGTCCGGGGAATAAAGGCGGGAGTGCGCATCGCCCAATCGGTGAACTCCCCGCCGAATGAATCCAGCAGAAACCCTTCTTCTGCCAGCATGATGCGTTCGTAATACACCCAGAAAAACAGCATGATGATGACACTGAACCACCACTGCTGGATAAAGAGCGACAGTCCCAGCCAGATCAGGAAATTGCCCAGGTACAGCGGATGCCGTACGATTGAGTACATGCCTGTGGTGTTCAGTGTCGAGGCCAGTTGCTTTTTCGTATTGCGCCCGGAGGTGCCGCCGGGGACGTAGCCCACCGTCAGCACCCGTACCGCCATGCCCGCCAGCGACACCAGTATACAGAAAAGTTCCCAGGCGCGATCCATGTCTTCATCAGGCCGCTTGAATTCCCTGATGCCGATGGCGAAAAGGAAAATCAAAAATAGAGGCAGGTAACTGCGCCAGCAGAACAACCGGTCGCCATTTTTCCGCATCTCGTCTTGCAGTGCCATGGTTCTCCTAATAGACTGTAACCCGAGAAGTTACAGCAGCCTCTCCCCTCCGCAATAAACTTCTTCTACATTAATTATAGCGACGCCTACGCGGGGATGCTTGGGATTGCTCCAGGTCAGCATGAAATCGAACAGTTCCCCCTCGGTCTCGTAGTCGAGGCGACCCTTGATCTGGTAAGCCTTGCGTTCGGCGGTGATGAACAGCAGGGAGCCGGTGTGCGGGCGTTGCAGGTTTTCCCGCGTCTTATTGAAATAGTTGTCGGTAACGGCGATTATTCCCTCGCTGAATTTTTCGGCGCAGTTGGCGTAAATGGAATTCGGCACGCCGTCGGCGCTGACGGTGGTAAGCACCACCGGCCCCTCGCGCGACGCCCATGCCTGCGAAACAATCTCTGGAAGATCAGGCATATCGATATCCTTTCCTCTGGCAATAAAACGATTAATTGGATAAAATCTGCAAAGCGTGAAGTATAACCGCATTGTATGGATTAGAGTGGGACGGAACAAGGGTTATTTGCCAGGGTGAATACCAATAAAGTTTAATCAGGAAATACCGTTCTGTTTTAAGATTAAAGCTACGCATGTCATTCCTGCCTTCGCTGGAATGACGGTACAAGTTTTTCCTTAATTAAATCCGTATTGGGGTTAATGCAATTTTAGAATGGTTTGATGGTTGAAGGGTTGGCTGGACAGGTTTTTAAGTTGGGCGTGAAAACGCAATAGCTCAGGTATACGCAAAATTTTCTGAACTGACTGGACGCGAGCATACAGGCTTTGCAAAATATGTATAATTTAAACTTGTTGCTGATTAACCGCTTACGAGATATGTCTCTCGCGACAGGCAATCACTAAACGAAAAAATATGCAAGCGTTAACAATGTTTCACGTGAAACATTTCCGCGAGTTTTCCGACACTTGAAGTTCAGGAAAACAAGAAAAAGAGAAGGAAAAAGAAAAAGGAATTTGACTTCGTAGAAGATATCTATTAAAATACTGAAAAGGAGATTCGCGGTGGTAAGAAAGACAATCGAAATTTCCAATCACGAGCTGATGAAGCGGATCAATCGCGCGAAGGTGCTTAACGCCATCCGACTGAACCTGTCGTTGTCGCGTTCCGACATAGCCCGGCTGGTAGGGCTGGACAAAAAAAGCATTACCAACTTCGTCAGTGAAATCATCGCCGAGGGACTGGTGGAGGAAGTCGGGCGCAAGATGGTGGCTAAAGGCCGACCGCTGACGCTGCTGGATTTCAGCCACGACGGGCCGCTGGTGGCGGGGCTGGATATTTCCGCTGAATGCGTCAGCGGGGTACTGCTGGACTTCCGGGGCGAGATTTACTCCTCCCAGTCGGTGCCGCTGGGCGAAAACGCCGCCGCCGCCGTTATCGCCAAGGCGGTGAAAAATGTTTTTGCCTCCCTGGAAGAGGTGGCGAAAAAACGTCTTTACGGTACTGGGCTGTCGGTGCAGGGCGTGATCGATCTGGAACAGGGATTGGTGATCGAGTCGATCAATCTGCCGGGATTGCGCGGTTTCAATTTCCGCGAAAGTTTTGAAAAAATCTCCGACAGGAAAATGTATTTCGAGGAATCCTCGCGCGCCAAGGCGCTGGCGGAAAAGTGGTTCGGCGCGGGGCGTCAACACGACGATTTCGTTTGCATTGACCTCGGGGTCGGCATCGGCGCGGGTCTGGTCAGCGACCGACGGCTCTATCGCGGGGCAGGGGAGTACGCGGGCGAGATCGGCCACGTGGTGATCGAACGCGCCGGTCGGGAATGCCGCTGCGGCAACCGGGGCTGCCTGGAGGCTTATCTTTCAGAGCGGGTGCTGCTGGAAAAAATCGGCGGCGCGGCGACGGGCGCGCGGTCGCTGGCCGAAATCGGGGAGGTTGATTCCGGCGCGCGCAAGGTGCTGGAGCAGGCCGGTTCCGACCTGGGAGAAGGGTTGGCGGTGCTGGTGAACGTGATGAATCCCACTACCATCATTCTCAACGGCAACCTGATGCGGTTTGAAGATATCGTCATGCCCAAGGTCTGGGAGGGACTCAAGCGCAACAGTCTTGCCGCCTGCCTGGAGGGTACGGAAGTGATTGCCTCGACTTTGCCGCAGGCGGCAGCTCTCGGTGCCGCTGCGGTGGTGCTGTCGGAAGTGTTCGAGTTGGAAGGGTATTATTATATTTAAGGGACTAAGGCTCTAAGGGACTAGGGGACTAAGTTCTAGTTTCGCACTTTTGCTAATGACGTCCTTGTTGCTGTATGGCCAGAATCGATTTATTGATAGCCTGCGATGGTTGATAAGAGTCACGAAAAAGAATCCCCCTCTCCCCCAACTGGGGGAGAGGGGACTTGGTTTTCCGGTTCGCAACGTTTGTCGGAAAAGTGCGAAACTCGAACTCAGTAACTTAAACATATTCCCGGTCGTTTTTTTAAAAAAGGAGGCAGTTGTCATGGCGAAGTGTGCGAGCAAGACGGTGGTTAAGAAGGCCTGCGGCGCGAAGTGCGCCTGCGACAAGGCGGCGAAACTGGCGGTCAACGGCGGCAAGCCTGTGAATGCAAAACCGTTCCCGATGTGGCCGTCGTTCCAGAAGGAAACGATGAAGAAAATCCAGAAACCTTTGCAGAACGGCTTGGTGAATTACTGGACCGGCAAGGAAGGCACCGCCTTCGAGAAGGAATGGGCGCAGTATAACAAGGCGAAATTCTGCACCACCACCAGCAACGGCACCGCCGCCCTGCACACCGCCCTCGCCGCTCTCGGTGTCGGCCCCGGCGACGAGGTGATCTGCCCGTCCTACAGCTTCATCGCCTCCTCGTTCTGCATCCTGCAGGCGGGAGCTTTGCCGGTGTTCGTAGACGTCGACGACAGCCACACCATCGACCCCAAGCAGATCGAGCCCGCCATCACCAAGAAGACCAAGGCCATCATCGTCGTGCATCTGTATGGCATTGTCTGCGACATGGATCCCATCCTGAAGATCGCGAAAAAGCACAAGCTGTTCGTGGTCGAGGACTGCGCCCAGTGTTTCGGCGGCGAGTACAAGGGCAAGAAGGCCGGCACTATCGGCGACGCGGGCTGTTTCAGCTTCTGCCAGAGCAAGCACTTCACCACCGGCGGCGAGGGCGGCGCGGTCATCACCAATAACGAAGACCTGCACTGGGAATGCCAGAGTTTCCGCGACCACGGCTACGACGTGAAGGAGCGCCTGCGTCTGCTGGAACTGGAATCGAAACTGATGTATATCCACAAGCGTGTCGGTTTCAACTACCGCCTCACCGAAATCCAGTCCATCATCGGCCGCGACGAACTGAAGCGCTTCGACAGTTGGAACCTCAAGAACCGCGTCCGCAACGGCAAATATTTGATCAAGGAACTGAAGAACCATCCGCTGGTGCTGTCCGCCCCGGTCGACACCAAGGAGCGGAAAAACGCCTTCTGGTGGGCGCCGTTCGTGCTGGACATCGACAAGCTGACCGTGTCGGTCAAGGAATTCGTGAAGGCGATGAACGCAGAGGGCGTGCCGACCTACACCGTGCTCTGGCCGGAAATGTACAAGGAAAAGGCTTATGTCGAGCAGAACGGCTTCGGCACGGCCAAGTATCCGTTCAAAGACCCCAAGGCGAGTAAGATCGATTACTCCAAGCTCCACTGTGACAAGGCGCGCTGGATGACCGACCGCACCATCAGCCTCTTCACGCATCCGGTCTATTCAGAGGCGCACATGAAGCAGTATGTCGCGGCGTTCAAGAAGGTGGCTGAGGCGTATATGAAGTAGAGTTGCTGAGTTACTAAGTTGCTGAGTTGCTGAGATTTTGGAAGCAGCCTTTTTCCCTGAAAGCGACGCAAACCGGCAAAAAAGTTCCCTCTCCCCCTGAGGGGGAGAGGGGGATTTATGCAAAACGGAAAGGACACTCATGGCTTGTAAAAAATGTACGGGCAAGAAAGTCAATATCGGCGTGATCGGCGCGGGCGGCATCGCCTACCGCCGCACCATTCCGGGCATGGTCAAGGCCAGGAACTGCAATCTCGTGGCGGTGATGGATGTGGCGGATAATATCGCCAACATTGCCAAGGAATTCAAGGTTCCCGCCTATTATAAAAGCGAAAAGGAATTGCTGGCCGACCCCGCGGTGCAGGCGGTGTATATCGCGTCTCCGGTCAACCTGCATTTCGCGCAGATCAAACTGGCGGCGGAGGCGGGCAAGCATATCCTCTGCGAAAAGCCGCTGACGCTGAAGCTGACTGAAGCGAAAAAAGCGGTCGAGCTTTGCCGCAAGAATAAAGTGTACCTCCAGGAAGGCTACATGATGAAATTCCACGGCGCGCACCAGAAAATCCGCGAATTGGTCGCCGAGGGAAAATTGGGCAAGATCACTTACATGCGCGCGCAGTTGTCCTGCTGGTATCCGCAGATGAAAGGCGCCTGGCGGCAGGATCCGAAGACCGGCGGCGGCGGCAGCCTGGTGGACATGGCTACCCACCTCTACGATCTGCTGGAATACATCAATGGGCCGGTCGCGAAAATCGCGGCGTTGACCGACACGCTGGTGCAGAGTTACAAGTCGGAAGACTCGGCTACGACTTTGCTCCGTTTCAAAAACGGCGCGCACGCGACAGTCGACACCTTCTTTTGCATTCCTGACGAAGCGCCGCGCACGCGGCTGGAGATTTACGGCTCTCAGGGCGCGATCCTGACCGAAGGTACTATCGGCCAGGGCGACTCCGGCACGATGGAAGGCGTCTTCGGTTTGGGCGACGCGGTCTACGACGCCAAACAGAGCAAGGCGGTTTCGAAAAAGTACAAAGCTGTTCCCTATAAGAAAGTGAATCCTTATACGGCGGAATGCGAGTATTTCGCCGACTGTATTCTCAAGCGGAAAGCCCCGGTTCTGAACGGCATGGCGAATGCGCTCAGGATCGCCACCATCACGGAGAAAGCCTATGCCAGCGGCAGACAAAACAAAATCCTGTCAGTATAAGGCGGGGTTCGGTAAAGCGGTCATCACCCCTCCCGAGGGGATTTCCCTGGCCGGGTATTTCGAGCCGCGCCCCAACACCGGCAAGTACGACGATCTGTATGTACGGGCGTTTGTCGTGACCGACGGGGAGACGACGGCGGGGATTTTGATGTTCGACCTGTGCCTCATGCCCCGGGTGCTGGTTCTGCGGGTGCGCGAGGCGGTACGGAAGGCCGGGCTGGCCTTTGCCGACAACCTGATCTGTGCGGCAATCCACACCCACACCGGCCCCGATGTTGGCGGTTTGTTCCGCACCGACAAGGATTATCCCGACTATATCGAAAGCATTGTGCAAAAAGCGGGGGCGGCGGCGAAGCAGGCGGCGGCCGATCTTGTTCCGGCGGAATGTTATCTCGGCGGGGTTGAGCATAATCCGTTTGCGTACGTGCGGCGTTACTGGATGAAGGACGGGCGCGTCGTCACCAACCCCGGCAAATGCAACCCGGAAGTGGTGAAGCCCGAGGGCGAAGTTGACCGGCAGGTAAACGTGCTGGCGGTCAAGTCCGGCGGCAAAACGCGCGGGTTGCTGGTGAATCTCAGCAACCACACCGACACCATCGGCGGCGACAAGGTCTCGGCCGACTGGCCGGGCGCGATGGAGCGGACGGTGCAGAAGGAACTGGGCGACGTACCGGTGCTGACCCTGGTCGCGCCGCAGGGTGACATCAACCACTTCGACATTGGCAGCGACGTTTCGCAGACGAACTACGAAGAAGCCTGCCGGATCGGCGAAGGCTACGGGAAAATAGTTCTGGGCGTCATGCCGAAACTGAAACCGATCAAGCCGGGGAAACTGTCGGTTGCCTCGTGCGAGTTCGAGTTTGCGCGTCGGGACATACCGCAGGAGAAGATCGACGAGGCCAAGGCTTTGCTCGCTACCGAAGCAGGCGAAAGCGGCGCCATGACCAGCGAGGATCTGGCCAAGGGCGCGGGCGGCGTGATGCGCATCTTCGCGAAGTCTTTGCTCAAGTTCGAGGAGTTGAAGAAGGACGGGCCGCGGACGACCGAGGTGCAGTCGCTCAGATTCGGCCACGAATTCGCCATCCACGCCCTGCCGGGCGAGCCTTTCACCGGCATCGGCAAGGCCATCCGCGAGCAGGCGAAGTTCGGCAAGGTTTTCATCGCCAGCCTCGCCAACGACCATTGCGGCTATACCTGTATGCCGGAGTGTTACCAACGGGGCGGTTACGAAATCCTGCCCACCGCCTACGGCGGTTGCCGGGAAGACTTCGCCGAAACGCTGATTAAGGTTTCACTGGAACTGCTTAACGGGTGAGTCCGCGACAACTGGTTGAAAAGCAAGGCCGCGCCCGGGAAGGGCGCGGCCTTTTTATGTCTGCTTGAAACGCGGGCGCAGGCCGTAGAGAGCGATGGAGAGGTCGTGGCGGGTGGCGTCGTCCAGGCCGGTGAATTTTACGTGCAGCTTGACCTGCCCGTTATCGGCGGCTTCCGTCTCGACGATTTTTCCAGTCAGGTGGAACAGGCGGTCATGCCCCAGGCGTGTGGCGAAACGCACCTGCTCGCCTTGTCCGGGGGCGCGGGCGGAGGCGGTGCTGATTACGCATTCGCCCAGGGTCATGCCTGCGAGAATACCTTGCGCCGTCTCGCCGTGGCCGCCGGTTTCGCGGGTGAGAAAATGCAGCGTGACTTCCTGGTTCAGTTCCATCCGCACACTCTCGCGGTGGCGGAGTTCGCCGATGTCCTCGGTGTGGGCGAGTTCGCAGACGAGCAGTTTTCCGGTTGCCAGTTTGAGTACCGAGGTTTCCAGCCCCAGCAGCGTTTCGGCGTCCTCGAACACTCCCTCCACGCGGTCGCCGGGGTTCGCGCTCAGGTGCTTGTCCTTGTCGTAGGGGAAGACGACCGAAAAGCTGTCGGCGTCGTTCTGAGCGACCAATCCCTGAACCGTGCCGGGAAAGCCGGCGAAGTGGAGCCGGAGCGATTCGCCCTTGCGAATGGCGCGGGTGTCGGGATAGTCGGGACTGCGGCCGACGAAGGAGCGAGCCATGCTGCCAAACAGCCGGGAGCGCAGGGTTTCGCTGGCAGTAAGGCCGCGTTTGTCGGCGATGAGCTTGGACAGAAACCGGTCGAAGTACGAGCGCGATACCAGCGCCAGGCCGGGATAGCCCAACGGGCAGTCGCGCAAAGCCTCGGCCAGGAAAGAGGCTTCGTCCCGCGACAGGTGGTGCTGGTAGCAGAGGCGGACAATCTGTTCCTTTTCACCGCGTGCGGCCTGGCGTGATTCCCACCATTTCTGCGCCTGCCGCAGGATCAGCGCGGCGACGAGAATGCCGATGATAAAGTAGATTATCGGTTTGGGGTCGGGCCAGTCGACCTGGTTCCAGGGCAGCATAAGCCACTGGCTATCGCCGACGCAAAATAACTGGTTCATCTGTTTTCTCCGCTACACTATAGCGTTTCCGGCTGGCCTAAAAAGTGGGGCTGCCGGTCAAGCAGGTTTATGTCCAGCCAAGCCAGCGTCCTGGCGGCGGTCTCCCGCAGCAGGTCGCGCCGCCTCGTGCTGAAGCCGGTGCCGTCGGCGCTGACTCCGATCGCCTCCAGTCCCCAGGCGTCGGCGAGGTACAGCGCGCGCGGCAGATGAAAGCGCTGCGTGACCAGCGTCACCTGTTTCAGATTCCAGACCTTGGCCGCACGGGCGCAGGTATCCAGCGTTCTGAACCCGGCGTAGTCGCAGGATACGTCTTCTTCCCTCACGCCGCATTTCAGCAGCCAGTCGCGCATTTTCTCCGGCTCGTTGTAATGGCTTTTCCGGTTGTCGCCGCTGACCAGAATTTTTTCCACCTTGCCCGATTGGTACAGTTCCAGCGCGGTTTTCAGCCGCAGGTAAAGCGAACTGGAAAGCTTGCCGTCGGGAAAAACCTTCGAGCCGAAAACAACTGCCACCCGCCGGGAAGGGACGTTGCCGACGGAAAATATTTTCCCCTCGGCGCGCCGCGAAATCGTTTCCCCGATCGACAAAACTACAAAAACAAGCACAAGGAACGCCGCCGCTGCGCACAGCACAAGCAGTTTCCAGCGACTGCGAAGGCGAGAGATAATCCCCGGATTCTTTTTACTGGCGAGCAGGTCAGTCATGTTCCGTCTCCCGCGCCGCAGGCAAAAGCTTTTTCATGGAAGCCGCTGCCAGCAGTAGCGCTCCCATAAGTATACACCAACCGGAGCAGCTTCGCAGGAGCAGCGCGTAATAGGACAGGCTTCCCCACGCGCGCGGCGCGCGGATGGCGAGCCATTTCTTGTCGCTGTCATCGGTCAGGCGCAGGCGGAATCTGCATCCGGGATTGCGCGCGAACGCCGAGCTCCATTCCTCTACCGCGTTTTCGCCCGGGTCGACCCGGAACGGCTTTCCGTTTTCCGGAGCGATTTCGATTTTCAATCCCTTGCGGTTGGGAAAACCGGCGTACGGGATTTCGATTACCGGCAGGGAAAATTCAAACCATTCCGATTCCCACGCGCCATGTGCGCTTTCGCCGTCCTTGCCAAAGGAGCCGACGCTGCCATCTGCCCGAGGAAAACCGGGCGGGACGCCGCCGCTGCAAAAACCGTCTCCGGTCGGTAAGGCGACAAAGGCACCGGGCTGCATTGGCGCGGGCAGGATTTTCCGGAGTAATGGACTGTCCAGCACTTCCAGCATCACGCGCTGGCTGTAGTGCGGCAGGCGGTGATTGCCGATGTCGTCGCCGTCGTTGCGTAGCAGTTCTTGGTTGCCGCTGGCGAGATAGGCGCGGCAGACTCGCAGATGTTCCTGTCCCCATTCGCGCCGTTCCAGCATTCGCGGGAACGTGTCGTTGACAAGCAACATGCCCAGGCCGTAACCGAGGAACAAAACCCACGCCGCCGCCAGTCTCCGCCCGTTGCCGCGCGCGGGAAGGCTTTGCGTCAGCATCAGGATCGCGAGGAAGTTCGCCAGCACTCCCGGCAGGGCGAGATCCATGTAGCGCGAGCCGTAATTCAGTTTCAATGACGCCCCCCGGCAATACGCCAGCGCCAGCGCCTGCAACAGAGACCAGCCCCCGAGGCCGATAATCAGCAGTTCCCGCCGATCCGGCAGCCGCCGCGCCTTGATGATTTTTCCGCACAGCAATGCGAAGGGCAGGAACACCGGAATCGCCAGCCACGCCTGGCGCAAATAGGGAAACGCCAGCACCCGTCCCAGCGATTCGAGAAAGTAGGAAATTCTGACTGGCGCATCCATGCTGGTAGGCTGGGAGAAAGCGAGGATATTCCACGCGCCGAGCGCCGCGCAGAACAGCGCGACGATGATGCCGGGAAGATGCCGGGATTTTTTTTCACCGCTGACTGAGAGCGCGTACAGTTCCACTGCCCCGATCGCTCCCGCCGCGACAAATCCGGAACCGAGCGTGAAGCAACTGGCGAGTGCGGCCAGCGCACCGAGCCACCATTTTCCCGACAGCGGCGGATGCAGCATCATTCCCCAGACCGTCGCGAGCATGAACAGGGTCATGATGTAAAAGCAGATCTGAAACCCCCACAGGGTATTGTCGAACCCGTAGGGCAGCAGCCACAGCAGCGTCACCGCCAGTAGCAAAAGTTTCGGATCGTGATTATCGAAAACCC
>JAGUZQ010000093.1 GCA_020060765.1 Planctomycetota bacterium | reverse complement strand
GCCCAGGCCGGGAAAAAATGCAAACGGATCATGGTGGTGGAAGACGACCGCTCCCTGCTGAAAAGCGTTTCCGATTTCCTGGGCAAGGTGGGCTACGAAGCGCTGGCTTTCGACAACGCCGACATGGCGGTGGAGGAAATAGATCGGTTCCAGCCGCACCTGGTGGTGAGCGACATCATGATGCCGGGCAGGACGGGGCTGGTTTTCTGCTCGGGGGTTTCGAAAAAACTCTATGATCGCGGCGACGGCACTTCACCCAGGGTAAAGATACTGGTCATGAGCGCGCTGGACGCCAACAAGGTCAAGTCGCGCGCCGACTCGGTCGGTGCCAACGAATACCTGTGCAAGCCCTTCTCCATGATCGAACTGCGCGAGGTAGTGGAAAAGCTGATCGGCAAGCCGTCGCTGTAGAGGAAACGCACATGCGCAATCTTCCGGTGAAAATGGCGCTGGATTCGCTGGAGCATATCCCCGCGTACGAACTCCCGGAACCGTACGAGTTGCGCCCGTACCGCCGGGGCGACCTGGCCGCCTGGCTCAGGATTCACGCGCGCGCCGACATCTACAACCGCTGTGACGAAAAACTATTCCGCGAACAATTCGGCAACGACGAAAAGCTGCTGGCGCAAAGGCAGCTTTATCTCTGCGACGGCGCCAACGAAATCGGCACCGCCACTGCCTGGTTCGGCGAAGAGGGGCCGACAGGGGCAACCGGACGCGTACACTGGGTGGCGATTGTGCCCGACTACCAGGGGCGGGGTTTGTCCAAGCCTTTGCTGTCTGCTACGCTGCTGCGCCTGCGGGAACTGGGGCACACTCGCGCGTTCCTGACCACCTCCACCCCCCGCAAGCAGGCGATTTCGCTTTACGAAAAATTCGGTTTCGTGCAGGTGCCTGCGGAAAGCGGCGCGCCAAAAAGGAGAACCTGAAACCATGCTGTTGAAAAGACTCGCTGTTTTATTGAGCTTGTGCCTGCTGCCGCTGACCGCTTCGGCGGCGGAAGCAGGGGACGTGTCCCGCCATCTGCCCGACTTCATGCAGCCGCTGGTGGATTACAGCATTTTCGGGTTTGCCCTGTGGCGGCTGGTGGTGACGCTGCTGCTGTTGATTATTGCCATGGCCGCAAGCGCCGTCTCCCGTTTTTTCCTCAGCCGCTACGCGTTGAAGGAAGAACGCGAGCAGGCGGGCCTGATGAACCTGATGGGAAAATGCTTCCTGTTTCCGCTCCGGCTGACGGTCTGGGCGGTGGCGCTGTCGCTGATCGCGGTGGTGCTCGGTTCGGAGGAACTGGGGGCAAGACTCCTGCAGATATTTATCGGCCTGTCGGTGGCGCTGCTGGTCTACAATCTCGTTGACATCATCGAATTTTACGCCTTGCGCTACGCGGAAAAAACCGAGACCAAGCTTGACGACATGCTGGTGCCGATCCTCAAGAAATCTCTGCGCGTGCTGGTGATAATTGTCGCGTGCCTGCACCTGTATAACGCCATCACCGACCAGCCGATCACTACCCTGCTGGCGGGGCTGGGATTGGGCGGACTGGCTTTCGCGCTGGCGGCGCAGGACACGCTGAAGAATGTATTCGGCTTTGTCATGATCGTGCTCGACCGGCCGTTCGTGGTGGGAGAGCGGATCGACTTCGACGGCCACGACGGCGTGGTGGAATCGGTGGGCTTCCGCTCTACCCGCCTGCGCAGGCTGGACGGCCACCTGGTCACCGTGCCCAATTCCCGCGCCGCCGATTCGGTCATCCACAATATCGGTCGCCGCCCCTATATCAGGCGCGTGATGAATGTCACCATCACCTATGACACTCCGCTGGCGAAGGTGGACACGGCGGTAAAAATTCTCGAAGACATTCTCCGCGACCATGAAGGCATGAACGCGGAATTTCCCCCGCGCGTCTATTTCAGCGACTTCAACGCCGACAGCCTGAACCTCTTGGTGATTTACTGGTACTTCCCGCCGGACTACTGGAATTTCATGGCGCACGCCCAGCGCGTCAATCTGGAACTGATGCGCCGCTTCGAGGAAGAAGGCATCGAATTCGCCTTCCCGACCCAGACGGTCTATCTGGCGGGCGACGAAAAACGCCGGGTCACCCTGCAACACGAGGGACTGCCCTTTGCCAGCGGGCTGGAGCAAGGGGAAGTGGCGCCGTAAGGACATAAACATCTTTTGGAGAAAACAGCATGTCGACAACCAACGACTTTCCCGGCGCAGTCGGACGCTGGAACGGTTTTGTCCGTCACGACTTCACCTTCAACGGCTGGCAGGCGATTCTGGTGGAGCCGGAAACTCCCGCCGCCGGAATGCCCTGGATCTGGCGCGCGCGTTTTTTTGACGCCTGGCCTGCGGTCGACCTCGCGCTGCTGGCCAAGGGTTTTCATCTGGCTTACGTCGACGTCGCCGACCTCTTTGGCAGCCCCAAGGCCTGCGCGCGTTTCGACGCCTATTATTCTTGGTTGGTCGAAGAACAGGGACTTGCCACAAAAGTCGTACTGGAAGGATTCAGCCGCGGGGGACTGGCGGTCTATAACTGGGCGGCGCGCAATCCCGAAAAGGTCTGCTGCATCTACGCCGATGCGCCGGTCTGCGATTTCAAAAGCTGGCCCGCCGGCAAGGGGCTCGCGCCCGGCAGTCCCGAAAGCTGGAGCAAGTGCCTGGATGCGTACGGCCTGACCGAGGAAGAGGCGCTGGATTATCCAGGAAATCCGATAGACAATCTGCAACCGTTGGCGAAAGCGGGAATTCCGGCGATACACGTCTGCGGCGACGCCGACGAGGTGGTGCCGGTGGCGGAAAACACCGACGTGCTGGCACAGCGTTATCGCGCGCTGGGCGGGCAGATCGAAGTGATTCAAAAGCCTGGCGTGGGTCATCATCCCCACAGCCTGGAAAATCCCGCACCGGTGGTCGACTTCATCCTGCAAGCCTTTGTCCGGACGGAAATTCCGCGGGAACGACATTTCGGATCAGCGCCTGACGAAGTGTAAATCCGAAAGCGGCTTCTTCCGGCACCGGGATTACGTGGTGTGAGACACATCAATCCAGTGATCAATATCTAATGTAAAAAAAACCCGCCTCACGACGGGTTTTGTCTTGCTGGTATTTTTGCTTGCTTCAGGCGGAAGCTGCTTCGGGCTTGGCGCGGCGGACAATAGCCTTGCACACCTTGCCGGCCTTGATGCAACTGGTGCAGACCGTGAGACGTTTCACCCCGCCGTTTACTTCCGCGCGCAGCCGCTGCAGGTTGGGCTTGAACGTACGGTTGGTCTTGCCGGAAATCTTCGCGCCGGAGCCGCCGCGTTTCTTTGCCGCGCCGCGCCGGGCGTACTTGATGCCGAAAGTGGTTTTCTTGCCACAGACTTCACAACAGTTAGCCATTTTCAACTCCTGATGACAGCTTGCCTGCAGGGGAGGCGCAAGCCTGAATATTGACAGACAAGCGAAGGCGCGCCAAGCGCCAAGACGCATGTCGGCGTCCCTGATAATTCTGAACCAGCCCGTTAAGCACCGGATTCATTTTGGAAAACGAACAGTATGCCGGGAAAATCCTGGTTGTCAAGTATTTTTCGGGAGATTTGCGGCAAATAATCAGTATCGGCGTTGCGCAAAGGATATTTTCGCGAAAAATCGGCGAAAACTCCGATGCCGGCAAAACTTCTCTGGAAAACGCGCGTGGTTTCATTATAATCTGCCTATTCGAAGTTTTTTTTGCGGCACTTTTTGGAAAATGTCAAAGGGGAAGCGGATGAAGAAAATCATGACTGCGTTGTTGCTGGCGGCAGTGGTCGGAGGCTCGTTTTATGCACTGGCGGAAGACCCGGCTGTTCCGGCCGCACCGGAGCTGAAAACCCCGGAGCAGAAATTCAGCTACGTGGTCGGCATGAAAATCGGCATGAATATCAAGCGGATTCCGGCTAATCTCGACGTGGAAGCCATCGCGCGCGGCCTGAAAGACGCCTTTTCCGGCGGCGCGACCGTTTTCTCTCCCGAGGAAGCGTCCCAGATCGAACAGGCTTTCATGATGAGCCTGCAGGAAGCGCAGATGAAGAAAGGCGAAACCAGCAAGAAGGAAGGAGCTGATTTTCTCGCCGCCAACGGCAAGAAGCCAGGCGTAACGACCACGGAAAGCGGCCTGCAATACCAGGTATTGACCGAGGGTTCGGGCGCGAAACCCACTCTGGCCGACAAGGTCAAGGTACATTACCACGGCACCCTGATCGACGGTACGGTCTTCGACAGTTCGGTTCAGCGCGGCGAACCGATCTCCCTCCCTCTCGAAGGCGTCATCAAGGGTTGGCAGGAAGGTATGCAACTGATGAACACAGGCGCCAAATATCGCCTGTTCATTCCCTCTGAACTGGGTTACGGCGACAGCGCCAGCGGCATTATTCCCCCCAACTCTGTTCTTATTTTCGATGTGGAATTGCTGGAAATCATGAAATAGCAGCATGGAAATATGCGTTGACAGTATTTATGCCAGTCATGCCTGCGAATGTGCGGAATGACTGGCATAAGTTTTTGCTGAATTACACGACACAATAGCACAAAGGCATATTTCATATGCCGAATGGAGAAAAGATGAGTTCCATGGATATGAATGAAATGACGGTAGATGTCAAGAACCTCTACCGCGAGGAATCGTACACCGATATGAAAGTCGCGCAAATCCGCTGCCTGCGCCCGATCAAACTCGACGGCAGCGACGACAAGACCCGCGAACCGATGTTCATGGGCCAATCGCACATCATGTCACCGCAAGGGCCGGTGCCGATCAACGCTCCACTGGAGGGCAAGACCCTGGAGGAGGCTATCGCCAATTTCCCCGCCGCCATCAGCGACGCGGTGGCGGAGATGATTGAGGAGGTCAAGGAATACCAACGCCGGGAAGCTTCGAAAATCGTCACCCCCGGCGCTCTCGGTGGCGGCAGCAAGATCATTACCTGAGGGGAGAAGCATGATTATCGTCACTGGCGGCGCGGGTTTTATCGGCAGCGCGATCGTGTGGGAGCTTAACCGGCGCGGAATCGACGACATACTCGTGGTCGACCGCCTGCGCGACGGCATGAAATGGAAAAACCTTGCGGGATTACGCTATGCCGATTATCTGGACAAGGATGATTTCCGCGAAAGCTTTTGCCTGGGCTCCCTTCCTTCCGCGACCGAGGCGGTGATCCATCTGGGCGCGTGCAGCAGCACCACCGAGCGCGACGCCGATTACCTGATGGACAACAATTTCCAGTACACCCGCGAACTCTGTTCCGCATGCGTCCAGGTCGGCGTGCGGTTTGTTTACGCGTCCAGCGCCGCCACCTACGGCGCTGGCGAGCACGGGTACGTCGATGACGAGGACGGCATCGAACTGCTCAGACCGCTCAATATGTACGGCTATTCCAAACAACTGTTTGACGCCTGGGCAAAACGCGAAGGTTTGCTGGGGGAGATCGCAGGGGTGAAATACTCCAACGTCTTCGGCCCCAACGAATATCACAAGGCCAACATGCGCAGCATGGTGGTGCAGGCGTTCCAGCAGATTCGCGACTGCGGCCGGGTGAGACTGTTCAAGTCCTACCGGGAGGAATACGCTCACGGCGAACAGGTGCGCGACTTCGTTTACGTCAAGGACGCAGTGGCGATGACGCTGTTCCTGGTTGATCATCCCGACATCAACGGTATCTTCAACGTCGGCGCAGGCACGGCGCGCAGTTGGAACGATCTGGCGAAAGCCGTCTTTGCCGCGTTAGGCAAGGAACCTCGGATAGAGTACGTCGAAATGCCGGAAAGCCTGCGCGGACAATACCAGTATTTCACGAAACTGGAAATGGCGAAACTACGCGCAGCGGGATATTGCGAGGAGGTTGTTTCGCTGGAGGAGGGCGTCGCCGACTACGTGCAAAACTATCTCGTTCCGGAAAAATATCTGGACTTTTCCGCATGAACGATGCAATAATGTTTTATCCGAATAATATTTTCGACGTTTTTTCCGGAGGCATGCCATGAAAAGAATCCTGCTGATTTCCCTTTCCCTGCTGTTGCTGTCCGCGCCTGTTTTCGCCGCCGTCAAGCGGGAACCGAGAAAAAAGCGGGAGGAGGTCAAACACGAAAAGGACGAAAAGGACGAAAAGGAGGAAAAAAAGCTTACTCCCGAGGAAGCCATTGATAAACTCTCGACCGACTACGACGCGACCGCAGCCGAGATAGAAAAGAAGTTGGGCAAGAAAAAGGACAAGAACGAAAAATCCAAGGCCGCCTACTTGGAAGTCATGGGTAACGCCACTTGCGACACTCTGCAGGCGATAACCAAGATCGAGTATGACGAGGGCGTTAAAAAAGGGAAGGAAGGCTATAACGAAGCGCTGCACAAAAAGGCACTAGACGCGAAGAAGAAAATCTACGACGCCTGGAAGGGGCTGCACGAACAGGGCTTGAAAATGGCTGTCCCCCCCAGCGACGGCAAATGGGCGCAGTGCGAGAAAGCGGAAGGGTCGCTGGTCGAGGCTTACTCGGTTTACAACGTTGACAGCCCTGACCTGAAGGCGCTGGAAACTGATTTCAGTTCGAGGGACGTGTGCGGCTATGCGCCGAAAGTGCTGGGAACAGCGGTGAAAAGCGCCTTTATCGAGAAGAAGACCGGAAATTACTGGTACAGTTTTGCCGCCAACAAGTATGTCGTTTTCTGGAGCTATCTGAAATCTCCGAAAGCGCAGAAGGTGGATGTCAAGCTCAGCATCGGCAAGGACGACGAGGGGCTGGAGCAGACAGTGGAGAAGTTTTCGTTGAATTTCGAGGAACAACCGGTCAAGGACAAGATGAAGCTTGAACTCCGCGAGGGGCACAATATTATCCTAGTGGTATGCAAGAACACTGGCCGCGACACTTTCGAGTTGGGTCTGAATATAGAGGCCAAATCCCCGCTGGAGGCATGCTTCAAAGTACATTGATCCGGAGTTTATGACGCTCACGCCAACTCCCTTTTCTCCGCTTGAGGGGGAAAGGGAGTTTTTTTTTACTTTCCGAATTCAGGTTTCCAGCATTTCGCGCGCCTGCTGGCGGGTAGTGGCGGTGGCGGCTTCGCCCCGGATCATCTGGGCGATTTCCTCCACCCGCGCCTCGCCCTGCAGTTCTTCCACCAGCGCCAGCGTCCGACCTTTGCTCACCTTTTTCGCCACCTTCAGATGAGTGTCGGCCTTGGCCGCGATCTGGGGCAGATGCGTAATTGAAATCACCTGCCGCGAGGCGGAAAGCGCCTTCATCTTTTCGCCCACATTGTCGCCCAGCCGCCCGCCGATGCCTGCGTCCACTTCGTCGAAAAAAAGCACCGGCGGACAGTGCGCAGCCGACAACGCTGATTTGATCGCCAGCATCGTGCGTGAAGTCTCGCCTCCGGAAGCCGTTTCCGCCAGGGTCGAAGCCGCTTCGCCGGGGTTGGGCGCAATCAGGAACCGCACCTCCTCCAGGCCGCCTGCGTTGGCTTTCGTCACCAGCGCCTCCGGCTCGTCGCCCTGTTTCCACAGCGGCGCGAACTCGACGGCAAAGCCTGCCTGTTCCATGCCCAGATCCGCCAGCGCGGCGTTAACGTCTTTCGCCAGCTTTTTCCCGGTTTTTTTCCGTGCTTCCAGCAGTTTCGCGCCCGCCATCGCCGCCCTTGCCAGCGCCGAAAGCAACTCCCTTTTCACCGAGGCGGTGTCTGCCTCCCATCCCGACAGGTTTTCCTCTTCTTCGCGCAGGGCTTTTTCCTTTTCCGGCAGGGATGAAATTTCGCAGTCCAGCCGCCGCGCGAGTTTTTTCAGCATTTCCGCCCGTTCGATCAGCGACTCCAATTCGTCGCCCGCCGCTTCCACGCTTTCGCCGACCTCGCGGAAACCACGCACCGCTTCCTCGACGCGGTCGATGGCTTCGGCCAAGTTTTCCGCCACTTCCTTCAGCGCAGGACTATATTCAGCCATGTCCTCCGCTTCGCGCAGGAGAGAACCCAGCACATCCTGCACCGCGCCCTCGTTTTCGTAGAGAACCCCTTCGCCTTTAGTAGCCAGCGCCTGCAAAGCTTCGGCGTGGGTCAGCGCGGAGATGCGGTGTTCCAGTTTGTCGTCTTCCTCTGGAACATAATCGGCTTGCGCGATCAGATCGAGTTCGTAGCGCACCTCCTCCAGTCGCCGCCGCACCCGCGCCTTTTCCGCGTCTCCCGCTTGCAATCGGTTGTGCAGCGACAGCGCCTGCCGGAAAATTATCGCGAATTCCTCCGCAGGTTTTTCCAATTTGCCGTATTTGTCCAGCAGCTCGCGCTGATACGAACTTTCCACCAGGCGGGTGTATTCGTTCTGCGCGGCGATGTCCAGCAGATGCACCGACAGTTCCCGTGCCGCGGCGGCGGTAGCGGGGCGGCCATTGACCGACAGGCGGCTGGGGCCGTCGCGCCGCAGGACGCGCTCGAACACCAGTTTTCCCTCGCCGTCCGGTTCGATGCCGGTTTCTGCTAATACTCTTTTGTCGAAATTATCCGGCAGGGAAAACACCGCCGAGATAACGGCCTTGTCGGTGCCGGAGCGGATCACTTCGGCGGCGGCGCGTTCGCCCAGGGCGAGGCCGATAGCGCCCGCGAGCAGGCTTTTGCCCGCGCCGGTTTCGCCGGAGATGATGTTGAACCCGCGCGAAAAGCGCAGCGACGCCTGTTCGAACAGCACGTAATTTTCCAGATACAGTTCTTCCAGCATACGCGTGTTCCGTTTTCGCCTAGAATGTTCCCAGCCAGGGGTGATCCATGATCGAGCGCAGATATTCAATATCGCGCCGGGCGGCGGAAAAGTGGTCGCCGCGCGCGGGATATTCGATGGTGATGATGCCGGAATAGCCGATCTTTTTCAGGCAGGAGAGATATTCGAAATGGTCGATCATGCCGTCGGCGAGGGTGGTGCAGTAAAACCGTTTGCCCATTACGATCATGTTTTTCAGGTGGATGTAGAAAATTTTATCCTTCAACAATTCTATCGACTCCGGCACCCCGCCGCCGAATTCGTTCAGGATGATGTTGCCGTGGTCGAGGTTGACGCCGATGTTGTCCGTCTTGACCATGTCCAGCAGCCGCCGGATCGGAACCGGGATGTCGTGGAGAGCGTTATTGTGGCTTTCCAAAGCCAGCCTGATGCCTTTTCCCGCAATTGCCTTGCCCACATCCGTCAGCCCCTCCGCCGCCCACGCGTAATGCTCTGGCGTGGCCATGCCTGAACCGCTTACCTCAAAGCTGGGCGGTGTGCCACGCGAAAGCGACCCAGTGAAGGCATTGAATGTTTTCGTGCCCACATTTTTTTCCGCCCAAAGGAAGAACTCTATACCCTTCTCAGCCTCTGCTTTGCGAACGGCCGCGTCTGGCGTCATGAAATTCATGGTCATGACGAAAGTGATGCCGAACCCCGGATATTTGTCGCGCAACCGGCATACGGCATTACGATAATCCTCGGCTTTGTCGAAGCCCATTCTCTCGCCGCTCATGCGCAGTTCGATGCCGTCGTAGCCATTCATTTTCGCCAGTTCGAAAGCCCTTTCCAACTGCCCCTTGCGCTCCCAGTAATTGATGTGCATGTAGATGGGGTTCATCGTGTCGTCCTTTCCGAATTTTCGCAAGTCTGGTTAAAATTCCCGAAGCTGATGGCTAAATGGCATATTGGGCGAATAACATCTGCAAACCCGCACAGGAAAAAGTGGAGACTGTCAACTGGAGACGGGAGACTTCCACTTCCCCGCCGCGCGCAACGCCGACAGGAGGTCTGCGTTCATGCGCAAGGTTTCGTTCCGGGCGGCTTCCTGCCAGTCACCGGGGTTCTTTTTCCAGGCGAAGATCACCGAGCGGCTGGCGTTGACCAGTGCGCCGGAACCATCCGCGCGGAAAGCGTCGCAAACGTCGGCAGCTGTCCCTCCCTGTGCGCCGTAGCCGGGAATCAGGAAAGGTGCGTGCGGCATCAATTCCCGGTAACGCGCCAGCTCCTCCCGGTGCGTCGCTCCCACCACCGCGCCGAGGGACGACAGGCCGCTTTGGCCGATATTGTTTTTGCCTAAAGACTCGACCAGCCGCGCCGCCGCTTCCGCCAGCGTGCCGCCGGTTTTCAGTTCGAGATTCTGCAACTCCGCGCTGGAGGGATTGCTGGTCTTGACCAGGATGAAAAAACCTTGGCCTTGCGGCAGGCCGGTTTCCAGAAAGGGATTGAGCGAATCGCTGCCCAGATAAGGGTTAAGCGTCAGGCAGTCGTGCGGGCCGATTCCTCCGGGGGATAACAGTCCTTCGGCGTAAGCCGCGGCGGTGGAGCCGATGTCGCCGCGCTTGACGTCGCCGATCACCAGCAGTTTTTCCCTTTTAGCGTGGGCGCAGATTGAATTGTACGCTTCCAGTCCCGGCAGGCCGTACGCCTCGAAAAAAGCGATGTTAGGCTTGACCGCAGGCACCAGGTCGCACACCGCGTCGATAATGCCGCAACCAAAGATGGTCAACGCCTCCTGCGCCGGCAGTTCCGCCAATTCCGGCGGCAACGATTCAAGGCGCGGGTCGATGCCGATCACTGCTACGCTTTTTTTGTCGCTGACCGCCTGCGCCAGCCTGTCGCCGAAAGGTTGTGTCATGCGACGTCCCCTTCCTCCTCGTCCGGTATAGATTCCTCGTCCCGGAATTCAGGCAGTTCGGGCGGATTTTTCTCCACCGTGAACCGCCCGTAGGCTCGGAATTTTTCGTAGCGTTCCTGCGCAAGCTGCGTAGGCGAAAGGCGGGACAGTTCGTCGAGGTTGCGGATAATGGCTGCGCGCAGGGTCGCGGCCATCACCTGCGGGTTGCGATGCGCGCCGCCGAGGGGCTCATCCACGATTTCATCGATCAGCCCGAATCCCTGCAGATCGCGGCTGGTCAGTTTCAGCACCCCCGCAGCCGCCGCTTTCTTGTTGCCGTCGCGCCAGAGAATCGACGCGCACCCCTCGGGGCTGATGACAGAGTAATACGCGTGGCGCAGCATCAGGATGCGGTTGCCCACGCCCAGCCCCAGCGCGCCGCCGGAGCCGCCCTCGCCGATAATGACGCAGACCACCGGCACTTTCAGTTTGCTCATGTCGCGCATGTTCTCGGCGATGGCGATGGCTACGCCCCGCTCCTCGGAACCGATGCCGGGATAGGCGCCCTTGGTGTCGATCAGGCAGACTACCGGCAGGCCGAACTGTTCGGCGATACGCATCTTGCGCAGAGATTTCCAGTATCCTTCCGGATGGGGACAGCCCGCGTGACACTGGTGGCGTTCGGTGACGTCGCGCCCCTTGTGCTGCCCCACCAGCATCACGCGGTGAGAGCCGATCTGCGCGAGGCCGGTGACGATAGACAGGTCGTCGCGAAACTGGCGGTCTCCGTGGAGTTCGACGAACTCGTCCAGCATCAGGTCGATGTAATCGCGAGTCTGCGGCCGCTTGGGATGGCGCGCCACCTCCACCGTATTCCAGGGGGAGAGGTTTTCGTAAAGCTGCTTCTCCACCTCGTTGCCTTTTTCCTGCATGCTGGAGAGCAGTTCCTTCAGGCCGGGAGTATTTTCCGCGTCGTTACGCAATTCTTCGATCCGCTTTTTCAACTCGACCAGGGAGGCCTCGAATGGGAGATCGTCTTTCTTTGACATGCGCTTGTTCCTCGGATAGATATTTTTATTTGCTTTCGGCCAGGGCGGCGGCGATTTCTTCTGCTGCGATTTCCACCTCGTCGCCGATCCGCGCGACGCGGGACATGCACAGGTAATACAGCAGCATCGCGGGAATACCCACGATCAGCCCGGCGGCGGTGGTACCCATCGCCTCGCCCACCGCTCCGCCCATCATGATGGATTTGGAGCCTTCCTGCAATTCGCTGGCCATGACCTTGAAGGCTTTCATCAGTCCCAGCACCGTGCCCAGCAGCCCCAGCATGGGGGAGAGCACACCGATATTGGCGAGATAGTTCACTTCCTGCCGGAGGGAGCCGATCGCGCGCCGCCCCGCTCCTTCCATCGACTGGTGAATGCGCTCGATGGGGTGGTCGTGCAGTTTCAGCCCGGGATAGACGGTTCTGGCGAGAACCGATTTATTCGTCACGGTCCGGTTCTGCGCCGCCTCGATGTCGCCGGAGGCGATGTCGTCAAGAATCTGCCCCAGCAGCAGTTCGGGGACGGTATGCTTGGGACGGGAGGAGAGCAGGACGTGGAACACCAGGAACAGCGCGATAAACGCCAGCAGCCCCAGGATAAGGTTGATTTCGATGCCGTAGGAAAGGATTTCCAGAAAGGTGTTGCCGGTTTGCATCTGGGCGGCGGGTTCCCCGGCGTAAAGGGTTCCCGGCAGCAGCAGAGCCAGGATATAAGCTGGTGTCTTATTCAAGGAAATACTCCTATCGTATGCGATAAATTACACCTCGAGCCGAATTTCATAAGTGTAAGCCAGTCTTTCTCCGTGTCAAGCCATAAGTGAGGGTTACTCTCTGATGTTTCATATACCTGTCACTCACGATCCCGATTCTGCCGACATTTTACATCCGTGTATTGTTTCGCTCCGGATGTGTTTGCCTAAGCGCATTCAGCATGTTATCATGAGACATGCAACTTCAACGACACTAAAGGTTATCGCTGATAAAATGACTGGTAAAAACGCTGACGCTGAAATAAAAAAAATACCCTGTTCGACGGAGTTGCGCGAAGAAATCCGCCGCGCCGCCGGGGAATTTGCCATTGCGACCCGGACTGGCGTAATGCCGGACTGGGAGGAACTCCGCCGTGCGGCCAGGGAGTTGCTCACCGCTTCAGGCCTGGAGGATGCCTACGCCGGTTTCGCCATGATTGCATTGGAAAACGCTTTCTGGCGGGACGCATTCGCAGCCACGCCATTTTCCCGCCGGATTCTGCTGCTGCCGCACTGCCTGAGAAATGCCGCCGCCTGCCGGGGACGTTATGAAGCCACAGAGATGATCTGCGCCGGTTGTGGCGGTTGCCGACTGGCGGAATTCAAGGCTAAGGCGGAGGCGCTCGGTTACCGGGTGATAATCGCCGAAGGCACGCCCGGAGTGCTGCGGCTGATTATGCGGAAAGAATACGACGCCGTGCTGGGCGTGGCGTGCCTGGATTCGCTGGAGAAATCCTTCCACCGGATTTTCTCCCTGGGTCTGCCCCACCAGGCCGCGCCGCTGCTGCGTGATGGTTGCGAAAATACCGAAGCGGAATTCGACCATCTCGCGGAACTGCTGTCGCTGCAGTCTGAGTCTGCCGCGTCATTTCCCAGCTACGTGCCGCTGCTGCGCTTCGCCGCCGATCTGTTCGAAGAGGGGGAATTGGCGCGCCTGCTGGATGGATATGTTTCCCTCGCATCGCCTGAGCGGATCTGCCGGGAGCCGCTGGAAAAAACCGCATGCGTGGCCGGAGACTGGCTGCGCACCGGCGGCAAGCGGCTGCGGCCTTTCGTGACGCTGGCGGCTTACGCGGTGGGAAAATACGGCAGCGAGGCGCTGCGGCGGGGATTCGACCTGGACGGCCTGCTGCCTGACGGTGCGCGCCGGGTGGCATTGGCAATCGAAGCCACGCACAAGGCTTCGTTGGTGCATGACGACATCGAGGACGGCGACGATCTGCGTTACGGCGCGGCCACGGTTCATGCGAAACACGGCGTACCTTTCGCCATCAACGTGGGCGATTATCTCGTAGGGCTGGGCTACAGCCTGATCGCGGAGGAGGCGTCCTCGCTCGGGGGCAGGTGTGCGGCCGATATTCTGGCGGAAATCTCCCGCGCCAATGTCGAACTCGCGCGCGGCCAGGGGGCGGAACTGGCCTGGTGGAAAAATCCGCCTGCCCGCCGGATGAAGCCGGTGGACGCGCTGGCGATTTACGCCCACAAGACCGCGCCCGCCTTTTTTGCCGCGATTTATGCCGGACTGCGGATGGCGGGGAAGGAGCTTGATGTAAAACTGCTTTCTGCCTATGCCCGCGCCCTGGGGGTGGGGTTTCAGATTCTGGACGATCTGGCGGAATGGCAACCTGCTCCCGACGGCGTTCTTCCTGAAGCGAGAGACTTCGCTTCAGGCAGGCCTACCTTGCTCCGGGTTTTCGCCGAGGAGGAAGCCGCGCAGCGCAACCTGTCCTTATCAGCCGCAAATGAATATGAGGCACGGGAAATGTACCGGCAACTAGGCGTCTTTGCCAAAGCCGGGGAACTGGCTGACCGCTACCGGTCGCGAGCCGCCATGCTGGCGCGGGAGGCGGGCGACGCCGATGTGGGCGGACTGCTGCTGTTCCTGACGGAAATCATCCTCGGGACGGGATGACAGATAGAAATATAGGGACACCCGATTGACGGCGGGTCGGAAAAAGTAAAAAACTGTACAGTGTCGCCGGATTTCCCTAATTCTCATTGTGGATTATCACTGCGTTAAGTAACGCGATTTCAATATGGCTTGGTATTCTTTTCTATCGAGTGTGCAATTGACAAATTTATTGAATTCATTTGGCTTTAACAATAAACTGCGGGCGATCAGCGAAGCTAATTTTTTCCCAATGTCCCCGCAATGTGAGTTCGGAATTTTTACTATGCTTGCGATGCTATCGCCAACATACAATGCCCCGCTCCAATGCTTTCCTGTTTTTCTTATGTTGTGCGGATCAGCCTTGGTGATGACTGCCGATCGTATTTTCTTTTCTGTCATTGAGTGGTACGCCTAACATGCTGTAATAGAATCTTTTTCCATTTGCGAGGCATACTCCCAAGTTTTGATTCGGGAAGATCAAAAATATTATCGCACAATGAAACGACGTCTTCTGATAATTCCTTTATAGCATCTATCGGATTGTCCGAGATAGCATATAAACCCAATGGTTTAATCTCGAAAATCTTATCACCGTTGTCATCAATATCCAAGCTTACGAAAAACGGTTTTTCAACAAGATATCGATTGTTTAGCTTCCTTACTTCAATAAGATAATCCGGTTCCCAAGGTGAAATAGGAACTGTACATATGGCTGGTGTTGACTCCGTGGAATGCGCTTTTATTAAAAACTCGCGTTGATGTGCAGCGTCTGCCTGTGGCGGAATTGCTTGTGCAGTCAAGGTGATCCCCTATTTATCTTTAGGCGTTAGTTTATTCTTGAGATTTTCTGCTTCCTCTGCTTTTCTCAGAAGCCATTGCCCAATCGTTTTTGCAGTTTCTATGTTTAATTTTGCCCCAAACTGAACATCCCTGATGATTCCGGCTTTTACCTCTCGTCTCACTTCTTTTCCAACCAAAACACCGGATATTTCACTATGAATTACCTTTGGCAGTGGTTGACGTTCAATGAAGGCATGAAGATATATCTCAAGCCTTGGTGTGACTCCGCCAAAAATGCCATCGATCGGATATGTTGGACAATGGTCTGGTTTCTGATAATGAAACTCTATTGTTTTTTTTGGTGTATTTTTTCTTGCGACTGTCCGATTCACGTTTGTTTTTTTCTTAGCCATCATTAGCCTCTATTAAAGAATAACCATTAAAGCCCATAATGGTACATCATTATTATCGGCTGGCAAGTAAAAAACTGTAATGGTGAAGCGTTCGGAAAGCGCCGGGAGAAAATCCGAGGACATCACGCCACTTTTCTTTCGTTCACGCATAAGCTACATCTCTTGTGCTTCGCACGCAGATGTGAACGCCTGCGCCACCCACCCCATCAACCCGTCCCCCCACAGGGAAACCGCTTGCGCTAGCCCTGCTGGCTTGTATATTATAATTGCAGTTTCAGGTTTGCTCTTTCAGTGAAGCGGAGTAACGCATTATTGACATGTCAAAGCCTCTAGACCAACCCCAGGATGTCAGGCAGAAAAGCCGGGAAAACGGTTCGTTCTACCGGGAGATGTCGGTGTTCGAGCTGGAGGAGCTGGAGGTGATCCGGCGGCGCATCATGCGCTACCGCCTGCGCGACCTGGTAGGCGACACCCCCCAGGCCAATCCGGCGGTCGGGATTTACCTGACCCTGAAAAAAGCGTTGAAAAGCAAGCTGACCGTCACCGTCGACAGCGAGCGCCGCGCGGTCTGCGCCTCTTTCCTCGCGATGAAATACGCCTTGAAAAATGGCTTCTCCGATGTCGACCGGGTAGATCTGCAGATGGATGTAATCGCCATTTCCCTGTTGTTCAAGGATACCATCAACAGCAGCAACAAGTGGCGCATTCCCCCGTCCCAACGCGCTAAATACCGTGAGCGGGTGGAGGAGGAATTACGTTCTCTCGAAGAACGGTTTCCCCGCGCTCCCTCGGTTCACGGCACCTGGCGCCTCAACCGCGATGGCCTGGTGACGACGACGCTGGCACTGTATTACATGCAGGTGGGCGGTTACGTCAGCCGCAACGAGTACGAGGCGGGCGTGCTGCTGCGTTATTCCGTGTTCGGGCTGGTAAACGACCATTTCCGCATCACCCGGCGGCTGAACCCGCCCGGCTTCGTCACCGAAAGCATGGCCGAGGGAACCAAGATGATTTCCGTGCGCGGCGATGGCCGGGAAAAGGATATCGACCGCGTGCTTAAACACAAAGCCATCATCGCCGCCGAGCGCGAGCGCCGCAACCGCCGCATCTTCCGCTTTCTGAAAAAGACCTATCAGCAGCCGGGGCTGGCCGACGTCGCGCTGAAGTATTTCTGGAACGAGGAATTCATCAACGCCCTCCACCTTTCCGGTGAAGCGGAGCGGAAACCCGATGCCTGAAGACAGCGAAAAAGAAGTTCGGCCGCCAGCCCCGCCGCCGGAAACGGTGCGCGAAACTCCCGTGTTCGCGGGAGGGGGCAAGGGCAAGATGCTGCGCCCGCCGCAGAAAGCCACCTGCCTGATGCTGGTTTTCGCTTTTCTAATCGTGGCGATGAGCGCTATCGGCGCGGCGGTGTGGCTGTACGAACCCGCCAGCGTCAAATACCAGCCGGTCATCGCGGCGAAAGAGCGGCTGACTTACCTGGGTGAAAAGCAGGGCGCTGCGCTGCCCGCGGGCTGGGATAAAATGGAAGGCCGCCAGGCGTGGAAATCGGCGCAAGGCGAGATATTGATGGTTCAGCACGGCACGGTGGCTTCGCTCAACCTGGCGCCAAAAACCTTTTCCGGAAAACCGGTCAAGGGCAGTTACACTTCGGCCGCCTACGCCAATTCGCTGAGTAAGCGGATAGGAGAAAATACAGAAATCGTCAGAAGCAATTACGTGACCCTGGGCGCGCGCAAGGGGGTCGAGGCTATTCTGCGGCAGGAAGACAGGATGTTTCGCGGGTTTGCGCTGGTGAACGACAGGTTACAGGCGCTGGAACTGCTTTTTGTTGTGCCGGGAAACGAGCAGTCGCCGGGGTGGAAACAGGCGGAGGGGGTTTTCACCTCTCTCACCACCATGCCGCCCCCGCCGAAAGCAACAAAAGATGACGGCGAAAAGCCGGAACCGGCGCACTGAGGAAACTCACAACAGCCATTCCCGAATCGGCCTGCTATCAGGGCGGTTATTCTCGCGCATCATTTCCGGACAGCGCATATTTCCCCTGGCGGATCAGCGCGTTCTGCGCCGCCAGCCGCACGCGGGGCGAACTGTCAGGCGACGCCTCCACCCGCCGGAGCAGGGCGGTGGCGGAAGGTTGCGTGTAATACCCCAGCCCCTCCAGCGCGAGCGCCCGGGTCGTGTCGCCGGGCGCGTGTTCCGCCAGTTCCAGCAACTCCGCCAGGGCAGGCGCGTTTTGCAGCCGCACCAGTTCCATCCGCGCCTCTTCAGCTTCCGCTTCCGTGCCGTCCAGCATTTTCCCCGCCAGCATTCCCGCCTGCACGATCGGATAGCTGACGATCAGCGCGAACAGACCCAGCAGGATCAGCCCGAACAAGACCCACGCCTTCACCGGAATGCTGTTGCGTGAGACCGGCGCGCGCGCGTGTCCCGGCATGGCTCCGGGCTGCGCCTCCAGTTGCGATTGATTTTCGCCGCATTCCTTGCACAGCAATCCCTCCGCCTCGTCGCCGCCCGGCAGCAGGCAGTTGCCGCACACCAACTGCCGACACTGGCGGCAACGGCGCCCGCTCAGAGCGTCCAGTTCCTCCTGGCAGATTTTACATTTTATAGCCATGTTATTATCTTATCCGTAGCGGGTTGAAATGTACAGTCCGATCAGGTATTATCTGGTTAGTCTTCAACCGGAAATCCAGCTTTGGCCAGATCACGCGATCACCTCGGGCTTCTCTGCGACGTCGGCGAACTGGCCGCCAGGCTGGCCGGCAGTTCCGACATCCAGTCCTTCCTCGACCAGCTCGTGCGCATGATCGCCCGCCACCTGCTGTCAAACGTCTGCTCCATCTACCTGTACGACGAGGATGCGGGCGAATTGGTGCTGCGCGCCACCTGCGGACTGGCTCCCGATTCGGTGGGGCGGGTGCGGCTGAAACCGGAGGAGGGGCTGACCGGCAAGGTCTTCCGCGAGCAGCGCGCCATCTGCGAGCAGCACGCCAGCCTCAACCCCGACTTCAAGGGCTTTAACGGCATCAATGAAGAACTGTACGAATCTTTTATGGCGGTGCCGGTCTGCAAAGGGATGGAAAAAATCGGCGTGCTGGTGGCGCAGCGCGAGGAGAAAAACAGTTTCGCCCAGGACGACGTCAAGGCTTTGCGCGCCATCGCCTCGCAGGTCGCCAGCGCCATCGAGAACGCGCGGATGCTGATCAGCCTGGGTCTCGGCGAAAGCGCCAGACCCGCGCCCGTCGTTGAACCTCCGACCCGAGTCAGAGGAGACGTAGCCTCGCGCGGGCTGGCTTGCGGACCGGCGGCGGTGCTTGACCCCGCGGGCAGGAAGCTGTCTTTCACCGCCGATTATTCCGGAAACTATTCCCTGGCGGATTTCGAACTCGCTCTGGAAAAAACCGAGAACCAGCTTGCCGCGTTGCAGGAGAAGGCGGGGGAACGGCTGCCGGAAAGCGCTTCGCTGATTTTCGACGCGCACCTGATGATGCTGAAGGATTCCGCGTTCGTCGGCGGAATGCGCAAGCGCATCGAAAACGGCGAAAGCCCGCCCGCCGCCGTCCTCGCTCTCGGCCGCCATTACATCGACCTGCTGTCGGCCAATCCCCATGCCTATATCCGGGAAAAAGCGCATGACGTGGAAGACCTGTTGCGGCGGTTGCTGGGAAACCTCACCGGCGCGGAAAGCGAACTCGACGTCGGCGGGGAGGGCTGCGTGGTGATTGCCCGCGACTTGTACCCGTCGGAGATGCTGAAAATCGCGCTGGCCAACGTCGGGGCGATCGTGCTGGTGAACGGCGGCGTCACCAGTCACGTGGCGATTCTGGCCAGGAGCCTGCGCGTGCCGATGGTCATCGCCGACGACGCCAGTCTGCTGCTGGTGCTGGAGCATGCGCCGGTGCTGGTCGACGCCGAGACCGGAGAAGTATTGATCAATCCGCCCGAGGAGGCGCTGCGGTCTTTCCGCGAACGCCAGGCAGCGCGGGAGACCCTCGATGCGGTGGCGGAGGAAACCGAGCGCAAATCCTTCACCAAGGACGGCACACAGGTGAAACTCCTGGCCAACATCAATCTGTTAAGCGACCTGGAGCTGGCTTCGCGGGTGAAGGCGGAGGGGATCGGCTTGTACCGCAGCGAATTCCCGTTCCTGATCCGCGACGTGATGCCAAGCGAGGAGGAACAGTTTGTCCTGTACGGGAAGCTGCTGGAAAACCGTCCGGAAGGAACCGTGACTTTCCGCACTCTGGATCTGGGCAGCGACAAGCTGCTCAGTTATTTCGACGAGGTGCGGGAGGAAAACCCCGCGCTGGGGCTGCGCTCCATCCGCTTCAGTCTCAAATACCCCGACGCTTTCCGCCAGCAGCTCAGGGCGATCCTGCGCGCGGGTTGCGAACTGCCGGAACTGCGGATCATGTTTCCCCTGGTGGCATCGCTGGAGGATTTCCGACAGGCGCGGGAGATATTGCGGCAATGTATCGAGGAATTGCGCGTAGAGGAAACCGAGTGCCACCAGTCGCCGCTGGTGGGAGTGATGATCGAAGTGCCGGCGGCGGTGGCACTGGTCGACGCGCTGGCGGACGAAGCCGATTTTCTCTGTATAGGCACCAACGATCTTATACAATATCTGCTGGCGGTGGATCGCGGCAACGAAAAGGTGGCGGGATATTTCCTGCCGCATCATCCGGCGGTGCTGCGCACTTTGAAGCGCGTGGCCGAAGCGGGCCTGGCTCACGGGCGGGAGGTTTCCGTCTGCGGGGAAATGGCGCACGAGGAAAAGTATCTGAAATTCCTGCTGGGCGCAGGCATCCGCACCCTCAGCATCGACTCGCAATACCGCCCCGCGCTGCAGAAAAAAATCTCGACCCTGGAGTTAGCCGAATGCCAACGCACGGCGGAACTGATGCTGGAGCAGAAAACCCTCGCCGGGGTGGAAGAGCTGCTGTAAGGCGTCGATGGCATATTGAAATAAAATCCCGGAGCCGGGAGGGTTATTCGTTTTGCCAGTAATCAGCCATTTCCCGGGCGATTTCCAGACTCTTTTTCAGGCCGCAGCAAACACCTATATTTTCTCGCGCCAAGTTATTCAGATGAGCCGCGATAGCGTCAGCATCCGCGCCACGCGCAAGCATTTTTACAATTGCCGGGGCGTATGAATCATATTCGGTAGGCGGGCAATCCGACCCCTCGTCCAAAACACCTATCGGATCCCACTTGCGCAGGCACTCAGAGATTTTAAGAAGGGGGTTTGGTTTCATCAAAGCCACCGCGGGCAAGTCTTAAGCTTTATCATCTTGTTGCGAGGAAAGGTCGCTTTCTTTTTTAAGAATTTGTTCCAGTGGCTTGCGTAATGAAGGCGCATCGCGGCTGGCCGCGTTCCAGACCGCCTCCCAGTCAATATCGAAATAGCCGTGTATGAGGATATTGCGCATTCCGACAATTTCGCGCCAAGGCACGCTCCGGCAGTTATCGCGCAAACCATCGCTCAAGCGTGACGCCGCTTCGCCGATTATTTCCAGATGACGCAGAAACCAGACTCTCAGCAGCTCATCCCGATCGAAAGCCTCGCGCCCGCCGTCCAAATGACGTTCGATAGCGTCAATAGCCTCCAGCATATCGCCCAGTCTGTGAATATCTTTTCTCATAACGACACCGCTTCGGCTTCGATGCCTTCGCGAAACCGGGTGCGCAGGCCGCGTTCGCTTAACACATCCACCTTGACCCCGAGCAGTTCCTCCAAATCCATGACTAACCCGCCGTGATCAAACAGACTGCGTCCCGGCTCGAAATCTACCAGGAAATCCACGTCGCTGCCGGAGTTCTCCTCTCCGCGCGCCACGGAACCGAATACGCGCACTCTTCGCGCGCCGCGCTGCTTGGCAATGCGGAGTATTTCCTCGCGTCTGGATATCAGTTCGTCCCGGTTCATGGGATTCGCCGCCTTGGGGGTATACGGAGCAATCAGTCAGGACTTGTCGAAGCCGGGCAACTTCCAACCGCTGCCTGATTTGATATTCGCTAAACCAAACGGTTTGTCAAGCGTGGAACTGTGCCTTTTTTACGAATCGTTTTTCCTGCGAAGGAGAGATGACGTTCAAAGGCTATCTGTTTTATGCGAATCCTTATCCCGCGTCCACGTACGAGCGCGCGCGGAATTCCGCGCCCAGTTCCGCGGTTTTGCGGCGGGCGGCGGCGAGGTCGATCTCCGGCATCTCCACCGCCGTGCAGACTGTTTTCAGTCCGGCCGCCACGCAGGCGCGGATAAACTCGCACATGCCTTCATATGCCGCTTCCCCGAAGCGCGGACGGCACATCTGCCGGTACTGCGCCGGGTCGGCGGTGTTCAGCGACACGCTGACCACATCCACCAGCCCCACCAGTTCCGGCACGATATCTCTCTGGTAATAGAGATTGGACAAGCCGTTGGTGTTCAGCCGCACGGTCTGACCCTGTTGTTTCATTTGCGCAGCGACGGTTTTCAGCACCTCCAACCGCATGGTCGGTTCGCCGAAACCGCAGAAAACTACTTCGTCATATTTGGAAACGTCCCCCATCGCCGCCAGCACTTCCGCCGCCGACGGTTCGTGGTCGAGTTTGATGTCATGGCCTTTTACCACGTAACTCTGATTGCGCGCGCAGAACTCGCAATTATTGGTACAGTCGTTGGTCAAAGCGATATACAGGCTGTTGCGGATCGCGTAGGCGATTTTCCCTTTTTCCTCGGTTTCGTCATACATCCGGAAAAATGCGCAGGCATTGCGGGTCGTGACCCGGGCGATGTCTTCCAGGGTTACGCCGCGCAGGCGCGCGACTTCCTCCGCGATTCTGACAGTCTGCAGCGGGTCGTTGCGGTCACTGACGCGCGGGCGCGGGTTCAGGAACGGCGAATCGGTTTCCAGCAGCAGATGCTTATCCGGAATCAGCGGTAAAAATTCACGCAAAGCCTGTTGATCCTCAAACGTGATTACTCCGCCGATGCCCAGCATCAGTCCCATGCTCAGCGCTTTTTCGCCAACTTCCGGCAGCAGTTTTTTGCCGGCGGTAAAGCAGTGCCAGACCGCGCTGCCGCCTGCTTGTATAAACGGATAAACCAGGTCGAGCAGGTCGTGCTCGCTTTTTCTGGCATGAAGGATTACCGGCAGATTCAGCTCCAACGCCAGCGCCAGATGCTGTTCCAGCCATTTTTTTTGCACTTCCGGTGCGGCGCGGTCGCGGTAGTAGTCCAGCCCTGTTTCTCCAATAGCGACAACTCTTTGCGATGATTTGGCAAGTTGTTTCAGCTCTTCCATGTCAGAAAAATCAGTTACCGCCGTGTCATTAGGATGAACCCCAACCGTTGCATATACGTTAATATATTTCTGAGCGTGAGTTACGCATTTTCGGGAGGATTCCAGGCTGGTTCCGACAGATATCATTGAAACGCCTTCAGCCTCGGCCTGGGCGACAACTTGTGCGCGATCAGGGTCGAATTCGGGGCGGCTGATGTGGCAGTGAGTGTCAAATATTCTCATTAATTGTTATTTACCTTGAAATAGAAGGGCGAATCCAGGCAATTTAGAGGATTGTTCGGAAAATGGTTCTCCTGCCCGGTAGATTTTTTGCCAATAATTTAATAGTTGACAGATTTTTTCATTTTATTACAATATTTTATTACTAATATGTCATACGATTATAAAATCGCGTTGCCAGATTGTCAACAGCTAAGGACTGAAGAATAACATGCCCAAGCTCAAATCCGTGTCTGGAGAACATGTGGGAGAGGAATTCCAGATCGGACTGTCTCCCCTGATTATCGGCAGGCGGCAAACCAACGCCGTCGTGTTGGATCACGTCAAGGCCAGCCGCACCCATGCGGAAGTCCGGTTCAAGGACGATCATTGCTACGTCCGCGACATGAACAGTTCCAACGGCACCTATCTGAACGGCATCAAGCTTCCTTCCGGCGAGTTCCGCCTGATGGTTCCCGGCGACGAAGTCACTATCTGTCAGACGGTTCTGCGTTTCTTTACCACCGATGCCGTGGTGCCGGAAATTTCCATTCCTGGCCACGAACTTCTGGAAGTGATTGCCGAAGGCGGCATGGGCATTATCTACCGTGCCCGGCAGGTCTCCATGGATCGGGAAGTGGCGGTGAAGATCCTCAATCCCGAGTATGTCCACCGGCAGGAATTCGTCAACCTGTTTATCCAGGAAGCGCGTTCGGCAGGCAAGCTTACCCATCCCAATATTATCCAGGTGCACAACGTCGGCAAGGCGGGAGAAGACTGCTATTACTTTTCCATGGAACTGGTCAAGGGCGGCAACCTCACCCAGCGGCTCTGTTCCGACGAAGGCGTGGAGCTTTTGTCTCTGCTGAACGCGGCCGCGCGCATCGCCGACGCGCTGGAATACGCCCACCAGCGCGGCATTATTCACCGCGACGTGAAACCCGACAACATCATTATCGCCGATTCCGGCGAGGTGAAACTGGCCGACCTGGGCATTGCCAAGATCATGGAGCAGGGAGAGGCCGGTCGCACCCGCAAGGTGCTGGGCACTCCGCATTACATGAGCCCCGAACAGGCTTCAGGCAAGGCGGTGGACGGTCGCAGCGACCTGTATTCCCTCGGCGCCACCCTCTACCATGCATTGGCGGGCAAGCCTCTTTTCGACAGCAATAAAAGCACCGAAATCATGGCCATGCACATCCAGCAGCAGCCGGCATCACTGGCTGCGGTCGCGCCCGATGTCCCGGCGGCGGTCTGCGCCATTGTCGACAAACTGCTGGCCAAGGATCCCAATGATCGCTACCGCACCGCAGAGGAAACCAGGGACGCTTTGGATAAGGCGCTGGAGGAAGTCAAAAAAGAAGGCGTAAAGCCCAAGGAAAAGCTGCCAGCCCCGGCTCCCGCGCGCCGGGTTGCCACCGGTGCTTCCCGACCCTCTATGCCTGAAAGAAAGACCAAGGACTCCGGCAACAAGGGTATGGTGCAACTGGCCGTTTTTGGCGGGGTCGCCTTGCTGGTGATTATAATTTCCCTGGTGTTCATGTCGGGGGGGGGGGAACCCAAGGTTGTTAATCACGACACCAGAACGCCTGCCCAGAAGGCCTACGAGGTGGCTGACGGCCTCTATCGCGGCGGAGATTTGCGCCAGGCGCGGGAAAAATTCACCGCGCTGGAAATGGATTACCCCAATGAATCCGAGATCATGGGTCAGGTGCGCGAGCGCGTCGCCGAAATCAACGCCAAACTCGACTCCATTGCCAGGGATAAGGAGGAAAAAGAGGCCTGGGCGGAATATGAAGCCTTCAAATCTTCCAACGCTAACAACACGGATAAGATGCTGGCGAAGATCCGGGATATGCTGGCTCAGCACCCTTCGCTTTCCGCTCGCCTGGAAACGGAGCGAGAAACTTTTGAGAGAAACCGCCAAACCGCGTTGGAAACTTCCTATCATCTGTTTACCAACGAGTTCGGTCGTCTGCTGGATCGCTCCTATTACGACGAAGCGCTGGCGTTGGTGGATCAGTTCGAGCAGGAAAATAGTTCCCATCCCAAAATCAGTGAACTGAAGTCGTTGCGGGATAAAGTCAAAACCGAGGCGGTAAAGAAAGTAGGGGAATACGAGAAAAAAATTAAAGACCTGTTGGCGTCGCACCGCTATGGCGCGGCGCTCAGCGCCTGCAAGGATTACCCCAATGAAATCCATTACCGCAAGGAAGATGGCCGGTTCATTACCCAGGGCGACAAGATACTCAATAATCTCGACAAACTGTTTTCTCCCGTACGGGAAAAAGTGCTGGCTCTGGTGCAGCAGTGGCAGTACGAAAAGGCAAGCCTGGAAGTTAACAAGGAAAAAACCAAGTTCTTCGGCACCCCGCTGACGGCGAAGGTCGACGAACTGGAAGCGACGGTAAAGGGCTTTCGGAATCTCCACACCAACGTGCTGGATCAGATCAACAAGTCCGACCCCTGGCCGGTGCCAAAGGAATTCGGCATCAAGAAGCTCAACGGCAAGACTATCCAGTCAGCCACGAAAAAGGAAATCAAGGTCACTCTCGGCCCCGGCGGCGGCACCAGCTACGACTGGGAAAGTTTCGACCCCGCCGACATCGCCAAAATCTACGCCCATTACGTCCGCGAAAACAACAAGGACGACATGAAATACCTGGAACTGTTCCGCACCCTGTTCTGCAAATAAGTGCGTGCCGCACGGGCATATTGATCGCCGCAGGCGAAGAACTCGGCGCAGCGCCCCGCAAATAAGAGGGCAAACGCATTAAGATAGAGATATTCTCCTCCTCCCAGTGGGGGGTAGAGACAATACGGTTTAATTAAGGAAAAACCATCCGGCTCAACCATTAACCATACAAATCGTCATTCCACGGAAGGGGAGGTATTATTTTTCACCCATCGGGAGCAAGCATGAATATTGAAGAAATGAAACAGCGCCTGAAACCGCAGGTCGATTTTCTAACCGGCGACTTCACCCTGGCTTCGGGCAAAAAGAGCGACTTCTATATTAACGGCAAAACCACCACCCTGCGTCCGGAAGCGCTGAACCTGACAGCGCGGATCATGCTGGAGTTCCTGAAGCAGGACAGCCCCGACCGCGTCGGCGGCCTGACCCTGGGAGCGGACGCCATGATCGGCGCGATCACCGCCTTCAGCTTCGACCTGGGTACGCCCTACGAGGGCTTTATCGTCCGCAAGGAGCCCAAGGGTCACGGCACCGGCCAGTGGATCGAGGGGCCGGAACTGAAACCGGGGCAGCGGGTGGCGATTATCGAGGACGTGGTCACTACCGGCGGCAGCGCCTTGAAGGCGGTGGAACGCGTGCGGGAAAGCCAGCCAGACGTGGTGATTGTCGGCGTCTACGCGCTGGTCGATCGCCTCGACGGCGGCAGGGAGAAGATGGAAGCCGAGGGGCTGAAACTATGCACTATCTTCACCAAAAATGAATTGGTGCGGTAAGTGATTTGCTTTATACCGATGTTTTTGAAAATGGCAAACTGCTAAAAACCGTCGCACCTGACGGAACTGAATCGGCTGCGAAAGCCGAGTGACTGTATATGACTGAGATAAAGCCTTCCGACGAAAAAAGACCGGCGGTGTTTCCCGCGCTGCCGATGGCGGCGTTTCTGCTGGTTGCGGCGGGGACGCTGGCGGTGCTGGTGTTGCCGCTCATATATTCGCGCCGGGATTTCGCGCCGGAAGAGGCGTGCTGGTTTGGCCACACCTTTGCCGGACGCTGCCTGCTTTCGGCCAGAATTCTGCCCTTTACCTCCGAAAGCGATGCGGCAGAAGCTTTAGAACTGACGCTTACCATCGACAACAGCCGGGGCAACGAGCCGGTGAAAATCGAATGCTCCGGCGCGCGGTTCTATACCATGAACGGAATGCCGATCGCGGCGCTGAGGGGAGGGGAATTATCTGTCTCGCCGGGAGAGGAGGCGAAAACCGCCTCCATCGTCTTTCCCGCCGAAATAATCAGAGGAAACGCCGACCGCCTGTCCACCTTGCAGATCAAGGCCGACGGCGCGGTGCTGAATCTTCCCGGCATGTATTTCCGCAACACCGAAGACCTCGACGCCGAGTACGGAAAATCAGTCCAGCGCCAGCGGGGACTGCCGGAAGCGGCGGGGGATTAGCACAATCTCAAAACACTGGAAATGACGAGGGTGGAGCAGGTTCTTGGATACTAGAAGGCGTTCTACATTAATTTAGAACGCCCTCTAGTAAACCCGGCATCCTCGATCAACTCGCGGCTATCTGCCCAGTTAACCGCACCGGTCCGTGCTGGGCGCCGTTATTTGATAAATTCGTCCTCGCTTCCGATTTCGTAGAAATTACCGTTCAGCTTGCCGTGCACCACCATTGCCGGACGACCCAGGGTCTGCGCCTTTTTCGACAGCGGAATAAGGTTTTCCGCCAACCGCACCAGGGTTTCCTTTATGCGCTTGGCCAGGTCCTCGTTTTCAATCGGGAAATCATCCATTTCGGTCAACTGCTTGATCACTTCCTCTACCGGATCCTTGCCGTCCTCGCCGCGCATGGCCTGTTGCAGGCGCTCGTTGAACCCCTTGGGCATGACGCCGATGAAGTTCGCGTCCGGGTGCGTGGCAATGGCGTCACCGGCGTGGGTCTTCTCGCCGGGAGCGGCGGCTTGCGCGCGGCGGATCAGCGCGGTCATGTCTTTCCAGCTGCCGAAACTGAGGTGGCGTCCCACCACCGCCATCGCGTAGTTGTACAAGCCGTCGGGGTCGGCTCCTTCCTTGCCGGCGTCGGAACCGACGATATAGACATCCTGCTCCTGGTAGACGCGCTTCTTGAGGAAACGCCCAATCATCGGGCTGACCGAAGCGACGGTGAAGAATTTAGACAACAACTGGGTAAAGGCCTCGCGGTCCTTCAGTCCCCACAGCAGCGTCAGTTCCGGCATGGGGCCGAATTTCTTCTGGGTTACCATCTCGCCGGTTTCACGGTTCCAGGTCGTGGACTCATGCTCCTTGTCCACCAGTTCGACAAACATATACAAATCGCCGGAAAGCTGCGAGAGGATGTCGTTCAGGCTCATGCCCAGCATCATCTGCATCATCATCTGCTGTTGCTGGAAGGAGGCGGCCTCTTCCTGCGCCAACGACTGCTGCACCGCTTCCAGCATTTCCGCCGCGCCGAAACGCCCCATCACCGCGATACCTTCGCGCGCGCCGAGGTCAGGCGCTTCCAGCGACTTTCCGGCGTTCAGCAGCAGACTCAGCACCGGCCCCACCCCTTCCGCCAGTGCCAAGGTGAATTGCGAGGAACTGCGCAGGCTGTTTTCAGTAGCTGTCGCCTCTACGCGAAGCCCCGCCGACCGCATTTTGTCGAGGCTGAACAGGTTTTTCATCAGCAGGAACTGTTTGAGCGCGCTTTCCGCCATTATCAGTTCGAAATTGCCTGGCATCTCGAAATCCTCGGCGTTGTTTTCCCCGCCCTCCGGTTTTTTACCGTTTTCCTCCCCTTGCTTCTTCCGCGCCGCCTCTACCGCCGCGCGCAGCGATTCCTCGCCCTTCATCACCAGCGAGGCGATGTTCACGAACCCCATCGTCAGGGGGCGGACGCCGCCCGGAGTGTAACGCTTGTACAGCTCGCTGGCCGCCAGCGACTTCTCCACCGGCTCCAGCAATGCGCGCCACAATTCCTTGGGCTGGGGATTGCTGAACACGATCAGGTTATCCATGCGACCGAGGAAGACTTTCTCCTCGCCGATAATGATCGCCTCGCCGCGTTCAACTTCCGCCTCGGTGTAAGCGACACCTTCGCCGCCTTCCTTTTCGTGCTCGCGGGCGACCAGCACCTTGATCTGCGCGATAGTGTCGGCAGCGAGTTCCGCCGTAGTTTCCAGAATCACGGCAACGCTGTAGCTGGTCGTGTCTTCCCAGGTGTGTTCCTCGAATTCGCCCTCAATCGGCTGCCCGGTTTTGGGATCCCACTTTTGCGCCTTATAGGTGTGCTTTTCCACCAAAGGTTCTGGCAGCGGCAACACGACAACATAACCCTTGCAGCCTTCCGGGTGATCGAGCAACTGCAACGTGACTTCGTCATTCGCCAGCAATTCCTTCACCTGGTCGCGCAACGCGCGCACCTGGAAAATCACAGCGGCAGCGCGTTCCTGATCTACCATTTCCAGGTTTTTCTGGCTGAGTTCGAGCACCTTACCGAGATCGAATTCCATATAAAACGTCGTCGATTCGGGCAGGCGTTCGGCAATCTCCGCCGCCCCCGCGTTCCACGACATAACCAGCACCAGCACCGCCAACAACCATTTTTTCATCATTTGCTCCTAAAGAGAAAATCCCATACAAATATGTACAAAGTCAAAAGCGTCGCCTATTTCCGCTCCGCCTGCAAATAAAACGAGATACGATCCTGCATGATGCAGACAAAGTCCGCCTTGCCGTCGCCGTCCACGTCGCCCACGTCCAGTTCCTGCGGAATTTCCTGGCTGTCTGAATCATTGCGCTGGAAAATGGTTTTCTCGAACAGCCGCTGGCGCAGAGCCAGGGTCATGTCGCCGCCTTTTTCCCCGATACGGTAAACCTCGAACATGGCCTTGCGACTGTCGAACAGCAGCGCCTCGTCCTTACCGTCGCCGTCGAGATCGGCGGGGAACAGGTTCCAGTAAGCGAAGTGATCCAGGTTGGCGTTGAACACCACTTCGCTGTCCAGCTCATACCGGGTTCCGGCGGCGAGGAAAGCCTGTACCACGCCGTTACCGAAGACGAGCACATCCTGCTTCTTGTCGCCGTCCAGATCGCCCACGCTGAGGTCGCCCACCTCCAAACCGCTCAGGTCAATCGCTGCCAGTTGTCTGACCTGTCCCGCCTCGCGGTCGAGCGAGACTACCCGCGCCTGTGTGCCGGCGGCTGCGATGAAGAGCGGAGCGCCGTCCTTTTCGCCATAGCGGGCAAGATATTGAATTTCGCCGAACTCCCAGTTGAATTGCCGCTCGACGAACAGCTTGTCCTTGTCGTCCACCCGGAGAATGCGCAAAAAGCCGGGCTGCACCAGCACCACTTCCGGCGCGCCTTCCCCGTCCAGGTCGGCCACCAGCAGCGGCTGTCCCTTTTTCTCGTCGAGAATCTTGCGCTCGCCGATGATCTCGCGGTACTTCAACTGACTTTCGCCGAGGTACAGGCTTTCCTTGCCGGAATACGCCCAGTAAATGACGAGGTCGCGCTTGCCGTCGCCGTTGAAATCGGCGAAGGCGAAACGTTCCGGCTTTTTCGGCAGGAAATCCTTCTCGCCTTTTTCGTCGACAAAGGAGAGGGCGTTGCTGGCGCAATCAAGCGAACCTTTGCCGCCGTCGCCTGCCTTGGCCGCCAACTCCAAAGCGGACGCCAGGCGAATGTAGTATTTATTATTGTCTTTCTCCACCCAGAAAATTTCCGCGCCGTCCGCGCCCTGTTTTTCCAGCATGATAGACTCCACCTCGCCCTTGACGTTGATGGGGCGGGGGAAGGAAATCTTGCCCTCTTTAGCCAGACCGACGCCGAAAATTTTGTCGGTGTTGGAGAAGCAGAACACAGCCGACGCTCCGTCTTTTACGGCTAGCAACTCGGCGGCGTCTACCGCGCGCGGCGAAGGAGAAGTGGTCAGGGAGAAACCGTTGGGTTTGGCGCGATAGACCAGGAATTCGTTTTTTTCACGGTCGACCGCCAGCAGATCGGTGCGCCCGTCGCCGTCGAGGTCGCCCAGTTCCGCGTCGGAGGTGATCTTCGCCTCAGAAGATAACGGCAGGGAAGAAAGCACCGAGGGCATTCCCTCCAGGGCGGCAGGCACCGGGTTCAGCCGCATGGCGCGTACGCGGTTCAGTCCCTTGTCAAGCGTGAGATATCCTCCCGGCACGCCGTCGCGGTACGCAGCCACCGGCCCGGAAAGGTGCGAATGCACCGGCAGATCGCGGATGAACTGCCCTTCCTCATTCTGCAGGCGGGTATAGATCGCATATTGTTTATCGACGACGAAAAACAGGATGTCCAGCCGACCGTCGCCGTTCACGTCGACGAAATCGTATTCCTTGATGGAAGACTTGTATTTGCCGCCGAGGGGGAATTCCTCGCGTTTTACGCCGCCCCGGAAAATGGTGAAACTTTCGCCGCCGAGTACGAAAATGTCTTTCTTGCCGTCGCCGTCGAGATCGCGCACCCGCACCGCGCCGCGCCGGTTGCTGCCGACGATGTCGTCGATCTTGCGCGCGGGCTTGAACGTGCCGTCCTGGTTCTGCTCCATCACCGCCAGGCCGTCCACGTCGCCGAGAAACACCAGGTCGGGGCGCCCGTCGCCGGTCAAGTCGTCGACCGCCAGCGCGGTAATCCGGCTGGTGACCGGGGTAGTGACCACCTGGAAAAATTCCCCATCCCGGAGCAGGTTGACGTCCTCGAAATCGGTTCCGGCCTTTTCCTTTTCCTGCCCCTTGGCGCGCAGGCGGGCGTAGCCGATTTCCGACTTGTTGTTGTTGACGTAGACCGCTTCCTTAACGCCGTCGCCGTCCAGATCGGCAAGTGTCAGGCAGGAAGCGCCGTGGCCGATTTTCAGATAATCCGAGGTGAGAAACTTGAAGGAGCCGTCCTGCGCGGTAACCGGCGTCTCCATGTATTTGGTGCCGGAATTGGGATTGTCCGCGTCGTAGGCGAAGGCTTCGACGTTATCGAGAAATTCCTTGATATACTTGGAGGGGATGGCGAAGCCGAGGCCATCGAAAAAGACCGCGCCCATGTTGACCACGCCCACGATCTCGCCGCGTTCGTTGAACAGCGGCCCGCCGGAATTGCCGGGAGCGATGGGGGCGGTGGTCTGAAGATACAGCCGTCCGTCGAAGGCGCGGGAAGTCTTGCTGATGTTGCCCTGGGAGGTGGAGCGTTCCAGCCCCAGCGGGTTGCCGATGGCGAAACACTTGTCGCCGACCTTGAGTTCGTCCGAGTCGCCGAGGTAGAGTTGCGGATAAGGGATATTGACCGGTTCCTCGATCTTGAGCAGCGCCAGGTCGATGCTGTCGTTCAGGGCGACGATGCGCACCTTGCGGAAAACGGTTTTGCCGAAGCCGTCGCCGTCCTTGTGAAAGACGGTGACGCTGATGGAACGCTCCCCGGCGATGACGTGGTTATTGGTGACCAGATATCCGTCCCGGTTGCAGAACCAGCCGGTGCCGAGTCCGGCGGGGGTCTTGACCACGACGATGGCCTGTCCCATTTCCTCCACCAGCGCCTGCACATTCTTGATGGCGCGACGGGCGGTCTGGTAAAGCTGGTAGGTCTTGACGTTCTCGATGCCGCGCTCGCCGCCGTCGCGGTCGGAGATGCCTTTCACCTTGGCCTGTTCCAGCGTGACCAGCGCGCCGCCGACGTACATGTATAAAGTAGTGTCGTCGCGCTTGAGCAGCGCCCCCTCCACCTTGTCGCCGTTCATCATCTCGACCACGACCCGCTTGCCACTGCCCTGCGGCTCTGTCTTAACCTCGTCTTCGGCTTTCGTCGCGGGCATGAACAACATCATGCTTGCCAGTAAAGCCAGCCAGTTCCGTTTTTCGCGTATTATCATACTTTCTCCCGGGTTTAAAGACTCACTTCAGCTTGCAGTATAAAGATATAATCAGAAGTAATGCGCGATACTATTTGTCACTTCCAGTGCCGACATTAGGATTGAAGCATCCTTTCTCTTGTTTTGCAAGAGGATTTGGAATTTTTCGCGTTCGGTATCGCTAATCCTGTCCCACGCCTGCCAGATCTGGGGGGTGAGTCCACTATCTTTCCGGCAAAGGCTTGACAGAAAACAGGCAAAAGTTTACCCTTGTCATTTCATTATATTATGCGTTTCAAGGGGGAGAGATACGGTAATGAAACTGACTGCTGAGTTGACCAGAGGGTTTTTCCGCGAAAATCCGGTGTTTGTTCTGCTGCTGGGCTTATGCCCGACGCTGGCGGTGACGACTGGTTTGAAAAACGCCCTCGGCATGGGGCTGGCCGCTACTTTCGTCCTGATCGCCTCCAACCTGATGATCAGCATTTTCAAAAAACTGATCCCCAAGGAAATCCGGATACCGGTATACATTATTATTATCGCGGCGTTTGTCACGGTGGTGAAACTGCTGATGGCCGCTTACATGCCAGTGTTGAAAGAGGCGCTGGGAATATTCCTGCCGCTGATCGTGGTCAACTGCATTATCCTCGGGCGCGCCGAAGCCTTTGCCAGCAAGAACGCACCGCTGGCCAGCATGGTCGACGGCCTGGGGATGGGGCTGGGCTTTACCCTCGCCCTCTCGCTGATCGGTATCGTACGCGAAGTGCTGGGTTCGTGGCAACTGCTCGGAATCCCGGTCGCTGACGGCCTGGAACCGTATGCCCTTTCCGTTTTCATCATCGCGCCCGGCGGTTTCCTGACGCTGGGTCTGCTGCTGGCGCTGTTCAATCACCTGGCCAATTGCAAGGCCGAAAAAGCGAAACTGGCGGAAAAAGCGGCGAAAGCGAAACCGGCAGAACCGGCAGCGCCCGCAACGCCAGCTCCGGCGGCGGAATGACGTATCGACATAACAAAAATTTCTGACAGCAAACAGATAAGGATTTTTCATGGACATGACCGCGTTCAAGGAATATTTCACCCTGATGTTCGGGCTGGTTTTCGTGCAGAATTTCGTGCTGAGCCAGTTTTTGGGATTATGCCCCTTTATCGGTGTCTCCAAGCGACGCGACAGCGCATTGGGCATGGGCATGGCGGTGGTCTTCGTGATGACGCTGGCGTGTGTGGTAACAATGGCGTTTTATAAACTGGTGCTGGTGCCGCTGGGCGCGCAGGATTATCTGGACATCGTCAGCTTCATCCTCGTCATCGCCTCGCTGGTGCAGTTCGTCGAAGTGGCGATGAAAAAAGTCGCCCCCGCGCTGTACAAGATGCTTGGCATCTACCTCCCGCTCATCACCACCAACTGCGCCATTCTCGGCGCGACGCAGATGAAGTTGACGCAACTGGGTAGCCCCGACGTAAGTCTGGGGCACGCGCTGTTCATAAATGCGCTGCTGGGAATTTTCGGCGGGCTGGGGTTCACGCTGGCGATGTTCCTGATGTCCGGCATCCGCGAAAGGATTGAGCTGGCGCCGGTGCCCAAGTGCATGAAAGGCGTGCCGATCGCCTTTATTGCGGCGGCGGGAATGGCGCTGGCGTTTTTCGGGTTCGCAGGCATTGTTTAGAAGAAGTATTTTGGAATCAGACGGCATATTTTTTAGTCTCCAGTTTGCAGTCTCCAGTCTCCAGATTTTTTGGTACAAGTTTTCAGTTTGACTCGACGGAATTTATTTCCATTCGGTCATAACGCTTCCTGAAAACAACAATGGAGACTGTCAACTGGCGACTGGAGACTGGAGACTTTTAAATGTTCGAGCAAATGCTGGTTTTCGCCGCGGCAGACGGCAACGCCATTTACTGGGCCGTGTTTTCCATGCTGGCGCTGGGCGGCGTCCTGGGACTGATCCTCGCCGTCGCTTCGAAAAAATTTCACGTCGAGACCGACCCGCGAATCGAAAAAATCGCGGAAGTCCTGCCTAACGCCAACTGCGGCGCGTGCGGCCTGCCCGGCTGCGTGGGTTACGCCGAGGCGATTGTCGAAAAAGGCGTCGCCATCAATCTCTGCGCGCCCGGCGGCAAGGACGCGGCGGCGGCTATCGCGCAGATCATGGGCGTGACGGCAGGCGCGTCGGAACCCAATTTCGCCACCTGTTCCTGCCAGAAATCCGGCGTCGCCGACAACTATCAATACAGCGGCGTGCGCGACTGCACCGCCGCTTCCGTGACGGCGCTGGCGGGAGGAGTAAGCGCCTGCCGGTTCGGCTGCCTGGGGTTCGGCAACTGCGTGGCGGCCTGCCCCTTCGGCGCGCTTGAAATGGTGAACGGCCTGCCCGTGGTGGACGAGGAAAAATGCACCGGCTGCAAGCAGTGCGTCGCCGCCTGCCCGCGCGGGCTGATGCGGGTCGACCCGGAAAGCCGTGTCGTCTTCGTGCAGTGCAAAAGCAAAGACAAGGGCGCGGTCGCCGGGAAAATCTGCGAACACGCCTGCATCGCCTGCAAGAAGTGCGAGAAGGAATGTCCCTTCGACGCGATCCACGTAATCGACAACCTCGCGGTGATCGACTACGGCAAATGCAAGAACTGCGGCAAGTGCGTGCAGGTCTGTCCCAAGGGCGTGATCGTCACCCTGCGCGCCGAAAGGCGGGAACGGAAGAAGGCGCGCGAAGCGCTTTCCGCGCAAGCGTAAATGAGAGAACTTGTATCGTCATTCCTGCGCAGGCAGGAATCCAGGCGGTGGTGCATACGATTTCCCCGGCGAAAGGAGTGAAATATGAAAAGAAAAATAGTCGTAACTCTGGTTTTTCTTTTTTCCGCTTCCCTCTGTGCCGGAGAAGAGAAAATCGAGAATTGGCCCGACGGGACGATGAAAAAAATCTGGCACCTCGACGGAGAAGGCAAGCTCGACGGCAAGTTCGGCGAATATTTCGAAACCGGCAAAATCAAAATCCGGACGCAATACAAGGCCGGGGAACTGGACGGCGACTATACCGAGTATTACGAAAACGGCGCGATGAAAATCAAGGCGTCCTACGACGTGGGCAAGCTTGACGGGAAATATGTCGAGTACAACGAGAAACGCAAGGCCATCCTCTCCGCCGAATACAAGGACGGCTTGCTGCACGGTGAATACAAGGCCAGCGAAAAGAAAATCTGGTTCCCCGAACAGCTCGATCCCGCCGACAAGTTGTATTTCTTCGAAGGCGCGCTGATCCATACCCGCAGTTTCGAGGAAATGTCCAAGACCCTGAAAACCTTCAAGCTGGAAAGCAAGGGCGCAACGCCAGAGGACGCGCTGGCGCTGCTCAAGGCGTACCGCTATGTTTGCGGTGTGCCGTGGGAAGACATTGTGCTTGACCCGGAGTTGAACAGCTATGGCGTGGCGGGCGCGGCGATCTGCGAGAGAATCGGCCGCCTCGACCATACCCCGAAAAATCCGGGCATGCCGGAGAAAGACTATCAGTACGCCTATTTCGCCACCAGCCATTCCAACCTGCACATGGGCACCAACACCACCATCGCCAACCAGGTCAACGGCTACATGGACGACTCCGACGCCAGCAACATCGACCGGGTGGGTCACCGCCGCTGGTGTTTGAATCCAGGTATGCTCAAGGTCGGCTTCGGCAAATCCGGCAACTTCTGCGCGATGATGGCGCACGACAACAGCCGCGCCCCCGCGCCGGACTGGGATTATATCCTCTACCCGTCCCGCGGCTATATGCCGCTGCAATACTTCGGCCCCGAACACGCCTGGTGCATTTTGCTCAACCCCGCCAAATACGGCGCCATCAGCAAGGATAACGTCAAGGTCGAGGTATATCCCATCGACGAAAAAAACAAGAAGGCCAAGGAATCGGTCAAGCTTAATTATTTCAATGTCGAAACCAGCGGCTTCGGCCATAACGTCGCGATAATTTTCCGACCCGGTGTCGGCGCGCTCCGCACCGGCTCGATGTTCATGGTCGAGACTTCCGGCCTGAAAAAAACCGGCGCCAAGGACGACGCCGGCATCAAGTATATCGTCGAGTTCGTCAACGAGAACGAGGATCCGAAAAAGGTCAAGAAGAAGAGAAAGAAATAACTTTAGGAGAACTGATGAGCGGTGCCTTTCGCGGCGGGGCGCATCCCGACGACGCAAAAAAATACTCCAAGGACGCGCCTATCCACGACGCTCCCGTGCCGGTTGAACTGACAATCCCCTTCAGCCAGCACATCGGCAAACCCGCCTCGCCGGTGGTGAAACCCCTGGATGAAGTGAAGCGCGGACAGGTCATCGCCGAAGCGGCGGGCTTTGTCTCGGCAGCGGTGCACAGCCCGGTCTCGGGCAAGGTGCTGAAGATCGTGCAGACTTTGCATCCGATGGGCATGGTCTGCGACGCGGCCGTCATCCAGAACGACGGTGCCGACGCTTGGGCGGAAGGCTGCAATATCGAAACCGACACCAGCACCCTTTCGGCGGAACAGATCAAGGCGGCGGTGCAGGCGGCGGGCATCGTCGGCATGGGCGGCGCGACTTTCCCGACCCACGTGAAACTGTCCCCCCCGCCGGAAAAGAAAATCGACGTCGTCATCCTGAACGGGGTGGAATGCGAACCGTACCTCACCGCCGATTACCGCCTGATGCTGGAAAGCCCCGCCACCGTCGTCAAGGGTCTGCTGCTGGCGATGAAGGCGGTAGGCGCGGCGCGCGGCATCGTCGGCATCGAAGCCAACAAGCCCGACGCGTTCAAGATAATGAAAGCGGAACTGGCCAAGGCGGGCGGCAACCTCGAAGCGCAACTGCTGCCCGTGATGTATCCGCAGGGCGCGGAAAAACAGTTGATCTACGCCTGCCTCAAACGCGAAGTGCCCAGCGGCGGTCTGCCGATGGACGCAGGCGTCGTCGTGCAGAACGTCGGCACCGCGCACGCGATTTACGAAGCCTGCGCCTTCAAGCGGCCGCTAACCGAGCGCATCACCAGCGTCACCGGCCCCGGCGTGGAGCGACCCGCCAATCTCCGCGTGCGCATCGGCACGCCGGTGCGGGCGCTGCTCGAGCTGTGCGGCTTCAAGGAAAAGGAAACCAAAAAGCTGATCTACGGCGGCCCCATGATGGGCGCGGCGCATTACAACACCGACGTGGTGGTGAACAAGGGCATGAGCGGCATCCTCGCGCTGACCGACGTGATCGACGAGCCGTACCGCGACTGCATCCGCTGCGGACGTTGCGTGGACGGCTGCCCGATGGGGCTGGTGCCGTCGGAACTGAGCATCCTGGCCGAGACCGGCAGGTATCTGGACACGAAAGATAAGGATGTGCTCGACTGCATCGAGTGCGGCGTCTGCACCTACGTCTGCCCGGCGCGGCGACCGATCGTGCAGTGGCTGAAAGTCTGCAAAAGCGAACTGGCCAAGGCGCGCGCGCAGGCGGCGAAATAGCAATGCCCCGGAGGAAATAAAACTATCATGGCTTACATCGTATCCACCCCCCCGCACGTCAAGGCGGAGGAGGGCATTCCGAAAATCATGCTGCTGGTGGTGCTGGCGCTGCTGCCGGCGTTTGTGCTGGCGCCGGTAGTCTTTCAAAGCTGGTGGCCGCTGGTCGTGACCGCGCTGTGCGTGACCGCCTGCGTCGCCACGGAAGTGGCCTGCCAGAAACTGCGCGGCGTGCCGGTCACGATCAACGACTGGAGCGCGGTCGTCACCGGCCTGCTGCTGGCGGCGGTGATTCCGCCTTATGTTTCCTGGTGGGTGCCGGTGTTGGGCGGAGCGTTCGCCATCGGCGTGGCGAAACACTGCTTCGGCGGCTTGGGCAACAATATCTGGAACCCCGCTTTGCTCGCGCGCGCGTTCCTGCAAAACGCCCTGCCACCGCAAATCAACGCCGGTTTCGGCAACGGCAACCCCGACCTCTGGCAAAAGCTCTACGCGAAAGCAGCCGGTGAAGCCGCGCATTCGCCGGACGTAGTCAGTTCCGCCACTGTCCTGACGCGTATCCATACTCCGCTGGCGAAGTCCGCCGATTTCCGCATCAACGACATCGCCGACTGCGACCTGGTTCTGCGCACCTGGTTCGGGTTCGAGGGCGGCACCATCGCCGAGGTGTCGGCGGGGCTGCTGCTGCTGGGCGGGATTTATCTGCTGCTCAGAAAAATCATCACCTGGGAAATCCCGATTGGTTATATCGCCACAGCCGGGCTGCTGGCGTGGATTCTGCCTGCCCCGTTCAAGTATCTCGATCCGGCGGTCGGCAAGGAAGTGGTTCTGTATACCGCGTGGTGCAGCGGGCCGTGGCTTTTGCACCTGGGCGCTGGCGGCCTCATGATCGGCGCGTGGTTCATGGCCACCGACATGGTCACCAGCCCCATGACGTCGAAGGGCAAGCTCATTTTCGGCATCGGCTGCGGGCTGCTCACTATCTGCATCCGCCTGTACGCGGGTTATCCCGAAGGCGTGTGCTACTCGATTCTGATCATGAACACGTGCGTGCCGCTGATCGACTCATGGACGCGCCCGAAAAAATTCGGCCTGAAACCTCAAACTGCCTGATTAAGGCAAAAACTTATATTGTCATTCCTGCGAAGGCAGGAATCCAGGAGGCGTTGCTTACGGTTCTCCGCAATTAAACCGTATTGCCTAATCTACGGCGTGAAGTCTCATGCTTAATCAAAATGGTAAACTCGCCGTCGGTCTGCTCGGAGTCTTCGCCATCGTCACACTGGCGCGGACGCTGGTCGTGGAAATCAAGGCGTGCCGCAAACAGGACGGGGCAGATACCGTCACCCGCCTGGAGGCAGAGTTCGCGGCGCTGCGCCAGCATCTGCCGCCGCTCGGGCGGGTCGGGTTCGGCATGAACTATCCCGAGTCGGAAGGAGCCAAGCGGCATTATCTCGCGCAATACGCCCTCGCCCCGCTGATAGTCGAATATCCTCCCGCTGCGCCCCACGAGTGGATCGTCCGCCACCTGAAATTCGACGCGGCCTACTCCCCCGCGCCAGGAGAAACCGGCTGCGTCCTCCGCTTCCGCAACAACCGCGGTTGTGAAATCTGGCGCCGGACAACGCCACCCGCATCAATTCTCACAACGCGGTAGATACGCAGTAGCAGCCGTAAGGCGAGGCTGACACCGTCAAGCGATAATTAACCTTCGCGAACGCAAACCCACCTATGGCGAACCCATGCAACTGATTGCGCCATTACTGTTCACTTTCCGAGTGCGTGCATCCATCGGCGTGCAGGAAAAACGCGCCTTGAATTTCCGGTTGAAGTTTGACAGCGTCGGGAACCCGGCGTCCAGCGCGATCTGCGCCACCGGAAAATCGGTCGAGGTCAGTAGCGCGAGCGCAACGTTCAACCGGAACTCCGCCAGATAATCCTGCGGCAGGCAACCGAACGCACGCCTGAACCCGCGCCGGAACGTGGAAATGCTCGCGTGGCACAAAGCCGCCAACTCCGGCATCCTGATATCTTCCGCGTAATGCGCCGACACGTGCGCCAACGCCGGATAAAAGCGTTCGACATCGCCCCGCCTCTTGCCTTGCCCCTCGCCTGCTCCAGCCGGAACCAGGCGGCGCAGTTGGACGAGAATCGCCCAGATCAGCCCCCGCACCGCGGAACCATAGCCCTCTTCCTCGCGTTCCATCTCCCGCACCAGAATTTCCACCAAATCGACCAGCTCCCGGTGCTCTTCCCGCCGGACAAGGTTTACAAACCGGCTCCCGCAAAAAGGCGTAACATCCAGCGCCGCCTCGCCCGGAGGAATCCATCCCGCCAGCAATCGTCCCGGATCAAGGTTTATGAAACGCCACTCGGAATTCAAAGGCGAATCTTTTTCCAGCATGTGAAATTCCCGGTGGTTGATGAATACGGCATCGCCCGCCTGGCAATGATAAATCTTTTCCTCCACCAGGAATATCCCCGCCCCGGCTCGGCAAAGCCCTATCTCAAAGCAATCATGCACGTGCGGCAACCGGGGCGGCATGGAAAACGCGGGCTTTGAAACCGGAAAATCCGTCGGCAAAGCCACAGGATCGTAAAACCCGCCCAAAACAGCTATTGACGTTTTTTGCATAGTTTAATGCCTTTCGACAGGTGGACAGACTGTTAAGGGACAGAGTACAGTATAAATGTAATTATCAAAAAAGAAAACAAATTCAGCGGCTGCAAGCGCCCTCTGCAAAACCTGAAATACGGAAAGGCATAAACCATGAGCAAGAACCCTACGGTTGTTTTCCCCCAGGCAAAAAAAGCCACTCTTGAGAACAGGGAAATCCCCCGGCCCAAAGCGGGGGAAGTGCTGCTCAAAACCAAATGCACGATGATCAGCATCGGCACCGAAATGACCGCCTATTCCGGCGAATACCCCAAGGGGTCAAGCTGGGAAAAGCATTTCTCCTATCCCTTTTTCCCCGGCTACAATAATATCGGCATTGTGGAGGAAACCGGGGAAGGCGTGGATTCTTCGCTGATTGGCAAAACCTTCGCCACCTGGGGCAGCCACGCCGCCTACGTAGTGGCCGAAGCCCAATACCTCGATCCGGTTCCGCCGCAAATTCCCACCGAAGAAGCCGTGTTTTTCACCTTGGCCGAGATCGTGATGAACGGGGTCAGGCGCTCCGGGGTGGAATGGGGCGAAAGCGTCGTGGTCTATGGCCTGGGGCTGCTGGGACAGCTTTGCGCCCGCTTCTGCCGCCTCTGCGGGGCAGGGCCGGTTTTTGCGGTAGATGTCGCCGAGTCGCGCCGGGCAAGGCTTCCGGAAGACCCGCTCCTGATCGGAATCGATCCGGTCAAGGAAAACGTGGCCGAGGTTGTCAAAGCCCGGAACCACGGGCGGCTGGCAGACCTGGTTTTCGAGGTGACGGGAAACGCCTCTCTTATTCCCTCGGAATTCGCCGCGCTCCGCCCGCAGGGCAGGCTGGTGATACTGAGCAGCCTGCGCTCGTTCACTAATTTCGACTTCAACGACCTTTGCAGCAATCCCAGCTTCACCATCATCGGCGCGCACAATTACTCCCACCCCGCCGTCGCCACCCCCGACAACCCCTGGACCCAGGCGCGGCATGTGCAGTTCTTTTTCGATCTGATCACCGCCCGGCAAGTCGACGTCGGCGCCCTTATCACTCGGCGTGCCGATTACACGGAAGCAGCCGGCCTTTACCCGCTTCTTTGGGAAGACCGGTCGAACGAATTGGGAATCATCATAGACTGGAGTCGCGCATGAAACGTTTGCGAATGATCGTAATCGGATTTGGCTTTATGGGAAAAACCCATGCGGCCAACATCCTGTCTTCTGACTTGCTTGAGCTATGCGGAGTGGTGGATTCTCGTCCGAAAGACAGTCTCTTCGCAAACACCGGCGGCAACCTGCAAACAGACTCCGCCGACGCCGCCAGCCTGGCCGATATTCCTTTTTTCGCCAGCATAGAGGAAGCGTTTGCCTCTCTCCAACCGGACGGCGTCGTAATTGCCTTGCCTACGGTGGCGCACGAACCCACCGCCCGGTTTTGTCTTGAGCAAGGCTGCCACGTTTTTCTGGAAAAGCCGGTCTGTCTCGATGCGGAACTCGGCGCGGCGCTTGTCCAGACAGCCATCGCTCACCAGAAGACCTTCATGGTCGGCCATTGCGTCAGGTTCATGCCCGCATACGAAAAGCTGCGCGAGGCAGTGACAGGCGGAACGCTGGGCGCGCTCAAGCTGTTGACGCTGGACCGCGCCACCGGCGCGCCGAACTGGGGGGCGTGGAACGATCCGGCGGTTCGGGAGAGCAGCGGCGGGGCGCTTTTCGATCTGACTATCCACGATATCGATTACGCGCGGCACCTGCTGGGAGAACCGGACGAAGTCTGGTCGCCGCCGGGATTTTCCCAGACGTTCGGCTCCGAGTATGTAAACGCCACCTGGCGCTACGAGTCAGGCACGACAGTTCTGATCCGGGGAGGATTCCTGTTTCCGCCGGAAAGGCCGTTTGAATGCGGCTACTCCGCCTTGTTCGAGCGGGGCGCGCTGCTGCACAGTTCCCGGGAACCGGACCTGGTCTGGCGGCTCGAAGGCGGAAGCAGACAGGCGCTGCCGGTTGCCGACGCGACCGACAGTTACCGGCAGGAGCTGGAGTATTTCGCCGCCTGCGCGCAAGACGAAAAGCCCCCGGTACGCTGCGCGCCGGAAGACGCGGTCGCGGCAGTGCGCCTGGCCTGGCGTCATCTTTAGCCCTTGCCGGTCTGCCTTAAAGACGCATCGCAAAAAGCTTATTTCGCCGCGCTGAGAGCATAGATCAAAGGAATCGCCGCCGTGCCGTAACTCTTCAGCACGATGCGCGTGATCGGCCTGTCCGGCCAGGGGTTGGCCCACTCCAGCAGGTACAGGCTCGCATCCTTGCCACTCACGGTCTTGCAGTCGTAATTGAACCGCGCGCCCAACAGATAGCGCTCGTCCGGGATAGGATGAATCTCGTTGGTGTTAAGACCCAGGCGGAGTTCGATGCGCTGGCTGGGGCCGTGTTCTACTTCGATAATGATTTCTCCCACCGGCACGCCGTGCAGATAATTCATGCTTTCCTTTTTGAACTCTTCCCGCTCCTTTTTGTCCAGATATGCGCCCTGCAGAAACACCAGCGACGACGCCTTGAGTTTGCCGCAGTCGATGGCGTAATACGTATTCCCGTCTTTCGCCGCCAGCACGTCCGCGCCGCCGGAAGCGGCCAGTTCGAAGGGGAAATACGCGATTTCTTGCGCGCCAGGTTCAAGCCTGGGAGCCAGGCCGTTCATGAGAGCGGACGCGGTTTCGTTAAAGCCTGTTTTCATGTCCAGCGGTTTGAACACGGTTTTTGCAGTGCCGCGCGGGGGCAGGTTAAACAGGGCGTTGACGTGTTGCAGATAGCTGCGCCGCCATTCCCCCAGCGGCAGGCTGACTTGCCGGTCATGATTCCACGCCTGGTCGGCGGCGGGGAAAATGGAATGCACGTAATTCGCGAGGATGCCGTCGCGGGAATACCAGAACGTCTGCAGGAAATGCCCGTAGAGGATGATTCCCGAACCGGAAAGCAACGGCTTGTCCTTCTCGCGCAGCTCCTTGTAATTATTGGTGACGCTGATAACCTTGAAGCCGTTGTCGGTCAGGTATTTCACCGCCGAGGGCGCGACGCTGCACGACCAGTTCAGCATCATGATATCGCGGGGCAGCCCTTCCAGCGCCTTGGATACGTGGAACGGATAGCCGCCGTTATGCTCTGGCAAAAGCATATCGCAGAACATCATTATCTTCACGCCGCGCTTGGCCAGGTGGCCGTGGATTTTCAGCAGATTATCTCGGAAAACCTGCCAGCGCTCCTTGCCGTTGAGGGTAGGAGCGGGATCGCCTTCGGTCTTGTGCCACCATTCGTCGTGCCAGATCATGAGGTATTCCGGTTTCACCTCGTACGCATCGAGAATATCGTCGTAACAGTCGAACAGGATGTTATGGAATTCCGGATGTTCCACGTTAGCCTGGTCGTGGTTGTAATTTTCTTCCCGCAGGAACGGATAGGGCTTGGTGAAGTGCTGCGAGTGCCCGCCTGATTGCAACGCCGGTATGACCTGGATGAAATGCTCCCGCGCGAAGGCGACGATTTCGCGGTATTGCTTGCGGGTGAGCATCGCCTGGGGAGAGGAAACCTCGCTGCGGCGGTCATACTCGTACGATTCGTTGAGCAGCAGCGACCAGTAGTTATACTTGTTGCCCGCGACGTATTCCTTCAGCCATTTTTTCAGCGCCTCCGGATCCTGCCGGCATTCCAAACGCCTGCTCTTGGCGCCTGCCCAGTGGGAAATTATCCGGAACTGCCGATCCGGCCAGTCGACTATTTTGACCGCCTTGAAAACGCCCTCTCCGTTTTTGAGCAGGCAGTTGCGACAGTATTGCATGAACGTGACCACGCCATAATACAGCCCCGCCTCGTCGACGCCGCGAATGCTGATCCCCTCCGGCGACGCTACGACCACGTAACCTTCGGCGGGAATTTCCTCGCGTCCGAAAAGTCCTTTCGCTTCCGCGTCGTTCCGGTCGAGCAGCGACAGGCTGACCGCCTTGCCCTCCCCTTCTCCCTTCAGTAGCGGCAAAAACACTCCCAGGTTGTCCCGCAGTTCCGCGCGCAAAAACCGGGCGGTTTGCAGCGTCCTGTCCGAGGCGTCAGCCTTTACGCGCAGCGGCAGTTCCGGGGTGATGGAAAAAACTTCTTCCTCATTAACCTCGATAGTCTTGGGGCGCGGATTCAGGAACAGGTCGCCGTAGGTTATGGCGGGAGGCAGTTTCAACTCGAAACTCCCGGCCAGGAAAATCTCCCCCGCGCCGCCTCCGCTCACCACCAGCCGGTAGACGCCGTCGACTTTCGGCGAAATCGTGAACGGAATCTGCCCGGTCAGATTTTCGCCCGCCTCGACCGCGCAGTTGCCTTGCGCCAGTTTTCCGTAAGGATCGGCCATACTCCAAGCCAGATCGTATTTTCCCGCCGCCGGAAAAACCGCATCAAGACAGGCGGAACCGTCAGGCTTTAGCGACAGTTTCTCCGCCTTGGCTTCCGACTTCTTTTCGGCGAAGCGGAATACCGGGAACTTGTGAATGCTGATGAACCGATCGGTTTCCGACAAGGCGGCGTATTCCTTGTCGGAATTGTTTTCGCGACCGATCTGCAAGGCAAACGGCAATTCGGGAGAGATGCCAGCATCTGCCAGCGGGATGGAAAGCTCCATCGTCCATTCCGTCGGCGTGAATTGCGACGCCTGCGCCCATTCCGGGTTCCAGTTTTCCTTGTCGAAAATGAAACTGTCGGCAGCAGCGTCGAAACGATAACGGTAATCCTGTTTCGTGCCGATTGAATTGACGATGAAATGCACGTAACTTTTCCCGTCCAGGGACGCATCGACCAGCACTTCCAGACAATCGTCCTGCCAGACCTGGCTGTCGTGCTGACGCTTGTCGGCGATGAGTTTGCCGGTGTCGGCGCACTGCATCCGCGCGCTGACCAGCAGGTTTTCCCCGTCGCTGGCAATTTGCACCGTGGTCGGCAGGTTAAGTGCCTTCCCCTTGATTCCGATCAGAGACAGGCGGGGGGCGTTTTGCCAGACCGGATCGTCCAGTTTGCCGTCGACCACGATTTTATTCGCCGCGTCGTTTTTTGCCAAAAAGGTCGGCACCGGCGCGAACGCCAGCGTTTCCTCTGCCCGCGGGATCAGGCCTATTCCTCCGACCATAAAATCAGCCTCGACTGCGGAGGAGACGCCGAAAAAGCGGGTCTCATGCAAATCCTTCCGACCCCCCTCTTTGCTATAGGAGCCTTCGAGCGGGAGCCGCACCAGTTGCCATTCAGCGCTTTCCAGCCGCACCGTCCAGGTGTAGGCCGCGTCTTTCGTGATGGCGCGGAAATTGATCTTGCGTCCGTCGGTCGCACCCAGGCTTTTGACCCAGACCGCGACGCCGTAATACTCCTGTTTGCGCCACTCCGACTGCTCGGGCAAAATTGTACTGTTAGCCTGGCAACCACCTTCGGTCGACAGGAATTTAATCCTGATCGCCGACGCGCCGTCGGGGGATTTTTCTTCTACCTCTTCCAGTTCGGCTTTCTGCTCTTTCTTCCAGTTGTTCAGAGTCCATTTTTCCGACTGGCTGACGTAAACGACGTTTTCCTCCCCGGCAGGGCAGGCGGAACACATTACCGCCGCCAGAAAGATAAAAAACACGACGTCGGCTTTTCTCATGGTCTTCTCCTGTTTTGTTTTGGGATTATGGATTATGCGTGCTCATTGCTGGTATGAGAGAAGCTTTCCCAGCCCTTTATGGTAGTCTTCGTTGCGCTGCGTCCCTCCCAGCAAATCGTCGTCGATATCGGGCAGTTTCCGGGACAATATTTCCGCCAGTTCGACCAGCATTATCCTGTCGCCGAAATTCAGGCCAAACAGTTTCAGCATCCTGGCATTGATCCTGTTTACCGACGCGACTATTTCCGGATCCTCTGCGCTGGAGCAAGATTTGCGTTCGCCCCAGACGGAACCGCTTTCCTGCTCGAAGATGCGGGTGCAACCCTCGCAGACGTCGTCGTGGCATTGCACGATCTCGATTTCCGCCGCGCAGGGGTTGGCCTTGATTTTGTCGTTTACGCCGTCGAAGCCTTTCCGCGCCCTGCTGGTTTCAGGCGCGCCACCAGCCCCGAAATTAGCGACGATATAAGTGGGATGATACGGTCGTAAGCGTATCTTGGTCATAGCTCCCTTTCTGCAACACTGGCGGCGCGTCGATCAATGATAACCGTCCTGGAAAATGGTGCCGTTCTTGTAATAAATCCAGACCGGATCCAGGCCGTAGCCGGTGACTCCCTTGGAAGTGTGCCTGACGCTCAGGTCTTCGTTCAGATAGTTGACCTTGTCCTGGTGGCGGTCGGCGATCCAGTCGTAATGATTACTGAAAATGCTCATGTACTCGCGGTTGTTGGTCTTGCCGATGGTGCGCGATTCTGGATACTGCCCCCCGCTTTCGCCGTAGGAGTATTCCCAGAATTCTATCAGCAGCAGCCCTTTCGGATGCCGCCCGAAACGGGTCTGGTCTTCCATGGTCGCTGAAGGGGAGTAAGCGCAGTAGTTATTCATCACGTAGCCTCTGGCCGCGCCCGGGGTAAGTGAACTGTGGAAAATCGCGCTGGGGCAATGGAACAGCGGCGGCCCCCAGGTGGATGAAGAACCCGCGCACTGATAACCGACGTATGTAGAAATCTGCCAGTCCCAACAGGTAGTGGAGGTGGAATTGCCGGGCTCGTGCGGAATGTAATTATTATAATCCGAACCGTACATACCCAAACCCAGCCCGAGTTGCTTCAGTTGACTGGCGCAGGACAGGTGCCGCGCGGCGCCGACAGCTTTGCCCAGCACCGGCAGCAGCAGCGCCGACAGTATGCTGATAATCGCCACCACCACCAGCAGCTCCACCAAAGTGAACCCCGCCCGGCGCAAAAAGCCCGGCCTGTATTGGCGTCCTCTACTGTCGCGCGCCAACTCCGTGGATGCCATTGTCAACAGGTTTTCGCTTCTGCCGGTAATGCTCCAGACTTTGCGCAACAGGACTTCCTCCCTGGCAATGGCCAGAAAACTTTGGCTGTTCTTGTGATCGGACTCAAGGCAGCGGCTGATTGCGGCCAGGTCTCCGGTTCCTGAAAGGCTGTCAAAGTAATTTTGAAACATATCTTCACATTCCATGGCCTGATTCCTCCATTCGCTGCTTGTCCTCCACGCATTTACGCAATGCCATGCGCGTGCGCTTCAGCAGCATTTTAACCGCGCCGACGCTTTTGGAAATAAGCGCGGCAATTTCCTCTATAGGCTTGCCGTGTTCATACCTTTGTGACAACACCAACCTCCCCTGTGGATTAAGCTTGTCAATGCACTGCCGCAGCAGCGGCAGCAGTTTATTTTCCGCAGGTTTTCCAGCCGCCGCCGTTTCCGCCAACAGGGAAATAATCGCCTCGGAAAAACATTCCTTCGATCTGGCCTGTTTCTGCCGCCACTTCAGGCATTCCAGCCGCGCGATCCCCATCGCCCAGGCGATGAACGGGCGGGACTCGTCGTACGCTTCGTATTTTTCCCATAAAACACAGCTCGTTTCCTGGAACAGATCATCCGCCACATGCCAATCCCGGCACACAGCCAGCAGATATGCCCGTAAATCGCATTCCACCTCCAGGAACAGCTTCATGAAATTACTGCGCTGCATGCAGATGTCCTTATTACTATATCTCCTCACCAGCAACGGCAAAGTAACGCGCAAAAAATGTTTTTTTATTTTCGCGAAACGCACCGCCGTTTCAGGCCCAGCATTTACCATATACCGTCGCGAAATTTTACACAAGCTGAAAAGAATTGATTGAGTCGATAGGTTAACCAGAAATTGAACACTTTATAATGAACCATGCGGAAAATACCCACAACAGACAACAAATACTTGCATCAATTATCATGATAATTATCATGATAATTGACTCCCACAATTCTCACCTTCCAGTCGCCGGAATGATGAATTACACTTTCCTAATCAAACAGAAACTCTTAAACAACTTGACACCTGCCTGCTCTTCGGATGTACTATAATAGGCACGTTACAAAGGTGGCGGGAATTATGAAAAATCACGTCAGGCACCCATTTTTCATTTTCGGCACTTTCGCAATCGCCTTTATCAGCGCCTTGCTGGGATGGCTGCGTTCCAGCAGAATCGAGGACGCCTTCCAGGATTCCCTGCAGAACCGCGCGCGGCAACTTCAGACTTCCTTTCAACTCCATTTCTCCTGCGAAAGTAAAAAGGCCGAGGCGCTTTCATTTCATATCGCCAACGATCCGGAGGTCGGGCAGATGGTGGCTGCCGCCAGCGATGCCCTTGTCCGGGAAGGCGGCGGCAAGGGGGGGAAGTTATGCGCCACTATCCGGCAGGAATTGCGTGGGCGCATGGAAAAGGGCTGGGATACTTTACGCGATAGCTACGGCGTCACCCAGATTCATTTTCATCTCTTTCCCGGCGGCACCTCTTTTTACCGCGTACATAATCCGGATGATTTCGGCGATGACCTGACCGAGACACGGCATCTGCCAACCGCCGCGTGGAAAGGAAAAAAGCCGGTCAGCGGCATCGAGACAGGCCGTTCGGTGTTTGGGATCAGGGGCGCCAGCCCGGTGTTTGCGCCTACCCGCCCGGAGCCTGTCGGTGTGGTCGAAGCCGTCAGCTCCTTCGACCAGATGCTGGCGGAGACGAAGAGGAGCCTGGGAGTGGAATTCAGCATTGCCCTGAAAGGCGATCTCCTGCGCCAGGCGATGTGGAAAAAAGACTATGCCGAAGTTTCCCGGCGAGGCCACCTGCCTTCCAACCTGGTGATTGCGGCAACTACTTCGCCGCTGGTGGAGCAACTGCTGTCCCATTCCCGGAATTACGAAACCAAGTCGCTGGAACAGGCAGAGATCATCCGGCTTGACCGGGTGTACTCGCTTTCGATTTTCCCCTTGCGCGACTTTCGCGGCACACTCGATTCCCGGCTCGACCCCATCGGCTTTTTCGTCGCGCATGAAAACATTACCAGCCGTTACACGACCATGATAAATGAATTGCGGGTCATCATCCTCTTTCATCTACTGGTTTTCGCTGTGCTGGAAACGCTGCTGGCGTTGACGGTCTGGCTGGCAAAAAACCGGTTCCAGCAGATAATTGTCAGCCAGACGGAGGAACTGGATCGACAGCGGCACGAACTGGAAAATGAATTTTCCCAACGCTCGCAGACCACCATCGCCTTGCGCGACAACGAGGAGATGCTGCGTGAAACCCAGCGGCTGGGCAAGATCGGCGGCTGGTCTTATAACCCGCACGACAAATCCCTGACTTGCAGCCAATTGGTACGGGAAATCATGGGTCTGCCGCAAAGCGGCGACATCTCTTTCGAGGACGCGCTTTCCCGCTGCCATCCGGTCGACCGCCGAATCGCGATCATGGCGTTAAGCAAGTCGGTGGAAAACGGGAGCGAATTTGATCTTGCCATCCAACTGGAGGGAGCAGACGGCCGCTTACTGTGGGCGCGGCTGATCGGATCGGCCATCCAGGAGCAAGGGCAGACGGTAAAGGTCGCCGGAGCATTCCAGGATATTACCGAGCGGAAACTTTTTGAGGCGGAGATGGAGCGCGCCAGGCGCGAGGCGGAAATCATCTCCCAGGAGCTTTCCCGCACCCTGCTGGTCTCGGAGGAACTCAGGGAAAACGCGGAAAAGGCGCAGGAAGAAGCAGAGGAATATGCCGAGCAGGCGCGGCAGGCCACTATCGCCAAGAGCGAATTCCTGGCCAACATGTCGCACGAAATCCGCACTCCCATGAACGGCGTGATCGGCATGATCGACATCCTCTCCAGCACCGCTCTCGCCCGCGATCAGCGTGAATTCGTTAACATCGCCGCCAGTTCCGCCAGGAATCTGCTGGCGGTCATCAACGATATCCTCGATTTCTCCAAGATCGAGGCAGGCAAACTAAGCCTGGAAAAGATCTGTTTCGATCTGGCCGGGGAAATCGAAAGCGCAACCCAAACCTTCGGCCTGATGGCGGAGGACAAGGGGATAGACCTGCTGCTGCGGCTCCCGTTGGATCTGCCTCCCCGGGTGACGGGCGACCCCGTGCGCATCAGGCAGATAGTAACCAACCTCGTCGGCAACGCCATCAAGTTCACCAGTCGCGGCAGCGTGACCGTATCGCTGTCGGCTGCAGTCGAGGGCGATCATGTCGCCGCCACCCTGGAAGTGGAGGATACCGGCATCGGCATACCGCCGGAAAGCCAGTCGCGTATTTTCGAATCCTTCACCCAGGCCGACGCCTCCACCACCCGCAAATATTCCGGCACCGGCCTGGGATTGAGTATCTGCAAGCAATTGACCGACCTCATGGGCGGCTCCATCGGCCTCAGCAGTTCTCCCGGCGCGGGCAGCGTTTTTACGGTGAAAATTCCTCTCGGCCTCGCGGAATCAACGCCTGCGGAAGAGCTTGCGCCGCTGAAAACCCTGCTGGTGTGTTCCAATAAAACTTGCCGGCAGAACCTGCGCTTCTGCCTGGAGGAATTGTCTTTCCCGCTCAGCCAAGCCGAAAGCGGCGAGGAGGCGCTGGCGATTCTGGCCGACTTGCCCGTCGGCGAAATCGGGCTGGTGGTTATCGATTTCCCGCTTGCCGATATGGATGCGTCGGGTTTGGCGACAGCGATAAAATCGACCGTTCATGCCGCTCATCTCCATGTTTTGCAACTGGCCGCCATTTCCGCCCGACCGGAGGACATGAAGTCTCCCGCCGGCGCGATTGTCAGCAAGCCGGTATCGGTCTTTTCCCTGGCGCGCCGGATCAGGAAAATGCTGCGGGTCGATTCGCCCCGGCAAGCTGTCGAACAACAGGAACAGGACAGGAAACTCATTCCCGTGCTGCTGGCGGAAGACAACCCCGTCAACCAGGAAGTAGGAAAAATAATTTTGGGCAAACTGGGTTGCGCGGTCGACATCGCCAGCAACGGCAGACAGGCGGTGGAAATGGCCGGGAACAGGGATTACAGAATAATCTTCATGGACTGCCAGATGCCGGAAATGGACGGCTTCGAGGCGACTGCCAAAATCCGCGAACAAGGTCTTGCGCCAATTATTATCGCCATGACAGCCGAAGCCATGCACGGTACGCGCGAACGCTGCCTGGCTGCGGGAATGGACGACTACGTCTCCAAACCGATCGATCGCGAGTCGATCAGCGCCCTCCTGTCGCGCCATCGCGGCGCCTGTTACGAGCAGAAAGCGCCGAAACCAGCCGCCACCGAAGCGGTGTTCGACGCCGGCCAGCTTGCCCAGGCCACCGGCGGCGACAACGAACTCTCCCGGCAGGTTCTGGATATTTTCCTCGCCGACCTGCCCACGCAACTGGAGGAGATGGAGCAAGCCTTTGCCGGAAAAGATCACGAGACTGTCAGGCGCAAGGCTCATCGCATCAAGGGCGGCGCAGCTTCCGCCGGGGCGACGCGCCTGGCAGCCGACGCCTACCGGCTGGAACTGTCTGAAGGGAAAAATCCGGCGGAACTATGCGAGCTGATAGGAAAACTGCGTAAACACTTCGAGGATTTCCGCGTAGCGGTTGACGCGCACAAGTGGGATTAAACCCAAAAGGCGCGGACTTTCGCCCGCGCCTTTGGGAATTATTTCAGCAAAGATCAAACTCACACGATCAGGCTTTCGCTTTGCGCGTCGAAGAAGTGACTCTTGCGCACGAACACCGCCAATTGCGCTTCCTCGCCTACCTGGAAGATGCGGTGCGCGTCGACCCGCGAAATAAACGAGTGCTCGCCGGTGTTCATGTAGACGAACGTCTCCGAACCCATCGGCTCCATCACGTCCACCGTGGCGGTAATCCGGGGCGCGTCTTCGATCTGTTCCGCCGCCGGGGAGCCGAGATCCTCGGGGCGCACGCCCCAGATAATAGCTTTACCCACATGCGGGTTCAGTGCGTTTTTCCATTCGCCCGGCACCGGCACCTTGAACGAACCCTCGTCGAACACCAGGCCGCTGTTGATCATCACCAGTTGGCCGTTGAAGAAATTCATCGGCGGCGTGCCGATAAAGCCGCCCACGAACTTGTTGGCCGGATTGTCGTAAAGGCCGATCGGCGTGTCTACCTGCTGCACGATCCCGTCCTTCATCACCACGATCCGGTCGCCCATGGTCATGGCTTCGGTCTGGTCGTGGGTGACGTAAATCATGGTAGTTTCCAGCCGGTTGTGCAGGCGGCTGATTTCCACGCGCATCTGCACGCGCATCTTCGCGTCGAGGTTGGAGAGCGGTTCGTCGAACAGGAACACCTCGGGCTTGCGCACGATGGCGCGCCCCACCGCCACGCGCTGGCGCTGGCCGCCGGAGAGAGCCTTGGGGCGGCGCTGGAGCAGCTCGCCGATGCCGAGAATATCAGCAGCTTCCTTCACGCGCTGGGCGATTTCGTCCTTGGGGTACTTGCGCAGCTTCAGGCCGAAAGCCATGTTGTCGTAGACGGTAAGGTGGGGATAGAGGGCATAGTTCTGGAAAACCATGGCGATGTCGCGATCCTTGGGGGCAACGTTGTTGACGATGCGCTCGCCAATCTTGATCGTGCCCCGGGTGATCTCCTCCAGGCCCGCGACCATGCGCAGGGTGGTGGACTTGCCGCAGCCGGAAGGTCCTACCAGCACGAGAAACTCTCCGTCGTTGATTTCGAGGTTGAAGTCCCTGACCGCCTCGACGTTGCCGGGATAAATCTTGTAAACGCTTTCCAGTGTGACTTTACCCATCTTGAGCCTTTCCTACATGCGCAACGAAGCAAACAGAAATGCGGAAAAATGATATCGTAACAGTATGAAACAATCGGGGGAATCTGTCAAGGGCGCGCCCGGCATTTTCTGTCAATTAATAACATAAAAAAGGCCGGCCGCTTTTCGCGGCCAGCCTTTGGGCTATGCTGTCTGGCGGTTATTCCTCCACTTCGACCGCTCCGCCGCCGTCGGTGGGGCCGGTCACGCCAGTGATGCCGACATTGCCGAACATCTGGTTGGCGGCCGGATCGATCAGGATTTCCACCCGGCGGTTGATCGCCTTGCCCGCCTTGGTGCCGGAGTTGTCCAGGGGATGAATCGCGCCCCAGCCGGTGGGATACATCAACTCCTCGGGATAGCCGGTTTTCTTGAGACCGCCAAGCACAGACAGCGCGCGCATGCAGGACAGGTGACGATTGTCGCTGATGCCGCGCCGCTTGGATTTGTTGATCGGATCGCTGTCGGTATGGCCGACGATCAGCAGGGTAAGATTCCTGCCCTTTAGGATATCCGCCAGTTCCTTCAGCGCAGCTTCCGCCTCTTTCCGGAGGGAATAGCTGCCGGAGTCGAAGAAAAAGTCGCCCGGCAGTTCCAGCCGGTTGCCGGTCAGCCGACCGCCCAGGTCGCGGGCGAGGATTTCCAGCTGGCGCTTGACCTTGTCCAGCAGAACGGTCTGGTTGCGCAGGGTATCGATGCCGTTATAGAGTTCCTTGATCTTGCGATCCTTGCCCTGCAGGTCGAGTTGAAGCTGCTTGAAACGCACTTCGGACTGCTCTACCTGCGCCATCAGGTCGCGGCTCTGCTGTTCGTAGCCGAGAATCGTGTCTTTCAGGCGCTGGTTCTCTTCCTTCATTCCCTCGGTCGCCGCAGGTTCGCAACCAGACGCCAACAACAGACCCAGCGCGCAAACCGTCAGCATGACTCCCCCACGTCCAGCCATCACCGTCTCCTCTTCCTCTTGAACGACAAAAAAATACGCTTATTCCTGTTTAACGCCGAATCCCTCCCCGGGAGGAGGGTTGCGGCTTTCATTATATCAGTTTCTGGTGCCGGGACAAAGGTTATTACTCCGCAGCCTTTTCCCCGCCCTCTTTCTTCTCTACAGCCTTTTCGCCTTCGGCAGCGGCTTCGCCTTCCTTCTTCTCCTCAGCCTTTTCGCCTTCGGCAGCAGCTTCGCCTTCCTTCTTCTCCTCGGCCTTTTCGCCTTCGGCAGGAGCTTCGCCTTCCTTCTTTTCCTCAGCCTTTTCGCCTTCGGCAGGAGCTTCGCCTTCCTTCTTCTCCTCGGCCTTTTCGCCTTCGGCGGGAGCTTCGCCTTCCTTCTTTTCCTCAGCCTTTTCGCCTTCGGCAGCGGCTTCGCCTTCCTTCTTTTCCTCGACCGGTTTGACCGGCGCAGCTTCCTCAGTCACGTCGGGATTCGGATTATAGACCGGCTGCCCCCACCATTCCTCGTTGTTGCTATTGCGCTTGTTGTCGGTACTGATGGGACTGCCGGCGCATTTTGCGCGCCAGAAAGCCAGGGTCTTGGGTACGACCAAACTGCCCATCATCGGCACGTGGCCGTCGTGTTTGAGGCTGCCGCTGGTGAAGAGGGAGCGCTGGGTGGTGTACCCGGCCGCCGCCGCGTTGATCATGACCGAGGCGGGGTAAAGCATGACAACTACGGTCAGCACTATCAGGGCGCTCATGATGGGATTGCCCTTGACCACGGTTTTTTCCAACGAACGCCGACGCATGCTGCCGCCGCGGGCAGACATGCGGGCGGAGGCGGGAGCAGAGGACGCGCGCGCGCGCTTGCCGCTGACAGCGCGTTCCTTTACGGTTCCGCCTTCCCTGGAGATGGATTCCTCCTGCACGGTAATGTCCAGGTCGTCGTCATCGAGACCGAGATCGTCGATGGCCTCCTCCTGCACCGTGATTTCCTGGGTACCCAGAGCGTCGTCGTCGCCGCTTTCCAGCAGCAAATCCTCATCCTCGAAGATGATTTCTTCCGTGCCCAGACCATCGGCGGCGGGAGCGTTGATAGCGGCAACCGTTTTGTCGTCATCGACGTCCAGGGCGAATTCGGTGGCGTCTGCCCCGACCGCGTCCCGCCGCTGGGTGGCTTCCTCTAGTATCACCGTGCCCTCGGCTTCGTCCAGCGAGATAGTCGACGCGTCGTCGAAGTCGACGTCCTCGATTTCCAGCATCTCCCCGGCACCGTCATCTTCCAGCAGAACCACTTCGCCGTCGTCCTCGATGGAGATAATGCCTTCGCTCAGGTCGACGGTCGGAACCGCCTCGCCGCCCATGGCGGCGATGTCCTCGGCCTTGAACATCATCTTGCGGTCGATGCGGAAGGCGCGAAGCTCGTTGGCAAGAACCATGTTGCGCAACTGTTCCTCGTCGATATGCAAAGCCTGCATTGCCTCTTCGAAACTGAGATAGCCGGTGTCAGCCACGGTTACCCTTTCTTAAAAAACGCCGCCTGCCCTGCCAGGACGACAGGGATAATACGATCCGGCACGCTTATGCCGACTAATACTTTATTAAAGCTCGCGATCAGCCTCGTCGCGGACATACACCTATTTCTCTGCTTTGGCACTTTTCCTGGCTTCGTCTTCCGCTTTTTCCACTGAAAGCCCGCCCTGATTATTTACTTCGGTAATGCTCAAGTCGTGCTTGAAGCTTCTGGCTGCACGGAGGGAGAAATTGTTGTTCTTGATGCTGTACTGGGCGATCTGCTTGTTTACCGGATCGACCAGGAACAGCGACGCTTCCTTGTCGCCGGTCAGCCCCATCAGCGCACCGTCACGGTCTGCGCCGCCAGCCGCCAGCGCCGAGTTATCCTGCGGACGCAGGGCAATCACTGCCAGAAACGCCACAATCATGCCAAGCAGAAAAATTTTTACAACCTCGCCGGTATTAGTCACGGTTATCCTTTCTGAAAATCGTCGTCCGGGGTTTCCCGGTGACATGGATAAAATTATTTGCCCTTTTCCACCAGATCCCCCGCGTCCTTCACGGAAATTCCGCCCTGGTTATTGGCTTCCATGATGCTCAGGTCGTGCTTGAAGCTTCTGGCTCCGCGCAGGGAGAAATTGTTGTTCTTGATGCTGTACTGGGCGATCTGCTTATTCACCGGATCGACCAGGAACAGCGACGCTTCCTTGTCGCCGGTCAGCCCCATCAGCGCGCCATCACGGTCGGCACCGCCAGCAGCCAGCGCCGAATTATCCTGCGGACGCAGGGCGATGACTGCCAGAAACGCCACAATCATACCAAGCAGAAAAATTTTCACGGTCTCACTCGTCTTCATGCTTGCTCCTTATCCAATATTCCGTATACACGTTTACCGCACTCTGTTAACCAGTATACGACGCAAACGTATATGCAGCAAGCCAATAATCGCTTCCCCGGCAAAGGGGGTTTATCAGTTAATCGGCATTTTCCGCGGATTTCTTTAGTTTACCTTATTTTAAGACAAAACTCGTTCCCCAGTTTCCGCCTGCCTAAACCACCTGGTATTTTTATATTGCCGCTTGGCGTCTTTGCCTTTCAATAATTCGCAGTTTTATTTTTTTTATCCCGGTCGATTGCCACCGCGAAGAGTTTCCCCTTCCGAACGACATATAAAATGAAACAAAATGGCTTGCGCCAAGTCGTTGCCAGAAGATACTATGTGGGACTGAGTTTTTTTTTCGAGAGAGCACACAGAAACGCCATGACTACCGAGCAGCTTGCGAAAACCGGAAAAGCTCGTACCTGTAAATCTCAGTCTCCTAGTCCCTATTAAAAGCGAGCAGGCATGCCTTCATCTGTTTTAACCGCCCGTCGCGCCGGAGCTTTGGCCGCAGTCACCGCGGCGCTGTTATTATTGTATTACCTGCGCCCGGTGCTGAACCCGTTCCTGCTGGCCATGGCGCTGGCTTACGTGCTGAATCCCCTCGTGTGCGCGCTGGAAAAGCGCCGCGTGCCCCGCAAGGCGGCTATCGGCCTGATTTTTTTCAGCCTGATCATTGCCATCGTCATCGCGCTGCTGGTGCTGGTTCCCGCCACTTACCGCGAGGCCTGCCACTGGAAAACCGAAGTAATCGGCGAAAATTACACCTATACCGACTCCGATAATAACGGCAGATTCGACCCGGAGACCGACCCCTATACCTTCGACGACGAAAACCAGAACGGCAAGCTCGATCAGGGCTATACCGTCAGCCTGCACAGTTGGATGGAAAGCCAGAACATCCTGCGCGACTGGCTGGGGAAGATCGTGCCCGAGGACAAGATCGACCCGCTGCTGAAAAAGCTGGGCGATTCGCTCAAGGGGCAGATGAGAGCCGCTATCAGCGGCATCGGCCTGGTCGCCGCGGCCGCCTGGAGCGGCAGCATGAAAGGCGCGGGCTGGCTGTTCAGCCTGTTGTTGCTGCTGCTGCTGACGCCGATCTATTTCGCGTTTTTATTGAATTCGCTGGACTCTATTTGGAACACATCGGTAAAATACCTGCCCGGTGGCACAAAGGGGAAAACGGTGGAAATTCTGAAAAAAATCGACCTGGTGTTGAGCGCGTTTTTCCGGGGGCGGCTGCTGGTGTGCGTCGCCATCGGCGTCTTCACCGCGCTGGGATTCTGGATTATCGGCGTGCCGTTCGGGCTGTTTTTCGGGCTGCTGATCGGGGCGATGTCGTTCATTCCTTTTCTGAACAATCTCGGCCTGCTCGTGGCGCTGCTGAGCTGCCTCATGAACGGGTTCACCTTCTGGCAATACGCGGCGGTGCTGGGCGTGTTCGGAGTGGGGCAGCTGCTCGACCCGCTCCTGACCAGCCTGGTGCTGGGCAAAGATCTGCAACTCCATCCGGTGACGATCATACTCAGCATGTTTGTCTGTTCGTACCTGCTGGGATTTTTCGGCATGCTGCTGGCGGTGCCGATCGTGGCAACGCTGAAAATCCTGGGCAAGGAATTCGTGCTGCCGCTGCTGGAAAGCTTTTCCGGCAGGGAGGCGGAAACTCCGAGCGAGCCGCCGCGCCTGACCTGTCAAGGATCTCCTCCCCATGATAGCGTGTGAACCGTTGCCGGAAAAAAATCTGCTCGCTACCATCCGTCGGCACGCCCTCTGGGTCAGCCTGCTGTGCACGCTGGCTTTCCATTTCTTTTTCTTCCTGCGCGCGGAGGAACTGTACTCGCTCATTTCCGGCGACTCGTTTTACTTCAGCAAAAAGCCGACCGAACTCAAGCTGAAAAAGGATTTGCAGAAAGTCCCGGTCAAGGCGCTGCCTCCCCCGCCGAAAAAGAAAGAGCCGCTCTTTATCGCCGTCGACCCCGATATGAAGGAAGACCGCGAAAAGCCGGAAGACGCCCTGGTCGAGAGTCGCGTGAGCAGCCTCGCGCGCGAGGAAAAGCCCGACCTCACCCTGCCCCGGGGAGACAGCCGCCGCGAGGGGCAGAAACGCATGACCTCCACCCTGCCGGTCAAGGGTTCCAGCGCGCCGGGGCAGAAGCCCACGCCGCCCGCGTTGCAGCGCCAGCAGCCTGAAGAAAAACCCGCGCCCCAGGAAAAGCCCCAGCCTCCCGCCGACAGCCCCCGCCGCGAAGTCATGCCGGGCCAGCCCTCGCCCGACGGGGTTTTCTCGACCGAGGCGGACAAGCAACGCGACCCGACCCGGAAACCGGACAAGCCGACCCCGACCGAGCCGCGCGTCGTACATATCGGCGGCGGCAAACCGGCGCAAAGCGGCATGATTCTGGAAAACACCGCCACCAGCGCGCGCGTGGCCGGAGACCGCGCCATGGCGATTTTACGCGCGCGTTATCCGGAATACATGGAGCAGGTGCTGAAGCTGTGGACGCAGTCGGTTCGGCGGCAGGAAGTGCTGGCGACCACGCCCTTCAAGCGCGGGTCGGTCTATTTCACTTTCGGCATCGGGGAGGACGGCTCGCTGCAAAATCTGAAACTGGTCGCGCCGCGCCAGGACATGTTTGCCGAACAGGAGCTGACGCTGACCTCGGTGAAGGAAGCCGCGCCGTTCCCGCCGCTGACGGGAAAAATGAAAACCGACCCCTACTTCAAACACATCGGCGGGGAGTTGATTTTTTAGCGGCATACGGGCAAATATGGAAAGGACGTCAGCATGTGCAAGGATTCGGAATTTTCCTCGATCATAGGCGGCATGGTTATGATCTTCATCTGCGTTTTCTGCATCGGCACCAGTATTCCTGGCTTACAGGTTTTCTATGATGTGGCTTCGCTAATATTTATGTGCGGCATTATCGGCGGCGCGTTCCTGATCGCCTACGGCAACGACATCAACGGCCTGTTTGCATATCTACTGACTTTCGGCAGATGCGCGCCGGAACATATAGTCAAGATCGCGCCTGTCGCCTGCAGCTTCGGCATCTGGAGTTCCCTCCTGGCCGGGACAATTGGCACCCTGATCGGCACAATCAACATGCTGTCAGGCGGCATGGACGATTGGAAACGATTGTCCAGCGGCATGTCTGTCAATTTTCTCACCCAGTTTTACGCCGTGCTGCTGGCGCTGTTTTTTTACATCCTGAAACACCGTGCCGAACGGCGGCTGAACTTCACCGCCCCCGCGCCGCAGGCTTCTGGAAACGGCGAATAATCCGAAATAAGCCCTTCCCCCAACCAGAATTATCCGGGAAAAGCTTGTGTATTGCGCCGGGAGGGGGTAATTTATCGTTTTATGAGTTTTTCATATAATGTCTGATTCTACTTTCAGCCTGCGGAAAAAAATTCTGAAGTCTGAAGCCTGACCCCGGGAGTAACCATGTCTGTTTCAACTATCAAAATCGATTCAGTCTACAAGCCTGCCGAAGGCGATTATCTGCTGCTGCCGTTTTTCGACGGGAACAGGCCTGCCTTTTCCCCCGGCCTCCTGCCCGGCGACTTCCCGAAAGTAAGCGCGCCCGAAGACGCAGGCGGCGGCAAGACCGTCTTCGTCGGTCAGACCGGGGGCAAGCAGATGTCTGCCTTCGCCGCCAGACTGGACAAAAAATATTCCACCCCGCCGCAGGAAATGAAAACCGCCGTCGCCTCGGCGCTGGAAAAAGCCGAACAGGAGAAAGCGAAGCGCGTCGTCGTCTTCCTCGGCCTGGGCCACACCGAATACGCCCTGGCCGCGCACGAAGGCGCGTGGCTGGGCAGTTACCGGTTCGACCGCTACCTGTCGGAAAAGGCCAAGCCGCTGCCGGTGCTGATCGTGGTGCAGGACGCCACGTCGGTGCGCAAAAAGACCGCCCCTAACGAGGTCGCGTTCGGCTACGTCAATTTCGCGCGCGACCTGCTGAACGAGCCTGCCTGTGAAATCCATCCGGAAAGCCTGGCGAAAATTTTCGCCAAAACCGGTCGCGAAGCCGGGCTGAAAATTACGGTTTGGGACGATAAACGTTTGCAGAAGGAAAACTGCGGCGGCCTGCTCACCGTGGGCAAGGGCGCGAAATCCAAGCCCTGCCTCGTCATCGGCGAATACCATCCGCGCGGCGCCACGCGCCACCTCGCGCTGGTGGGCAAGGGCGTGACTTTCGACACCGGCGGCTACTGCCTGAAGCCTTCCGACTCGCAGCCGCTGATGGAACGCGACATGGGCGGGGCGGCGATGATGTTCGCGGCGGCCTGCGCGATCGCGAAACTGAAACTGCCGGTGAAGATCACCGTCATCACGCCGCTGGCGGAAAACGACATCTCCGCCAACGCCTGCCATCCCAACGACATTCTCCGCACCCGCTCGGGGCTGACCGTGCAGGTGGCCAACACCGATGCGGAAGGCCGTCTCATACTGGCCGACGCCCTCGCGCTGGCGGCGGAGAAAAAGCCTGACTGGATCGTCGACGCCGCCACCCTCACCGGCGCGTGCGTGGTCGCCCTGGGCGAGGATATCGCCGGGACTTTCGGCACGGAGCCAAAGCTGACGCGCAACATCCTGGACGCCGGGCGGCAGGCGGGGGAATTCTTCTGGGAACTGCCGCTACACCTGCCGTACCTGGAAAAGCTGAAATCCACTATCGCCGACACCAGCAACATGGGCGGCAAGTTCGGCGGCTCGATCATCGCGGCGCTGTTCCTGAAAAAATTTGTGCCCGAGGAACAGGCCTGGGCGCATATCGACATCGCCGGCCCCGGCATCAAGCAGGATGCGCTTGGGCACCTGGGCAAAGGCGCCAAGGGCTTCGGCGTGAAAACCATGATTAAACTGGCCGAGGAACTGGCGGGGTGATTCACATTCCCCCAGTCACAGTCTCCTGTGCTGGCGTGCGTAGATTTTCCGCTGGAGTTGGCGACTGGCTTCAGGCGTTTTCCGAAATAGAAATTCTCTCTCCCATTGAAGCCCAAGGAATTATCCATTGGGCTTCTTCTATTTATCACAGCCACATGATTCGCCTATAGATTACGCTCAGGCGCACAAAACTTTTTTTGGGATTGCGTCAGCATAATATCAAACTTCGGCTATCCACAAATGCCGTAGATGAGGCATAAATATTAATCTATATATACAAATATGTTACATGTTCTTATTGAGTATTGATGCAGTGGTGTTCCTGAGTGTGATTTGACATTGAGTTTTCAGGATGTAATCTAAATTGAGTTTTGGCGACATTTTAAACGCAGGAATTTCATCATGCCGCGAGCTAGCAGCGAAAAATTCAAGGCTCTGCAGGAATTGGCAAACAGGCAATCAGGATATTTCAGCAATAAACAGGCAGATAAAATAGGCTATAAGTCGAATCATGTCACTTATCACACCCAGCAAGGAGCCTGGCGTCATGTCGATCATGGCATTTACAGGTTTCCAGGATATGCTGACAACAGACAGGCAGAGTTAACTTTTTGTAACTTATGGGGACAGGATCGCGCAGGCAAAAGCGTGGGGGTTTTCAGCCACGAAACAGCACTCCAATATTATGGGATTAACAATACAAAAGCAGAAATAATCAACCTCACCGTGCCGGTAAAGTTTCGCAAAAAGCCCCCGGAAGGGGTAAGCTTATATAAGCGCGACCTCGACAAGACAGATGTCCTGACAAGCAAAGACGGCTATCGGGTTACGACTTTTCAGAAAACCATCGAAGACATGGCTGAGGACGGAGCGGGACGCGAGTTGCTCAAAAGTTGGGCGCACGTGGGAATACAGAAAGGCATTGTTTCTCTTTTTTTATTGCGGAACTCTACGCCTGAACTGCGGGCTATCGCCGGGGAACTGGAAACATCGAACGATGCCGAAGGCTTTTTGCCTGGTAATTCCGTCTGTCACAAATCGGAGTGGCAAGTGCGAAAGCCCGACGAACTTTCGGTGAATATACAATATCCCTACTCCCAGGCGAATTGGAGAAACAGCATGAAGCATGTAAACCGCTCCTGCACCGGGGGCTTTACGCTGGTGGAATTGCTGGTGGTAATCACCATTATTTCCATCCTCGCCGCCATGTTGCTGCCGGTGCTGGCGCTTGCCCGCGACACCGCCAGGATGTTGAAATGCCAGAGCAATCTGCGCCAATGCGGACTAGCCGCCAGCTTGTACAGCAACGATTATCGCGGTTATCTCCAGACCTATTCCTGGAACGGCACCTACGAGGGCCGCTGGTACCGGGTGCTTAACGACAACAATTATCTGCCGGATCTGAATGTGGCTGTGTGCCCTGATTGGACGCCCAAGGTCTGGAATCCAAGTAAAGTCTACAATTCATTCGGCATTCGTACCACCAGTTATGATTCCAGCGTCTATCTCCGCATCAACGGCGCCGCAAACTACAACTGGAATTATCTTCTGGTAAATAAGGTCAGACGTTCTTCCGATCTGTTCGTATTTGGCGACTCTGTAGGGGTTAGAAGCGACAGGGCTTTGACTTACAGGTTGCAGTCGTACGGCATCGCCCTCGGCGGCGGAGGGGAATCGCGCCTGCATGTGCGCCATCGGGGCGACGACGCCGATCTCTGGTTTCTTGATGGTCATATCGAAAAGGCCGACACTCAACGGATCGTAAGCTCCGTCGTTGCGGAAATGGCGAGTACTACCTTGGTTGAAGTGGCTGATATAAATGTGAATGTGGTGCAGTTGAACCCGTAGATATTTCATCGGATCATTTCACGTCGTATTGTCTTGGATCACGGGAGGAAAGTTATGCAAAAAAGGCTCACTGTCTGGTTCTGCGCGGCAATTTTTCTAGTCGGTTGCGTTGCGAAACAAAACACCGTCAAGGCCGACCCGCCTAAGGACGACGAATCTTCCGTGGCAGCGGCAACTGCTCCCGTGCTTGATACGGCACCCCTGAACATATGCTTCGATTTCGAGGACGGCAAAGACGCAGTCGTGGATTGGGTGAGCAACGGCAAATACGTGGTCAACTTCAAAGGCGTAACCGAAGAAAAAGCCTTTGCCGGCAAGAAGAGCTACAAACTTGACGTGACCTTCCAGGAAGGATCGTATTTTTACTGGAGCCTGCCGGTCAACATTCCGGCGGAAGGGAAACTGCGCGCTTCTGCCCGGCTGCTGGTGGCGGACGGCACTACCGGGAAAGCCGGGGTCGGCGTTAACTATGCTTATCCCCCGACCGAGCATTCCGGCTGCGGCGTTTTCGCCCAAAACAAATTGGAAACCACCGGCGGCGAATGGGTCGAGGTCGGCGAAGACCTGGTCGCCCGCGCCGACACTGGCAGCGCCAGAATCGCCAGCACTTATCTCGCGCTGGCGACGGGGGAAAATCTCGGGCGCGTGGTTGACCGCATCGGATTTTTCCTTTATGGCAAAAAAGGCGACCGTGTTGTCCTCTATGTTGACGATATCCGCCTGGAAGGAGAGACGCCGTCTTCCGCGGAATACGCGCAAACGATTACCCGCCGCTGGGAGCCGGTGAAGCAGAAAATCGCGCAGACCATTTCCGACCTTCGCGGCACTCTGGACACCTCCAGAAAAGAGTTGGAATCGCTGCAGATTCAATCCCCCACCGCCAAGGCGATCTCGGCGTCTTTCAGCCAGTATGTCCCCAAGATGGAAGCGATACTCGCCGCGGCGGAAAAGAAAGGCGTGCTGGCACCCCACGAGTATAACTATTTCAAACTGAGCGCGGAACGGATCAAGACCGCCGCCGCCACGGTCAAGGAGCTTGACGCCAGCGGCATCTCCTTCAACGATGTCATCCTCTATGCCCTGGAAAACCCCAACATCGACCTCCGCATACTCCCGCAGGAAAAGTATGTTGCGGCGCGAGTCGCCGCTGGCATGAAGATGATCGCGGCGCGGGGGGAATTCGAATCGGCCAGCGTAGTCGTGCAGGCATTGCGGGAGCTCAAGGGAGTCAAGGTTTCAGTCGGCGACCTGGTGCACGAGGCGGGAGACGCGATCATCCCCGGCGACAACCTAGATCTCCGCGTGGTCAAGTGCTGGTATCAGGCGGGAAGCGCCTGGGTGGGGATAGGCCAGGACAGTAACCGACGCATTCTCACGCCGGAACTGCTGCTGCATGACGACAGTTTGGTAAAAGTCGATTACGAACAGCAGAAAAATTTCCTCAAGCTGGCGTTCCGCGAGGGTGACAAGTACTGGGATACCGAAGACCCCGCCTATAAAAAGGAAAGGGGGCCGACCATCCTTTCGGTGGAGGATTTCCCGGTGCGGGATGCCAAGACCCTGCAACCGGCCGATATCGATAAGGATACCGTGAAGCAGTATTGGCTGACCCTGCGCGTTCCCGATAATGCCAAGGCCGGATTTTATAACACGGAAATACGGGTGATGGAAGGCGAGCAGGAACTGGGAAAGATCGCCTTGAAGGTGCGGGTATTGCCGTTCAGCCTGCCGATGCCAAAAACCTATTACAGCACCGAAAACGAATTTATCAGTTCTATCTATTACCGCGCAAGAATGGACTTGGAAAAGTACCCCTACGGCACGATTTCTTCCGAACAGAAAAGCGAACAGCAACTGCGCGCAGAGTTGCGCGACATGTACGAGCATAATATCTACAATCCGACCAGCTATCAGTCTTTTAACGGCCTGTCCACCTATCTTCGCCTGCGCGACGAATGCGGGATGAAGGGTATGACGCTGCTGTCATTGGGCGCGGGGATAGGCAATCCCGACACGCCTGAGGGTCTGGCGGAAGTGACGGGAAAAGTCAAGCGGATGCAGGCCATCGTGCGGCAATTCGGTATCGAAGACCTTTACCTTTACGGCATCGACGAGGCGACCGGGGACAAATTGCTTTCGCAACGCAAGGTCTGGCAGGCGGTGCACGAAGCCGGGGCAAAAATGTTCGTGGCTGGCGCTAAAGGAAACTTTGAACACATTGGCGACTTGCTTGACATGCAAATCCAGGCGTATGAACCTTCCCGCGAAGAGGCGCGGATGTGGCATGAGGCGGGACAGAAAATCCTGTGCTACGCCAACCCGCAGACCGGCCCGGAAAACCCGGAAGTGTTCCGCCGCAACTTCGGCCTGTACCTGTGGAAGATGAACTACGACGGCGCGATGACCTACGCCTACCAGCATTCCTTCGGCAACATCTACGACGACTTCGACCATAGCCAGTATCGCGAACACGTCTTCTCCTACCCCACCGCCGACGGGGTAATCCCGACTTTGGCTATCGAAGGCTACCGGGAAGGAATCGACGATATCCGCTATGGCACCTTGCTGAAAATGCTGATCGAAAAGCACAAGGATTCGGGGGGAGCAAAAGGCGAAGCCGCGCATAAGGCGGCGGAATACCTGGAAGGCCTCGACACCACGCGCGACCTGGAAGCGGTACGGCTGGAAATCATTGACCTGATTTTGAGCCTGCACGAATAAACAGGAAACACTGACAGGCCGCCCCGCGTTTTTGCCGGGCGGCCTGCATTTTAAACCATTTTCAGGGGAGAGTTATGCTTGCAAAAAATATCTGTATGCAGCTTGCCGTATTGATACTGACCTGTTGCTGCGCCTGGGGACAGACTGCCGTTCCTCGCGCGGCCGGAGTTTTCAAGCTGGTGAAGCCGCCCGTCATAGACGGCAAGCTGGCGGAAAACGAATGGCCTGCGACCGGATGGGAAAGCGATTTCACCACGTTGGGGAAACCCGATCCCGCCGTCAAACAGACCAGTTTTATTCTAGGCAGCACCGAAGACGCGCTTTATCTGGCGGTGAAGTGCCTGGAGCCGGATCTGGCGAATCGCAGCCTTTTCCAGAAAGACGAGGTTGAAATATGGAAGCACGACGGGCTGGAGTTTTTCCTCACGCAACCCGGCGCGGAAAACTATTTCCAGTTCCTGATCAGCGCCGCGGGAAACCGCTTTCTGCTTAAGTTCAGACCCAAGCAGGAGGCCGGAGGCGAGGGTTGGGAGAGCGCCGCCAGCGACTTCGAAGGCGGGTATATTGTCGAAATCAAAATTCCGTTTGCGTTGATCGGCGCGCAACCCAAAGCAGGCGACATGTGGCGCTTCAATCTCGCCAGGAACTGCCTGACGCCGAATGCCGACCGCCATAGCAGCTGGGCGCAGACAGGCAGTTCCTTCCACGATCAGGAAAAGTTCGGCACCATGCTTTTCCTCGAAAAGAATAGTGCCGCCGAGATCAAGCAGCTCCTGTTTCGTCAAAGGTTTTCTGTAATCAGCGCCATGGTGGATTCATATATTTCGTTCACCCGGAGTTTCTATCCCGACTTTGGACGACAGGCGGAGAGTGAATTGGCGCAGGCGGGCTGGGAAGAGCTTGAAAAGGCAGGAGCCGGAAAAGGCGACTACGAAGAGGAAAAGCTGGATACCTTTCTTCGGCGGATTGAAGATATCATGCTTGTACTGAAAAAACTCGACCACAGGCACAAGGAGCTGCTCAAGGAAAAGTTGTTTCGATAAGGCACTGTCCGGGGACAGTAAGTTATCTTTCTTTGAAGCGTTGTACTACTCGCGCGGCAAACAAAAAGGGAAGCGCCGAAGCGCTTCCCTTGGGTGTTGTTGTGGTCGAACAGTTATTCCATGACAGTGTCGGTGGAGTCAACCCCTGTATTGCCTTTAACATAGATCCCACCATTGTTACCGGTTTCCTTTGAATCATCGCAGTCATCCTTGGGGTTGCAAGTCTTGGAGGATTTGACATGCACGTCATTGTACAGCAGATTCTGGCTATCGCCGTGGTTCAAGCCACCATTATAGGGCGCGACTTCGTCATCGACCCGATGGACATCGGTATCAAACGCTTTTACGCCAGTCGCGTTCCGCCCCCGGTCGCCGCAGGTGACCATGTTGGGCTTGCTGTTGATAGCCAGATTGAGGCTTAACGAAAAGCTGGTCTTGCGCGCATCATCGATTTCCGGCTTTACGCCAGCAGCATAATCCGCATCAAGATTAGCGCCTGTTTTATCAACCGCGGCAGCGGGGTTGCTGGCGCAACTGAAAATCTTCGCGTCGGCAAGCAAGCCTTCGCCAAAATCGTACATGCAGTTCAGGTTTCCGACAGCTTCTCCGCCTCCGCCTTTAGCATCAATCCAGGCAAGAAGAGGAGCCGTTAAAGAGCACTGCGGCAGAACCCCGTATTCCTGATCGCCCTGATACATAACCAGACCCGTACCGATCTGTTTAAGATTACTGGTGCAACTGGTATTATTGGCGAGATTACGGGCTTTGGTAAGAGCGGGCAGCAGCAGGCCGGCGAGGATGCCGATGATGGCGATAACCACCAAGAGTTCGACCAGTGTAAATCCATTTCGTTTTTTCATTTTCTACCTTTCCAAAACAAAAACCAAACTTCAAAACAGCCAATTCCGATAGCTCACATCATAAGCATCCTCCTTTCGCGCACAAACAAAAGGAAACCCGGTTGGTCAATACACCGGTTCATATATACATTATATGTATTTTCGACCGGTTTAGCAAATTGTTTCAGGAAAAATATTTGCATTCGCCCCAGGGCTATCGCATTAAAAATAGCTGTATTTTGTGAATTATACGCCCAAGTGGCATCCATAATTTACCGTGAAAGCTTCACTGAAGGGCAAAATAAGTT
>JAGUZQ010000042.1 GCA_020060765.1 Planctomycetota bacterium | reverse complement strand
GGGTCGGGTCGGTTCAGGCGGAGCGACAGGCGCCGCCGCCGGGGCAGGGTGAACCGGTTCAGGCGGCGGGGAAGCGGCAGGCACGTCCATCGCCGCGCCGCATTCCTTGCAGCGCACCTTCTTGCCTGCCACCTCGGCCGGAACCCGGTATTTCCTGCCGCAGGAACATTCCACTACTATGCCTTCAGACACGTTCGATCTCCTGAAATAATGCCTGTACAAGTTATACGGCAGGGCGGCGGCGATTGCAAAAAACTTTTTTAGTCTCCAGCTTTTCTGGTGTAAGCCTTTCTGTTCGCAACTGCCGGGGGAATATGTGTGCCATCTGTTTTGCTTATACTTCCAAAAACCAACACTGGAGACTGTCAACTGGTGACTGGAGACTGATCCTCCTCGCCGAACAGCGCCTTGCGCCGCAGGATGTGGTGATAATGCTGGGCGAAGCGGTGCGCCTCGTCGCGGATGTGCATGAGCAGGCGCAAGCCCAGATTCCGTTTCGACAAGGCCAGCGGCTCTTCCCTCCCCCAGACGAAAACCGCCTCCTCCTTTTTCGCGAGACTGAGCAGCACCGGCACGCGCGCGCCGCTTTGCGCAAGTGCGTCGGCGGCGGCGTGCAACTGTCCCTTGCCGCCGTCGATCATGACGATGTCGGGCATGTCTTCGCCGCGCTTGATTATGCCGCCGTAGCGCCGCGTCACCACTTCCGCCACGCAACGGAAATCGTCTTGCCCCTCGACGGTCTTTATGCGGAAACGCCGGTAGCCGTCCTTGAACGGCAGCCCGTCGATGAAATAAACCAGCGAGCCGACCGTCTCTTTCCCCTGCAGGTTGGCGATGTCGATGCCTTCGATGCGGCGGGGAGTCCAGTCCAACTCAAGCGCCTTCTGCAGAGCCACCAGCCCCCGCTCCGGTTCGAGCGCGGGCGGCGCGGGGGCGAGGGTGTCGTCCAGTTCGGGATAGTCGTTCAGATTTTCCAGCGCTTCCACCAGGTCGCGCAGGGCGGCGGCGGTTTCGAAATGCAGATTGTCGGCGGCGGTTTTCATTTCCTCGCGCAGGTCGTTCAGCAGGTCTTTCTTCTGCCCCGTCAGAAACCGGCAGAGGGAGGAAATCCGCTTGCGGTAATCCTCTTTCGAAATTGCGTCGCGGCAGGGGCCGGCGCAGCGACCAATGTGAAAATTAAGACAGCCGCGCTGGTATTTGCGCCGCTTGTCGGAAGCGTCGATTTTTCTTTTGCAGATGCGAAATTTAAAAATCCGTTGCAGCATCGCCAGCGCCGCGCGCAGGTCGCCCGCCGCCACGAAGGGACCGAAGTAACGGCTGTCGTTGTTCTTTTTCTGACGGGTGACAAAGACGCGCGGAAAGTCCTCGTCCCAGGTGATTTCGATAAAGGGATACAACTCATTGTTCTTCAGCATCATGTTGTATTTAGGCTGAAGATCCTTGATCAGGCGGCTTTCCAGCAGCAGCGCCTCCAGCTCCGAGCCGGTCTCGACATATTCGAAGTCGTCGATATTCTCCACCAGCGCCGCTTCCTTGGCGAGACGGTCTTTGGCCTGGAAATAACTGCTGACGCGCCGCCGCAGTTCCTTGGCCTTGCCCACGTAGATATCGTCGCCGACGGTGTTTTTCATCACGTACACGCCGGGCGAAAGAGGCAGGCTCCTGGCTTTTTCCAGCAGAGATTTGCGTTTGTCTTCGTCGCTCATGCAAGCGAGTTTATCCTTCCGCCTTGGGAGGAGCAAGGATATAATGTGCGCTTGGCTAAGGTACTGAATTCATGCGTCCCGCGATTTTTGAAAACCGTCGCTAACCACGAAGCAAGTTCCCTCTCCCCCTGCAGGGTGAGAGGGCCAGGGTGAGGGGGTTCCATAATATTGTCTTGCGATTCGCGAAATTTTAAAAGCGGTAATCCCTCTCCCCTTGCAAGGGGAGAGGGGGAGTCTGCCGCGGGGGGGGAAGGTCGTGCCATCCTTGTCGCGATCCTGCTCATTGGGCTGTTGCTGCGGCTGGCTGTCGGTTTTGTTGTCGCGCGGCAGGTGGAGAACCGGCACGGCGCGGCAGGGAAATTCCTTTTCCCCGATTCCAACAACTTCGCCGCCTATGCACATAACGTCGCCGAACACAATCAATATATTGACGAAAGCAACCGCCACGCCTGGCGTACGCCGCTGTATTCGCTGTTGCTGGCGGCGCAATATAAAACCGTGGGCGAGTCGCCGCGCGTGTCGCGGATCGTCAACAACCTGTTCGACGTCTTCAATCTGTATTTAATGTTTCTGCTGGGTACGGCGCTGTTTTCGCGGCGCACCGGCCTGCTGGCGGCAGGGATGGGCGCGGTTTATCCGTTCTTCATTTACTTTTCCAATCTGGTGCTGGCGGATACGCTGGGCGTTACCGCGACGCTGCTGATAATTCTGGCGGGCGTGAAATTTTTGCAGGCTTGCGGGGGACTAAGGGACTATGGGACTATGGGACTAAGATTCTGCTCGCCAGAGGGCGAGTCTTTACGCAGGCACGAGACTTGCGAAAACAGACAGAGCTCACGCCTGGGAAACTCAGTCCCTCAGCCCCTCAGCTCCTCAGTCCCTACATACAAACCAGCCTACGCCTGCGCCGCGCTGGTCGGTTTCGCGCTGGCTTTGGCGGTGATGGTGAAGGCGAGTTTCGCGTTGTTCGGGATTTTCGTAATCGCGTTCCTGCTGGCGCGGTTGTGGCGGATGCAGAGAAATGCGGGCGATAACGGCGACGCATTTTTTTGCCAGCGCAAGGCGACGCTGATTTCGATTCCCATTATCTGCCTGGCCTTCGCCGCCGGGATGTCGCCGTGGTGGGTGCGCAATTACCGGGTGTTTGAAAAGTTTGTCCCCTTCAGCACCATGGGCGGCTTCACCCTCTACGAATCATGTTCCGAATACGCCGACGGCGGACCGAATAATGGGAAGATTGTTATTCCTTCGTATCAAGATGGAATGCTCATCAAAGCTAGTGTGTATCTGCAAAATTCATCTAGATGTGAAACCATATATATCATGCCGGAGGATTTGCATCCCAATATGGCTAAAGAACGAGAATTGCGAAATGATGAGTATTTAAAATATAAGTCTCGTCGCTGGATCAAATCCAACCCATATAAATTCCTCAAACTAATGCCGGTCAAATTCCTGCGGACATGGAACGTGGTGCCGAATTACGAGGGCGCGCGCGGATGGCATTACTTGGCGCTCAGCCTGTACAGCTATCTGCCGGTGATGGTGCTGGCGCTGTGGGGAGTGATTAAATACCGGCGCGAGTGGCGCGAAATATATATCCTGCTAATTCCGGCGTTCTATTTCGCCGCGCTGCACACTGTCTTCATGGGTTCGATCCGCTACCGCCTGCCCGCGATGGGCTGCATTATCGTGCTGGCCGCTGCCTCAATCGCCGCAAAGTCTCCCGCAAATCCGCCGCGCTCGTGAAAGTTCTTGCCGTCATCCCCACCGCCTGTGCGGCTTGCACGTTTTCCGATTTATCGTCGGTGAAGAAACATTCTTCCGGTTTCGCGCCCACCCTTTCCGTCGCCAGCAGAAACGCTTCCGGCGCGGGCTTGACGAAGCCGGTTTCGAAACTGAGCGTCGGTTTCTCCACCTGTTGCAGAAAAGGATATTCGCGCCGGAGAAACTCCCAGTGCAGCGGGTCGGTGTCGGAAAGGATGCCGACCCTGTACGACCGCGCGACTTCCGCCAGCAATTCCTCCATCCCCGGCATCGGCGCGAAGATGTCGCACCAGCGCCGCGCAAATTCGTCGAACGACAGCGACAAGCCGGTCTTGCGGCAGAACTCGCGGTGAAATTCCTCCGGCGTCAGCTTTCCCGCGCAGTAGTCGGTGAACAGCCTGTCGCGGCTCAGCCTGGCGACGTATTCCTCCGCCGACTCCGCGCCGGAGGCGGCTAGGAGTCTCAATAACCCGCGTGTGAAATCGATATCCACCAGCACGCGGCCGAGGTCGAAAATAACGGCTTCAATTGGCATCGGCTCTCCAATGAACAATAATCAGATATCCGCGAACGAAGGGAGCGCAGATAAAAACTGGTCCGAACCCGCTTGCGAAAGATGGCTGTGGCGCCATGCCACCTCCCTTCAGCCCGGAAACATCTCTGGCTATGCCAAGCCGATTTTATTATAATTATTTTTGGCGGCTGCGTCTTTTTCTGATATGAATCGCCGCCGCCGGTAGATAGTCAATTATACAGACTATTCTTTCAGGAGGGAGCGGAAAATGACCAACAGATTTTTCCTTGCCATCGGTGTGCTGCTATGTTCGACGCTGGCGACGGTCGATGCCGGCGAGAAAAAGACCCCATCCATAACAGGGCTGGTTTCGCCCTGTGTCCCCAAGGACCAGTTCCCTTTGGCGGTGCAGAAGATGCGGGAAGACAAGCGCGATCTGCTGAACATCTACCTTCAGGACAAGGCCGGTTACGAAGCTGCGAAAAAGGCGGGCGCGAAAATCGTGAACATTCCCGAACTGAATACCTTTTTCGTTTATTACGTCCACGACGGTTTTCAGGGAATGCTGGAAAAGCGTTTTTTCGTTATCCAGCACGAACAGAACGAAAACGCCTACCAGTCGCTGCTGAAGATGCTGCCGCTGATAAAGGGAAAATACGTCGGGGTGGTATCGGTGCAGTGGAAAATCCCGGTAGCCACCGGCGTCACCCGCGATCTGGAAACTGATGCGCTGTACCAGGCGCTTTCCCGCGCCGCCGATTACCTGGGTTGCCACGAAACCGCCCGGCGCAATCTCGCGGTCTGGGTGGGCTTTGGCAAAGCCGCGTCTTATGCCGCCGACATTGCTTTTCTCGACCGCAAGACCGGCAACAAAAACTTCGTCGTCTACTCCTGTATTTCGGGCGCGATAGACGAATCGACGCAGAACGTGAAAGATATGCTGATCGTTAAGTACGGCCAGGACCCGCTGGAGGATGCGCAGTTCCACCTCTGGGCAGGCAAGAACCACCAGCGCGGCTACATCTGCGAAAAGCAGGAACAGAACGAGAAGACCCTGTCGCGACTGGGCGCGTTGATTGATCGCTACAAGGGTGTGGGGGAGGATACCGAGTTCTTCACCAACCCGGCCTGCTTCAATCAGATCTGGCAACTCTGGTGCAACTACAAATACGAAGACATCGTGAAAGGGCAGCACAAGTCTCCCCGGAGCGAATACTTCAGAAAATTGGAGGAAGACCCCCGCAACCGGGGCGTGGATTTGCAGGAAATACTACGGTCGATTCCGGGGGTGTGGTGATGCCGATAATGAATTTGAGAGCTTGTTTCGAATGCGATTCCCGTCGTGCATAACGGAAACGACAATACATCTATGGAAAATCAATAGCCCATCAAGGCGATCAACAGGAGCAAATCAATGCGCGGTAAAATCGTGCCTGACAGCGTCAAGCATCTGCAGTACGAAATCCGGAAAGTGGTTGAGGACGCCTATAAACTCGTCGACCTGGGCGTGAAGATGCAGTGGGAAAACATCGGCGACCCGATCGGCACCGGCGAGCAGGTCGCGCCCTGGATCCGCGAGGCCATCGCCAACATAGCGGCGGAAAATTCTTCCTGGGCATACTCTCCCACGCGCGGCGTGAAGGCTGCCCGTGATTTTATCGCCCACACGGTCAATGCCCGCGGCGGCGTGCAGATCACCGCCGATGACATCCTGTTCTTTAACGGTCTCGGCGACGCAGTCAACAAGGTTTACCAGTTGATCCGTCCCGAAGCGCGCGTCATTATGCCCAGCCCCTGTTACTCGACGCACCTCTCCAGCGAGATCATGCGCGGCGACCACGCGCCACTGACGTTCCGCCTCGATCACCGGAACGACTGGCAGCCCGACCTCGCCGACCTGCGCAAAAAAATCGCGCAGCATCCGGAGATCGTCGCCATCATGCTGATCAATCCCGACAACCCCACCGGCATGACCTATGACCGCGAAATGCTGGAGGAGATAGTCTCTATCGCCCGCGACAACGGCCTGTTCGTGATTTCCGACGAGGTTTACCAGCAGATCACTTTTAACGGCGCCCAACCTCTGCCGATCGCCGACGTCCTTGGCGACGTGCCCGGCCTGGCTCTGCGCGGCATCAGCAAGGAATATCCCTGGCCGGGCGGGCGCTGCGGCTGGCTGGAATTTTACAACACCGGCAAGGACGCCGACTTTGCGCTCTACGCCGATTCGCTGTTCAAGGCGAAGATGATGGAGGTCTGCGCCACCACCCTGCCGCAGTTGTCGATTCCGGTGGTGATGGGCGATTCCCGTTATCAGGAAAATCTGGACAAGCGCGCGAAAATTTTTGAAAAGCGCGCCAACGACGCGTACGACTTTTTCAATGCGATTGACGGCGTGACGGCCAACCGCCCGCGCGGCGCGTTTTATTTCACCGTCGTGTTCGACGACGGCGTGCTGCGGGAAAATACTCTACCCATCGCCGACCCGAAGGTGCGCGATTTTATCGAAGCCAAGGTGCCGGGCATGATTTCGGACAAGCGGTTCGTATATTACCTGATGGGCGCATACGGCATCTGCGTCACGCCTCTGAGCGGATTCCACACGGAGCTGCGCGGGTTCCGCATTACCCTGCTGCAGAACGACGACGCCACCCGCCTCGCCAACCTGGAAAAGATGAAACAGGCTATCGAGGCGTATTTGGCGTAGAGCGCCGCTGATGCTGGTGTTGCATGCAGTTTTTTGTCGCGACCAGGCAAATTGGAATCAGGTCATGTTTATGCGCAAGCACTGCCCCATCTGCGGCAGTTGCAATCATATTCAGTTTGCGGTGATTGATCATCGGAATCTGGTCGCCTGTCGCGAGTGCTCATTGGTTTTCGCCAATTCTTTTGATGAAGAGGAATTGGTGAAATGCTACTCGCAGAATTATTACTCCTCTCCCCACGATCCCCGGATACAAGCGTGGATTGACCGGAATCGACCGACTTGGGCCGGGGTGGTTGCCGATATCAGCCGGGCAAAATCGCCTGTCGCCAATCTGCTTGACATAGGGGCAGGCACAGGCGGATTTCTGGAAGTGTTCCGGCAATATTCTCCCGCCACCAAGCTGTATGCGATTGAATCTTCCCCGGCGGCAAGGCAGAACCTGGTTGAGCGTTTCCCGTCGCTGGTGTTTTGTGGCGAGACGGCGGAAGGCATTACCGCCGCCGCCGGACAGTTTGAGTGCGTGACGTTATTGCAGTGCCTGGAACATGTCTATGATCCCCTGCGGGTATGTTCCGGAATATACCGGGTATTGAATCCGGGCGGCGTATTGCTCATCACCGTACCCAACCGGTATTCATATAAGGTGCTGCTGAAAAAAACTGCGGAAGCAAATTGTTTCGGCAACAAAACCCATCTGCAGTTTTTCAGCCTGCGGACTTTGCGCAGGCTGCTTGCGGAAGCTGGTTTTCAGGAAGCAAACCGGATAACGCGTTTTGGCGGCAGTGCGGAAACCGGAGTAATGGCGGCTATGCAATGCCTGGTCCGAAAAGTCGGTATATCCACGGAAATCAGAGTACTTGTCCGAAAGCAGCCATAGCTATCGACGGCATCACGGCCTGAACAATTCCTCCATTGCCTCGCGTACGACGAGATCGTCCACCTCCTGCGGCAAGTAAAAACTTTTCGGTCTGAACAGAGGCTCCAGCTTCTCCCCGAATCGGGCGGCACTGGCGGCAGGCAATCCCAGTTTTTTAGTCAGGCTCTCGATCCGTTCGCGCAGGCGCGGGCGATAGCGATCCCAGCAGCGCTCGCGCAGGGACAGGGCTTTTTCCCGGCTGCTCTCGATTTTCAGTAAAGCGCCAGCCAGTTCCTCGTCTTCCCCCGCCAAGGCCAGCAACGCCGATGCGGAAGACAGTTTTTGCTCACGTGCCGCCGCAGCCAGCGCGGAGGATTTTGCCTGGTCGGGAAAATCCTGTTCCTTGCCGATAATTTCGGCGCATTCTTTTGCCGCGCCTGCGGCATTGTCCGGCTTGTTTTCGAGATAGTCTCCCAGCGCCTGCAGATAAAGGCAACGCGCGCGAAGTTGCGCCGATGCGTCAGGCGTCGCTTGCAGAGCTGCCAGCGGTTTCAGCGCCGTGCCGTAACTTTTATCCGCGTCGTCGGTCGTTGCGGCCAGGAGAAATTTTTCACAAGCCGCGCGTAATTCCGGCGTCGCGCCGGGAAAGTCGAACCAGCCGCCCTCGTCCCCGCCCGTGCAATACCCGATCAGCGGAACCGCCGCGAATGTCAGCGCCACTCCCGCTGTTGCCAATGCCAGCCATCGTCTCATGGTTATTCCTCGAACAGCGATTCCATCAGAACGCGCGCCTTGAGATTGTCGCTTCTTTCCTTCAAGTCCCGGCATTCGCGCGAAAGTTCCACCAGCGATTCGATTCCAGTATTCCCGGGGGCGGCGATTTTCCGCAAAGCGCCCCACTGCGCCTGGAGCGAAGATGCTTCGCTTTTCAGCTTTTCATGTTTCAGCCCCAGCGCCAGAACCGTCTCGTAACTCGACGCCAGTTTCGCCAGTTCCGCCGCCCACTGCGAAAGATGGTTGAAATACACGGAATTCAGCTTGGCTTCTTCCCGGCTCGCATCTGCTTCCGGTTTGTCTGAAAAGATTAGGCTGGCGAAATGGTCGACGTCGTGGAATCCGCTGATGAGCGGCGGCCAACTGGTGTGGCGTTCGTCCGCCGGGCCGGTGAGAATGTTGCGCGCCACGTTGAAGGGCCACGCCTCTTTCTGCTCCGGCATTTTTCCCAGCAAGGCAAAAGGAAACCTTACTTCCAGATTCCAGGCATCTTTACCGACCGTCGTTCTGGCTTCCCATGCTTTGGCCGACAGGGGCGGGAACCTGCCGCCGGATTCGTTCCAGCGCGCGGCGGCGGAGTTGACGATGAATTGCATCTTCTTGCCGACGGCCAGGGGCAGGAAGAAAATCTCCACGCTGTCCTCGCTCCAAAGCGAAGCGCCGTCTTCCTTGCTCGCCGTCATTTTTTCGGGGGAAGTTTCCTCGCAGCTTACGGCGATATATAAGGCGTCTTTCGTCCAGCCCGCCTGGAACCAGGTCTGCTTGACCGAGGCGTAGCGGGAACCGCCGAGCAGGAAAAATCCCTGCGCGCGCGGCAGCGCCTGCCAGACGGCATCGTCCAGTTTTCCGTCCAGCACCGGCGCTTCCGCCAGTTTATAACAGGGATAAGGCAATCGTTCGCCGGCGGCGGAAAAGTCAAGACAGAGCGCGAAAGCCAGCGCGCAGCAAAAAGCGAAACGGGTCATGGGGTCTCCTCTATTACGAAAGTCTTCTCGGTCGACGAACCGGTGGTTACGTCGCGGGCGCGGATTTTCCATTCGCCCGGCGTGTCGTTAAGCGCCATCTGAAACTCGGCGGTCGCGCTTAAATTTTCGGACGCGAGGTTGGCCGAGTAATGGCGGAAAACCGCGCCTTGCGGAGAAACCAGTTCCACGCGGAAGACGTGCTCCCCGGCTTTCACGCCGTCAAGTCGGATTTCATATGCGAGCTTGTCGCCTTGTTTGATTTTTTCTGACACCATCACAGTCAACCCGGCAGGAGCAGACGGCAGCAGTGCGAAAAGGAATCCCTTGGCCGGTTCGAATTGGACAGGAATCTCGTCGGTCTCGCCCAGGTAGCGTCCGGCGCGGACATCATAGACATGCGCCTTGTCTTTCAATTTGATCGTCGCGGGAGTAACCGCAAGCGGCTTGGCTTCGCCCAGGACATAACTTACCGGCAGTTCCGGCAGCTCCTGCAGCGCGCCGATGTATTCCGTCATCCCGGCGCGGAAGCGATAGGTGCGCAGTCCCGCCACTTCCGGCGTCACCGCCAGCGCAGGTTCGACGCCGACTTTTGCCAGCACGCCGCGATACAGGGTGCGCAGCGCCGTTCCCTTTTCGCTCGCGCGGGTGATCTTCGATTCCGATCCGCCCTGCAGGGAGGAATAGTCGGCGAGGGAAAGATTGAGCAGAATCGCCTGCCCTTTCCCGAACTTGTTTGTAACCAGCGCCGGGGCGTCGCCGACCGTAGCGCTGGCCTTGCCGCCGGAAAGTTTCAACGATCCGTCGGCGAAGGTCTTGGTGAGGTCGGCTCCGAGAGCGGCGTCTGCGATTTTTACAATTTCCTCCAGCGGTTGCGGAGCGGCGCACATCTGCTCGACGCCGAACACGTCGTCCAGCGCACCGCGCGCCAGCGGCTTGCCGTGCAGATCGCGCACGCCGGGGCGCAGGTCGGCGATTACCGCGCCGCCGTTTTCGACAAACTTGCGGATAGCTGCGGTTTCCTTTGCCGATAGCGCCTGCGCGTAGGGCAGCAGCAAAACTCCGAGTTTGCCCGTCGCCAATTCCCCCGCCTCCACCTGGGCGGAAGCGACGACGCGGAACTGGATGCCGCTGTCTTCCAATAGCGGCACGAGATTGTTCAGCACCTCCTCCATCTGCGGCAGGCCGTCGGTAAGAGTCGCCGCGTGGACGCTTGGCGGCGAATAGAGCAGGGCGATGCCGTCGTCGGCGCGGCGCGCCTGCATCAGCAGTTTGCCTACGCCGCGCTGGATTTCGTTGACTTCCTCCAGGTTGGCGCGGAAATAATCGTAGAAGGTGAGGTCAGGCGCGGTGGTGCTGCCCGAACCCGGATTCACCGTCCAGACCCAGTAGGAGTTCGCGCCCCGGAACAGATGCCGCCAGGCGATATAGCGCTGGTACTCGGCGCAGCGCGCCTCGTTATAACCGCCGTACCAGCCCAGCCCCAGCACCGTGCCGGGCTGGGCGAAACTCATCACCGCGTAGGGGACGAACGCGCCATCGTAGGTGCCGTTGACGCGCAGGACATTCATCAGCTTGTAAAAGTCCGCCGCGCAGAAACTGTTCACGTGGGTGTCGCTGCCTTCGTAGCCGATTTTCGCGTCAGGCGCGATTTTGCGGATAGTGTCGGTCGCGAAGGAATAGATGCCTGCCCAGGTGCTTTCCATGTGACGGCGGTAATCCACCCAGAGCGGAGCCAGTCCGGGATTTTCCCTCGCCTCCGCCAGCGTCACCGGCTTGACTTCCTCGAACGCGGCGAAAGCCGATCCGTATTCCTTGTTCATCGCCTCGACCGTGCCGTAATCATCGGCCAGGAACTTGTGGAACGCCGCCACGCAGGTAGGGGAGAAACAGAGTTCGTGTTTGCCTGCTACGAAATGGCATTCGTCACCCATTGAATATTCCGTGGTCGAAAAATGCCCGACAGTTTCCGCGCACTTGGCCAGCTTTTCCCCTTCGGCTTTCAGATACTCCGGATCGGTCAGGCACGGCAGCCGCACGTGGTCGCTACCCGTGCGGTTGGGAATATCAGGATGATCGTACCAGTCGGTCTTCTTGTCGATAAAGCGGGTGGCGTAGGGCATGTGCCTCAGGTTGGCGTGGGGTGCCCACAGGGAAAAGCCGGTGTACTGCGTGTCGAAACCCGCATCGTAAAGCATCTCCAGAAAGCGTGCTCCGTTGTAGGATGTATCTCCGTTCACCCAGGCGATAAAACGAATGTCGTCGGGCGCGGGCAGGTCGCGGATGGAGAAGGAAACGGTATTGCGGTCAAGCGTCTCGCCGTTCGCGCCAAGCTCTACTTCGAGATATTGCACAATCGCTACCGGCGCACCTGCGGGCAACTCAAACGCGACGTCTCCTCCTCCGGGCGGAACAGGAACAGTCGCGCGTGCAGTGACCCGTCCCAATGAATCGCGTTGCCGCAGGGAAAGCGACAAGCCCTCGACCGGCGCTTTCGCCGCTATCGTGACTGTCCCCTTGACCGGATCGTTCCTGCCATAGCTTTGCTCAAGCTTCACTGCCTGCAAAGTTGTATCGCCGGAGATTTCGAGATAAATCGAACCGAACGCGACGATGCCATCCGCCTTCTTTACCCATAGATCGGCGAAATAACCTCCGGCAGGAACGCGCGGCGCTTCGAAAGTGACCGGCGTTTTTCCGTCTGCGAGAGTGACGGCGGTTTCGCCTTTCGCCAGAACCCGGTTGTCCCGGTCGCGCAACGCGAAGGCGCAGGACAGGGGTTCCCGCTCCGTGCCGCCGAGAGAAAATTCGATTGCCTTGAAATCGCCCCGTCCCAGTCGCAACGCGCCGGGGTCGAGCACGCGGACAGTCTGTTCCCGCCCGGCGGCGGCATCAAGCAGATGAATGAGATAGGCGAGATAATAATCGTATTCGATAAATTTCGTGTCCAGCAGATTGCCGGTAGGTCCCGGCGTGAGCGCCTGGAAGCGGGGAGGGGAGAAGCCGCGCAGTTGTACGATGCGTCCCTGGCCGAAATTCGCGCAGACAGTCGTGCCTTGATAAAACGCCGACGCGTCCTTATATTTGGCAAATGCCGGCAACCCCGCAAACGGCACCGCGCCGATTTCGGCCAGCGGCGTCTGCTTTGCCATGGCGCGTTTCCAGTATTCGTCTTCGCCGTTGGTCAACGCCAGCAGGCCGGTTCCGTCTTTCACCTTTTTCAGGATATAGTAGCGGATAATCAGTGGCAGCGAACTCCAGTTGACGTTGCCCAGCACAATCACGTCGTATTCACCGGCCAGCTTTTTCTCCGTGTCGGCAGTCATGGTTTCCGGATCGCGGAAAGAAGGGTTGTAGGACTTTTTCGTTTCGCAAAACGTTTTATTGTCGGCGACGGCCAGGACTTCATATTGCAGCTCCATCCGCTGCGACAGTTCCACTATTTCCCGCATCCCCGCGCGCCAGACAATAAACAGCGCCTTCACCGGCCCCCGCGCGTCAGGCTTGGCCCAGCGCACGTGCGGCGTGACAAATTCCTCGGTCGGCCGGTAGTATTTCGGCCCATACTCCACGCTCGCCGCCGACGCCGTCGCGGCGCACAACCAGAGCGCGATCCCCGCTGCCAGATATCTCATTGATTTCCTCCTACTGTTCCACGACAAATGATTCATTGAATTTCCACGGCTTCCCGCATAAAACACTTTTTTCCAGCGCTTCGGCATGTCCATCCAGAAAAATAACGTTTGCCCGGTTTTCGTGGCGGCAATGCACCGAGGCGAAATCGGCATAGGCGAATCCGCACCAGACCTGTTTTCCCGCTTTCTGGTCGATCGAATCCATGAACAGCGGCGTTTCGGCAAAACCCTTGAGTGTGGCGCCTTTCGCTCCGTTCAGGAATTTCACATGGCCGCGCACGGAGGAGGCGTAGGAATTCCACCCGCCGCCGAATTTAGCGGGAGCGAGAGAAGGGCAGAGCGCAGTTTCGCCGTCGAGATATTGCAGCCCTGAAACCAGAATAGACGACCAGGGCGAGGTGGTGCGGTCACCGCAGGCGGGATTATGGTTGCAGGGCAGGAAGCCGTCAAAGTCGTGGACATACATCAGCGTCGCGGCATGGCATTGCTTCATCTGTTGATAGCAGACCGCCTGCAAAGCTTTTTCTTTCATTCTCGCCCGGAACGCTGCCGGAAACAGGCAAGCACCTCCGACCAGAAACACTCCGACCACGAACAGCAGTTCCACCAGTGTAAGTCTCCGCGAAAATTCCGGCTGCCTGCCGACATGCCGCTCCGTCTGCTTCATCAGGCGTAACTCCTTGGAGGATTGTTGACGCTCCGCAAGTACGTGAACAAAATACAAAATATAGGGCAATAATTCCTCCCCTTGCAGGGGAGGTTAGGAGCAATACGGTTTAGTTAAGGAGATAAGCTTTCTGTTTTGCGAATAAAGTTACGTACGTCATTCCCGCGAAGGCGGGAATCCAGGGGAGAAATCGTACGCCACACCGCAACTCTATTTTACTGTAAAAAGTAAACTGGCAACCGGCGACTTTCACTCGCCTTCAAAAACATACAGCAGCGGCTGGTAACCACCGGTGGAAATGCCGCTGAAGTTGGCATTGACCAGCGCGGTCTTGTCCATGGCCGCAGTATGCCCATCAAGAAAAAGAACGTTGGCTTTCAAAACGTGTCGGCAATGGATCGCAGCAAAGTTGGAATAGGCATAACCGCACCACATCTGTTTTTGGTATTGATTCCAAGCTACATAAACCGGATCATTATTGATGGAATCCATCAGCAAAGGAATGGAAGAGAATCCGCGCCCACCTCCTACCCGCGACGGCTCCCGATCCATCCTCAGAAAATTTCGTACATAGGAAGCATAGGAAAGACTTGTACTGGTAGTTGGATTGTAGTATTGGCAACGTACCAATTCTTTTGGCAGTGAAATCGGATTCGCAGTTAGGATGTTCCCCCAAGGAGCCGTACCGGGAGCCCCGCCGCCGCCGCCGGGGTTGTGGTTGGGCGGCAGGTAGTTGCCGAAACTGTCGGCGTACATCGTCACGCCTAAAGAGCACTGCCGCATGGAGTTAGCGCAATTCGCCTGCCTCGCCAGATCGCGCGCCCGACCCAGCGTCGGCAGCATCAACGCCGCCAGGATGCTGATTATGGCAATCACCACCAACAGCTCGACCAGGGTAAAAGCCGACATCCCCCGTTGCGCGCGCATATATGTCTTCCTTTCTATAACCCTAGCCACCACCGGAGTTTCTGGCGCAAACAGCCCATATCGGGCGAGTTCTTCCCGAGTGAATTTTCCCCGCGTGATTCCCAATTGCAATATACACCCAAGTGTGCCGTCGCGGCAAAGTTTTTTTTCCAGATCGCGCACTGTTTGCAAAGGACTGGTAACACGGAACTTACCGAAATCCTCCACCTCCAGCCGCCCGATTTCTCGCTTCCGCATAATCACGCCAGTCGGCCTGTTTTTGCTGAAATTCAGCGGAACAGACAGGTCTGTTTCTCGAAATATTTCCGTATTTTTGCTTAATCCATGAACCTGTAAGGCTGTGGTGTGACTGATGATACACTGAATTTCTTCCTGCTGGTTGCGGCTCCACAGCGACCAGCGGATGCAGTCTGATATCAGCGTATCTGTATATCCAGCAAGACGATACAAGCCTTTTTCCACTTGCAGCCAGCGCCCCGCTTCGCATTCCCGGTACAGATTATTGGCGGGAAAACCCGCTTCCCGCGCCTGTTTGGCGGTGAAATACCCCGCTTGTTGACGCGCAATCTGTTCCAGATTTTCAAGACGTTTATGCTTCATGTTTTTTCCTGAATAGGACTTTCACTCTACTTGAGTATACCGCGTCAAATGCGCCAAGGCAAAAAAACTCCCCAAATATACCTTTCAGGCAAAGCTTTAAATATTAAGATATTATATGTATTTTGGGGAGTTTTACTGATAATTAAAAATAGAAAAAGCGGCGTGTATCGCAGAGGTGTCTCCAGGTTAGCGGTTGAGAGTGACGGATTTTGTCACAGTGGTGGAGTTTATTTTCTCGTGAAAACTAATGTTTCTTTAAATGGAAAATGGTGTTGCCGCTTCCCTTGAGTGTGCGGCAGTATCATGATAATATCCTGATAATTATCATGATAATCCAGACACACTTTCGACAGATTCCGACTTGACAAACAGAATAGGTAGTGTATATTAACTGTATAGGAGGTGTATATGGATCAGGCGACAGAACTGCTCAGGGTCGGCAAGCGCGACAATATAAAAAGTTCAATCCTGCGCTGGATCGGGGAGCAGAATCTCCGCGCCGGGGACAGAATTATTTCCCAGCCTGAGATGGCGAAGATTTTCGAGGTAAGTCCGGTTACGATCCATCACGCCATGCAGGAGCTGGTGGGCGAGGGGGTGATTTACCGGCGGAAGGGCAAGGGCACGTTTGTCGGAAGCGACCCCGACTCGGAAAAACGATTGAATCTGGCCATGGTTCTGCCGGGGTTGTATTTCGACCAGGAGGAAAACAATCCAGAGTGCTGGCACCTGATCCAGTCTCTGTTCGACGGGTTCATGCACTCATTGGCGGGGAAGGGTGCCTTCTCCATTGAGCCGCTGGCGCCGCATAAGATCGACACAGAAACATTCGATCGGCTTTCGATTTATGACGCCGTGTTTTTTACCGGCGATTCGGAGTATGGCGAACTGATCGACGCTTTGGCGGCAAGGGGAAAGCCGGGCGTGGTTGTGCTGGGAGAAACCCGCGCGCCGCATTTATGCCTGAGAATAAACACCGATGTGCGGGAAGCAGTCAGATTGGGAATGTCCCACCTGATCGCGGCGGGATATCGCAGGATCGCGTATCTGGGTTCCAGCCGGGGCCGGGACAAGCACGAAGGCTATCGGCTCGCGCTGGCCGAGACCGGGTTGCAGCCAGACGAGAACCTGGTGGTACTGGGCATTGACAGCCAGCGTGACGGCGCGCGTGGCGCGGAAGAGCTGTTGCGGCGGCAGGTTGAATTCGACGCTATCTTCGTGGATACCGACCTGAAAGCTATCGACGTCATCTCCTGTCTGCGCAAGCACGGAGTGAGCATTCCGGGAGATGTCGGCCTGATGGGGCATGACGGTTTTATTTCCACCGAATGTTATTCGCCTAAATTGACGACGGTGCGGGTGCCGCACCGGGAGTTCGTGCAGGTTGCGCTGGAAAAATTGCAGGCGTCGGGCGGAGTTCTCGCGCCGGAGACAGTCGTTGTTCCAGCGACGATTGTCCCTGGTGAAACCTGCCGGTTGGGGGGGGCTAAGGGACTAGGGGACTAAGGCTCTAAGGGACTAAGACTCTGGTCAGAGATTTCACTTTATTGCTGTATGTTTTTCGCAATCGGGAGTTATCAGTGTCGGCATCTGCAAACCTGTAAGCGTAGCATACCTGTAATCCCCCCTATATCCAAAGGGGGAAACCGGTAACGGGGTAAGCGTCGCTAATTCTGGATTAGGTTGCGCGTCATCGACGAACGGTTTTACTTTGTATATAGGGGGGGTGTCTGGTGGTCGCGCACGTCAGGAGTTGGTCAGGCGGAGCGGAGCAGGTGATGGCCGGACGGGTATTTGCCGCCTGCCCCGGTTTCGCTCCAAACGCTGGCGCGTTTTCCGCTAATGTGCCGCGTGCAGAGCACGCGCTTCGGCTATTCGCCGAAGTCCGCACACAAGGCCGCGCCTTTGGCGCATGATTCAAATTGGATTGTGGGCGAAGCCCACATTGGAGCCTTAGTCCCTTTTTCCCGAGGGCCGAAATAAAACAGGAGCAGAAAATGTCCCGTAAAATTTTCCGCCGCTTCACCCTGGTCGAGTTGCTGGTGGTGGTGGCTATTCTCAGCATCTTGCTGGGGCTGCTGATGCCGACCTTGCAGCGCGCCCGGTTGGCGGCAAAGAAAATCGTCTGTACCAGTAATTTGAAACAGTTAGGCATCGCCTTTTTGAGTTATACCGGCGACTGTAAAGGGCATTATCCCTTCTGGGGCGGTTCGACCCAATGCACGGTTTCCAATTGGAGCTACGATTTCCGGCGTTTCGATTATCTCGGCGACATCGGCATTTTGCGTTGTCCGTCCTCGCTGGATGCGGGGCTGACCCATCCCAACACCAACGGCTCAGGCGATATTTCCAATTCCGCCTGGCCGATCAACGCCCACGCCTATATCGCCTACGGTTACAACAACTATAATATCGGCAGCGGTTATTACCAGACCACCCCGCACGACTTGCACGCCTGGATCACGGCGCGGGTTTCGATGGTGCGCAAGCCCGGAGAAACCATCCTGGTCGCAGACAGCTTTCGTATGCTTCAGCAAAATCTGGGAGAACACACCCTGACCAAGGGGCCGTGCCCGCCGTGGAGCCCGGCCATTCACGACCGTCACGACGGGGGAGCCAATATCCTGTGGGCGGATTATCACGTGTCGTTCAACCGCAACGCCTGCGAGTATTACCAGGACGGCAGCAACACCTATTTCGATCTGCAATAATTTACGCTGGAGGTATTTGTTTTCTTTGAGGAGGGATGCCATGTCGTTTCGTCTGTTCGCGTTTGCCTCGGCACTGTCGCTGTGTCTGTTGTTAATTTCTTGCGATGAAAAGGAACAGCCGCAACCTGCCAAGCCTGTTGCTGTTGAAAAGGAAAAACCTGCTCCGGTAGTGGAAAAAAAAGCTGAAAAAGAAAGCGACGAACGCGGCCTGTCGATGCGTGTTACTTTCGACAAGAAATCAGTCACCGCCGATTATGCGGCTGGTCAGCCTGCTTCCATCGCCAGCGATCCCAACCTGGAATTCCGCATGTTCCTCGGTTACAACAAACAGAACGCCTTCAACATCGCCGAGGATGAGGAACTGAAATACGACGTGCGGAAAAACATCGATCCGCGCGAAGGCACCCTGAGCATGTGGCTGCTGGCGAATAATTATTCCCCCCGCTCCGTCCAGCAGAGCGACCCGGACGTCTGCCACAAGGTCTACGCCAACATCCGTTTTTCCGACGGCAAGAACTGGAGCCAGTTTTTCCTCTACCAGTATTACCACACCCCGACCGCGTTTCTTTACTGGAACAGTTCCTACTGCCGCGAGCGGATGTATCGTCTGGCTGGCGCGCCGCTGACCGGCATCGGCGAAAAGCAATGGTTCCAGATCACCGTCACCTGGACGCTGGAAAAAATCCGCATCTTCCTCAACGGCGAGTTGCAATCCGAAACCGCCATGCCGGAAGAAGCGCGTCTGGCCGCCGCTATCGTGCCTGATCCGGCCAAGTCCTTTATCGGTATCCGCACGCGGAGCGAATCGTTCCGGCCCTTCGACACCGGCAAGGAAACCGCGGTGGACGATATCAGTATCTACACCCGCGCCCTGACCGATTTGGAAATCAAGCGCCAGTATCTCCAGTCTGCCGGAGCGGAAAGCGGCAAGCAGGTTGAGCTGCCCAACATCGATATTCAGTTGCATGGCGTGGACGACACCACGGGGAAACTTGACCGGCTGCTGGCGCAGCTTGATTACAGCCCGCTCCCTGCTGCGTGGCAGGACGCGTTGAAGACCAAAAAAGTCGGCGCGCGCGCGGTGTTGCGCAAGCCGGACGGGAAGGAGTTTTCCGAAAAATGGAATCCTGTCGGTATGCGCGAAGACCGGATAATGAACGGTGTGGAAACCTCGGGAATGTATGAATATCAACTCACCCTGAGCGCGCCGGGATTGAAAAGCGAAACCGCCGTCAAGAAAATCGAGCGCCCCGACACCGGCTGGTTCAACAATCCTCTGGGACAGGAAGACGTGGTGCCTTCGCCCTGGACGCCGCTGGCTCTGGACGACAAGGACACGGTCACGCTCTGGAACCGCGTCTATTCCTTCGCCGGGCAGCCGCTGCCGGTGAAGGTCGAGCACGGCGGCGATTCGCTGCTGGCGCAGGCGCCGGAACTGATAATCGAAACCGCGCAGGGCCGCGAGAAAATTTCCTATACCGTCGACAAGCGGGAAACGCATAACACCTGGATCGAGTTCTCCGGCGTCGGCAAGGCGCAGACTTTCTCCCTCGACTGGAAGACCCGCGTGGAGTTCGACGGCATGATCCGGTTCGACTACTCGGTGCGCGGCAAGCCGGAAATCAAGGACATGCGCCTGGAGTGGACGGTGGCGAAGGCGTTTACGACTTACACCCTGACTCCGCTGCTGTCTCTGACTGGCGAAGGGGAGTTCGCCATGCCGTTCCCCTATGACGACCGCAAGGCGGCCAATATCCTGTGGCTGACCTCCAGCGAGAAAGGTTTCTGCTGGGCTCCCGAGCACGACGCCAACTGGATTTACGACCAGCGCAACGACAAGCCCATCACCGTGAAAGTCGATGCTGACGGCGGCCATTGCACCGTGCGCATGGTCAACCGCGCCACCGCCATTCCCGACAGCGCGGCCTATCACGCCATCTTCATCGCCACGCCCGCCCGGCCGCTGCCGGAGAAGAAGCGCACCTACCGCATGGGCGGTTACGGGCGTTACAGCAACTGCGACATCTCCCTCAACCACCACGCCGGCGCGGGAACCCTGGGCGTGTTCACTTTCCGGCCGGGTCCGACTTTCCAGAAGTACGTCGATTTTCTGAAGAAGAATAACCAGCAGAAGATCGTCATGTACGGCGGCGCTACCGCGATTAACGACCAGGTGCCGGAAGGTAAATATTTCGCCAAATACTGGAGCATCCCCGGCGGTTCGGTGGTGCCGTTCCGCGACGGTTTCGACAAGACCGAGTGCCTGCAACTCAACACCTGTCCCCGCACGCGCTACAGCGATTATATCCTCGACGGCATCAAGGCGCTGCACGACCACCCCGGCAACATTCACACCGGCGTCTATTACGATCTGGCCAACAATTACGTTTGCGAGAATCCGCTGCACGGCTGCCGCTTCAAGGACGCTTTCGGCCGCGACATTTCGCGCCTTATCATCATGGGACTGCGGCGTCACCTGATGCGCACGCTCAAATACTGCCACAGCGTCGGCTGGGTTACGATCTATCACGCCCACAGCTATTATCTGCCGATGGTGCACGATTTCGGCGACTACTGGTATCCCGGCGAACAGTATTGCGGCACGATCCAGAAATTCAAATCGCCGTACGTCTATTCCGACGAAATCCCCGACGACGTATACCGCAGCGAACTCAATCAGCGGCTCAAGGGCAGCGGCATATTATTCCTGGGTAATCTGAAGCGCGCCGACAAAACCTACGGCACGGAAGAGCAGACCCTGGCCATGTGCACCAAGCTGATGCTGAACGATATTCCGATCTCGATCAGCTTCGAGGACGGCAAGGTTATCAACCGGATCTGGGGCGTGCAGATGCGCTATCAGTTGGACGAAGCGCAGGCGATGCTGTATTACGACCCTGCCGCCGCCGTTGCCAGCGACAATCCGCAGGTGGCGGTGACGTATTTCCTCTGTCCGGGCAACCGGGTGCTGGCGGTGATCGGCAATCTCTCAAAAACAGAGCAGACCGCCACGGTTGATTTTTCCAAGCTACGGGCAGGACTCGGCAAGGCTCGCGACGAATATGCGGAGCAGGATCTGGCGTTGGACAACGGCAAGCTGAAAGTCACGCTGCCGCCGCGGTTGTTCAGGCTGGTCGGGTTTTAGGTGCGTGCCGCACGCGCATCCGCGTGCTTAACGCTGCCGCGCTCCCAACAAAAATCCACGTGCCTTGCGCGTGGATTTTTCTGGGAAGTCTTTACGGGAGTATAAGAAAGTGGCGCTATTCGTAGATTCTGACCCGCATGAATTTGCGTCCCCATTGGCGCGCCTGCCAGTGGTAGGTCATGCGTACGTCCAGGTGGACGACGCCGCTGCGACGATAGGTGGTGCGCATGGCGCCGCCGGTGTCGTCGACCGTGGCCTGGCCGTAGCCTTCGACATAGACCTTCGTGCCGTAGGGCACCGCGTCGGGAGCGGCGGCGAAACCGCGAGTCCAGGCCGATTTACCCGTCGCCGTGCGACCGTTGGCGTGGCGTCCGCAGCAGCGGCTGCAGGGGCAGTAGGCAGTTACCACCGCCCAGACCTCGCGGTAGTTGCGGTTTTCCGCAGTCGCGGTCGGCGCTTCCGGGGCTTCCGGTTCGGCGGTTTCTGGAGGCATGGTCGCGGGCAGGGGCGGTTCTGATTCAGTGCCCAGGGTGTAGGCGGGCGGGGCGATGCGGGAGAGGATTTCCTCGTCGCTCAGCACGGGAGGCGCCTTGACCGTGGAACCGGACAGGAGGATGCTGGCTTTTTCGCTGTTGACCGGCTCGCTGGTGGCAAGCAGCAGATAGCCGCAGAAAGCGGCGACCAGAGCGATTCCGGTTATGACTTTGCGGCTGTTCAAAAGCTTTTTCTCCCAAATCGGGGACACCTTCCATCCGGACAAAGGTGTCAATTACCAGCGTAAATTCTAACTGTATTTTTTATTTCTGTCTACCAGTTTCCGATAATATTTCCGGTTTTGGTTGAGGGTGCGGGTGGGGGAGTGTCCGGTGGGGTGAAAAACCTCTGGGAGGAGAGGGCTTTTCCCGCAAGGATTTACGAATTTCGTTGTGCCTGCAGCCAGCTTTGCAGGATGCGTTGGGCGGCGACGGCGTCGAGGCTTTTTTTGCGCTGTTTCCGGGAAAGGTTGGCGTCTTTCATGCTGCGCTCAGCCTCGGCGGTGGTGAGGCGCTCGTCCCACAATTCAACTATGAGCCCGTCTTCCCGGAGCATGGCGGCGAACTCCTCGGCCTCTTTCGCTTTAGGCCCGGCGCGGCCGTCCATGTTGCGGGGGTGGCCCAGCACCACCTTGCCCGCGCCGGTTTCCTCCACCGCCGCCAGCACTACCTCGCACGCGTCGGGCAGGCTTCTTACCTGCGCGATGCGCAGGGGTGAGGCGATAATGCCTTCGTCGTCGGAAACCGCGAACCCCACCCGGCGTTCGCCCAGATCAATTGCCAGTACGCGCAAATGTCGCTCCTTGGGTAAGTTTACCTTTCCATCAAAATTTTCAATTCGCCCGGAATCTCCTTGTTGGCGGCGGGAGTTCCGGTGATGTCCAGATACCACAAAGGCATTCCTATCAATGGCGACAGATCAGAGACCCCCGTTCCTGAAAGTTTGAGTTTTTCCAATGGCATCCCAGTGAGCGGCGCAATATCCATAACAGGCGACTCCCTAAGGTCAAGTGATTTCAGACGCATTTTCGACAATGGTGACAAGTCAGAAACGCAGGTTGCATGCAGCGTAAGACTTTTCAGATGCAAACCTCGCAGAAAAAAAACATCCCTGATTAGCCTGCCAGACAAACTTAACTCAGATAATTTGTCCAAGTTATGCAAAGGAGAAAAGTCAGTGGCACAAGAAAAAAATATGTCAAGTTGTTCAAGCGGCATATTACTTAAAGGCGAAAGATCAACGACACCGGTGTTAATAAGTGTCAGACTTTTGAGTTTCATACCTTCAAGCGGGGATATATCAACCACCTTTTTACCACTCAAGGATACGCTCTCAATTGACCGGATTTTCGCTATTCCTGATGGTTCCCTATAGTCGCTTACGAAATCGGTGTTTAATAAAATATCATCTTCGGCAATTCCAGGATTCTTCTCTTGCATAGTATAATAAAAATATTTGTGCTGCCATTGTCGATAATGGGATAGTCCGTAGTGTCTACAGAAATACACCCCCGCGGCCATGAATATCACCGCGACGGCGAGGAGTTTGCAGATCGTCCAGTAGCAGCGGGGTTTGAGTTTCATTTTGCGTTTTCTCAGGCCGTGACTCCGGACGCGCCCAGCATGTATGCCATCACCTTGCTGTCGAAGGCGCTTCCGGCCGAGAGTTCATGTTCGATGAAACCGGCGAAATCCGTTTTCGCCACCGTTACCACTTCGATAAACTCGCCGTCGTCGGGTTTGGGACAGGGATTTTTGTTCGTGGCAAAGGTCTCGTCGATAGCGATAAACGCCTGGTAGACCGCTTCGCCCGAGAGGCCGGGCGTGTTATACGTCGGCGGGATCAGCCGCGTCACCCGCCCGACGTAACCCGCTTCCTCGTGCAGTTCCCGCAGCGCCGCCGTGATTGCGTCCTCGCCCTCGTCGATCAGCCCGGCGGGAAATTCCAGCACGCAGCTTTTGGCCGGGGGCCGGTATTGCCGGATCAGAACCAGCTTTTGCGACGGCAGCAGCCAGGGGATAGTCATTACCGCCGCGCGGTCGTTCACGCGTTCCACCGTCTCCCAGACGCGTTCGGCGCCAGACGGATCGCGCCAGTTGATGTCCTGGTAGATGAGGCATTTCCCTGCATGGCGGGTGACGCGCGAAAGTTCGACAGCCGGTTTCTGCTTGTGAAGCCTGGTCGGCATGAATAGAATCTCCTCTGATGAAATATGAATATGCCGGTACGGTGCGCAAAGTATATTAACCGATAGTTCCAGGAAATCGCAAACATGAAAACCAGAACCTTGAGCGTAGGCGCGCTGCAGTTCGCCGGTTCCGCCGCCATCGGCAGGAATCTCGCTTCGATTCTGCGGGGGATGGAACAGGCGCGGCGCCGGGGCGTGGAATTGCTTGTCACCCAGGAGTGCGCCCTGTCCGGTTATGCCGGGGTCGATATCGACTCGCCGCGCGACGTCGATTTTGCGGCGCTGAACGGGGCGACGGCGACTGTCAGGCGCAAGGCGAAGGAATACGGCCTGCACGTGTACCTGGGCACGACAGTGTGCGAGGACGGGAAATATTTCAACGCCATGCAGTTGCTGACGCCCGCGGGCAGGATCGCGGCGGTTTACCACAAGCGCGCGATGTATGGCCGGGACTGTCGTCATTACGCCGTGGGCGACAGCGCCAGGACGGTGTCGATCCGGGGCATCAGAACCGGCTTGGGGATCTGTTTCGAATTCCGCTTTCCTGAGTATTTCCGGGAGATGCTGAAAGCGCGCGCGCGGCTGGCGATCCTGGGGTTTTCCATGGTCGGCAACGGCAACCGGAAAATGCCGGTGGCTCGTTCGCACCTGGTGAGCCGCGCGGCGGAAAACGGCCTGTGGGTGGTCGCCGCTAACAGCATTTCCCTGCGCCAGAACTGCCCCACCTGCATCGTCGATCCGGAGGGACATATCGCGGTCGAGGCAAACCACGATCTGGAGGAACTGATCACGCACCAGATCGAACTGGTACCGCTGCCAGCCTTGGCAGGCAATATCCGCAAGCAGGCGGAAAAATTATGCAGATGAACATTATTTCACCAATTCCAGTTTCGGCTGGCCGTAGCATTTCCGCGCCCACTCGGCAAAAGTGAGGTTGTCGGCGAATTTTTTGTCGAGGTCGAATTTGAGCGGGTTGATCTTGATAGTCGCGTTTTTCATACCGATACGAAAATCCTCATGCTCAAACAGCACCGCGCCGAAATAATCGCGCAGATATTCCAGATCGTTCTCTTGCCAGCCTTTTCCTTTTGCGCCGACAGGCAGGAAATCGTCGATGTTGCCCTTGACGATGGTTTCCGCGTCGACGGGTTGGGAGGTGGCGGCGTTTTCGTAATATACATTATAACTCGGGTCCCACAGTTCCCCTTTTTCCGTGTCCGGGTTGAACGCTTCCAGCATCCGGTGGCCGCGCACTTCGGCGAACCTGTCGGTATAGAACTGCACCAGCCGTAATTTTATTCCCATCTCCTGCAGAAGCCAGCGCGAGGCGTGCGTGCGCGGGCCGCAACTGAGCGGGGGCTTTTCCCCGCCCTGGGCCGCCGCCAGCAGCTCCTCCTGCACGATGCGCGCGTTCAGGTATTTCTTATAATTGTAATTTTCCATATCCTCGGGCAGATAACTGTGGGCATGGACAAAATCGATCGCGGCGGCGACGGTTTCACGATGCGAACATTCCTCTGCCAATCGCGCTGAAAGCAGAGCGACGTTTTTTTTGACAGTAGCTGAAATGATCAACGGCACGCCGCGCTCGTCGCAATTGGGAAAATTCACATTTCCTGTCTCCGCCGGTTTTGTGACTTTGTTCGTATTTACGGCAGAATCAGGCGTCTGCGATTTTGCCGCGTTTTCGGTTTGCGCGATTTCCCGGCGCAGATGGCGGGCGTAGAGTATCCCCCCGAACGCCAATAACGCCAGCGCCAGCAGGGAAAGCAGATATTTTTTTATCAGGTTGGGCATCAGGGCTTCTCCCATAGACCAATACGGTTTAAGCTAACAAAAGAACGGTATTTCCTCAATTAAACCGTATTGCCTCTAACTCCCCTTCAGTCGGCTTGCGAATAAGTCCGGGGCGACCCGCCACCGCCGTTGCGTTCCCATTGTTCGCGCAGCTCGCGCCACTTGCGAGCGATCGTGCCCGGCGGCGAGTCGGGCGGGATGATATCGTCCCAGCCCCACTGGTGGTCGCAGTTCGGACACCACTCGCGCGATGGCTTGCCGGTTTTAAGGTCGTAGGGCGTCTGCGGCACTTCCGCGTCGCAGATCGGACAGAGAAATTTTCCGTCGTCGGTTTCACGAATCTCCGCGAGTTCGCCGTTACGCATGGTGACTTGATGCGAAGTCATGTTCAGCCCGCCGCCAGTTCGGAAAGTCTGCGCGCGTGTTCGCGTTCTTCCGCCGCCAGGTGCAGGAAGATTTTCCGTGCCGAGGAAATGTGACTTTTCTCCGCCAGCGCGGCGTAAAAATCGGCGGTCTGATTTTCGTGTCTGACCGCCGCCGCCAACAGCGACTTTTCCTCTTCCAGCAATTCCGGCACGGCGAGGGCGGCTATTTCCGCTGTTTCCGCGACTAATTTTTCTCCGCCGTGCAGTTCCAGCAGTTCGTGCAGATGGGCGAGATGGCTGTCTTCCTCCTCGGCCAGGGAAAGAAACAGTTTCCGCAATTTTTCGTTGCCGCAACTTCCGGAAAGTTCGCGGTAATCCGCGCCGGAAGCTTTTTCAAACTCGCACGCGCTTTCCAGGATGATCCGCGCGAGAATTCCCGTTCCCGCCGGAGCGACCGCCGCCGTTTCCTTTTCCCCGCCCGGTACAATTACCTTGTAAATGAAAATGCAGCCGAAGACCAGGAAGAAAAATCCTGCCGCGCCGTTGATATACGACTTGGGAATATTTTTCTCCACCCATGAACCGATCAGCACCGCGATCAGGGTCGAGCACACCAGCGCCGTCGCCGCGCCCGCGAAGACCGACCACGGCGCCTTGCTGGTGGAGCTTTGCGCCATCGCCGCCAGTTGCGTCTTGTCGCCGAGTTCGGCCAGGAAGATCAAAACGAACGTGGAGAGGAACAGTCTGAAATCCATAAGGGGTTCCTTTGTGGGTCGGGTTGACAGGTTGACGGGCTGACGGGTTGCTTTCGCGAATATTTTCCTGTCAACCCACCGTCACCCCGCCAATCTGGAAAAAACTTTCGCGCTCCGCAACTCGCGCGCGAGGTTGTACTGGATATAATCCAGCAGCGCCATCAGCAACCGCTTCGGCATTTTTTTGTCGGCGGCGGATTGTTCCGGAGAGGAGATTTCGCGCAGCATCCGCGTTGCTTCCTGAGGCAGGAATTTTCCTGCGCCGCCCGCGCATCCCGCGCAGATCAGGCCGCCGTCTTTTCCAGAAAGTTGCGTCTTTTCTTCTGCTTTCAATTCCTTGCCGCAATTGGCGCAGTTGTGCAGTTGCGGCGCGTAGCCCAGAGGAGGCAGGACTTCCAGCAGGAATTTCAGCGCCAGAAAAATCACGTCGCCGCCCCGGTTCAGCTCCTCCAGGTAGTTCAGAAAAACGTCGTAGGCGTTTTCGTGCGGATCGTGTTTCTGGCAGGCGATTGACAATATCTCCCCGGCCAGCGCGGCGGCGGCGAAAGCGCGGAAGTCTTTTCGCAGGCGCATGTACTCGGTCACGATCAGGCTGTCGGTGGCGAGATCGAGGCCGTTACGCGGGCGCGGCCACAGCAGCACCTCCTCCCGGTTGAACAGGTCGAAATGCCCGCGCATCTGGCTGCTGGCGCGGCGGCAGCCCTTGGCGAGGCAGTCCACCCGTCCCAGTTCGCGCGTGAACAAGGTGAGAATCAGGCTGGTCTCGCTGAAGTTGCGGCGACCGAGCACAATCGCCTCGCAGGTTTCGGTCATCCCTTTACCGCGATGTTCACCATCCGTCCGGGGATGACGATGACCTTGACGATTTCCTTGCCCGCGATCTGCGCCTGCACCTTTTCGTCAGCCAGCGCGGCGCGTTCCATTTTTTCCTGGTCGGCGTCGGCGGCGAGGGTAATCCGTGCGCGCAGCTTGCCGTTCACCTGCACGGGAATTTCGATCACGTCTTCCTTCGCCACTTTCGGATCGGCTTCGGGCCAGCCCGCGGTGAAGATGCTTTCGGCATGTCCCATCTTTTCCCAGCATTCCTCGGCGAAGTGCGGCACGATGGGCGAAAACACCCGCACCACCGTTTCCAATACCTCGCGCAGCACCGCCGGGTTGACCGGCTTGTCGAAACCACGCAGCATGTTCAGCAGCTCGTTGCAGCGGGCGATGGCGGTGTTGAACTGGAAACCGCCTTCGATCGAGTCGGTGATCTTCTGGATGCACTGGTGCGTTTTCCGGCGCAGGTCGACGTTTTTGCTGTTAAGCTGGGTCGGCAGAGGCTCGCCCACGGGTGAGAGCTTGTCGAGACTTTTGTTGATGAGAGTCCAGAGGCGGTTGAGGGTGCGCCAGGCACCGCTGATGCCTTCCTCGCTCCAGACCTGCATCCGATCCGGCGGCGCGTCGGAAAGCATGTACAGCCGCACGGTGTCGGCACCGAACTTGTCGAACATCACGTCGGGGTCGACGATGTTAAGTTTAGACTTGGAAATCTTCGTCATCTCCGAAGTCACTTCGCCGCCGCATTTTTTGCACTTCTGTCCCTTGGCCGCGCCGTCGGCGAATGCTACATCCGACTCGTGCAGCCACTTGCAGGCGTTGCAGTAATACGCGGTTTTGCAGACCATGCCCTGGCAGAACAGGCGGGTGAACGGTTCGTCGAAATCGATCAGACCCAGGTCGTGCAAGACCATGGTGAAGAAGCGCGCGTAGATCAGGTGCATGGTCGCGTGTTCGATGCCGCCGATGTACTGGTCGACTGCCATCCAGCGTTTGATTTTTTCCGGCGAGAAAATCGCGTCCTCGTTCTTCGCATCGCAGTAGCGCAGGAAATACCACGACGAATCGACGAAGGTGTCCATCGTGTCGGTCTCGCGTTTGGCCGCCGCGCCGCACTTGGGGCAGACGCAGTTGACAAACGAGGCGCTGCGCGCCAGCGGATTGCCGCCGCCTTCCTTGAACTGCACGTCGGTGGGCAGTTTCACCGGCAGATCCTTTTCCGGCACCGGCACCGTGCCGCACTTGTCGCAATAGATAATCGGAATCGGCGCGCCCCAGTAACGCTGGCGGCTGAGCAGCCAGTCGCGCAGGCGGAAATTGACCGTGCCTTGGCCGTAGCCCTGTTCCTCCAGCCACTTGATGATTTTCGGCATGGCCTCGACGTTGTTGTCGCCGGTGAAGGGGCCGCTGAACAGCATGTCACCGGGATCGACGTAGGCTTCGGTCATCACCGATTCGTTGAGGCCGGTTTCAGGCACGATCACCGCCTTGATCGGCAGGTTGTATTTTTTCGCGAACTCGAAGTCGCGCTGGTCGTGGGCGGGAACAGCCATCACCGCGCCGGTGCCGTAGCTCATCAGCGCGAAATTCGCCACCCACAGCGGGGCGCTTTCGCCGTTAACGGGATTGACCACGTGGAAGCCGGTGAAGACGCCGACTTTTTCCCGGTCGGCCAGATCCTTTTCCGACGTGCCCTGCGCGCGCATTTCCTTGACGGCTTTCATCACGCGCTCTTCGTGTTCGGTGCCTTTGACCAGTTTTTCGATCAGCGGATGCTCGGGCGCGAGGCTCATGAAGGTGACGCCCCAGAGGGTGTCGGGGCGGGTGGTGAAGATGGGCAGCTCGTCGCCGGTTTCCTTGATTTTGAACAGGACTTTCGCGCCGTGGCTTTTGCCGATCCATTCCTGCTGCATGGCGATGACCGCTTCCGGCCATTTGCCGCGCAGTTGCTCGTGGCCGTCCAGCAGACGCTGGGCGTATTTGCTCATGGCGAAGAACCATTGGCTCATGTCTTTCTGGAAAACCTTGCTGCCGCAGCGTTCGCACGAGCCGTCGTGCACCTGCTCGTTGGCGAGCACGGTCTGGCAGGAATCGCACCAGTTGACGGGCGCGGTCTTTTTCACCGCGAGTTTCTTTTCGTAGAATTTCAGGAAAATCCACTGCGTCCAGCGGTAATAATCCTGGTGGGAGGTGGCGACCTCGCGCGTCCAGTCGTAGCCCCAGCCCGCGCGGTGCATCTGCTCGGTCATGCGGGCGATATTCTTTTCCGTGAATTCGTGGGGATGCACGCCGGTGCGGATAGCGGCGTTTTCGGCAGGCAGGCCGAAGGAGTCCCAGCCCATGGGCGAAAGCACGTCAAAGCCGCGCAGCAGTTTATACCGCACCACCACGTCGCCGATGGTGTAGTTGATGACGTGTCCCATGTGCAGCACGCCCGACGGGTAGGGATACATCGTCAGCACGTAGCACTTGGGTTTCGTCCCCCGGTCGTCAGCGGCAAAAAGGTTGTTCTGCTTCCACTTCGCCTGCCACTTTTTCTCAATTTCGGCAAAGTTGTATTCGCTTTCCGGCATGTTGATTCTTCTCCTGTCCTGAACACTGTCGCGCAGAGGCGCAGCAGCCAAACAATTAGCATGGCGATTAAGCCTTAAATATTATTGTTTCGAGGCGGTTTTAACAAGCATAAAGAAAATAAGAAGACGCGCCTCTTGCGCCCGGGGCGGCCTATACATATAATTTCAACTTTGATCGAAAATGCCGGATACAGCCGGGATTGAGGGAAAAGTGCGTAGGCGCGCGAGCGCCGGGGGGTGCGCTGTGAAGGAAAAAAAGCGGCGGAGCATTTGGCGCAAAGGCAGGCGCGACTGGAAAGGCTTATTCTGGTTTCTGCCCGCAGTGGCGCTGCTGGGGATTTTCGGCACAGGTATAGCCGTCCTGTATTCGCAGGCGGAAAGACAGAACGCCGACCGGCTGCGGGAAAACGCGGGCAAGTTGCAGGCGTTGGTAGATGAAGCGCAGGCAGCAACCGACAAGTTGGTCGCCAGCCGCCGGGAAGAAATCCGCCAGCTTGAGGAAAAACTGAAATCAGAAGCCTCCGCCTTGTCCGGCGATATCCAGATCGTCATCCAGAACGCGGTGACCGAATACCGCAACGGCGTCGTCGGCTGGCACGACCAGAGCCGCGAGGCGCTGGCGGAATTCAAGTGGCTGGACGGGGTAAGCCCGTCGGAGTATTCCCGGCCCGAGGAACAGTCGGACTGGCCGGAGAAAGTGCTGCTCGGTTGCGGGCCGACTTTGCTGAAAAAACTGCTGCCCGGACAGACCCTGACCGTGCTGGAAAGCGGGCAACGGCCAATCCTGCATCTGAACGGCGGCGAGGCGGCGGGAAATTCCGTGGCGCAGGCGGCGGAGCGGCAGTTCCTCTTCCAGGCGGCTGGTGAAAACCGCTTGTGGAAAATCCGCGTTTCTGCCGCGGAATCGCCGAAAAATCCCTGCCTTGACGAAAAGTTTCTGGCGGAAACGCTTGCCGCGACGGCGACGGCGGAAAAGTTTTCCTCCGGCATGTTCCGGGGGATAGTTTTCGATCAGGAAGGCAATCCCGCCTGCACTTTTCCACGCGGCGCGCAAAGCGTGAAAGACGCACCTCTCCCCGCGAAAGAAAACGACTGGCTCGCGCCTGATGAAAACGGCGAATACCTGACGCGCCTGGTCGCCGCTAAAGAGGGCGAATGGCGCGTGGGCGGGCAGATCACTTTCCGCAATTATTCCCCGACCGAACAGGCGTGGCGCATTTTCCGGGAAGACAAGGCCTGGCCGCTGGGACTGGGGTCGACCCTGTTCCTGGCGCTGGCGGGAATGGCGGCGGCGTATTTTCGCCAACCTCCTCCTGCCATCGCGCCGGAAGAGCAGCGCGGCGCGGAAATCCGTTTGGTGAAAAAGGAAGGCGCGCGCGAATTTTCCGAAAACCCGCAGGTGCTGATGGCGGAAATTCCCGACCGTTCCGCCGCGCCGACGCCGCGCATCAGGCGCAGGGTGAAGAGCCTCAAGGTATTGCAGCAGGTTCACCGGGGTTCGAGCCTGAAAGAGGGCAGCCGCATTCTCGACCACGCCCGCAGCCCCATCCTGAAAGAATTGGCGGGAAAGGTTCGTCCTCCCGAGAAAGAAAAAGCCGATGCCGTGGCGGCGCGCGACCTGCGCGCGGCGCGGGAAAAAATCGGCAGTTTCAGGGCAAGCAACGGATAGGTTATAGCGCAAAGCAAAAACAAACAAACTTTCGACCGTCATTCCTGCGCAGGCAGGAATCCAGTGGGGAAACCGTCCGCAACACCGCCTGGATTCCTGCCTGCGCAGGAATGACGATTCGTAAAAAAATGCGAAACTCGAAGTTAGAAAAGGCGAATATATGTACGAGCAATACTGGTCGCTGGCCGACAAGCCGTTTCGGAACACCCCCGACCCGCATTATTTCTATTTCAGCCGCCAGCACGAGGAAGCGCTTACCCGGATGCTTTACGCTATCACCGAGGGGCAAGGCGCGATGATGCTGACCGGCGACTACGGCTGCGGGAAGACGCTGTTGTCCCGGTCGCTGCTGGACGAACTTGACCCCGACCGGTTCGAGGTGGCGCTGATCCCCTATCCCAATCTGTCGGGCGTGGAACTGCTCCAGGAAATCCTGCTCCAGTTCGGTTACGAGGCGCAGGGGTTGAGCAAGGTGGAGCTGCTGCACCTGCTGTCCGACTGCCTGCTTGACAACCATGCCCGCGGATGCAGTACAATTATCATAGTGGACGAGGCGCAGATGGTGATGGACAAGATGACGATGGAGGAGATCCGCCTGCTGCTGAATTTCCAGCAGGATCGAAAATTCTACCTGACGCTGGTGCTGATGGGACAGCCGGAACTGCGCGAACGGGTGGAGGAGATGCCTCAGCTCCTGCAGCGGTTGAGCGTGCGTTATCACCTTCGCGCCTTCGACGAGGAAGACTCGGAAAAATATCTCGCGCACCGAATGGCTATTGCTGGCGGCAACGGCGATATTTTTACCCGCGAGGCGGGAAGGCTGATCGCCTCGGCGGGCGAGGGCGTGCCCCGGCGGATGAACAACATCGCCGACATGAGCCTGATGGTGGGCTTTGGTCAGCGCACGCCGGTGGTGGACGAAAATATCGTGCAGCAGGTGATTACCGACATGGACGCCTGAGCGCTCGACAGGACGCATTGAATGGCCGATAATCCCGGATCGCGACAGCAGGGCGAGGGTTTTCTGTTCACCGACTTCGACGGAAAGAACGGTTCTTCGTCGGCGACAGTTCCCCTCGCTGAAGAGTTGCCGCCGGAATTCGCCCTGGGCAGCCTCGACGAGATCGATTTCGACTTCGAGCCCGACGACACCACCTATGAGGGCGAGCTGGAACTGGCTGCTCCCTCTGCTCCCGCCTACGAGGAAAAACTGAAAACCACCAGGGTGCTCAAGCGCGCCTTTCCCGACACCTCCTCGCTGCTTCCCGGCGACCGGTTGCTGCTGATGGAATCGGATGTGGCGGAAAATTCGCGCACAGTCATTGTCAATCGCGACAACAGCAAGACCGTCATCCTGGAGCGCGAGGACGATTTTGTCGACGCGCCTCCGGAAATAGAACAGGAACAATCAGGCGACAAGACCCGGATTCTTTCCGCTGCCGAATTGGCGGGAGAAAATTTTGGGCGGGAAGCTCCCGAGGATTTTCTCGATACCGACATGCTGGAGGACACGTTTTCCTCGCGGGAAACCGCCAGCGATTTCCCTGCGGTCGAATCCGCGTTTTCTGATAATCCCGTCGCCGGGGATTTTGCCGTCGGTCGGGATTTTTTCGGCGGCGACGCGCTGCCGCCGGAACTGGCGGACGGGGATCCGCGCCGGGAAACCGGTCACGAACTGGATGCAGAGGATCACCTGGGCGACATCCTGGCCTCGGTCGAGGCTCTGGCGGAGCCGGAGGGAGAATTCAGCACCGCTTACCGTTCTCCCCTGTGCGATCTGCCGGAGCTGACTCGCGTAAGTTTCAAGGACGATTCTGTAATTCTCGGTGCGGACGGAGAGTTGAGCGACCTCCTGGGGCAGCCCGCGCCGAGCACCGCCGCTGGCCGTCCCGCTGAACCCGGCAGCCGGTTTGACCAGTTCGCGGAGTTCGGCAAACTGCCGGAAGCCTTGCGCGGCACCGAGGAACATCCCCAGATAGAAGACGCACTGCGGGAAGATGAAGGCGACAGCTTTCTCGATAGTTTTTTCGCCGTCGACGATGGGAGTTCGCCTTTCCAGGCGGGGAGCGATTCTTCCGTTTTTGTCGAAAGCCCGGGTTCGCTTCCCGCGCCGCTGGAATCGTTCGGCGGCAAATTCCCCACCGACCTGCTTCCTGGCGGCGAGGACGACGACCTGCCGGAGAAAAAAAGCGATGGCGTCAGCAGCCTGCTGGATGCTTTTGCGGAAACTGAAGACGCGCCCAGCGCTGACACGGATTCCGCTTTCGGCAGAGGCTCGGAGCTGCCGCCGCCGGATTTGATGCCGGAGGGAAGTTATCGACAGGAAGAAGTTTTTCCCGGCGACGAGCAGCAGGATCAGTTCGAGCTGCTAGACGATAAACTATCCCAACTGCTGGCGCGGCCGGAGGAAACCTCTGTCCAGAATCTTTCGCCGGAGGAAGCGGCGCCGGAATTTTCCCTCGACAGTCTCGCGGGCGAACTGCCCGAAAATTTTGAGGATTCTTTCTCCGCCGGAGAGGCGGTTGATCTGCTGCCGGAAGACGCCAGGGCGATAGATCTGCCGGAAGCGTCTGACGAAATCGGCAAGATGGACACCGTCGCCTTGCTCGAAAGCGGTCTGGGCGACGACAGCGGTTTGCTGGGCGAAGCGGTGGAGATGTCCCTGCCGGAAGAACTTCCGGAAGAGGAACTAGACGACCTGCCGGTGGATCTGTCTTCCCTGCCGGATTCTCCCGACGCTTTTCCTCAGGTAGACACTCTGGACTCGGCTCCTTCCGACGAACTGATGGAAGCGTTCGGCGAACTCGGCATGGACAGCGATCTGTTCGGGGACGAATCGCTGGGAGAAATGCCGGAAGGAGCCGACGCCATCCTGGCACCGGAGAAAGCGCAGAAAAAATCCCGCCCGCCCCTGTTAAAGTTGGCAACCTTTGCCGCCGCCAAGCTGGGGTTGGATTTATACCAGGCTCTCGACCGGCGGCTGGATTTCAGCAACAACTGGGGGTTGTACTGCTACCTGGTCTCGGCTCTGCTTGCCGCTATTTCCTTGGCAGTCATTATCAGCGCCTTTACATGGGGCTGATGAGTCGCAGGCATTTTTCCCGCACCAGTTCCGGCGTGATCGATTCCATGCACCGCAGGTTTTGCTGGCGGCAGGAGATATTGCGCAGCCATTGATCCGGCAGGCAATTCTGGCGGCAGCCGGGAAATTCGCACTCCCCGCGCAGGATTTCCGAGGGGCAGACGTCGGCGTCGCACAGCAACCGTTCCGGATCGGTGGAACCGTACAGGATCACGCGCGGGGTGCACACCGCGCCTGCCGCATGCGAGAGGAAGGAATCCAGTCCCACGAATAGATCAAGCTGCTGGAGAATCGCCACCGATTCGCGCAGGGAAATTTTCCCGCACAGGTTCAGCGCCACGTCCAGCGCCAGCGAGTCCGCGTTCGCGCCCAGGGTGACTACGGAAACATTTTCCCGCTCCAGCATTTTCGCCAGCGCCAGCCAGTTTTCGCGTTTCCACGATTTTATCCTGGAACCGGCCAGGGCGTGAATTCCGGCCAGCGTCTTTCCGGTCGCGCGCAGGCCTGACAGGAGTTTTTCCGCCCAGGCTTTTTCCTCCTCCGTGACCCGGTAATACAGATGCCGATCCGGCTTTCCGCTGCGGCACAGCCGCGCGAGCGCATCGATCACGTGCATCTGCGGCAGCAATTCGTATCGCGCCCGCAATACTCCTTCCGGCGGAGCCGGCGCAGTCGCGGGGACGAAATCTAGATCGTCGAAATAGCCCAGCAGTTCCGGAAAATGCGTGGCTACCGTGATTTTGCAACCGGGATATTTCTCCTTCAGACCCTTGATGATGGGAGTCGCAAACAGCGTGTCTCCCCGCGCGGCGTCGGCGCGCAGGAAAATCCTTCCGTTCGGCTCGAACTCCTTCCGCCTGAGGGCGACCAGAAAAACGCCGACCTCACCCACGCCGGAGGAGAGTTCGGTATCTACGTCGATTATTTCAAAACCGCAACCGTCGACCAGTTTTTCCAGCGAGTCGTAATCGTAATGCCCCCGGTTTTTCCACGGCATGAGCAGCGGCCAGGACGCGATATCGGCACTCGCCTGTTCGCTTCCGGCGTTGGGCAGCGACAGGACGACAATCCCGTCCGGCGTCAGCCGTTCCCCGAGCGCCGCCAGTTCCGCACGCGGATTGTCAGAGTGTGCCAGCGCGTCAAACAGCACGATCACGTCAAATCCCGTTCCATGAAAATCCTCTGCCCCGGTTTTGAGCAATCCCGGAGACTTGACGCCGCAGGCGGCATAGCCGCTGTCATGGGCGACTTCCAGAAATTCCCCGTCGTCGCAAGCGGCATCGAGAATTTTGCCGGGTTTTTTCAGTTGTTCGATTTTACTGACGCGTTTATGCGCCAGCAGGATTTTTTCCGCTTTGTTTCCGGCTGCGCGCAGGTCTGGCAATACTTGGTCTTTCCGCCAGCGCGGAGAGGTATACAACAAGCCGCACTTCCGGCAGCGGCGCAAGCCGAAACCATTTTCCAGGGTGATTGCATTCACTCCGTCCGATTCGCCGCAGGCGGGACAGTCCGCTTCTTCTAACACGAATTTCGTTGCCAGTTCGCCAAGCACTTTATTAAAATGTTCGCTTTTCCCGAATAGCGGCAGGTTCGCGCCGAGGCGGCGGATTTTCCCCAGATAGGCGCGCAGAAACAGGCAGAGTTTTTCCGTTCCCGATTTTCCGGGCAGGGAAAAGGCGTCGCGCCACAACTCCGGCTGGAGAATTTTTTTCCAGTTTTCCATGCCTGCATGATAGCAGTCTTTCCCTCGCAACGCAATTCCGCAATCCGGCGAATTGCTTGACGCGTTGCTACTTGAGCGGTATCATACAGTTCACATTTTTGCGGCAAGAGGTGTAAGATGGAGCAGGTGGAAAATCTGGTGCGACTGGCGCTGGCGCCGGGCATCGGTTGCGTGACGGTCAATCGTCTGCTGCGCCACTTCGGCGACAGCGACCGCGTACTTGGCGCGGCCGAAAGCGAGCTCAAAGGCGTCGAAGGGGTGACGGCCAATCACGTCAAGGGCGTTCTCGCCGCAGGCAAGATCGACCCCCGCCCGGAACTGGAACTCGCGGCTCGGCACGGCGTTTCGCTGATCGCCTTTGATGACCCCGCCTATCCCGCGCATCTGCGCTCGACTTACGATCCTCCTTTCATATTATATGTGCGGGGCGAATTGAAGCCTGCGGATAACTTGTCGCTGGCGCTGGTCGGCACCCGCCGCGCCAGCAACTACGGCCACGAACAGGCGGAGAGATTCGGCAGTCTGCTGGCGCGCGCCGGGTTCACCGTTGTCAGCGGCCTCGCCCGGGGCATCGATTCCTACGCGCATCGCGGGGCGCTGGCCGCGCGCGGGCGCACGCTGGCGGTGGTCGGCTGCGGACTGGCGCACATGTATCCGGAAGAGAACCGCGACCTCGCCGCAGAAATTGCCGGACACGGCGCGGTCATCAGCGAATTCCCCATGGACGTGGGCCCGGCCAGAGAGAATTTCCCCCGCCGCAACCGCATCATCGCGGGACTGAGCCTGGGGGTGCTGGTGGTGGAGGCGCCGGAGCGTTCGGGCGCGCTGATTACCGCCCGATTTGCGGGAGAAATGAACCGGGAGATTTTCGCCATTCCCGGCCGTATCGACCAGCTTAACGCCACCGGCTGTCACCGCCTGATCCGAGAAGGCGCGACGCTGGTGCGCAATCTGGAGGACATCCTGTCTGAACTCGGGCCTATGTCAGACGCCGCGGCGAAAGCCGTCTCCGAACAGGAAAAATCGAAACCGGCTCCGGTTCGCGGCAACTCTTTCTCCAATATCAAACCGGTCGACAACGAAGAGCTGATCCTTTCGCGGCTGGATCATGAACCGGTACACATTGACGAAATCTGCGCCGCGACTGGCCTGCCAGTGTCGACGGTTTCAGCCACGCTCATGATTATGGAAATCAAGCAGCAGGTGCAACAGAAGCCGGGCAAGTTCTTTCTCCGGCGCGGGAGTGCGAAATGAAAAATCTCGGCAACCATATCCTAAAGGGGTTGGCGACGGTGTTGCCTATCGCCCTGACGATCTATTGCGTTTACTGGCTGGTCACCAGCACGGAAAAACTGCTGGGTCGGGGAATCACGGCGCTGGTGCCGGAAATATATTCTCCCGGCCTGGGGCTGGCGGCCGGGCTGCTGCTGCTGATCTTGATCGGTGCGCTGATGAATTTCCTGCTGGTGCGCAGGCTGGTCAGGTGGGGCGAGCATCTGCTGGAAAGCATCCCGCTGGTCAAGACCATCTACGGCGCGGTCAGCGACATGCTGGGTTTTTTCTCCAGCAAGTCCGACGGAGAGGCCAACCAGGTGGTGACGGTGGATATGGGCAATGGCAGAAAAATGCTGGGCTTTGTTACCCGCTCCGACTGCTCCTCGCTTCCCGACGAACTGGCGCGCGACGGCGACGTGGCGGTGTTTTTTCCCATGAGCTACCAGATGGGAGGCTTCACCGTTTTCATGCCGCGAGACAAGATCGTCCCCATCAACATGAAGATGCAGGACGCCATGCGCCTGGCGCTCACCGCCGGCGTCGGCAATAAGGATAAGAAGCACGATTAGAAAAGTGACGGATTAGGGGCTAAGGCTCTAAGGGACTAAGACACCGTTCGGCGATTTTACTAATTGCCGTAAGTTATTCGCGATCAGAGATTATCAGAACCGCGCTTGATGAAGATTTTTCTTAGTCCCTCGCATCTTTTTACAGCATTGTCAAACAAATAGGAGAAAGCAATGACGACATTTCTGGCCGACGGCTCGCCCGAGCGCGTTATCACCAACGAGGAAAAACACCGGCATCTGGACGCCTTTCTCGCCAACCTCGGTTTCGCGCCGAAGAAAGTTCTGCTGCTACCGCCCGACCATACCCGCCTCTATTCCGATGCCGGACCGATTGCGGATTATCTTTATAAAAAGCTTTCCCCTTCCGCGCAGGTGGATCTCCTGCCTGCACTGGGCACGCACGTGGCCATGAACGAGAAACAGATTCGGATGATGTTTGGCCCCGACATTCCGCTTGACCGTTTTCTCGTGCACGACTGGCGCAGGGGCGTGCGCGAGGTCGGGGTCGTTCCCTCGAAAAAGTTGAAGGAATTTTCCGGCGGCAAGGTCGATTATGAAATGAAGGTCGAGATCAGCAAAATCCTGCTGGACGGCGGCTATGACCTGGTGCTGTCGCTGGGGCAGATCGTGCCGCACGAAGTGGTGGGCATGGCCAACTACACCAAAAACGTCTGCGTCGGCGTCGGCGGCAGCGACATGATCAACAAAAGCCATTTCCTCGGCGCGGCCTGCAACATGGAGACCATCCTCGGTCGCACCGACACGCCGGTGCGCGCGGTGTTCAACTATGCCTACGACAAATTCGTCTCGCACCTGCCGATCTATTTCATCCTCACCGTTATCGGCAAGGAAAAAGGCAGCCTCGTCCTGCGCGGTCTCTACATCGGCGACGACGTAGACTGTTTCCGCCAGGGTTGCGCGCTCAGTCAGCAGGTCAATCTCGATCTTCTCGACCGGCCGATCAAGAAATGCGTGGTCTACCTCACGCCCAAGGAATTCAATTCCACCTGGCTGGGGAACAAGTCGGTCTACCGCACACGGATGGTGATTGCCGACGACGGCGATCTGATCGTGCTCGCGCCTGGCGTCCACGAGTTCGGCGAAGACCCGGAAATCGACCGCCTCATCCGCAAGTACGGCTACCGCGGCACTCCCGCGACCATGCGGGCGGTTAAGGAAAACGAAGACATCCGCAACAACCTTTCCGCCGCCGCGCACCTGATCCACGGCTCCAGCGAGGGACGTTTCAAAATCACTTATTGCACCGACCCGAAAAAACTCTCCCGCGAGGAAGTCGAGGGCGTCGGCTTCCGGTGGGCGGATTATCACGAGACGGTTAAAAAATACGATCCGGAAAAACTGGTTGACGGCTACCAGACCGTGGACGGGGAAGAGATATATTATATCAGCAACCCCGCCCTCGGCCTCTGGGCGCTGGAAAAGGATTTCGCGTAGGCGCTTGGCAGCTTTCAGGCTTCAGGCTCTAGGCTTCAGGGATGGTGATTCCTGAAGCCTTTTTTAAGTCGCGAAACTCGGTTTTATATCACTTGAAGTTAATTCATGCCGTTCTGGTAAATTTTAAGTTCTCCCCCTTTCAGGGGGAGTTAGAGGGGGTGAAAGGGGAAAGACTTTCACCCCCTCCTACCTCAATACGGTTTAATTAAGGAAAAACTTGTACCGTCATTCCCGCGAAGGCGGGAATCCAGGCGGTGTTGCGTGCGATTCCCCTCCTGGATTCCCGCCTCCGCGGGAATGACGCGCGTAAGCTCTTCGGATATTTTGCGGAATTTCACTATCCGCTTTTTGCCGAAGACTGCAAGTCAT
>JAGUZQ010000017.1 GCA_020060765.1 Planctomycetota bacterium | reverse complement strand
TATGCGGGAAAAGCTGCACGGATGCGACGGGCGGATCACGCTGGCGCGCCACCAACCCGGACTGCCGGAGCGGGAAGAATACAAGTTCAATTACGAGGGTCGCATCCACTACAACGGCGGCCCCTTCGCCGGGTTACATTTCTATAATATGATCCAGGGCAAGGTCGGACCGTTCACCACGGTCGCCGACGCTTTCGCGGCGGAAATGGTCGGCATCGCCGCCATGCGCTCGTCTGACGAACACCGGCAGTTGGAACTGGAAACCGAGATTGTGCCCGAGGATCTGCGCGAGGTTTTCCGGAAGGCGTATTTGTAAAATGTATTTGTTCTGCATTCAGGACGAAAGGATTTTCATGTTCAACCTTGACCCAACGCAGCAGGAATGGGTGGAAAAAGCGTTCGACCGGCTGACCCTGACGGAGAAGATCGGCCAACTGGTATGCGAGCGCGCCACCGACATGCTGGGCAGAAAAGACCCCGCCAAGTGGCTTGACAAGTACCCGGTCGGCAGCCTTTTCGTCGGCTCCGAAATCATCCATGATGGTGCGCAGGATTCCGCTTCGGTGGCGGAATGCGTGGAGAAGTTCAATTCCTCCGGCAAAAATATCCCGCTGGCCGTCTGCGGGGATTTCGAGCATGGCATAGGCAGGAATATCCAGGGCTTTACCCATCTTCCCGACCTCATGGCGCTAGCGGCCACTTTCGATCCCCAACTCGCTTACGAATACGGCAAAATTATCGCCGAGGAAGGGCGCTCGATCGGCCTGCACTGGGGCTTCGGACCCGTGGCCGACCTCAATCTGAATCCGCAGAATTTCGTCACCAATACCAGGTGCATGGGAGACAACCCGGAACACGCCATCTCCATGCTGCGCGAACTCGTCCGCGGGATGCAGGAAAACGGCATGGCTGCGTGCCCGAAACATTTTCCCGGCGACGGCACCGACACCCGCAACCAGCACATCGTCACCAGCCTTAATCTGCTGGATGAAGAGGACTGGGAGCGGAAACACGGAAAGGTTTTCCAGGCGCTGATCGACGCCGGAGCAGCCAGCATAATGATCGGGCATCTGGGATTTCCCGGTTACGAGACGATCGACGGGAAAAAGGGTAAATTCTGCCCGGCCACGGCCAGCAAGAAAATCCTCACCGATCTCCTGCGCAAGGAAATGGGGTTCGAGGGAATCATCCTCAGCGACGCCCTCTGCATGAACGGTTATATCAGTTGGGGCGGCTACGAGGATAGGATCATCGATTCCTTCAACGCCGGGATGGACGTGTTCCTCTGGCCTGATACGGAGAAATTTATCCCTCTAATCATAAAAGCGCTGGCAGACGGGCGCGTCGCCGAGGAACGTCTTGAGGAATCCGTCCGCCGCGTCCTGACGTTCAAGGCGTGGCTGGGTATCGACCAAGCCGGGAAACCAATGCCTTTGGAAAAGGGGAAATTTGAGGACAACGGAAAGACGGCAACGGCCATCGCGGAGAAATCAATTACGCTTCTTCGCAATCGTGACAACAGCATTCCACTTACTCTGCCGGAAGGGGTGGAATTGCTTGCGGTTACGATTCCAGAGTCGGAAAAAGCCCAGAAGCCGATGGCTTATTTCACGGAAAGACTGGCAAGCCGGGGATACCAGGTCACCGGCTGCAAGCTTTCCGAGATGCACAAACATGACTTGGATAAATTCGCCGCCGTATTTTTGCTCTGCAACGCGAAACCGCTTTATGTGGAATATCCCGTCAACAACTATTCCCTATGGAATTTCATGATTAACGAAAAGATAAAAAAGCGGATTTATATTTCATTCGGAACCCCGTATTTCCTCTACGAGATTGCGGAAGCCGACAACTACATGAATGTCTATTCCGACTCTCGCGAATCTGTGGATGCGGCTATAAAGGCGCTTTTCGGGGAAATCCCCTGCCATGGGCGGTCGCCGGTGACGATGAAACATTGCTTCGCTTTCGGCGACGGGCGCGGCAGGAAATAGGCAACAATTCTTGGATGGCGATTGGCGGAAGCCGATACGGAGGAATAGTTTTATGGAACTCGAACCGCTTGCGCGAATGGGCGCAAAACTTGCGGCTCATGACGTTGCTGTCGGAATGGTGGTCACCCTTTCCGACCCTGCCGTCAGCGAAATGGCTGGCGACATCGGTTACGATTTCATCTGGATCGACATGGAGCATGCGCCGATTTCGATCGAGACGGCGCACTTGCATGTCATGGCGACACGAGGAACTGGCTGTGCGCCGCTGGTGCGGGTGCCGTGGAACCAGCACGGCGTGATCAAGACGGTGCTGGATCTGGCTCCGGCGGGCGTGATCATTCCCATGGTGAACAGCGTCGAGGAGGCTGAGGAGGCAGTGGCGGCTTGCCGCTATCCTCCGCGCGGCAACCGTGGCTGCGGAGTCAGGCGAGGCGCGCGATACGGCTCCGCTCCCTTCGCCGATTACCTCGCTATTTCCGAAAGATTCCCGTGGGTGATTGTCCAGATCGAGCATATCGATGCAGTAGGAAATTTGGACGGGATACTGAAAGTCCCGGGCATCGACAGCGTCTGTGTGGGACCTTGCGATCTCTCCGGCTCTATGGGAAAGCTAAACCAGTTGGACGACCCGGAGGTGGCCGGAGTGTTGGATGAGATCTGCGGCAAGGTGCGCGCGGCGGGGATGACGCTGGGAACGGCGGGCGGGCCGCTCGAAACATGGCGGGCGCGGGGCGTTCAGTGGATCGCGCTGTCCAGCGACGTCGGCGGCATGTGCGCGCAGGCGCGCGCGCTTCTGGGGCAGGATGAAAAGTCCTCTGGCAAGGGGGGCGAACATGCCGGGTGAGTGGAATCGCGTGGCCATGATAACGCGGGACGAGAAGGAACTACCGGGATGGATCGGCCCGGCTCTAGGTAAAGAGGGAATAGTGCTAACCTGCCACAATTGCCGCAACGAGAAGGAACTGCTCGCGCTAGCCGGTAATGCTGAAGTATTGTGGATTACCGGCGCGAATCCCGTGTTGCGAGCCGAGACTTTGCCGAAATTGCCGGGGTGCCGCGCCATTTTCCGCAGCGGCAGCGGTGTGGACGATTTGCCCGTGGAAGCGGCCAGCACGCGCGGAATCCCTGTCTGCAATAGCCCGGAATCCATCGCCGAGGCGGTGGCCGAGCACGCGGTTTCGCTGCTGTTGGCTCTGATCCGTCGGATTCCTGCCGATGACCGCGCCGTGCGCTCCGGCACATGGAGTTCATCTCCGGACGGCAGGAATTGGCATATCAGCCACCGCACCCTCGGCCTGGTGGGGTTCGGCCGTATCGCACGTCATATGATAAAAATGCTTTCAGGATTCGAGATGAAGACATTGTGTCACGACCCGTATGCGCCGGATGATCTGTTGCGCGGGCACGGCGTCGAATCGGTTTCGCTGGACGAGTTGTTGCAAAGGTCGGATTATGTTTCCCTGCACTGTCCTCTGACCCAGGCGACGCGGCATCTGATTGGCGAAGCCCAGTTGCGGCGCATGAAGCCTAACGCGCTCCTGATCAATACCGCGCGGGGGGGCGTCATAGACCAGTCGGCGCTGTGCCGCGCCTTGGCCGATGGTCGGATAGGCGGCGCAGCCCTGGATGTGACCGATCCGGAGCCGCCGGGAATCGATAGCCCTCTGTTGCGACTGGAGAACGTAATCGTTACGCCGCATGTGGCGGCTTTCTCCGCCGATTTCGCGATCAATTTCTGGAACGGAGCGGTGGCGGCTTTGGTCGATATCTGCAGAGGTGATTACCGTTCCCACTGCGTGAATTTCGACCGTCTGACGCTACAGGCATGACTGGATAGGGCGATGAAAGTTTACATTACCACCGATATGGAAGGCGTTGGCGGCATTACCAGTTGGGAACAGGTCAAGCGCGAAAGCGGGACCCCGTTTGAGGAAGGCAGGGCGCTCCTGACGGGGGAGGTAAACGCTGCGGTGGAGGGGGCGCTGGCGGGTGGAGCAGACGAGATCGTGGTCGTGGACGGCCACGCCGCCGGGCATAATTTCATTCTCGAAAAACTGCATCCCGCCGCGCGTTATGTCAGCGCCCCCGGCAGCGCGATAGTCGCCCAGGCGCTTGACAGCACTTTCGCTGCCGTGGCGCTGCTCGGCTATCACGCCATGGCCGGAACGCCGCGGGCGATTATGGATCATACCCAGCATTCCAAGACATGGCTCAATTATTACCTTAATGGGAAACGTGTGGGCGAGATCGCCCAGGGTGCGGCATTGGCCGGCCATTACGGAGTGCCGGTGGTTTTCGTCAGCGGGGACAAGGCGGCCTGCGACGAGGCTATTGGCCTGCTGGAAGGAGTGGAGACGGTGGCGGTGAAGGAGGGCTACGCGCGGGAGTGCGCTCTGATGTTGGCGCCTGTCAAGGCGCGGGAGTTGATCGCGGAGGGAATGGAGCGAGCCCTGAAACGAAGGCATTTCTGCAAACCTTTCGTTCTGGAGACGCCGATCGAAGTCAGAATTGAATTCCAGGACACGGCCGAAGCAGACAGGTATCAACGCCTTGGCTGGGAACGCCTCGACGGTCGAACCGCCCGCAAGACGGCAGCGAACGCGTTGGAAATAATAGATCCTTGATATATTGATCGGTGACCCTTTCTCGATCAATAATGAAATCCGTACTTTTTTAGCGGCCGGATTAATCGCGCCGTAGAGGTAGAGCCAGGGATCTTTCACACTGATCATGTAAAGTCTTTGACGCCAAGGGTGGGGAAATACTTTTTCGGGTTCAGGACACGTTGGCTTAGCGCAGCGGCTATATTCTTCTCCTTGCCCCGGTGCAGCAGAGAGATCGCCATATTCCGCAACGCTACCATCGTTTGCGGTGCGCCGTCGCTTCTTGCTCGGCAGGTATCTTTGCTAAACGTGGTGTCCCGCACCTATTACAACTGCCAGATTTGCCGCTTGCTTCTCAACCACGAAAGGAACATTAAATGTTGGTCATGTCATGCAACGTGGTCGGGGGATTGTCCAAGTTGTGGCCCGTGAGCCTGGAAGTGATAGGAAAATTGGCGCCAGACCTATTCGGTTGCCAGGAATTGTATCAGGAGCAAAAAAAGTTCTACCTAGTACCCTGTCAGGAAAGAAAAGCTGGATAGGATGGCAGTTGAGGGTCGATATATCCAAGGGGAGAAAAGGTTTTCCCTTTGGAGGAAAAGACGAT
>JAGUZQ010000107.1 GCA_020060765.1 Planctomycetota bacterium | reverse complement strand
TTCCCTTGCCGCTGATACGCCGACGGTTTTCCTTGCTGCTGGCGATGCCAAGAACCGGACGGAAAGCGTTTTGCCGATACGCCCCGCGCTTGCCGCCAAGCTGCAAGGATACTTCGCCTTGAAGTTGCCGACCGCGAAAGCCTTCAATCTGCCCGCGACCGATTGCGGCGCGGCGGTGGTCAAGCATTATCTGGCTTTGGCCGATATCCCGTATGAAAATGATGCTGGCGAACGATTCGACTTTCACGCCTTGCGCGGACAGTTTGCGACTTCCCTTGCGCGTAACGGGGTATCTCTGGCGGCGGCGCGGGAATTGATGCGGCATAGCACCGTCGATCTGACCGCGAAGTTTTACACGCACCTTCGGCTTGACGACAGAGCGGACGCGATTGCCAAGCTTCCCGATATCGACAAAGCGATTGAGAGCAAAGCGGCGCAAGCCACGGGAACCGACGATATCGACACTGGCGACCACTTTGGAAACGTACCGCGAAACGTACCGTTTCAGGATGCTAAAACAGGCATTTTCAGTCATTCAGGGGCAATCTTGACCGAAGCGGAAAAAGCTGGAATAAGAGAAACCGAAAATCAGAAAATCGTAAAAAACGCCTATACAGTCACAACAAAAACGCCCCTGTCATTATCTGACAAGGGCGATGATTCCTGGTTACCCCCCAGGGATTCGAACCCCGACATACAGATCCAGAATCTGGCACTAAAAAACCATAATCCTTTGATATGAATTACCGCATGGCTATATTGCATAATTCATTGCCCACGTTGAAAGGCTGGTTGAACGGTATAAGTTTTCTCATCGGGTTCCACCCTCTTCCGCGATACTTGCTGGGTCTGCCTCGTCCGGTGGAACGCATATCACGAACATGTCATTTTTCCAAACCGGTCGGAAGCGGAGTTGTTCGACAAAAAAGTCGCGGATGTAAAAGAATTTTTCCTCGTCGACTCTCCGGACAAACCGCCGCGTGCGGTTTTCGTCGGCGTCAGGCCAGAACGGGCTCGTCGCATCCTGCAAAGTGAATATGAATAATTTCGGTATCCGCTTCCGCGCCAGGTTGCACCGCTCCCGGACAAGATCCATCCCCGCGGCGCGAAGCCACAACCTCCCCAGCGCGCGGCGGGTTTGCGTGGAGAAGTAAATCACCGGAATGGTTCCCGCCGAAGCCACGAAATCGCCAGGATCAGTGCGCCGTTCAATTTCAAAAAGCAGGCCGTCGAGCGCGTCGACCCGCGCCTTGGTGGAAAAAATCCCGCGCAGGGACGGATGAGAAAAAGTCGTTGTCAGGGCGAGTCGCGAAGGATTGTCGCGAGTAATCCGATTCACGTGCAACACCGTACCCGCGGCAAACGTCAGCGCCAGAATGGTCGGATGCAATATGGCCATTCGCGAGAGCCCCGGCAGTTCTTCCCTGCCAAAGCGGTCGAGCAATAATATCCCCAGCGGCAACAGTGTCCAGGCTCCGCTTGTCATCTTGTAAAGGCCGGTATCTGATCCGGCAAACGCTCCCCCCGTAACCAAAAGGCTTAGCAAGAGCATTACGTCCAGCTTGGGATTTTCGGCAAACCTGCTTGCCAAAAAACAGCCGGTAACGCCGACAGCCAGCAATAAGGCAGGCGTGACCAGCGGCATATCCAGTCTCCCGCAAAACAGTGCTCCCAACCCCGCAAGCCCCGTCGCCAAGCAGGCGGCGTTTCCCCAGAATCTCCCTTTCCACTGCGCTATATCGGACAGCGCATATAGAATTCCCATCAGCGCTGCTGCGGGAACCAGACTCGCCTTGAAATCCTTTAGCATTCCGCGAATGAGGACGTAGTCGGTATGCGTTCCCGGCGTTGAAACCCCTCCGCCCAACAACATCTGCCATAACTGCGCGTAAGAGCCCAGAAACCCCGCGCTCCAGAGCACAACCGCCAGGAACAGGCCTCCGGTCGCCAGGCCGATCAGATACGACGGCAGTATCGAGCGCAGCCGGGCTAATGAAACGCGCGCGCGCCAACAATAGAAAACGATCACAGCAGGCGTTGGTGCCAGCAGGATCAGCGGTAAACGGCTGGCGACAGCCAGTACCGAAAGCGCGCCCAGCCCTAAAGCACAGGCTTGTTCCTCCCGGGAGTCAGCCAACGAATGTATCAGCCGGACAAATACGTAAACCGCTATCAGCAACAAGAAAGCTGGAAAATGGTCATAATCTATTATTTGCGAAATGAACTTGGAATAAAGAAAAGCCGAACTGGCCAGCACTGCCCAGAAAACGCGTATGGCAGGGAAAAAGTAGGAGAGGGAATAAAACGCTAAAAGCCCGCTGCAGGCAAACAATATGATGCCACCAGCCCTTGCCCAAAAAACGGAAGGTCCGGAAAAAAACGCCAGCCAGCCTCCGCCCGTCAAGTCGCTTAGGATGCAAAACAGTTCCCCCGGTTGTCCCTCGGAATAAAGGAGCATCCCTGATTGGTTGGTCAGCGAATAACCAAGATCGGTGACGTCCAACCCCTGGAAATTCCACAAGGCCTGATAAAGAACAAGCAGAATGAATAAAACGAAGGCACGCCCCATCACTCCCCCCCGGGTTGATATCTTTAATCCGCACATCTGCCATAACTGCCGCAGGCTTTGCGTTTGGCCAGATTCTATTGCCAGTCCAGTCTCTTTAAATATTTAAGCATTTTGCCTGTAGCTTTGCAACTGCGAAAAACTCGTCAGGCGAAGCTCCACAGGGATATCGCATCAAAATGATGCAAAATCCGCAAGCAAAGGCTGAATAGCTGAATGGTGTACTGGCTTACGGGCTGAAATTATCAATAGGCGTTAGCACCCAGCAATCCTCCATTGTCCCAGAACAAACGTTCACGACTTCCGTTTATCTGGGCGGGGGTTGGATCTGTCCGACTGGTGTTCGCGCAGGGAGGAGCTGCGGCGGTGGTGAGTGGAGGTGCGGCGGGAGACATCGTGCGCCTCCTTGCTGGCGGCGACGGTAAGCTTTTTCAGCCAGGTTTCCTCCTCTTCGCTGAGGGGAGCCGGTTCCGCGCGGGGAGGGGTGGGGTAGCCCATCATCTCCAGCGGAATGCGCGCGAAGGACTCGGTCGCGGAATATATGTCATACGATGGTCGCACCAGCCCCAGCGCCATGTCCAGCAACCTGATGGAAATCCGGCGCACATCCTCTTTGCCGGTGTTTTTCCAGTCGAGGAAAAAACGGTAGCCCAGAAACAGGCAGTACAGCAGCCGGTGGTCGGAGCGGTTAGGGACATCTGCCTCGACGGGGTCGGCAGGCAGCATCCCCATCATTCCCCGCGCGATCAGGTGGCGGTTGAAGGAGATCGAGTTGGCGTCGTCGCAGGAGGCGCACCACACCCGCCACGCTCCGGCGGAGTCGCCTTTGGCGTATTTTTCCAGTCCCTGCAAAAGTTTGCCGTCGGCCTTGGCCCATTCGGAGGAATGGTCGACCAGAGCGTCGATCAGTTCCTGAGCGTTGTTTTCCCCGTGCAGCCACGACAGCAGGCAGAGAAACGCCGCCGGGGCAGGGGGGAGGTCAAGTCCGCGCTTGCGGCAGAGCCAGTAGATGTGCAGGCTGATCCGGCGGGCGACGGTTTCATGCCCGGAATGGAGATAGAACCTCATCAGGGTTTCAAGATTGCCCAGATTGTCGTCGTGGTTGAGGATCAGGCGCATCACCCGGTCGACCAGGAACGCGTGATCGCTCATGTCGGCGCTGCGCCGCAGCACGTTCAGCAGCGGATCGATGGTGGTGAGGGTTTCGGCGAAGACGCCTTTTCCCTTGCCGAAGGTTTCCCGCAGGAAAACGATGCAGTCGGGCAACTGCTGGGGGAAGCCGGTGAGGGTGAGCAGAATCCACCGCCAGAGAATGGAGGGGGTCATCGACTCCTTGCTTTCCAGGCGGCTGCCCAGGATCAGCGTGACCCGCGCCCAGGCATCGCAGATTCGCCATTCCCGCAGGCTGCCCGGCTCCTGCCGCAGCAGTTGTTGCGCCTGGGTAAACGCCATGTCCGCCACCGGGTCGAGGTGGGGAATGGTCTCGTTCTCACGCAGCATTTTCAACAGTATGTCAGCTGCTTGGAATGGATGGTTGCTTTCCATCTGCAGCATTGCCCGGCCGAGTTGTTCAAACACGGCGTAAGGGCCGCTTTTCAGAGGCGCCCAGATTTTCTGGGCGGTGCGGCTGTTTTTGTCGAGGCGATAGCTGGCGATGCCGGCCCGGTAGCGCGCCCACGCGCCCTCGTAGCGGTTTTTGTGGGCGCGGGCAATCATCATGAAGCGCTTGAGCGCGCCTTCGTAGCATCCTTCCAGCAGCAAGGCCTCGGGCACGTTGATGCTGGCGGTGGTGGTGGGCATCCCGCGCGACTGGATGCGCACGCCGGAATAGACCACGTTTTCGCCGAGGTGAGCGAAACCGACGTGCAGCCCCGTCAGCGGGTCGGTGTCGCGGTAGACGAGGATTGCCTGCCGGTTGAGGATGACGCGGATGTCGCTGCTGATGCGCTCCACCGTCAGGCGGTAGCGCTTGCGCGGCTCCAGCACCACGTATTCGTTGGACACCACTTCCGTGTCGTTCTTGCAGAGGATGGCGCGGGTGTTGTTGCCGCAACCGAGGCGGATGCTGTAACAGTCGAGCAGGCCGTTCCAGGGGCGCGGGGCGTAGCCGTTGATGAAGAGCGCGAACTCGCTGATGGTCGCGCCGTCGTCGGATATGGGATAAGGCACGAAATTGACGGCGAAGCGGATGTCTCCGGTGTATTCGCGATTGAAAACGAAATAGCAGGGCTTCTCCGGCTTCGGGGCGACGGTGGCGACGGTGTCCTTGGAAATCTTCCACAGCTTCACCGCCGCTTTGGGCAGGACGTGGAAGTCGGTTTTCTCGAAGGAATTGCAGGCCGCGCCGCGCCATTGCGATTTCCCCTCCAGCCAGAACTCCAGCGCCTCGTTGAATTCCTTGGCGGATTTGAACCGTTCTTCCGGAGCCGGGTTCATCGATTGCATGGTGATGGCGGAAAGTTCGGGCGGAATCTCGCGGCTGGCGGCGCGCATTTCCGGCGAGACGATTTCCCCCTTGACCTTCTGGCGCAAGATCTCCTTGAAGGTTGCCCCTTCCACCGGCAGTTCCAACGTCAGCATTTCGTAGAGGATCACGCCCAAAGCGTACACGTCCACCTCGAAGCCGAGATTGGCGGTGCTGCCCGAGGCTTGCTCCGGCGGCATGTAGGCGAGGGTGCCGAGGATGTCGCCCTGCAGGGTGAGGTCGCCGGAAAGGTCGACAGGCTCGCTTTCCAGTTCCGAATCGGTCAGCGAGACGGTCTGGGTGGCGTTGTCGGGGGAGACGTCGAATTCCGGTTCCGGCGCGTGCTTGGGCAGGTGGAATGTCCTGTTACTTATATCCTTGATCGCCTTGGTCAGACCCCAGTCGATCAGGTAGACTTCGCCGAAGTCGCCGACAAAGATGTTGCTGGGTTTCAGGTCGCGGTGGATGTAGCCGCAGTTGTGGGCGTATTGCAGCGCCTGACAGACGTCGCGCAGGATTTCGATCAGGCGGAAGAGGTCGAATTCCTCACGCGCCTTCTGGTCGCCTTCGCGCAGTTTGTTCAGGATATCCTGCAGCGGCTTGCCGTCGATAGGCTTCATCACGTAATATGCCTGGTTGCCGGGAAGTTCCTGTACGTCGTAAACCGGGGGAATGCCGGGGTGCTGCAACTGGGCGGTGGTCAGCGCCTCGCGCAGGAAGCGCAGGCGCCGCGCCTGGGCGTTGGAGCCTTTGGGGGACTTGCGCAGGTTCAGGATTTTCACCGCCACCTGCCGCTGGAGGTCGGGATCGTGGCAGAGGTAGACCGTGCCCATGCCCCCGTGTCCGAGTATCTTTTCAACGACGTACTTGCCGATTTTCTCGGGCAGACCGATTTTCGACACTGTTTTCTCCGGAAGCCATCATCCGTATATTATATTACCCGCAAATCCGTCGGCGCAACGAAATTTCAAAATACTTGCGGGATTACGGGAGAAAACGTTGCTAACTTGGCAGGGCATAATGATTTAATGGGTTTTATTACGCCGGATGCTGGGTGGCGCGCGCAGATATAAACGTCTGCGCCGTCCATAACCCGTTAAATCATCAACTCATTCAGCAGTTGGTATGTAGGCGATCAGCCATTATCCGTGTTTTCGGCTCCCCGTTCCTGGTAAAGCAGAATCAGGTTCATGACCTCCTCCACCAGCAGGTTAGGGTTGAGCGGTTTCTGGATGACGCGGCTGGCTCCGGCCAGAAGGCCTGCCTTTACCTCTTCGCGGCCGGGATGGCCGGTGGAGATGATGATCGGGGTATAGGGGTTGTTGGCGCGCAGGGACGAAATGGCAATCGGCCCGTCCATGTCGGGGATGATGATGTCCAGCAGGATCAGGTCGTAATAATGTTCCGTCGTTTTCCTGATAGCGTCGGCGGCGGTGGATACGGTGGTGGTGGAAAAACCTTCCCGCCCCAGTACGAGCTGGTAGACGTCGCGCATGATCACGTTCTCGTCGAGGATGAGTATCGACTTTCCGGAGGGGTCGAATTTCCCGGCAGGCGATTTTTCCACCGTCGTGCCTGCGGCGCCTGCGTATTTTTCAGCCAGGAAAATCAGTTTCGGCGTATTCACCGGCTTGAAGACGCATTCCTTCGCGCCTGCCATGATGGCTTCGTGCGCCAGCTTGTGCTGGGCGAGGCCGGTAACCATGATCACGGGCATATCGGGTACGATCTCGGCGGCCTGGCGCAGAACCTCCAGTCCGCTGATGCCGGGCATGAGCTGATCGAGTAACATCAGGTCGAATCGAGCCGACTTGATTTTTTCCAATGCTTCTTCCCCGTTTGTCGCCTCGTCGATGATAAAACCTTTTTTCTCCAGAATGACCCGCATGATCCGACGCACATTTTTTTCATCGTCGCAGAGCAGAATGCGGGTTTCCCTGGTCTTTTCCTCTTTCGCCACCGGCAATTCGAGAACGATGGTGGCGCCGCCGCCGGGGGTTTCCTGAGCCTTGATGCTGCCGCTGTGCCTCCGGATGATTCCGTCCGCTACCGACAGACCAAGTCCAGAGGCTGTTTTAGTGGCACCGCCGGAAAGCACGCCGCGGGTGGTGAAAAACGGCTCGAAAACTTTTTGCCGCAGATCCTCGGGAATGCCGGGACCGTTGTCGGCGATTTCGATCCGGACGGTTTCCTTGTCGCAACTGGTGCTGATAGTAAGCAGTTTCGGCGTTCGGGAGCTGTCTTTCAGAGCCTGCCGGACGTTGATCAGCAGGTTCAGGAAAACCTGTTGGAATTCCCCGACGTCGACCTGAATCGGTTGCATTTCCCCGAAATCGGTTCGGATGGTGATTTTATCATTTTCCAGATCAGTCTGCACCAGCAGCAGCGTTTCCCGCAGAATGTCGTTCACGTCGCAGTGCAGGGGGGCGCTGGCGTTGCGTTGGGCGAAGCGCAATAAATTGGAGGCGATTTCCGCGGCGCGGCGGGAAGCCTTGCAGCTTACATCCAGCGCCTTGCGGTAAATGTCGGTGTCGTCGCTTTCCAGCGCCATGGTGGAGTAGCCCAGGATGCCGCTCATCAGGTTGTTGAATTCGTGCGCCACGCCGCCAGCCAAGGTGCCAAGGCTTTCCATCTTCTGGGCGTGGTAGAACTGGTTCTGCATCTCCCGAAAGCGCCGGTCTTTCTGTTGTTTGGCGTAGGAGCGCTGGACGGTGATGGAAAGCTCCTCCATGTCGAAGGGCTTGCGCAGATAGTCGAAGGCGCCGCGCCTCAGCGCCTCAATGGCGTCATCGATGTCGCCGTGGCCGGAAATCATGATGACGTCAACGGCAGGGTAGTCGCGCTTGATCAGGCGCAGCAGGTCAAGCCCGTCCATTTCGGGCATCCGGATGTCGGAAATAACGACATGTACCGGTTGCCGCCGCATCATTTTCAGGGCGGAGTTGGCGTCGGCGGCGGAAAAAACCTCGAACCCGCATCCGCCCAGGAAGCGGGACACGGTAGAGATTATTCTGGGCTCGTCATCGATTATAAGTACTTGGCAATTATCGGACAAGAGTCTCTCCTCGTTGCGGGATCGCTACTTAAATCTAGCCCCGTTTTCGACGCCTGTCAAGGCGGCATTCCAGGCAAAATAAATCTTTCAGAGAAAATTCCAATTAAAGCCGAAAAAAAATGTCCAGATTGACGATAAGTAATTATCTGCCTCCAACGGCGTAGTGGAGGTTGGTGTACGATCATATTCATTATGTATTTGGAGTAGGCGCTATTCTCCGAATCTGTACTTTCTAAAAAGGGGACGATGACATGCGTATTGTGAGGAATAGTATATCCGCTTTGCTGCTGTGCGGTGTGCTTTGCGCTAATTTCGCGCGAGCCGAGGATGTCAGCGAGATGAAGGCGGAAATGGCTGACATGAAAGCCAAGATGGCGGCCATGGAACTGGCGCTGGCTGGCGGCAACAGCGGCGGCGGCGACGCCGAAAGCATCCAGAGCATGAAGAAGAAGGGCGCGGTAACGATCGGCGGCGATGTCAATGTCGACATTCTCGTCAAGCGGCGCGCCGACGTCACCAACAGCAACGACATGGTCAACTCCACCGAGTTCTCCACCAACAGCGCCAATCTCCGCTTCAAGGTGGGGCAGCCCGACGCCTATCTCTACATCAAGCTCGATCTGGACGACCCCTGGTCTGACGACAAGCTCGATGGCATCGGCGACCAGGACGACCTGCTGGAGGAAGTGCGCTTCGTCTGGAAAAACATCCGCAGCACCAACTGGGGCATGGTCTTCGGCAAGGGCGAGGTTCCCTACGGCCAGGACAAGACCCTCGGCATTATCCAGAGCTACCACCACAGCGACGGCCCAACCTCCAACGAAGGCCCGGTCTTTATCGTGGCCGGCACGGAAGAAGCCTGGGATCCGCAGGAGTACAGCAGGAACAACCCCCACGCCAACGTCGGCTCCACTCGGCATCCGGGCGAGACTGACAACGTCTTCATGGTGTCGGTGGACTACACCTACAAGAACGTGCTGAAGTTCGAATTCGCGGTGTTCCAGAATAACGAAACCTACGGGCGCGGCGCCAGCACCCGCGGCATGCACGAAGACCGCGCCGACGACCATCTCGGTTTCCAGAGCGTGGCGGCGCGGATGTGGTACCTGCCCACCGACAACCTGACTTTCGAATTGTCCTTCATCAAGAAACACGTCGACAGCTTCGGGGACACAGACCAGTACGGCAAGCTGGCCGAGGCCGACGCCTATGCCGTCAGCCTGGGCTTTGATTATACCCCGCGCACGGTGCCGCTGAACATTTTCGGCGAATACCAGCAGGCCTGGGACTGGAGCCACACCAGCCAGTACGACCTGAAGATAGCTCAGATCGGTTTCATGTGGAACATGTCGGCCGCGGTCAAATACGGCATGATGTACGAGTGGTTAGGCATTCAGGGCAACAACGGCCAGCAGAACGAGAGTTACCAGAAAGTGGTCGCCAGCCTCCAGTATAATTTCCTGAACGGAATGTATAGTATCCTGGAATACGGCTACGAATACTACAATGCGGAAATCGGGCACGGCGGCGACGACGCACGCAGCGGCCAGCTCTTCGCCTTCCGTACCGGCTGGGCGTTCTGAACCATAGTCATTTTCTGTATAAGACAAAACGCCTGGTGTAAACCGGGCGTTTTTTATTGGGATTATGATAATGCCAACTAACGCAATCGTATAGCCATCCTGTCCGGATTTTTTGTCAGGAGCTGTTTATGGTTGATTCTCCGTGGACGCCAGAAAGGCTTTGAGGGCATCAAGGTATTTCCTGCCCGAGATCAGATAACCCTGGTTATGGTCGCCGGAAATCTCCACGAATGTTTTTGGCTCATGGGCGGTCGCGAATAAGGATTGTCCGTGCCGGAAGGGGATAAGTTCGTCGTCGCGGCTATGCAAAATCAGCAGCGGCACAGAAATTCCGGGTAAAAGCTTGTTAGTGTCATACGAATATTCCAGCAGCATCCGCACGGGCGCGACGGGGCAGATATCAGAGGCGATGTCGGGCAGCGAGGTGAAGGTGGATTCCAGTATCAATGCGCTAGGTTTTACTTGGGACGCGAGATTTGCCGCTACCGCTCCTCCCAGTGAACGACCTTGAATTACTATTTCGGAAGATGAGAACCCTTTCCTTTGAGTCAGGTAATCCCACGCCGCCATGGCGTCGGCATAGGTTCCTTCCTCCGACGGGACGCCTTCGCTTTCGCCGTAACCCCGGTAGTCGAAAAGCAGAATCGAATATCCCTGATCATGCAGAATCTGGGCGAAGGTCAGGCGGTGAGAGATATTGCCGCCGTTGCCGTGGCAGAAAAGAATAACATTTCTGCCTTTACGGGCAGGCAGGAACCATGCGGCAATGGAATATCCGTCTGCGGTCCGCAGTCGCAAGTCTTCGTAATCCATGCCGAAATCTGACGGTCTGGCGCTGACATGTCTATCAGGATAATACACCAGCCGCCGCTGGAACAGGTACGCCAGCAGGCAGGCGGCCACATAGACGATTCCGATTATGAGCAGGATTCGCAGCAGCCGTTTTCTCAGCGTCGTTTTTTGCATAATCCAAGCTATATGTTGCGGAAGATGGAAAGTATTCCGGCTAACAATCCCTTGCTTTTCAGTATATCGAATTCACCTCCGTCAAGCCAGTGGCCGTAGCAGACCGGGCAGGTGTCGATATGGAGGCCGTGCGTCGGGTCTTTTACCAGAACCATGTTGCCTTCGCCGCCGCAGACTGGACAAGGCGCGGTCATTTCATCGTGCCCGGCGTTATTGTCGATGCGGTTGCGCAGGCATTCGATTTCGTCCTTAGCGAGAACGTCTTCCAGTTCTCCCAGATCAAACCAAATGCCGGAGCAGTCGAGGCACTGGTCAACCGTTACTTCCTCGATCCGCACCCGTCGGAGTTCCGCGCCGCACTTCACGCATTTCATAGCATTCCTCCTGCTTAAATCCGAATCTGCCCGTCGCCCTCGACCAGCCATTTGTAGGTGGTCAGACCCTCCAGTCCCACCGGGCCGCGGGCGTGGAATTTGTCGGTGCTGATACCGATTTCCGCGCCCAGGCCGTACTCGAAGCCGTCGGCGAAACGGGTCGAGGCGTTGACCATCACCGAACTGCTGTCAACGCCGCGCTTGAACCTGCTGGCGGCGGCGATGTTCTGCGTGACGATGGCGTCGGTATGGCGGGAGCCGTAGGTGTTGATGTGGTTGATCGCCTGGTCGACGTCGCGCACCACCGCTACGCTCAGGATCAGGTCGAGATATTCCGTGCTCCAATCCTCCTCGGTGGCGGGGACGATTTTCACGTCCTTGCAGATTTTGCGTGTCTCGGCGTCGCCGCGCAGTTCCACCTTGGCCGCGCGCAACTCCTTCAGGCAGCCGGGCAGGAATTTTTTCGCCGCCGCGCGGTGCACCAGCAGGGTTTCCATGGCGTTACACACTCCCGGCCGCTGGGTCTTGGCGTTGAGCACGATGTTGCGGGCGATATTGAAATCCGCTTCCGCGTCGACATAGACGTGGCAGATACCGTCCAGATGCTTGATGACCGGCATCCGGGCGTGTTCGGCCACGGTCTTAATCAGCCCCTTGCCGCCGCGGGGGATAGCCACATCGATGAAATTGTCCAGCTTAAGAAGTTCCGGCACCAGTTCCCGGTCGGTGGAATTAACCACCTGCGCGGAGTCTCCGGGCAGACCTGCTTCCGACAGTGACGCGGAAATGATTTTTCCCAGCGCCAGGTTGGTGTGCAAAGCTTCCCTGCCGCCGCGTAGGATGCAGGCGTTACCGCTTTTGATGCAGAGCGAGGCGGCGTCGACGGTGACATTGGGGCGGCTTTCAAAAATGATCAGCACCACTCCCAGCGGCACCCGCACGCGGGAAATTCTCAGCCCGTTGGGACGGTTGCAGCCGCTGATAAGTTCGCCCAGCGGGTCAGGCAGCGCCGCGACCTGGCGCACGCCCTGGATCATCTGGTCGATGCGCTTGCGGTCGACTTTAAGCCGGTCAAGCAGGGCAGGGGACAGACCGGCCTTGGCTCCTTCTTTAAGGTCTTTGGCGTTAGCTGTGACGATGGCGCGGGAGGATTTGTCCAGCCGACGCGCCAGCGCCGCCAGCGCGGCATTGCGCACGCCGCCGTCGGATTGCGCCAGGAACGGCGC
>JAGUZQ010000064.1 GCA_020060765.1 Planctomycetota bacterium | reverse complement strand
GTGATAGCCGCCGTCAGGGTAGTCTTGCCGTGGTCGACGTGACCAATGGTGCCGACGTTGATGTGCGGCTTCTTGCGCTCAAAATTTTCTTTCGCCATTCTCACTTCTCCTTGTGCTCATTGCGACAGTTTCGTCAAACGAAAGCCAAGTAAAATCCCTGGTACAAAATAAAAAAACGCCTTCGCCGCGCATTCCCTGACGGAGCCGACCGGGAGGAAAAAATCCCTCGCCGCAAACAAATCCAGAAAGGCATTCGTCCAAATCAGCTCGCCGCTTCCGTGGGAACCACTCAACGCGACAAACGCGATACCTTTGGAGCTGCTGTCGAGATTCGAACTCGAGACCTCTTCCTTACCAAGGAAGTGCTCTACCTACTGAGCTACAGCAGCGCATAATATAAATCGGCACATAACAATCTTCACGCAGGCAGCCCCGGCTGATTTCATGCCGGAGTATCCTGCGGCTGCATTTTTAGAAGGCTCAATTAAAACAGAGGTTTGGTCAAAGTCAACTGATTTCCTTTAATTATTTTTTTATTTTTCACCAAATTTGGCAATTTTTTTGCTTTCTCCCATATCTCCGAGTATGTAGTAATAATATTTAGCCTCAAATCTGCACCCGACTAATAAAAAGCTGGCGGGCAAACCGGCAGCCCATCACAAAAACCTTGACAAAACCACCTCGCCGGGTAATCTATTAGTGCATGAAACCGAAAGTGACCCAGCGCGATGTCGCCCGCCAGGCCGGTGTCTCCCAGACCGCCGTCTCACTGGTGCTGGGCAATAAAGCCGACGCCGCCATCAGCGAGGAGTGCCGCCAGCGGGTACTGGCTGCCTGCCTGGAAGTGGGCTACCAGCCTCCGCACCGCCAGACCATGACCCTGGGCATCCTGCTTAACGAATGGCTTGCCCGCGAATATCACGCCAGCACCTACTACGCCCGCTTTTACCACGGACTTATCCAGACAGCCGCGAATTTGGGTTATTATCTCATCCCGCACGTATGCGACACCAGCGCGGGAGTTCCAGCCATTATCAGTGAAGGCCGCGTCGACGGCGTCATCATCCAGGACAAGGCGTCGCCCTCCTTTCTACGCAAAATCCAGGCGGAACGACCCTGCGTCCTGCTGAATATCCAGGTTCCTGAACTGGCGATTACCAGCATCATGCCGGATAACAGCGGCGGCATCGCGCTGGCAGTGCGCCACCTGTACGAAGCCGGACATCGCCGCATCGCCTTTTTCGGTCTGGGCGATCCCAAAGCAGAGGGAGTGCATCAAAGCGAACGTTATGCCGGTTACACCGCCACCATGCGCGAACTCGGACTTGCGCCTATTACTTATTTCACACCGGCGCAGAAACCCGACTACAGCGACGCCCTGCTGCGCACCGCCGAGGCGGCGGCGGGGCTTTACTCCCTGCAACCGCGCCCGACCGCAGTGCTGTCGTACGGCGATGTGCACATCCTGCGCTTTATCGATGCGGCGCGCAATCTGGGCTGGTCGGCACCGGAGGAACTAAGCCTAATCGGGTTCGACAACACCGATTTCTGCAATTTCAGCTCCCCTCCCCTCACCTCTGTTGACCAGCCGCTGGAAGATATGGCTGCCGCCGCCGTCTCTGAACTCGTGGCCACCATCGCCGACCCCGACCGCGCCGCCCGCTCGCTGCGCTTTGACACCAGACTACACGAACGCCAGTCGGTAATGCCGCCAAAATGACAATCCTCACTAATACAATTACTAATAACTGCCAGCACCGCAATATCCCGGAACCAATCACCTCCACCCCCAAAAAACTCTTAAAAAACCAATACTGGCAACTTTAAGATTAATCTCCGCCATAGAATTTCCATAAAATAATTTGCTTTAGTGCTATAAATGTTGGATAATATATTAGCAGGGGCTTAGGATCAGTACACGGCCTTGAGGAGAATACCATGCGCACCCGGCGATTGTTCACCTTGGTTGAACTTCTGGTCGTTATTGCCATTATTTCCATTCTCGCCAGCCTGCTCATGCCGCTGCTTTCGCAGGCGCGGGAAATGGCCAGGACTGCGGTCTGCTGCTCCAACCTCAAGCAAACCGGCCTTGCGGCAATGATGTATGCCGGTGATTTTCGCGACTATACCATTACCAATGAAGCCAATGTTTCCGATAACCTTACCTACCCCGATCTCTGGCCCGACCTCCTGATGATGAACGGCTATCTCCCCGACGAGCGCGGAACCAAGGATCATACCTGGGCAGGGCATTACAAGGAATCGGCGGTTGCCGTCTCCAACGTCTTCTCCTGCCCCAGTCTCGCGCCACCTGGTTCTTTCAGTATTTTCGGTCGCACCTACCCTTACAACGGCTGGCGTTCCGCCACCAATGTCGCCTACGGGGTCAGGAGCATGAACAGTTCCAACTTTTATCCCGGCGAGGTGCTGGGCGGCGGAACAGCGGTTCCCGCAAACAAACGGATTCCCCGGCTCGGGACTCTCAACCTCAATGCCCCCTTCCTGGCGGATAGCGCATACGTATCGCTTTCCGGCACGATGATCCAGAGTACCGGCTGGATACCCGATGGGGCGCTTTCCTGGGGTTATATCACTTTCTGGGGAATTCACGCACGCCACAATCAGAAAGCGAACCTCTGGTATCCCGACGGCCACGTCACCTCCACCCTGTCGACGAAAATCACCGAAATCAAACGACCTAACGGCGCCGGCCTGACCCCGACGCAACCGACAGCAGTCTATCCGTTCTAAAGACTTGGTCAAAAACAATGTTCTTCGTTAGTTTTCGGGGAATGCCTGTGAAATAGCGAATGTTTTTTTAGGAAATATCTTTCGAATCGCCATTCCTGCGCAGGAATGGCGATTCGAAAAGTGCAAAACTCCACCTTAATAATTAAACCGTATTAATCCTAATATCCTGACCAATCCCCTTTACCCGAAAAGGAGTCCCATGGAAAAGCTATCCGGCAAAACCAAGTTCTGGCTGCCTATTGTGCTCGCGTTTTTCGTCAGCAATGCACTCCCGGCTGGTGAATCTCCCGCGCCTGTAGTCGACGGCGCACGCACGATAATGATACTCGACGGCGACTGGGAAGCGCATCCCGCCGACTGGATGCTACCATCTCCCCCCCCCGAGGACGGCTGGATATCCTATCCGGTTCCCCATCAGGAAACCAATCTGCTGGACAGCGACGACATCGGCCCTTATTTTCCCCGCGGCTCGGAAGCCATGTTTGAGGCTGATAATAAAACCCCGAAACGCAAAGACAAACTGGCGGCCTGGTTCCGCCGGTCTTTCAACCTGCCTGGCGGCGTACCCGAGGGAATGCGAGCGCTGCTGGCCTGCGATGGCATTGCCTGGTACAGCGAAATCCGCCTGAACGGAAACCTGGCAGGCACGTCTGTCCTGGGCGTAGCGCCTAACGCCTACGACGTCACAGCCCTCATTCAAGCAGGCGAAAACCGGTTGCTGATCGGCGTGGCTGGCCGGGTGCGCCTGTGGGATTCGGAGCGCCAGACCTTTATCGCCCCGATCACCGGCGTCATGCCCGGCATCTGGGGTTCGGTGCGCCTGGAACTGGTGCCGGAAACCCGCATCGACAACGTATTCATAAAGACCTTGGTGGAAAAAAAGCGGCTGGAAGTCGAGATAACCCTGGTCAATGACGGCGCGGTTTCGCGTAAAGCCGTTCCCGCCGTCACCGTTATCGATCCCGACGGCGCGCCCTGCCTGAACTTGGCCGGAGAGGAAGCGGAAATCCCGGCAGGCGGGAAAACGACCGTCACTCTCTCCGCCGACTGGCTGGCCAGACATCTGTGGGCTCCGGGTACGCCCAGCCTCTACCGCGCCGAAACCTTCCTGCGCGAGGGAGGGGTTGAAAAAGACCGCGTCCGGACGACTTTCGGTTTCCGCGAATTCACCGCGAGCGGTCGCGACTTCCTGATAAACGGCAGAAGGCAGGTGCTGCTTCGCAACAGCTGGCTCACCCAATGCGGCACTTCGCGCGAACGCGTGCTGCCAAACGTCAACGAAGAGAGTATCAACGTCAACTGCATCCGCCAGCACCTGTGTCAGATCAACCCCTACACCATCGATCAATCCGACCGCACCGGGATGATGGTTATTCCCGAATTCTGGGGCTTTTACCAGAACAACAACAAAACCTTCCCCATCACCCAGACCGACGCCTGGCTGCCTAACACCGTTGAAACCATGAAGCGGGTGGTCAAGCGTTACCGCAACCACCCGTCGGTAATCATGTGGAGCGTGACCAACGAAACCTTCTGGAACAGCACCGCCCCCGAACACATGGCGGTAGCGGATACGCTGGTGAAAACCCTCCGCGCCGCCGACCCGACCCGGCTGCTTCAGGCAGACGCTGGCATCACCTATGACGGCCGCCTCGACACCATCAGCATCCATTATCCCGAGGGCGACACCGGCACTGTCGGCAAGCAGTACGACAACAGCGGCTGGGTCATCCCCAACGATTTCGCCTGGCTCAAGAAGGAAGGATCGAATCATTCCTGGCGCGCCGATTTCGTGTGGGACCGCCCGCTGATGATGGGAGAATATTTCTGCCAGGACAGCGACAGCCCGGAACGGTACACACCCTACGCCGGCGACGAGGCTTACGACCTGACCAAGTGGCGCTGGCAGGACTATAATGGTCGCGACGCCATCCTGCCTCCCACAGACAACCCCTGGATTCGCATGGTCAAGATGTGTACCGACCATTACCGCGCCGCTGGCGTGGCCTGCCTCAACCCCTGGACCGGCCTCGGTCGCCAGACCATGCCGCAACTGCTGGTCGCGCCGCTGGACTACCACCCCACCGCCTTCGGCGGCGAGGACTTTCCCCGGCGCTTCGTGGTCGCCAACGACAGCACCAAATCCTACAACGAAATCCATCTCCAGATCGGCCTCCTGATCGACGGGCGCGAAGTCTGGAGCGAGCGTAAAATCCGCTGCCACGTCGAACCGGGAGAAGTCAAAGAAGTTACCGTCATCATCAAACCGCCCAAGGTGAAAGCCCAAACCAAAGGCCGCCTGATCACGCGCCTGTGCTGGATGCGTGGCCCTTGGCCTTATGAGCTGTGCCGGCAGGAAGACGATCTCTGGATCGCGCCCCGCGAAAACCTGGCCGACGCCGAAGCCGGAGCGGTGGCGCTGGTCGATACGGAAAACGGCGTAACGGCTCAGGCGCTGGCGCAACTCGGCTTGACAGTGACGCCCGGCGTCTGCGATGACGCCGGTTTGGCAGGCAAGCGGCTGCTGATAATCGGTGAAGGCGCGGCGGGCAAGGCCGACTTCGCGGCCGCGTCCCGCTTTGCAGAAAACGGCGGACAGGTGCTGGTGCTTCACCAGGCTGACATGAACACCTTTATTCCCGGCCAGCCCGAAATCGATCCCAAGCACGCCGCCAGTTTCAGTTGGCGCAACTCCAGCCACCCCGCGCTGGCGGGTCTGGAAGACGGGCAACTCCGCTTCTGGCAACCGGATCATCTGGTAGTAACCGAAACCCTGATTCGCCCCTCTGCCGGAGTCGCCCAATCTGTCACCGCCTGCGGAGGCCGCTACGGAATGCACTGGTCGCCGCTGGTTGAGGTACGGCACGGCAAGGGCGCGGCGACGTTCTGCCAATACCTGCTTGCCTCGCGCGTAACGGTGGAACCCGCCGCCGCGCGCATTCTGGCGCAGGCGATCCGCGCCGCCCTCGCCGCCAAGCCGGTCGAACCTGCTTCCGCCCTGCAACTGGCTCCCGGCATTTCGCCGGAATGCCGCAGCGTGCTGGCCGCCTGCCATATCAAGACGGAAGAAGGTCTCGCTGGCACTGGCTCCCTCATGCTCGACGCGACCCACCCGCCTGCACCGGAAGCGCTCCAAAGCCTGCGGGCAGAAATCGAAGCGGGACGCATCGTCTGGCTGCGCGGACTGGACGAGAAAAACGCGCCCGCCGTCGCCGCGCTGCTGCCCTGGACGCCGGAGTTCGCGCCTCTGCCGGAAAACACCCCCGGCGCGATCCGTCGCGGCAATCATAAATTCGCCGACGGCCTCGGCAGCGGCGACCTGTACTGGGCGCGCGGCTCCCACGGCGGCAAAATTACCGCGCCCCTGGGCAATTCCGTAATTATACCGCCGGAACTGGACGCCGCGGTGCTGCTGACCGAACCGGCGCTCCTCGTGGCCGTGCCGGTCGGCCAGGGCTGGGTGCTGCTTGACCAGTTTGCCTGGGACAAGGCTTTATCGATCGAAACTGAACGCGTCACCCGCCTCGTTTCCTGCCTGGCGCGAAATATCGGCTCAGGTTTTGTGGCGCCGATCGACATCAGCCAGCGCTACAGCTTTAACCACGTCAACCTCGCGCCCCTGGCCAATCGCGGCTATGTCGACGAGACGGCAGGCGACGGCCTCGGCGGCTGGACCGACCAGGGCGAAAACGACATGCGCTGGTTTCTAATCAACCACGTCGGCACCGGCGGCGGCGTAATCGGCGGCATGGCGGTAGCGGCGGAAGCCTTTCCCACGGCAGTCAAATTCCAGGGCATCCCTTACAGTCTGGTCGATCCCAAGGCCAATCACGACAAAGCCGTAATCACCCTGCGCGGCGGCGCGCACGACCCGGCCAGTCCAGCCGAGGTGCGCGGCCTCGCCGTCAACGCCAAGGCCGACCGCCTCTGGTTCCTGCACACGGGCTGCTGGACTTCAGACGGCGGCTACGGCGTGGAAGTCGCCCGTTACGAAGTGGTTTACGCCGACGGCACGCGGGCAGTCATTCCCGTGCGGCAGGGTCAGGAAATCAATGACTGGTGGGGTCCGCAGCCGCTGGCCGGGGCGCAGGTGGCATGGACGGGACGCAACAACAAAACCGCTCCCATCGGCATCTACAGCATGCCCTGGGACAATCCGCATCCGGACAAGGCAATTGCCGCTATCGACATCATCGGCAGCCTCGCCGACACGCAACTGGTGCTTCTGGCCGTGACTTTGGGAATCGATAAAAACGGAGCACAGGTCGCGGCGGCTTGGGATTGCGGTCGCTTCGCCGAGGGCAAGGTGCCGCCAAGCGCGGGCAGCGAGCCGCTGGTCGGAGAAGGCGTCCAGGTCGCTATCGGCAACCGCACCGGCCTGCGCCTCGCTGGCGGCCAGTGCCTGATCGGCAGGCTGAACGCCACCCCCTTGGCCGAAGGCAAACCCTTGGCGATTGAAATCGAAGTCGCGCCGGACGGAAAACCGGGCGGCTATTGCGGCGGACTGGTCGAATGCGGCATCTACCAGACTGCGGGGCTGCGGCTGGTGATTGACCAGGGACTGCGCGTATCAGTGGAACACTGGGCAGGCAAAGGCCCGGAAAACGCCACCTACCTGGTGGCGCGCCAGCCGCTGCCCACTGGCCGCTTCAGCGTGGTGCGTTACGAACACGACGGCATCCAGGCGCGGCTGCTGATCGACGGGCAGATTCAGGAAATCAAGAATTGCCCTCCCCCTGCCCCCTACAAGGACGGCGTACGCGTCGGTCTGGCGGGAGGCAAGGATTACTGGTTCAACGGCGTGGTGGGAAACGTGCGCATCCTCTCCCTTCCAGTCGCGGGCAACAGAACTCCATCAGCAACCATTTAAAACCTCAGGCTGGGTAAATCCATAACAGGTAGCTGCAAGGCTCAGGACATAGGTTCCATGCCGAGTTTTTTGTTACTATGTTTTCCAGCTACGACAATGCGGTTTCTTTTCACGAAAGGAACCAGCATGTGTACCGAGGAGGAAAGGATTGCATTTACGCTGTTGAACAATGCCACTCCGGACAATCTGTTGTCGCCGTTTGCGCGGCTCACGTGTTTTCGAAACCGGAGTCCCAAACTGAAACAGTCGCTCCTGGTATCCAGTCGGGTTGTTCAACCTATAACGGGACAGTAGTGATTTCTCGCATCATTTCAACCGCAGTTCCAGCGGATCGTGCAAGTAAACGACGTCCAGCCCTTAAGACTTTTTCCGTGCTTGCCGATATGATGCAAATCCGCGATAATAGTTTCATGATTAAAGTTTGGATTGTATGCCACTTACCGAAATAGTAATTATCGGTTTGCGAGTCGCATTTATCTGTTCGGAATAATCTTTGAAGGTGCATGGAGTTGTTGAAGCACAAAAAATGACACGCAAATCCTACGATTTCTTTGAAACCATTATCAATGCGCTCAAGCTCAAGGTTTACGTCTTTGGCCATGCCGCATTGAAACCCGACAATTGGCATTACCCTAATGTAACCGCACCGTTCAACCGCCTGTATTTTGTATTTCAGGGAAAAGGTCTTATCCATAACCGGCAACAGCGAGTTGAGTTGGAAAAAAACACTGCCTATCTGATTCCGATGAATAGAACCTATTCTTACGAGTGCACAGAACCTATGCGGAAATGGTATCTCCATTTCAACCTCGAGCTTTTTCCCGGAAACGATGTGTTCAAGAACACCGACGTGATCGCGAGCAGGCATTTAAGAAACGCAAATGCCATTGAAGACTTGATAAAAAAAGCCGACGGTGAATCGCTGGAAACCATCATCGCCGCGAAGGCGTCTATTCTGGAATTGCTTTGCGGATTTGTGAAGATTGATCGGCAAGAACTGGAGAAAAGCTTTAAGCTTGCGCAGAAATACGAGGAAATATTCCGCTATCTGGAGAATAACATTTCGCTCCAGACCACGGTCGCCTCGCTGGCCGACCTGGCGGGCAAGTCTGTCAGCAATTTTTCAACCTTGTTCCGCAAGGACTTCGGAATTTCTCCCCATCTCTATTTGAAGCAGGAGCTCGCGCGGAAGGCGAAGGTAATGCTGCTTATGTCCGACCGGGTAAAGGAAACCGCCTTCGATCTCGGTTTCGACAATGAGTTTTATTTTTCCCGCTTTTTCAGGAAACAAACGGGATTCTCTCCGACCGAGTATAAAAAACGAACGCTTTTTGAACAGACCGAGCCGGACGCCGCAGACAGATAGTTAAAGATAGGCAGAAATATTTTTATATAAAATCCTGTCCTTTTCCTCGTCCGAAATCGGCAAGGCGCGGATTGTTTGTATCAGGAACTTCATTTGCAGCGAGCCCTGCAGAGGCACGTCAGTGCCGTATGCTACGCGCCCTGCTCCCAGCAATTCCACCATGCGTTCCATCACTCCCGGGTAGACATAAGACAAATAATGCGCCGTGTCTACCAGAACATTATCGAGATTGTACTTTCTCACCAATTCCATTCCCTCGAAATTCGGAAAATAGGGATAGGCCGGGTTTTGGTAAATGCCTGCCATATGCGCCATGATGATGGTAGTCTGCGGATGCTTTTCGGCAAACCGGAGAACGCTTTCGGGGCGGGCGAAGCTTTTGCCAGGCATACAGGAAACATGGAACAGCATGAGTCGCGTCTGCCTCGCCGCTTCGTCCAGAAACTCCCTGGCACTGGAGGAATCCAGATCATACCCGTGGTAATCGGGATGAACCTTTACGCCAATGAACTTGTCGTTTTGTTCCAGCAGAGACAAATCGGCGAGACTCTCCGGAAACATCGGGTTTACAGTCACGTACCCGCGTAAACGCGAGAAATCCCGCAGCGTTTCGTCCAGCTCCCTGTTGCCGGCAGCGGTGTCGTACATGATGGCGCGGGCGGAGCTTATGCAGATGATATCGACGTCCGCGTTTTGGGCATGCACCTCCAGTTTCGCGCCGTCGGCAGCCCAGAACGGAGCGAAATTGATATTGCCCAGGTGACCGTGCACGTCGATGATCATCTTATGCTCCTAATCGATCACGATGAATTCCCGACGGTATCCGGAAAGTTCCTCGGCCACGTCATCCCCGACGATCACGCCGTCTTCGAATCTGAACCCCCGGCTGTTTTGCGCCAGGAAGATGTCAACCATGAAGGTCATGTCTTTCTCGAAAACCAGCGGAGTATTCGCTTCGACAAAGGGATACTCGCATTCCATCTGGCCGCAACCGTGGGCGGGGCCGTAGAGGATGGCGTCTCCGAATCCCCGACTTCGAATAAAGCCATGCACCTGGCGGGTTACGTCTGCCGCCTTCGCGCCACTCAACATAAGGGAAATCGTGAGATTCTCGGCGGCACAACCGGTTTCGATAAAGTCCTGTAAATCAGCGGGGCAATGCCCCAGAATGATCGGCCTGCCGATGCTGGCGCTGTAGCCTGACACCTTTGCCCCAATCGAAACGTGGACGATTTCGCCGGTTCCGATTTTCCGGTGAGTCGGACGGCTGATCGCCTGGTTGGAGTTTGAACCGCTGCAACACCAGACCGGATACCCCGTCGCCTCAGCTCCGCCGCGAAGCATGGCGTTGGTGCCGATGGCGGCTACTTCCACCTCGGTCAGCCCGGGCTTGATCTCGGAGAGAATCGCCCGGAGTCCCTGTTCGGAAATCTTCGCCGCGGCGCGGAGACAGTCGAGCTCGGCCGGACTTTTGCGAATCATCAATTGCCGCACGACAGCGTCCGCGTTCACGATTTCCGCGCCTGGTGCCGCTTCGACGAGGTTGGCGTATATGGCTTGCGGAAACATGTGCCAGCCCGCTATGCCGATTCTTCTGGCAGGAAATTCGGCGAAAATATCCCGCCAGGAAGGAAGCTTTGAATCGGGATAATTCGGTTGCGAAGACTCGCGGAAGTCCATGAGCCTGATAATCCTCTCGATCTTTGACCGCCCGCTGGCATAGGTGAGGCTTTCCGGTCCGATCAGCAGGGCGGGATTCTTCCCCGGCGCGATCAGGACGGCGGCGGTCTCGAAACTCGGCCAGTAATCGGAGTAGTACCGCACGTTCGCCGGTTCGCTTTCGGTCGAAAAGGCGAGCAGCAGGTCGAGCTTTTCCTCCGCCATCAGCAGCGCGGTTTTTTCGACGCGTTGCCGGAATTCCTCGTTTGAAATAGCGGGGATGTTGTTCATATAGTCTCCTATTCTGAAAAGCCGTCGCTGCCGTAATACGACAGGTTGGCCTGCGATGTGTCCAGCCTGCCGAACTGGCAGATGACCGGCACCGAAGACAAGACCCGCAGCGCGTATTGCGTAAGCGGAGGGATGACGCAGCCGCCGATTTCGCCGCTTCTGTCCAACCGGAAGGAACGTATCCTTTCCGCCGGTACCGACAGGGAAATGTCCCGCACCGGTCGGCGATCCTCGAAATAAACGCTCAGGAGAATATCGGCGTCGCTCTCCGTCACGTTCAGGATCATGAGCGATTCGTGGGCTTCAAATTTTCCGCCAGTCTTTTCCGGCAGATAGCCGTCAGGAAAAAACCAGGTGCGCGCACCGGACATGGCTTATTTCTCCTACTTGGCAAAATGTTCCCGCAGATAGTCGCGCACGAAAGCGGAGGCTTCAGGATGTTTTTTTATTTCCCGGTCACCCAGGATAATAGCACCCTGAAGCTGATCATCGGCGATATACCCCCTGATTCTGTCCAGTTGCAATTCCAGCATTTCGACGGATGTCGCGCTGGTACCTTGTGAACCCCCGCCGGTGTCGGCGGTAACGCCATAATCGTTGATGAACACCCCCATGTACATTGTCTTTCCCGGGAAATCCTTTTTCGCCTGCCGCATCAGATCGTCCAGCTTCGGCAGATCGGTAGACGCCCAGACCCAAAGCGTCACCACGTCCAGGAACGGCAGCAATGGGCGGACGACGGTGTTATCCATATGCGTGTAGAACACTCCTGCCAGCAGAAGGTCTTTTCTGTGTTCGTTAAGTGCTTCATGCATCTCGCGGATTTTTTCCGGAGAAACGGGTTTTTTGGGCTGGATAAAATCGTCGACAATCGCTCCTGCGATATTCGGGTAACGCAGGGCGATGCGGCTTAGTTCGCGCGCCTCTTCTACGATATCATCCCGCTTGTCCTCGGGATTGCGGCAGTTGTTGCCAAGATGACAGAAAACCCGGTCGTATTTTTTCAGCGGCTCAAGCCATTCATCCGTGTGCGGCCCGTACACGTACATGACGTTGCGCGCGCCGAAATAATCTGCTCCGCGCACCACGCAATCCTTTTCCATGGTGCCACCCCATTGTTTGGTGGGACCACCCCAAAGCCAGATGTGTTTAGCCAATTGCATTTTCATTTGTCAATCCTCTCTGTCGACGGCCAAAGTAAAACGAAATAACAATCGGAAGAATACACCTGCCGTGGCGTACAATCCATGCACGAAAACAACAATCTCCTGCACAAATTTCAATATAACGGCGGTCTATAACGCAAATCAGCTTTTCCAAAGGAAAATGATTTGCTGGTTGAGAAGAGGTGAAAATATGCGTGCAAGGGGAGCAAGGCAAGGTAAGATACTGGATATTGGATGCGAGTATGGTGAAACTCATTTGTTAGGAGCAATGCGATGCACGTAGATTTCGTCGGAACCTGCTCGGGTACAGAGCCTGTCGCCGGGTATCACCACGTAGCCGTGGCAATCGGACATGCGGGCGGTTTGTATTGGCTTGACACGGGAGAGAACTGCGCCTACGCGGGGCGTATCTCGGGGCTTGATCTTCTCGCCACCCGTGCGATTTTTCTTACCCATACACACATGGATCATATCGGCGGCTTACCCCATCTGCTCTGGACGCTTCGCAAACTGGAGGGCATCGCGCCAGAGGGAATGAAGCGCCTTCAGGGAAAAGAAGTGCGGATCTACACGCCTGTTCTGCAGGCCTGGGAAGGTATTCGCATGATGCTGCAGCATACTGAAGGCAATTTTTCCACCTCCTTTGCGGTACGCGGCGCTGAATATAACGAAGGTGTCATCCACGATGCAGATGGATTTCGCGTAACTGCTCTTGGCAATACACACCTTGAGCTTCAGCAAAATCGTTTTATTTCATATTCGTTACGCGTGGAGGCTGGAGGAAGAACTCTGGTCTATTCGGGTGATGTACGCTGTATTGAGGAGGTCAACCCATTGCTTAAAGATGCGGATCTCGTGCTTATGGAAACCGGACATCACAAGGTCGACGATATTTGCCGCTACTTCTCCCAGTGCCGGAACTCTTTTGGCAGGTTTGGGCTTGTGCATCACGGTCGCGAGGTGCTTGCCGATCCATCCGGCGCACTTCGGCGGATACGAAATCAGCTAGGCCAAGATAGTTTCATTGCCACAGACGGCATGGCCTTGGATGTTTGACCGAAGAGGATAGTAATACATTCCTTACAACACAGGTTAACAGCAAGCCATTATTACAGCTATAACCAACACCCGCGCTTGTGAATTCACAAAAATACCCAAAGTCTTAAAACATAAAGAGATACGTATGCAAACTGTGCATTGGTTTTTCATCTTTCCAGATGCTGTTTGACATCGTGAGCAGAGGGAGTAATCTGAAATTGACTTTACGCGCAGGAGAATGCCCTAAATGGTTTCAAAAGCGGCATACTATAGCAAGCGGCATCATCTCAACGCTATTGCAGAAGCGCAAGGCGGATTTTTCACAACCAAACAAGCGCAAGGTTGCGGTTATCACAGGAATGTTTGTCCTTATCACCAGAAAAGCGGCGACTGGATTCGACAGGAAAGAGGTATCTATCGTTTACGGGAATACGAAAATAATTTACCAGTCAGCGATTTTTATCGCTGGATGTTGTGGAGCTGCGACGGAGCCGACAACCCGCAGGCGGTTATCAGCCATGACAGCGCGCTTCATTATTGGGGGTTGTCGGCTGCGACTGAAGAGAGCCCGATCCACGTGATCGTGCCTCCGGAGTTTGCCAGAAATCACGACTCCCTGGTTTTGCACCGGGAAGAAATCGATTCTTTTGATATCGAAAAAAAAGGAATACTGCGAGTTACCCGGCCCTTGCGCACCTTGCGCGACATGCGCGAGAAACTTGAAGTTTCCGGCGAGTTCGCCCAAACGGTTTCTGTGGCTGTCAGGCGTGGTATACTTACGCAGGAGCAGGCTGGCGTCAGGGGCTGGTCGTGCGAGTTACACGGAGAGAGATACCTTTCCAGGCGAGGAGAAAATATGGCGCGCGCAGATAATTTTTCCCGGCAGGCGTTCACGCTGGTGGAACTGCTGGTGGTGGTGGCGATTATTTCAATCCTGGCCAGTCTTCTGTTGCCCATGCTGGGCAAGGCGCGGGAAATGGCCAAGACCATGCACTGCAACAACAACCTCAAACAGTGGGGGTTGGTTACCGCCCAATACGCCGACGACAACCGCGACACCCTATGGCCGGCGATGATGTTGCTGCCTCCCAATACTTCCTCGAAGTGGTGGCATTATTATCCTTACCCGGTGCGGGCGACATATCTCGACGGCGTGTCCAGCGAAGTTTGGAACAAGGGGGAGCATATCAACGGCTGCCCGTCCCACGCTTATGATGCGATCTATTCCACCAACTGGCACTACAAGTGTTTCAGTTACATCGCCAACTATTCCGTTGCAGGCAAAAGACGCAGCCAGATCAAGCGCCCTTCGTCAATCGTATGGTTATGCGATCAGGTCGACGAGGGCAATGCGGCAGGGTTTGCATCCAGCAATATGACTACCCGGATTGGATATGACCACCGCGGGCGGACTTCGGTGTTATATCCCGACAACCACGTCGATACCCGCGATGAGTTGACCGCCGCCGATGTGGATAACAATTGATCCTGCCATGGTTTTTGCGAACAGGTAAACTCGGTCGGTAAATTGCTCCTTGCCAGCATCATATCGTTTGACAGAAAGGGAAATCATGAGAACATCTACGATTATTTTTTTCTTTGCGGCGGGCTTGCTGCTGTTTTCGCCGGGTTGCGGCGAACGGGAGGACGTTGCGGTCAAGAAAACGGATACAGCCAAAGCCGGGAAAATCGTGCTGGCGGAAAACGGCACGGCGACGGCGGCGATTGTCATCGAGCAAAACGCGCCTGCGCCAGTACGTTTCGCGGCGGAGGAACTGCGCGATTTCCTCGGTAAAATTACCGGCGCAAAATTCAAAATCGAAAATGCGATTCCGGAAGGATCTACTGCTATCGTCTTGGGAAAACCAGCGGCAAAGCTGATGGGGTTGGATGTAGCAAAAATCAAAAGAGACGGCTATGCGGTAAAGTTTGTCGGCAAAGCCATCTGCATCGCAGGCAAGGACGACGAAACGGAAAAGGGTCAAATACTTTTCGCTATGCGCGACCAGCAGCTTAAGGAGAATAACCGCCCCGCTTATGTCCGCTACTATGGTTCCGGCACCTGGAATTTCGAACGCGGAACTCTCTACGGCGTGTACGATTTTCTGGAGTCTTCGGGCGTGCGCTGGTTTTTCCCCGGCCCTAAAGGTACTGTTATTCCCGTCCTCCCGACCCTCTCCGTAGCGATCACTGATAAAGTAGAAGAACCCGCCTACAGCCTGCGCATGCTGACGCCGGAATTCTTTCAGGTATATCACAAGCCGGATGAGGAGGAATTGAAAGACCTGGGGTGCACCAATGAAGAAAAACGCCTGTGGCTGGCGCGGATGCGGTCTTCCACCGAGATCATCGCGTTCAACCATCGTCCGCCCCGCGCGCAGTTTGACAAGCGCTTCAGCAAGGAACATCCCGAATATTTCGCGTTGCTGGAAAACGGCAAGAGGGATTTCAACCTGGATAAACCCTCGTACCGCGCCCACCTGTGCTATACAAACGAAGGCATGTTTAAAGAAACCATCGCCGATATCGAAGCCTTCTGGAACGGCGAGGACGCGACCACACGCGGAATCGTTCCGGCCACGCACGCATACGACCTGGGCTATAACCGCAACTGGGCTGACAGCGCCTTTTGCAGCGATTCGGTTTCTATCCTGCCGCACGACTCTTACCGCGCCTGTCACTGCCCTGCCTGCCAGAAATTGCTGCGCGAAGACCGCCCCTATCCCGGCCGCCACAGCGAACTGGTCTGGCAGTTCGTCAACAGGACCGGCCTGGCGCTGGAGAAAAAATATCCCGGTAAAATCGTGACGTGCCTCGCCTACAGTTCCTACAGTTGGACGCCGGAAACCGTAAAAAAACTGCCTGCCAATGTGCTGGTGGGAATCTGCTCCGCCGAATACGCCAGAACCACCAACGATGTTTCGCCGGAGGCCTTGGCTTCCCTGTCGGCGTATTTGAAAACATGGCGCGATAAAACCTCGCAGCCGTTGCTGGGTTGGTTCCACCATCTTTTCCGCGATCGCAATCCCAGCCGGGAAAACGCTCCCATGCAGATACCGCACGCTCTGGCGAAGCTGATGAAATGCTTCGGCCAATACGGCGACCGGATGTACATCCAGATGGACGAAGGCATTATGCTGGAGCACATCAACGCCTACGTGCTATACAGAACCATGTGGAATCCGAACGCCGACGTGGACGCGATTATGGAAGACTATTACCGGCATCTCTACGGAGAGGGAGCCGGGCTTGCGCGGGAGTTGTTTACCGACATGGAAAAGCGCAGCGTCGCCGTCGCGACCGAACATTCCGGCGCGACCGATATCTGGGACAAGCATTTCACCGAAGATGCGGTCAAGGGTTACCGGGCGAAAATTGAAAAAATAGCGGAAATGAACCAGGGGACGCCTCAGGCTCCCGCCATTGAGGTTATATCGAAACACTTCATTGGTCGAATCGAAAAAGGACGGCAGCGGTATATCAGCCAGATTAAAGATGTTTCGGCGACGAAGAACAGTAATCTTCGCATCCGCAGCAGGCGCGGTGAAATCGTACTCGACGGCGACCTGTCGGAAGAGGCCTGGAAAAATTCCTCCAGCCAGAATTTCGCCAGCAACGTCACCGGCCAGCCGACGAAATATCTCTCCCGCATCCGCCTGTTGCGCGACGATGAAAACCTGTATTTCGCTTTTGAGTGCCACGATCCCAAAACGTTGACTCTCGCAAAGACGGAAGGCGAAGCCGATTACGTCGAGATATTTCTCGATCCCGAGCACAACCATCACAACTATTACCAGATCCTGATCGACATCGAAGGCAGGGTTAAGGACTGGTATTTCGAAGGCGGCGGCGAACGCGCCGACGAAACCTGGAATAGCGGTATTCGAGTGGCGGTGAAACGCTATGACGACAAGTGGATATTGGAAGCTGCCATGCCCCGCAAAAATATCGACGGCGGTTTGGAAACTCCGCGCGGACGCCCGTGGGGAGCGAATTTCTGCCGCACGCAAAGGAATCCAGACAGGAAGGAAGACACGTATTCCACTATGAGCAAGATACTGAAAGGGCGCTTCGATCAGCCCGACCTGTTTGGGCACATATTTTTTTCCGACTGACTGGATGTAGGCACTATAGGCGATTATGCTTTGCGCAGTTTTACGACAGCGCTCAGGGCAATCGCATTAAAATGATGCAAAATTCGCCGGTAAGGGCTGAATAGCTGAATGGCGTACTGGCTGCAATTATCATTAGACTGTGCATTTTATAAAGCGAAGCAGTTGTCCCCAGTCGTCGCTGTTGCGCGAAAGCTTCCGCGAAGTCGCAAAAAAGCCATCAAGCCAGTCAGCCATTTGGCCAATAAGCCGCAAGGCTGCGCTTATGTCTAATGCGATAGCCCTGGTTTTTGCCCCAGGGCTATCGCATCTTAAATAACGCGAAATATCCTCGGTTTAGGCTGGATGGCCTAATGGCTGACTGGCTTATTGGCTTGATTCCTGGTATTCGATCC
>JAGUZQ010000112.1 GCA_020060765.1 Planctomycetota bacterium | reverse complement strand
GGGGAGAGGGTTAGGGTGAGGGGGTCACCTATGATCGTCGATTTCCGGTTCGCGAAGCATAATTTGCGGAACCCCCTCACCCCGACCCTCTCCCCTTGTAAGGGGCGAGGGGGATTTTAATGCGATAGCCCTGGCTTCGGGGCGAATAAGCCTCAATTTTTCTTGCAAAAGAAAAGGTATCATGCTTCAATCCTGTGTTGATTATTTTCGTAAATTCAGGGACGTGAACCGATCATGAGCAAAAAGAAGAAAAAGGACAGGGAGGAACCGGAGACAAACTCCTCCGAACTGGTCGCGGAATCCGCCGGGGAAAGTGACAACATGGCGGATAGCCCAGATACGTCGGAAGAGTCGGCGGAGCCGGAAGAGGAAGAAACCGAAGATGCGGCTGAGGAAAGCTCAGACAGCGACGAGGAAGCCGACGAATTGGAGGCAGACGAAGATACCGAGGAAGAGGATGACTTCGAAGATGATTTTGCCGATTCCGAAGAATTAGAGGAAGCGGCGGAAGAGTCGAAGGAAGGTCAGCCGGTAATCGACGAGTCCGAGGCTGGGGACGAGGCGGAGGAAACGGTCGCCGACGAAGAAGTTGGAGAATCGATCCTGCCGCTGGAAAGCGTGGTCGAGGCGGTGCTGTTTGCCGCGCGCGGGCCGCTGAAACTGCATCAGATCGCGCGTTGCGCCGGTCGCGGCACCAGGCGCGAAAAGGTGAGCGAGGCCATCGCCGCGCTGAACCAGGCATATCTCACGACTGGTCGCGCTTTTGAGATAGTCGAGGTCGCGGAAAAATATCAACTGATGAGCCGCCCGGAATACGCGCCCCATCTCCAACGCTTGTTTGGCAAGAAAAAACAGGAATCGGACAAGGATAAAAAGCTCACCGGTGCAGCGTTGGACACCCTCAGCATCATCGCCTACAAGCAGCCCATCACCCGCGCGGAGGTGGAGAAAATCCGCGGCGTCGGTTGCGGGCCGGTGATGCGCGCGCTGATCGAACGCGGCACCGTGAAGGTCGTGGGTAAGAAAGCCGACATCATCGGCCAGCCGTTGCTCTACGGCACCACCGAACTGTTCCTGCAGGAATTCGGCCTCGGTTCGCTTGACGAACTGCCGATGGTCAACGAACTGCGGCGCGCCACCGGCACTAGCACCTCCATCGCCCAGGCGCAGGAGGAAATCGCCTCGGTCGTTGCTCTTGTCACGGAAAGTGAGGAACAATCGGAACTCCCCGAACCGGAGGAAGGAACGCCGGAACCAGAAGAAATTGAACCGGAAGAAGACGCGCTTGACGAACCCGGCGGAGCAGAACCCGTAACCGAAGATTCCGAAGATGGAGATCTCGACGAGGAATATGACAACGAGGAAGACAGGTAACCATGGAAAGACTCTGGGCGCCGTGGCGCTTGCAATACGTCAACGATACTTTTCCCAAAAAGCCGGGCTGTTTTTTCTGCAACGCCTGGGAAGACCGGGGCAACGAAAAGGAACACCTCCTGCTCGCGCGCGGGGAAAAGGCGTTTGTCATGATGAACCGCTTTCCCTACAATAATGGCCACCTGATGGTCGCCCCTGTCCGGCACGTGGGCGACATGGAGGAAGTGACGTCCGCCGAGGCTGCCGAAATCTGGATGCTGGCCGCCGCTTGCAAGAAAATCATGGCCGAAAGCATGAAAGCCGAAGGCTGCAATATCGGCATCAATCAGGGAAAATGCGCGGGAGCGGGAGTGTTGGATCACATCCACGTCCATGTCGTGCCGCGCTGGAACGGCGACACCAATTTCATGCCGGTCATGGCCGATGCCCGCGTTGTCCCACAGGCGTTGCAGGACTGTTTCGACAATTTGCGCCCGCATTTAGCCGCACGCGGATGGTAGGGGAAGTCCCCAGTCCCCAGTTTTGGTGTTCGTAAGATTGTTAAGGGTAGCGTAACCAGGAAAACATCTGATTCAAAATACTGGTGACTGGAGACTGGAGACTTAAGAAACCCGCTTGTAATATTCAAATCGTATCGATAATTGAAAGCCTCTCATGACCGAATCGATTCTCGCCCCCTACGCCGCGAGCCCGGAATCCAGCCGGGGTCGAAAACATCCCGAGCCGGAACATCCTTTCCGGAACATCTATCAGCGCGACCGCGACCGCGTCATCCACTCCACCGCTTTCCGGCGGCTGGAATACAAGACCCAGGTCTTTGTCAACCGCGAAGGCGACCACTACCGCACCCGCCTGACCCACACCATGGAAGTGTCGCAGATTTCCCGCACCATCGCCCGCGCGCTGAATCTGAACGAAGATCTGACCGAAGCCATCGCTCTCGCCCACGACCTGGGGCATACTCCTTTTGGCCACTCCGGCGAGGAGGCGATGCACGATCTCATGTCGCGACACGGCGGCTTCGAGCACAACCGCCAGGGGTTGCGCGTGGTTGACTTGCTGGAACAGCGGTACGCGGCGTTCCCCGGGCTGAATCTGTCACACGAAGTGCGCGAGGCTTTTTTCCGCCACAACCACAAATCGGCCTGCCCCGAGATGAGTGAATTCGAGGCCGTTGGTTCGGCGCTGCTGGAAGCGCAGGCTACCGTCATTGCCGACGAAATCGCCTACGATAACCACGATATCGACGACGGCCTCTATTCCGGCATTCTGCAGGACGAGGGCTTTTCCCAGCTGGGTCTCTGGCGGCTGGCGATAGAGCCGCTGGGCGATGGATTCCGCGAGCTTTCCCCCGCCATCCGCCGTGCCGAGGGCGTGCGGCGGCTGATCAATATCCTCGTCACCGATGTGATCGAAACCACCCGCGCGAATCTCGAAAGATTAAAAATAAGAAACATCGAAGACGTGCGGGCGTGCGGCGAGCCGATTGTGGCGCTGTCGCCGGAAATCGAAAAATTGAAACTGGAACAGGAAAAATATCTGTTCGAGCATCTTTACCGCAACTATCGAGTGATGCGGATGGCGAAAAAATCCCAGCGCTTTCTGCGGGAGCTGTTCAATACCTACGTGACCGACCCCGGCATCCTTCCCACGGAATACCAGGAAAGAATCGGCGCCACTCCGTTGCAGCGGGTAGTGTGCGATTACATCGCGGGCATGACCGACCGTTACGCGGAAGAAGAGTACAAGAAGCTCTTCCAGCCCTTTAACCGGGAATAAAAAAAACGGCGCGCCATTCCCGGCGCGCCGTTATCATATCTGATTTTGATTAGGGCAGGCTGTTGATCTGGACAACTTCCTCGTTGGTCTGGAAGCCGTTGCCGGAATATTTCGGATGCGGCACCACCCGGGCGTAGGTCGGATAAACGTCGGTCACCACCAGCACCGCCCCGCCTTTGCCGCCGAAGAGCATTCCCTGTTTCACGCCGCCGCGGCTGCCGGCGGCGATGATGCCGATGCTGTCGCGACCCGTGCCTTCGCAGGTCAGAATCTTGGCCGTGATTTCATTTCCGCCGACAGCGCGGGCAGGCGCTTCGTTCCGGGCGGCGGGCAGCGACCGGGGAGCGCTCCAGCCGGAATTATCGCTGTCCACGGGCGGCCCGGCGACAGCGGGTTTGCCGTCGGTCTGCGCCAGACGCAGCGCGGGCACGTCAACCGTCACGCGGCGCTGGGTGCAGGTGGAGTCGGCATAACCGGCGTTATTGTCATAATCGGAGGAAATTTTCGGCCGGAAGTTTTCGGCCTCTTTCTTGCCCGAGGGACGCCAGTCGCCGCCGCTGCAGGCCTGCACGTCGCCAGCCGCCAGGCCGTTTTCCTCGGCGGCGGGGCGTTTGCGCTTCTGTTCCAGCGCGGCGGGATTATCGTCGATCATTTCCAGCACCTTGGACATCTTGGCGATTTTTTTCTGCGTCTCCAGGTGTTTCAGTTCGTACTGGTCGCGCATTTCGTTCAGTTCGCGCACCTTGTCCTGGAATTCGCGCATCTTCCGGTACTCTTCCTTTTCCTGCTGTTCCAGTTGCGTGACCGTCGCCTCCAGCGGGTTGCGGACAAAGTCGTGGTCGGCGGTATCGTTGGCGAGAGCCTTGTTCAGCTCCTTGTTTTTGTTAGGTTTCCGGTCGGAGGCTTCCTGCTTTTCCGCGCGGGGCTCCTCGCGGGGGGCGGTATTGTAGCCGACGCCTTCCGGCACCGCGTCGAAGGAGTCGGTGCTCATGCGGGAAGAGTCGGAAGGCGCCATATGCTGGTATTCGCCCTCGCGCTGCGCGAACGCTCCCTTGGCCGCGCCGGTCACGTTTTTGGTGGCGCTGGCGATGGTTTTGGTCGCGCCGTCGATGGGCTTGGTCAGCAACGACACGGCGTTAGTCACCGAACCGCACCCGGCGGTAAGTGAAAGCATTAAAGAGATCGCGCCACAATAGCCTAGCGTGCGTGCCTTCATGAAAACCTCCTGATTTCAATCCTTGTGGATAATATGCTTGGCGTCACAACCGGATCGGACGCAACCGCAGACAATGACCTTTTGAATATTATCGGCCAAAGGGAGGGCTTAACCTGAGCCAAATCCATAAAATTGTCGATTTTTATCGGAATGAGGGGTTTGTGGGATTATCTTTGCGTCGTCATTCCCGCGGAGGCGGGAATCCAGGAGGTGTTGGCGTGTACCGTCGTTTTTTACAAACTTTTGCCGGAATTTCCCGGAAAAAAATCTTTCTGTCCGGCCAGGATATCCCCTCCTGGATTCCCGCCTCCGCGGGAATGACGCGCGTGAGTTTCCCGGGTTTTTTTGTAGGTTTTTCGCTATCCGCTTTTTGCCGAAGACAATAAGGCACTTGGAAACTACTATTCATCCCTGGGTAGCCCCGGTTTTTAAACCGGGGCGGCGAAGCCGCAAGAAACCTGGTCGGAGGGTTTTCGCTAGAGTTTCTTGTGCCTTCGGCACCCAGGTTCAAGAACCTGGGCCACCCTTGGTATACTTACTTCTTTCCGAGTGCCTAACTCATTTGACCACTCCGTTTCCGGCGCGTTTGATTTCGGATTCCTTTGCGCGCGTCATTACTCCCCTTCCACGATTTTTATTTCCTCGTCGGTGAGGCGGTAGAGTTGGTAGACTAGGCGGTCGATCTGCCGGTCGGTGTGGGCGATGTCTTGTTCGAGGCGGCGGCGCTGGTCGGGGTCGAGGGCGGCGCCGGGCGCGTGCAGGCGCTGGTTCAGTTCCAGCATGGTCTCGACCAACCCCACCATCTGGTCGTGCATCTGCACGTCTTCTTTTTTGGCAAAGTCGATCGGGCGGATGGGGAAGAGTTTTAATTCTTTTACTTTAAACTGTGGAAATATTTTTCTTTGTAATTTATCAAAGGTTTTTTCAAACCAAAAAGATAAGAGCCTTGAATTGATCAAGCTAAGTAAATATTTCAATGATAAGTTATAGATTGGAGAAAAAACAACCATACTATTTATATCGTTATAAGCAGTTTTAGTAGCGTAAACTCCATGTACAAGATAAGGTCTTTTCCCAGGAATTTGACGTATAAGCAACCTTTTTCCTGAAAATGGCACTGAACGTCTTGGCTCGGCAATCCAATCACCATAGTTTAGGTATTCTCCAGACCAGCCAAGGTTATAACGCGCCACATCAACACCATCTAAATAGGGTTCAGAAGTGTCAAAAATTTTTGTCTTTGAATGAAATACTCTATTAGATTTTTCATGATTTGTTTGAGGTGGTTTTCCTTTGCCAGTTTGATAAACTTTTAGACCAGTTGAAACTGTGCAGAAATTAGACAGTGGTTTACCATTTTCCTCAATATGACCAATGACTTTTATGCTTTGTTTATCTTTCAACAAACCAATCTGAATAATGTATGCGGGAGGTGCTATATATGACCGCGCCACTTCTTTTAAAAACGAGAGTTCTTTGCTTTTCATCTCTGCTAGTTTAATCACTTCAGGGGAGCCATTTTTCTCTAAAATAATGATAGCCGTATCAACATCAGCTTTTTGGAAAACTTTATCCATTATGTTAATGCAAAATAGGCTATTTTCAGCTGTTACTAAAAATTTTCTAAGAGAAGAAAACGAGTCTATTGTTAACCAATTATTCGGAGTAATAAATCCGACCATCCCCATTGTCTTAATTAAGAAATAGCAATGCTCAAGAAATAATCCAAATGTGTTCAATTGTGGGCTTTGATAATTGTAATTTTGATAAAAGTATATCTTGTCTTTTTCTGCAATTCCTTGATTACGAGTAAAAATATACGGCGGGTTGCCGATCACGGCGTCGAAGCCGCCTGTTTTCATGATCTGGCCGAAGCCGTATTTTTCGTCGTGCCAGTCGAAGACGTTGATCCGGTCGCGCGTTTCCTCGTCCACGAACAGCAGCCCCTGTTCCTGCCCGTCGTAGTAGTCCGGGCCGATCAGCGAATTGCCGCACCTGATGTTGTCCGACAAATCCGGCAGCACCCGCTCCCGCCAGAAACTCAGCTGGTGCGCCACCGTGCTCTGGTTTTCCTGCTCCAGCACCTTCAGCAGCAGCGACAGCTTGCTTACCTCCACCGCCTGCGCGTCGATATCGACGCCGTGGATGTTATTGAGCAATATCCGCTTTTTCTCGGCAGTAGTCAGCAGCCACTCGCCCCGGTGGTTCTCGAACACCGCTTCCGGCGCAGCCTGTTTCTTGCGTCCCTTCGACACGGGCGCGAGGGGAATCTGCCCCGTCCTGTCCTTTTCCGCCAGGTAATATTGCAGATGCCAGTCCAGCAGATACCGGTACGCCCCCAGCAGGAACGAACCCGATCCGCAGGCGGGGTCGAGGATTTTCAACTCCGCCACGTCCTTGGGAGTCTTGCCCTCGCACAGTTTGCCCACCGTGTTTTCCACGATGTAATTGACGATATAATCCGGGGTGTAATAGACTCCCCCCGCCTTGCGTACCTCCGGCTTTTCCTCCACCTTGGCCTGATGCCCGGCGGTCAACCTGATGACCTTGCCCAGGAACTGTTCATAAACATTGCCCAGGATTTCCGGCGGGAGAATCGAAAATTCATAGGGGCATTCGGGATAGTAAAGCCGCTGGATCACGTCTTTCAGAATCTTGTCGTCGATGTCCAGCCTCGGCGTCAGTTCGTCGGGCGCGCCTTCGCGGTCTTTCTCTTTCGTGAAGTGAAACAGGCCGGAGTTGTATTTGTCGTCGGCGTCGCGGAAGATTTTGAGCAGGCGCGGATAAATCTTCGCGCCGTTCACCAGCGCCTGCAACTGGCCGTAAGGCTCGATGCTCTTGTCCTCGCACATGCGCAGGAAGACGATGCGGTCGATGGTTTTCTGCACCGCGAAGTTAAGCTGTTTCACTGACAGCGCGGGATTGCGCAGCGCGATATTTTTCGCCAGCGCCTCGCGCCAGCCCTCGATCTCCAGCAGAAATTCGCTGTCGACCGCGCCGGTGCCTTTCTTGCTTTTCGTGCTGTCGGCGAACTTGTCGAACGACCCTTTCAAGACCGACTCGCGGTGGAAAATCTCCGCGATTGCGTCCCACTGGTCGAGATAGTCGGTATATTGCAGATATTTCACGCGCCCGGAACTGGCCTTGTCGCCGGGCTTGGGGCGGGAGGTGCAGTCATAGACCGCCAGCTCCTCGAAGTCGGTCAGCACCGACAGCGGCAGCTTGCAGCTCCAGGCGTAGCGCCGGAGCTGGTACGCCGGGGAGGCGTCGTCCTTCAGGTTGACTGCCGGTTTTTTCGCTTCGAGGAAAAACTTGCGCGCGCCGCCGATGCGGAAGCAGTAATCCGGCGCCTTGGTCGCGCCGCCGACCTTGATGGCGTCTTCGTGGATCACGTCGCGGTACGCCATGGCGTAACCCGCTTCGTTATCCATGTCCCACCCCAGCGCCTTCCAGAAGGGGTTGATGAACTCGACCCGCACCTCGGTCTCGTTATACGCGCCGGACTTGTACTGCTCCCGGTTGCGCCCGAAAGTAGCTACCAGTTTCTCGATCTGTTCCGGTATCTTGGCCATGCCGATAATATAGGGGGATGATGTGGCAAGGTCAATGATTAAGGACGAGATTAAAATAACTTATGGATTATTCAACGTTGACCGAACAGCAACAGTGGCACGAAATACCGTAAAACCAAGTCCCCTCTCCCCCAGTTGGGGGAGAGGGTTAGGGTCAATACGGTTTAATTAAGGAAAAATCGTTTGCTTAAACCATAAAACTTACGCATCGTCATTCCCGCGGAGGCGGGAATCCAGGAGGTGTTGGCTTGTACCGGCGGAAACGTTTTTCGAGGATATATGCCGAGTATTCCTGGAATAAACGTCTCTATTCCAGGCGAAGATATCCCCGCCTGGATTCCCGCCTCCGCGGGAATGACGGTTCAGAAAAGCTGTAAAGGCCGCGAGTCGAGATTGAACACCTGTCCGGAAACATTTTTCATCCCCGCCAGATGGGAAATAAAGCGCGCCACTTCCCCGCAGTCGTTCAGGCGTTGCAGGAAATTCGCCTCGCGCGCGGCGACCACCACTTTCTCTCCCGCCGCCAATCCCATCTCCGTCGGCAGATACCCCGGCAGCACCGTGTTCACCCGCACCCCCGCGCCCGCGCACTCCGCCGCCAGTTCCGCGCCCAGGCCAATCAGCCCCGCCTTGGCGCAGGTATACGCCGCCTGTCCGGAATTTCCCACCAGCGCCGCGCGGCTGGAAATCAGCACGATTTGCCCGTTTACGGCCGCAATTTCCGGCAATAAAGCGCGGCACAGGCGCGCCTGCCCGACAAGATTGATTGTGATTTCATCGTTAAAATCAGCAGGCGTTGTCCGCAGGATCAGGCGGTTCAAGGTGGTGCCGGCGTTGCACACCAGCAGGTCGAGCGAAGCGGAAATGGCGCGGGTTTTACTCGCAAGTTCTTGAATGGCAAGGGAATCGGCTAAATCAGCCGGAAAAATCCACGCTTTTTGCCCCATTTCCCCGATTTTTGCCGCAACTTCCTCTGCCAACGCAATGCGTTCCTTGCAGGAAAGTATTACATCATAAGAGTTTGCAGCGAGTTCCAGGGCGATTTCCCGCCCCAGTCCCCGCGAAGCGCCGGTGACGAGCGCGATTTTTCTCTGGTCAGCCATCATTTATCCGTGTTAAGTCGTTCAACGACAATTCTTTCCATGATTTCACGCGGCGCAGGCAGACCTGTCCAGGTTTCAAACTGCCGCGCCGCCTGGCCGACAAACATGGCGACGCCATCAGCGATCTTCGCTCCGCGTTCGCGCGCTTCGCGTAACATGCGGGTCTCACGAGGGTTATAAACGGCGTCGAACGCCACGGTTTCGGCGTTAAATACCGCCGGATCGATAGGAGTGGCGTCAGGATTCGGGTGCATCCCGACCGCGCTGGTGTTTGCAACTACCGCATATTTCGACAGATGCGTTTTTTTCCAGTCGATGGTTTCGCAGCCCAGATCGGCGGCGAGGGCTTCCGCTTTTTCCCGCGTGCGGTTGGCGACGACGAGTTTACAGCCTTCGTTTTTCAGACCGAAACCGACTGCGCGCGCCGTGCCGCCCGCGCCCAAAAGCAGCGCCGGGCGTCCTTCGAGCGTGATGCGGTTTTTTCGTGCGGCCTGGCGGATAGCGTCCAGCGCCCCGGCGCAGTCGGTGTTGTCGCCGCTCCAGCCGTCGGGGGTGCGGGTCAGGGTATTGACCGCGCCGATGTCGCGGGCGAGGGCATGGACGGGATCGGCGGCTTTCAGCGCGGAATGCTTGTGGGGGATGGTGACACTGATGCCGCGCAGGTTCAGGGGTTCAGCAACTTCCCGTAAAAACGAGTCGAAATCATGCACGCGCAGTTTCAGATAAACGGCGTCTAGTTTCTTTTCGCGGAAAGCGGTGTTGTGGATTTCCGGGCTCATGGAATGGGCGATAGGGTCGCCGATGACGGCATAGAGCGCGGTTTTTGTCGTAATGTTTTTTACGCGGTACAACTCGGCCAGATCGCGGCAGGACAACTGCCCCGGCGCCGATTCCTCCCCGGCGGCGAGGGAGCCGAAGGTGAGAAAGCCACCGAAGCGCGCATAGAGGACGCGGCTCATTTCGCCCAGTTCGCCCATCCCGAGGCCGATTACCGGCTTGCGGCAGTTTTGCATGACGGAAAAGATTTTCAGATTGTCGTTCAGCGAATTGGCCTTGACCGCGAATTTGACGATGTCGCAGGGGAGTTTTTCCATGTCCGCGACCAGGTCGGCAAGATTGTCGGGAGTTTTAGTGAAATCGTGCCTGCTGGCGATGATTTTCGTCGGCCCGATTCTTTCGATTTTATGCACGGCGTCTGCTTCGATGTCGACGTAAGCCGCCCCCAGTTGCACGGCGCGTTGCAGAATAGCCAGGCGCGCCTCTTCCTCGCCGGAAAATTCCCCGCCTTCACGCGCGGCGCGGCAGGTGATTATTACCGGCAGTTTGCTTTCCGCCAGCAGGCGCGGCAGGTCTGGCGGTTCCCGCAGCGTATCCAGGCGCAGTTCCAGCAGATCGGCGGGCTGCCGGTCGGCGGCGACGATTTTTTCCAGCATCCGGGCGTTGCTGGCGGCGACGAGGGGGATACAGATCATGATTTTTTTCCAGAGAACAAAAGAAAAAACGTTACCGTCGGTCGCTATTGTAAATCTATAGATTGTAAAGTCCAGACAAGAATTTGCTTGCCAGTACTTATGCGGTATGATGTACTATAGTCCCTTGCTCTGAATTTGTCCCTGTTTCTCGGTAGCGGGGCAATCGTGGAGAATAATGTTATGCTTCCTGAAGGCAAAAACGGTTCGGAGATAGAAGCCACTGGGCGGATCGCCTGCCTGCTCAAGCAGTTGGCGCATTGCCCCAGCGCGGTTGAGCAACTGCCTGTGGTGGAGGCTCTCAAGGAAATCAGCGGCGTCGATTTCGAGAACAACCTGGGCAAGTGGCTGGGCTGGTATCTGGAGGAGTTCCTCGGCTTCCGGAACGTTATCAGCATGCTGTTCGGACGCACTCCCGAAATCGTCGACGAGGACAGGGGAAACAATCTTCTGGGCGAGGAGATTGTTTTCGAACGGGCGGAATACAACTGGTGCGCGCTGGAACGGATCAAGAACAAGGACGACATGCTGAAGCTCCGGATGCTGTACAGCGACCTGGAGGCGCCTATCAAAATAGACGAGGAAGGGCCGTTCAGTTTCCGCCGTTTGAGCGGGGTCGATGAGGAAGACCTGAGCTACTTCGCCGGGAAATCCATCAGTCAGTCGCTGTTCGACGACCAGGTGCAGGTGCGGCATCTGCGCATCCTCAAGGATTACGGCAAGATGATGATGATGCCGCTGTTCCCCAGCGCCACGCAGCGGGCGGGAACGATTCTCTACGCGGCTTCTATCAGCCAGGCTCTGGTATTGTTCGATTCCAAGGTTACGAGCCTGTCGTACAAGGATCTGATGGAAAGCCTGCCCGGATTGCTGGAGAGGCCTTATATCGTCGACAGCTACGCGCGGCTGTTCCGCGACGCGATGGAGAAATGCCGCTGATGAATAATGATATAGTCAGCCTGTATTTCCTGGTAGTGGCGCTGATCCTGTTCCTGGTGCTGGTGTTTGTCTACAAGATGATGATGGCTATCGGCAAGCTGGACAAGCGGCTGGAACAGCTTGCCCACCATCTGCGCGACCTTAACCTGTACGAATTTCATCCTGGCGAGAACGGCATTTTCGGACCCGAGACCGAACTGGGCAGGGCTGCCGACAGATCCACCGACGAATCGCTTACCCCCTCGGGCGCGACCGACACGGCAAAACCAAGTTCCACCGCCACCGGCAAAAACGGCGCCATTATTACCCCAGCGCCGTCGGAATAATCCTTAAAGCGACAAAAAACAGTCGAGCGATTGGTTTTTTTTGACGATAAAATACTGCTTGGTCTGTAAAATTGGTATAAGGGCGATATGTTGCGGGCAAAATTGGTTTAATCGGCAAAATCATGGGTGGGGCAATGCCTGAGGCAGAGAAAAAACTTTACCCCGGCGCGACTGTACACACGGACGTCGGCACGTTCACCATCCTCACGGACGTTGACAATCTCGAAGGCTACATCAACTGCCCCCAACTGAATCCCGAGATTACGGCGGAGAATCTGCGGGAAATTCTCTCCTTGCAGTTCAAGATCACCTACGGATTGCTGGAGGATTCGCTGGCGCGGATCGTGACCATGGCGCAGAAAAACCTGCCGGCGATGGGGATCATCGTGGCGCGGGGAACGCCTGTTGTCGAAGGGCGCGACGCCTATATCGATTTCGCCAAGAAACCGGTCGGTCTTGTCCAGCAGGAAAAAGCGGAAGAGGTTGACAGAAGCAAGGTAGATTACCGCGAGATCAAGACTTTCGACAACGTCAAGGAGGGCGACCACATCGCCACCTACATGCCGCCGGTGGAGGGGCAGGGCGGTTCCGACATTTTCAACAAGGTCATTCCGGTCAGGAAACCGCAGGATATTTCCATCGAGGCCGGAGCCAATGTCAGCTTCGACGGGGAGTCCCGGAAATTCTACGCCACCGCGGCGGGCTACGTAAATTACGCCAAGCGCCAACTCAGCGTCGAGCAGGTCTACCATGTCAAGGGCAGCGTCGACCTCTCGCACGGCAACATCCGCTTTGTCGGGCGGGTGGAAGTCGATCGCGACGTTCCCGATGAATACGAAATCACGGCGCTGGAAGGAATTGCCATCGGCGGCACCGCCGAGGCCTGCGTGCTGAAGTCGGGCAAGGAAATCACCATCCGCGGCGGCGTGACCGGCAAGGGCAAGGGCAAGATCGAACTGAAAGGCAATTTTACCGCGCATTTCCTCAACGAAATCACACTCATCTGCGGCGGCGACGTGATGGTGCAGAAAGAGATCGTCAACTCCAAGGTTTACGCCCTGGGCCGGGTGATTGTCGACCGGGGCGCGATTATCGGCAGCGAAGTGGTGGCGCTGAAGGGGATCGTCTGCCAGGACGCGGGCAGCGAACTGGGCGTAAAGACCCTGCTGGTGGCGGGAGTAGACTATCACGTTCACGAAACTCTGCACGGCATCAACCGGGAGTTGGTGAAGTGTCGGCAGAAACAGCAGGCGCTGCTGAACCGGCTGGGGCCGATGCTGACCAAGGCGCTGAAAAGCCCCACCGTCGACAACCGCCTGCGGCAGGAAGCCGACGACCTGATGCTGAACGCCAAGGCTCTCCAGCGGCAACTGGTAAAACTGGAGGAGGAGAGCGGGGACCTCAGCGAAAGCTTCGCCGACCGGGCGATAACCTGTTCCTGCGTGCTGCGCAACCTCCATCCCGGCGTCGTCGCCATTACCGGCAAGTTCGAGCGGGAGAACAAACACCCCGTGATGGGTCCGCTGTCGTTCCGGCCCGACGAGGAACGGCAGCAGGTATTGCTGGAAAACGGCAACCTGCTCACGCGCCTCTGGGAAGAGGAAGCCCTGAGAAAATCCGCCGGCGCGGACGGGGAGGCTGCTGATGGATGACAAAAAGAACTGGACCTTCGAGGAGGTCGAGGAACTTTACAAGAAATTCAACCCCAGCGCGCTGGACGGCGGGGGCAAGGTCGTGATGGTGGCCGAGGATTCCGCCCCGATGCGCTCCATTATCGCGCGCGCGCTGGAAAGAAGCGGCTTTTCCGTGCTGGAAGCGCCTAACGGCCTGCAGGCGCTGAAGATGATAAGGGACAGTTCCCCCGACTGCTGCATTCTCGACATCAACATGCCGCAGATTTCCGGGCTGGAAATCCTGGAAGCGATGCGCAACGACGAGCGATATGCGTCCATCCCCGTAATCATCTGCACCGCGATGAAAGACAAGCGCTCCATTCTGGTGGCGCAGAAACTGGGCGCTGCCGCGTATATCCTGAAACCTTTCCAGATGCCGGATCTGCTCGCCAAGATCAGCGAGGTATTGAAGCTGTAGCCCTTATCCTTCCAGGCATGTCATCAACAGATCGTTGTCGAGGTTGTTGGCGATCAGCCCGCAGACCGTTTTTACCTTATCGGAATCGTCAATGCCGATCTTGACCACGAATTTCTGGATTTTGGTCGAGATCGAATAGGTGTCCTGGCTGCAGGAAAGCACCGGCACATCAGCTTTTTTCAGCAGGTTCAGGATGGTGAAGTGGGGGATGAACCCGCCGGAAAGCAGGATGCCGCTGACCGACCCTTCCGACGGCTGTTCTCCCACCACATGCGCGGCGATGCAGACCAGGATATTGTCGACCCGGTCGCCGGGAGTGATGACGAAAGTGCCGTTCCTGATAAAGGAAATGGTGTTCTGCGGCTCCATCGCGGCGACGATCACCGACTGCGCGCGGCGGTCGAGATATTTATCTCCCGCCAGTACGGTGAGTTCCAGCTCCTCGGCGATCTGCCTGATGGTGGGGTAGGTAAGTTCCGGCACATAGGGGATGACGCCCAGGCAGGGCAGGCCGAGGTTTTGCAGCCCCTGGCGGACGGCTCGGTTGATGCGGTCGTATTTTTCCAGCAGAACCTTGTTGATAATCACTCCGGCGATCGGCACGCCCGCTTGTTCAAAGATAGCGCGATTGAGCGCGATTTCGTCGATGCAACTGCCGATGCCGCCCTGGGAGACGATAATCGCTTTTGCTCCCAGATGCTTGGCGACGTCAGCATTCGAGGCGTCGAAGACCGACCCCACCCCGGCATGGCCGGTACCTTCGATAATGGTCACATCGGTATCTTTGTCTACTTTCAGCATGGCTTCGTCGATCTGGCGGTAGATGCTGGCGCGGTCGCGATTGAAGATATATTGTTCGGTAAAGCCGCGCGGCACCGCCACCGGGCTCATGGCCGAAAGTTCCACGTCCTCGCCGAAAACGTGCCGCATCAGCACCGCATCCTCGTCTATCTTGTGGCCGTCCAGCTCCATGTAACGCTGGCCGACCGGCTTGATGAAATGGACGCGCTTGCCCATCTGCCGCAACAGCGAATACAGCCCCAGGCAGGTGGTGGTCTTGCCGTCGTGCTGCCGGGTGGCGCCGACAAAGATTCTGGTCATATCAGTTTCCTTTCAGCCTGAAAAATTCCACGGTTTTGGATTATACTGTTTTTTGGCGATTGAAGGGGTAAAAAAACGCCTCCGGGAAACCCCGAAGGCGCGCATATTCCAAGCGGAAGATGTTTTTACCACTGATATCCGAGCCGGATAAAGTGTCCCACCTCTCCCGTCAGGCGGATGTCGAGATTGTAGCTCAATTCCAGCGCGTCGCGGAAATAGCTGACGCCGCCGGCGAAGCCGAAATATTCGTCAACCTGGCTGCGGGACAGGGAATTGCGGGCGGTGAAGTTGTCGGTCAGATAGTAGCCGCCGCCGCGCAGGGTCAGGACGTTTCTGATTACCACGTGTTCCACGCCGCTGGAGATTTTCCAGAGCGAATGCTCCTCCTGGATGCTGCCGCGATAGGTGGTTTCGATAGAGCCGTGCTCGATATCGCCCACCAGCAGGGACTCGCGGCTGATCTGGTAGGCCGCGCCCCAGCGCAGGCGCAAGTCCTTGAGGTCGCCTGCGTCGGGATCCGCGCCGGCCGCCTTCCGGGAAATGTCGCCCCAGGCATAAGTGAGAGTGCCGCCCACAGCCATCTGGCGCGAGGGGCGGTAAATCCAGCCAGCCTTCATTTCCCATCTCTCCATGTTGGTATTGACGGTGAGGTTGTCGTTGGCGTTCTGGATATCGTCGTAGGCCAACGACAGGCCGCCGAAAACCCGGCCGCCGTAAAACGATCTGCCGTAGGCCAGCACCGCGCCGTCGGAGGAGACTTCCTGCCCGCCGGAATCCGACATTTCAATCCGGGAGTTGCGGATGATCGCGCCGCCGGTGTGGTTGCCCATGGTGTCGCGGGGCCAGTATTCCGGCGCACACATGTTGATGTTGAACGAGCCTCCGGCATTGAGGGTAATCAGGCTGGCATGATTGTCCGCCGAATCGATCTCGTCGTAGCCCAGGTCGAACACTGCTTCCCGGTTGGTCTGCGCGCCGAGAGCGGCGGGGTTTTCGTAAATGGCGGACGCGCCGTTAGCGAGCGCCACGTAAGCTCCGCCCAGCCCTCGCGCGCGCGGCGAGATTGCACCGCCGCCGAAGGTTGTCCGGTGGATTCGTATGTAATAGTCTTCGTCTTCCTCGCTGGCCTGCGTGGCGGCGCAGAGAATCAGCAGGCAGAGGACAGAGGCGAATATTCTTTTGATCCGGTTCATCTGAATTCTCCGGCCAACAGGTGGAAAATGAGCTGTCCCGGCGGGACAGATTCAATTGAAATTATCGACCATGGGGAGAATTTCTTTTGCAAAATATATATGTATTACCAGTATGCGACTGGCGATTATCGGACATAACCGCCGCTACAGCCGAGAAACTGCGGCAAAACCGGGTTTTTACGCGTGCAGGCGCTGGTTTTGCACAATTCCCAGGGTAGGTTTTCCAGAAAAAATTGAAAAAAATCCGGCCTGTGCGCGACAAGGCGACTTATCCCCATTTTGCCCCGCTGTTTTTCTAACGAAAATAAAATTAAAAAATATTAAAGATTAAACGTGACAAATCCGAGGCAATGGAGATAATGATCCCGCAGTCGTATTGTAGCTGCTGTATGCCGAATGGAGGATTTGGCATATGTTTTCCAAGGGGGTTAAGACGAGGAAGTATTTTTTTATTGTTTGAAAGGAGAGTATCGGATGTTGAATTCACGGATTAAGCTTTTCGCTGCCCTGATGTTTTTCACCCTGGTGGGTGGAGTTGCCCGGGCAGAGGATGTATCGAACCTGAAGGCGGAATTGGCTGACCTGAAGGCCAAGGTTGCCTCCATGGAAAGCGCCCGCGCGGGCGAAGTCGCTGG
>JAGUZQ010000033.1 GCA_020060765.1 Planctomycetota bacterium | reverse complement strand
TCGTCGATTTCCGGTTCGCGAAGCATAATTTATGGAAACCCCTCACCCCGACCCTCTCCCCTTGTAAGGGGCGAGGGGGATTTTAATGCGATAGCCCTGTATTATCAGCTAGGTCGACGGAGTCTTACGCAGAGCCAGGAATCTTTGCCTTTCCTGTATGCTGGAGGCGTATCGCAAAAAGGACAAGACTATCGACATTGGCTGGACAATAAATCATCAAGCAATGCGCCACGCCTTTTGGCGATTTCCTTGAACTCGTTTCTTTGTGTCGCGGTCCAGTTGTGGAAAATGATTTTTTACGAAGATTTTTACACCCTCATAATCCTTTGCTGAATTGATGATTAGTTTTTATAAGGCCATTCAACCCAAAGATCGTTACTGCGCGCCTAGCTCCGGCAGGGTCACGAGTGCCTTGATTTCTTCCGGCGACAGGGGGGCGGTTCCGGTCAGCCAGCCCAGCAGGTTGCTCCACAACTGGCCGTTGTCGCCCCGGGCGAGATTGAACGGCTCCAGCCAGTCGCAATCACCGCTTACCGCCAGTTTTCCCCGTTCCCGTTCGACCACCCAGAAAAACTCCCGCTGATCGACCGGAGTGGCGCTGTTCTCGGCGCGCAGCAGGCACTGGCCGTCTGGCACCACCGGAATCGGCGCCGCGCCGCCGGAGCAATACTGCGTGACATTGGCCGTCACCGCGTGAGGTGTAATCGCGGTGGTGGTAAACAGTCGCACCTCGCCGTTGACGCAGTGTTGTCTGTCCTCGATCCCAGTTTCGATATACTTGATGCCGAGCGGTTTCAGCACCTTTCCCAGGCGCGTGGTGTTATATGCGTGGTGATTGTAATGCTGGATCGCCAGGAGCAGCAGGTTGCCGCCGTCACGATGAAACGCCAGCAGTTTCTCCACCGCCTTTTCATCGCCATAGCCATTGCCGTGCGGAGCGACAATCAGATCGTAATCGCTCAGCGGCGTGCGCATGATCTGGCGTCCGCGCAGAACCAGTGCGCCGCCGCCCAAGTCGTCGCTCAGCAACACGTCAATGCCGAGTCCCATGGCGTGAGCGATTTTCTGCGCCGTAGGCAGATTGACCGGCGAAACCTCGGTATAATACCACCATAAAATCCGCTTGCGGGGCTGCGCCAGGCCGTCTCGCAGTTTGAGCCATTCATCCAAATATGTCTGCTGCGCCGCTGGCAAATCCGGCAGCGCCAGAAGCGGGGTGTCTTCCGGTTCGATCAGCAACGCCTGCGGCGACAGGTTGTCCAGCCGCAGTTCCACCCCGTAGCGCAGTTCCGCCGCGCTCCAGAGTTCGCCCCCGGCGGCGGACGGCAATGCCCGGTTAGCCATGACCTCGCGCACCCGGTAGCTGCCAGCAGGCAGATCGGCGCCGATCCGGACAGAACCGGCTTTGCCGTAATTGACCGCATACCACAACTCCCGTCCCTCATGCGCGCGACGGGCGGTTTCGATATAGCGCCCGTCGGTGACAAGGCGCAGGGCGGGTTCGATGCCGCGCGCGGCCAGCAGCCGGGAATAGATCCGGCGCGCGTCCGGTTCCGACAGTTCCGCGCCAATCGTGACTACCTCTCCCTGCCCGAGTCGGTGCCGCACCGCCAGGACTTCGCCACCGGGAGCGCTGGCCAGCACCTCGCCGCCGACCGCTTCCAGAAAAGCCACGTTTGCCGGAGGATCGAAACTCTCCAGGGCAGACACCGCCAGTTCGCCCGCCACGCCGGGAAAGCGCCAGGTCAGCCCCTCCACCTGCCGGGGCGAGGTTTGACGCGCACCCAGTAAATCCGTTGCGTTTAACGCGGAGCTGTCGCGATTGTTTTCCGTCAGGGAAAGTCCGTCCACCACCAGCAGCCCGCCGCCCTCGGCGTAGGCGCGCAAGGCGGCCAGCGCCTCCGCGTCGGCGCGCTCGGTCAGGCGCAGAAAGACCGCGCGGTAGGGACGCAATGCCTCGACCTGGCGCAGCGTGTTGTCGCTGATAACGTCCACGCCATAATGACTGAACGTAAGCGCGTTATAACTCCGGCAGAAATCCTGGTTGCGGTTAGCGGACAGGGTGGCGAACTTGGGGCTGGGCGTGTAAGCGCGGAACGAATCCATCGAATAGCAAATCGCAACTTCGCCGCGCCGACCAGGACGTCCCAGCGCCAGCAAGCCCAGCGCGTTCAGGCGCGCCTTGGCCAGGGGCATTACCGCCGTCGCTTCCGGGAGAGCGCGTTGCGGATTAAGCAGGCTGATGGGGCCGCCCTCGGCGCCGTAAAAATAGGAAGGGACAATGCCGGAATAGCCGTGCAGCGCCTTGTTCCATATAAAGGTTGTCATCTGTCCGGCGGTAAACGGCAGGCTTTGCGTCGGCACCTTGCTCAGGCTGATGCCGCCGCGGATGCCGCCCCAGTAAAAGCCTTTGCTGAAGTAACGGTTAAAGACGCGCACGGCCAGGACATTGGTGCGTCCGGGTTCGATCGCGTCAGTCACCTCGAAGCAGAATTTTTCGTTCCACGTGCCGGTCTTGCCCACCAGACGTCCGTTGACATAGAGTTCCGCCCGGTCGGCCAATTCAAACCCGCACAAGTACAGCCGCCCGGAATACGGCGGCACCTCGACCCGCAGACGATACCAGCCGCAATAGACATAAGGAAAGCCCTGCTGTCCCCACAAGCCGGGAACGTCCACTTCCCGCCAGTCGTTGTCGTTGCAGTCGCGCGCGGCGTAATTTCCCTCTACGCCCTGGTCGGTAAATTCGCTCACCCCTCTGTTGTTACCTTCATACTTGGCCTGCTCCGGCGCTTCCTCCGCGCCGGGAGCGAATTTCCATTTGCCAGCCAGCGGTACGATTTCATGCTCCGGCATGACTTCCTTGCGCCGGGTACCGACGCCGCATTCGCCGTCGATCATCGGCTTGCCGGGAGAGAAGTGATTGATGACATCCACCATTAGATTCGTAATGGCCATTTTCGCGATTTCGTCGGGATTTTCCGCCCCTTCCCATTGCGGGATGAACCCACCGCCATGTTCGCCGCAATAGAAATCCTCATGTTTGACTTTTTCGGCAGGCAACACGTGGCTCCTCTGGTAATCGAACGCCAGTCCCAGGTGCGACTGGGTGCAAAGATAGGTTTCGTCCGGTAGCCAGGTTTTCAGCCACTGGCGGGTTTCCCCCAGGATTTCGCCGAAGCGTTGTTCCGTAAATACGTGCCAGTCCACTTTCAATTGCCCCGCGGGAGGCGAGACTTTCTCCATCAGCCCGCCCGCGCCCGGCGGCACGACTTCCTCGAACGCGGTAAAGGTCGCGCCCCAGGCGGCGTTGGCGGTGGCGATGTCGCCGTACTTTTCCCGCATCTGCGCGCGGAAGCGCTGATAGTTGTAGGGCGAGTGGTCTTCGTAGGAAACCTCGTTAAAGCTTTCGCACGCCCAGATGGGAGTACGGGTTTCCTGAAAGTGCTTGAGCGCGTTCCAGTATTCATAATAACGCAGCTTGCGCGCGTCCTCGTTTTCCTGCCGCCAGGCGAGAAACGCCTCCTTGGTGACGAACAGCTCGGGGAAATGGTCGCGCAACTGCTGGGGTTTCCAGACAATGTAGCCGGTCAGCAGATCCAGCCAATACAGTACACCGGCTCGCATGTAGCTGCGCGCTTCCGTACCGACAAACGGCAGATGCGATCCACCGACCGTAATCCTTTTCGCCTTATTGTCCTCCCGCACGGTTATCTTGTTGCCGAAAGCCTGCCGCACCCGAAAATCCAGGCCGAACAACTGGTACATGAACGGATTCATACCTTCCCCGCCCAGCAGGAACACCGGTTTCCCGTCGCGCTCGATGTGGTTGCCGACCAGTTTCACGTTGCGGATCGAAGCGGGATAGGGCGTATAATCCGGTTCGCATTTTACCGGCGTAAAGTCGGGAATCTCCAAGGTGTAATCGTCGTTTTTCGCTTGCGCCATCCGCTCCCGCTCGGCCTGTCCCTTGGCGACGGTGTCTAGCAGCAGGCGCGCCGCTTCCTCGTCATCGGCGGTTTTGGCCTGGGCTGGGGCGGCTATTGTCGCCGCGTCCAGATCCTCGAATCGTACTTCGTCAAAATACACTGTGCCTGTTCCGGCGGAATAGATCTGCAGCGAAACGTTGATCGGCTCCTGCCCGAACACTGCCGGGTCGAAGGAGAAGGTGTCGCTATTCACGGTCTCGTACTTTCTCCCGCCCGCTGTGGTGGGTTTTTCCCGTGGAGCGTAAAGCAGGATGCGTACGAGTTCGCCCTGCCATTGCACCCACTTGCCCAGCGCCTGGCCGGTCGGCGTTTCGGTCTTGGCCTGGATGGAAAGTAATTCGCTACGCCCGTCAGCCAGTTGGTATTTAAGGTTAAAGCCGCCGATGATCGAATCAGTTTCCCGGAGCATCGCCCAGGTGAGGCGGTAACGGTGGCCAGGGAGAAGCGGAAACTTGTCGCTGTTGAGCTGTCCGCGCGTGTCGCTGCCGGTCAGGTTGGTAAAGAAAAACGCCTGCTTCCCGGCAAAGACCTTTTCCCCAGTCAGACCGCACTTGCCCTTACCCGCCCAGAAGCCGCCCGTACCAGACAGGTTTACCTTGCCTTCGAGCAGGTCGCCTTCAAACCCGCCGTTACCAACCAGCACTTCCCCGCCCCGCGCCGATAACGTTCCCAGGCTTAGCGTCAGAAACAGAAAAAACTTGGCATAACTCCGATAGGTGATAATGTGCATACGGTTCTCCCGATTTCAGTGAGATCACTAAATCAATACGCCCAGGTGGAAGGCAGGGGGCTGGGTTCGTTGGTGGAATCGACGTGCCAGTCCATGCGTAAGACATTTGCCCTGCCTTCGTGACGCCGGTAAAACTGATCCCACTCCGGGTGAGTGGGAGAAAACGACCAATAGCTGATTTCGCAAGAAGTATTGCGCCGGGAGTAATCAGACCAGAAAATCACCTGGGAGGGATTGCGCGCCTGGCTACGCTTTTGCTTGCCGCCATAGGAGAAAAAACCGGTGTTATAGCCGTACTGCTCGCCGTTCCACAAAGTTCCGGATGACGGACAGACGAAGAGGGAGGCGTGCGGCAGATACCAGTCCTGGCTTACCGCGTGGTTATATTGGGTAATCGGCAACTCCATGTCCAGGTAACGATACAGTCCCCGCGACTGGAACTTGCTGCCCCGGTTATACTGCGCCGCCGGATCGTTATACAAGTATCCCTTGGATTCGTCCAGGTACAGTTCGCAAGCCAGCCCGGTTTGCTTCAGGTTGCTGGCGCAGACGATTTTTCGTGCTTGCTGGCGCGCCTGCTGCAAGATCGGCAGCATTAATGCGCACAGAATCGACACAATGGAAATTACCACCAGCAGTTCCACCAGCGTAAAGCCTGCCCGACTTCTTCGTCTCACCTCTGTCCGGTCGTAAATCATTTTCCACACTCCTTCCGCCACGGGATCCGCTGCCGTTATGCACTTGACTGATGAGCCAGGTTCGCGCCCGGCGTCCACCACGCCCGGCACCTCCCCGCGCTTGACCTGTTCGCTTCCGGCAGGCAGCGACTCCAGGCTGGCAGCCTCTTCCGGCGTAAGCATCCCGCTCATCCGCGCCTGTTGCAACAGACTTGCCCATTCCCCGCTTGCCGTCAGTTCCTCGCGCAGGTCACGCAGAGTCTGTCCGAATCTGGTTACCATGAAACTACCCCGGCTCTGGATAACCGATAACGGCAGCGGAGCCTTGTGGAGCATTATCCCCTCAGGCACTGCCTTGCGGAACAGGCGGGGTACAGTCAGGTGAATCCGTTCCTCATTATACTTGGAGAAACCGTGCAGCGCCAAGGCGCTGTGATGACTGATCACGGCCTGGGGCTGATCCTGTTGGTTGCGGCTCCAGAGACACCATCGGGTGAAATCCGCTTCCATATCGTCGGGATAGCCAGGCAAACGATAAAGTCCCGTGTCAAATTTACGCCAATTATCGCGGTTGACATGATACTGATGATGGTTGTCGAGATAGCCGAGGGCAATTGCTTGATGGGCGGTAAAATAGCCTGACTGCAAATCGGCGAGTCGCGACAACTGTTCACGACGTGCAGTGATCGGCCTTAAGGTCATATCCGGTATCACTTTCAAGTCAAGCATCAAGACAATCACCACATTCAAGACATCCCCCTGCATTGCAACTTACCACATGAGCACATACAAAGCAAACAAACGCTAATGCTTGCCTTCGGCAAAAAACCCACATGTTTGTGCAACGCATTAAAATGTATGACTTTATAGCTGCATGAGACAGCAGTGGATGCGCCTAACATAATCCAGCTGCCTGTTATCACATCGGCACCTCAGTTCTTACTTAATAAAGTTTATATCTTGGCGTCCTGAATGTGGCCAGGTGTTTAATAGTACCTTCGCCTTTGATTGTGAAACAATGTTGATTGATGAAAAGCGTCCCTGGGTTACTCCGGCTTATGTACTTGGTGGTCAGCCTTTACCGGGTGGGCTTGGTTACCCGTAGGATTCCAATGGGAAGTTTCCGATTTGAGGTACGCCTCACGGCTAGCTCATTTCATCTTCCTCCGCCGGAGTTATCTGGCACAACAGTTTTAAAACATAGCTCGCCAATACACCATGCAGTCCTGTTCCGGAATCCCGGTCAAGACTGTCACGCCTTTTTATCACACGGGTCGCATTTTCAACCGGAAATCCGAGGGGCTCATTCCGACATACCTGGAAAATGTTCGTGAAAATGAAAATTGGGATTTATATCCTATCCTCTCGGCTATTTGGTAAAGGGGGCAATCGGTATTAAGCAGCATGCTACGCGCCTTTTCCATGCGAAGGCGCGTGACGCATTGCATAGGTGATATTCCGCCTAGCTCTAATACAAGGCGATGAAAATGTGCGTGAGAAAGATGCATCGCCTTTGACAATTCGCCGACAGTCCACTGATATCGTAAATCCACGCTGACCCTCTGCCAAAGCAGATCCAACTGATGACGGAGGTGCATCCGCTTAAGCGTATCCTTGCGCGACAAGATTCTTTCGAGGTAGATGCCAATGATTTCTGCATATGATTCGGCCAGTCGCACCGAATCCGGTTGGTTATTCATGGACTCGACGAGAAACGCTTCCATCGCATCATGTATCCTTGCCCCTCCTCCGGGAAGAGTGCGTACGGTTCCATGATATTCCCGCAGAAAATCCCACCTGGGCGTGTTCAAGATATGAAACCAGAGTACTTTCCACTGCCTGACCGCCCAGTAATGCTGCGCGAATCCGACAGGTGCAACCCAGATTGTATTTGCAGACAAACTACCGGTTCCGTGCGGCAACGCGACTTTTCCCTTGCCGCCAAGAGTCATGATCGCCACGTGCCACAGCGGTGAGGTGCGGATGATTTCATAAGGCTTGGTGAATTCCCCGATTGCGGCCATACCAATATCCCTTTCCTTAAGGGGTTTTCCTGCCGGGCGATACGTTGGCAGAATGCGCTCTTTTGAGTTTGGCGGGAAGATGATAGTTTCGGATATGTTTTTCATAGATTCGGGCATTGCGAACACTCTTTCATGAAGTATGCTGATATTGAAGAGTACAATACTTGAATATGTTAGAGGGTGTGTGAAAAGTCGGGTTGAGGGCTCCTCAATAGAGTAAATCCTTAAGATTTACTCTATTGCGCCAGCGATAGCGTTAAATTAAAGGCGAAAATTTGTAGGATAAAAAAGCAAAATGCGCTTTTTTATCCTACAAAAAGCCCTCAACCCGACTTTTCACACCATCTTAAAATCACTATATCTGACGGGAACGATTTTTACAAGCCAGGAGATGCAATTGAGGACTAAGTCTACGCTTAAAGCAATGACCTTAGTGGAACTTCTGATAGTAATGACTATTCTGTCGATACTGTCGGCCATGCTGTTCCCCTGCTTGGGCAAGGCTGTATTGATGTCCAGAACCGTCAGTTGCGTCAATCAGCAAAGGCAATTCGGTCAGGCGGCAATCTTATACGCCTCCGATTACAATAACTGTATTCCGCCGTATCGAATATACATGCACACCACCGGATATATCTATGAATGGGCGGAAGCCTGTTCTTTATACCTTTCTTCGGAGCATGGTCTATACCAATGCCCCAGCCGTTCCGGTAGCCCGTCGACCATTCCGGTACCGTACTGGAATAATTCAAGTTATTCCTGTAATACCGCGATCAGCCTCGCCTATGCAGGAGACGTTTTGCCCGTCAAGCTAAATAGCATACGCGATCCAGCGGGAACATTCTATCTCATGGATGGAACCTGCGGTCGGGTGGGCTATGCTTATACCTGGGCATGGGAAGGGATAAAAGTGACGGATGACCGCGCCGATTTTCGCCATAACATCAGCGCCGAATCAACACTGGGATATACAAATGAACCCGGCGGATTGAATGTGCTGTTTCCGGCGGGAAACGCCCAAACTCTGCGAAGGCACGAGGTGCCCTACACAAATACCGGCGGGTGGACTCTCCTGGCTGGGGATTGACCGCCTTCAGATTTTTTTACGGATTTAAGCAAAAACCGTTTCGCTTGCTAAGGACTTGTTCAAAAATACCTTATAGTCTTCGGCAAAAAGCGGATAGTGAAAAACCTACAAAAAACTGAGGAATGACGACGCAAAGATAAATTGTTTAATGCACAACTTATTTTTGAACAAGTCCTAAGGAAGAAAAGGCGCTATGAATCCACTACTTGTTAAATCGGCGCCAAGACTCATCAGCACCTCCTGTAGGCGCAAGCGTTTCCGGCTATTCCTGGCGTCGCTCTGTTCGCTGCTTGTCGGCGGGTGTTCGTCTGCTACAACTTCCGCGACGACAATTCAGGCGGAAATTCCCTGTGGTTATGTTTGCATGAAAACATCTTCGCCAATTTTACTAGACGGGATACTTGACGAACCAGCGTGGCGTGAGGCTGTACCCGTAAAGCTTGGCCTGATAACCGACGGCGGCGAGCCGCAGGAGAAAACCGAAGCCAGACTTATCTGGGACGATGACAATCTCTACATCGCTTTTATCTGCCAGGATGGGGATCTCGTATCCGCCTACGCAGATCACGATCAACCGTTGTACCAGGGGGATGTGGTGGAGATATTCCTTGAAATGAACCAAGACCCGCTGGCATACGCGGAACTGGAAATCAATCCTCGCAATGCGCGTTTCGACGGCCTTGTTCTGGCTGATCGGGTTAAAGCCGATAGAAAACTGATTCTTGCCTATAATCCGAAAAGCTTCCGCAGTCATTGCCGGATTGAAAACGACTCCTCCGAACAGAATCCTGCCGGAAACTGGACGACCGAGGTCGCGATCGGTTTCCGTGACCTGGGAATGAATTCCTCCCCGGGAGTCGCCTCCAAAATCAAACTTAATCTTTATCGCCTTAACAAGGGAAAGAAAGGCAATGAAGTCAGCGCCTGGTTTCCGACCGGCGGCGGCTGTCACAAGCCGGAGTGTTTCCGCGAGATCGTGCTGGCCGAAAAAGCGAACGGGCTGATCGCGTTTTCCTCCTACGTCTGCCCCGGTTCCACGGCTTCGGCTCTCTATGACGGAAAGGATTTGACGGCGCAAGGCAACGTGCCGCGCCTGGCATGGTGGCCGCACAGGGGCACTGCGGAGTGGGTCGAATATCGTTTCGATTCGCCAAGGACGGTATCGTCAATACAGGTATGCTGGTTCGACGATGCCCCCAACGGCGCTTGCCGGGCGCCGGAATCATGGCAGATTCTCTATTGCAAGGAAGGCAGATGGGAGAAGATTGAAAAGCGGGAAATGTCGGCCATTGGCAACCTGCACACGCTTTGCTTCGCCCCGGTAACGACAAATGCCCTACGCTTGTCGGCCAAGTTAAAGGCTGGCTATTCGGGCGGAATTGTGGAATGGCGGATAGAACCATGACTTTCGCCCTGTATTGCTGGATATTTTCGTCTATATGATTGAAGAGGAAAAAACCGTATGCGCTTCGCGACATTACCGGCACTGACCCGTCATGTGAAAAATCCCCTGATCCAGGCCGGCATGTCCCCCTATCCGTCGACCCTGACATTTAATGCCGGAGTCGCAAAATATCAGGGGCGCTATGTCATGGCTTTTCGCAACGATTATGGCTTCACGCAAGAGGAGATGATTCGTTTCCGGGACGGAAAAGGTTCTTATCCCGGAGTAAAGACCAATCTCGGCCTCGCTTTCAGCCAGAACGGCATAGATTGGGAAATCTCCCCCAAGCCTTTTACTCCGGTTTTTCCTAATAAGGAGTGGAAGCGGGCTTATGACCCCCGGTTGACGGTAATTGAGGGCCGCTGCCATATCTGTTTCGCTGTCGACACGCCGCACGGTATTCGCGGCGGAATTGCCGTGACGGAGGATTTTGAAAAATTCAAATTGGTGTCGATGAGTGTGCCTGACAATCGCAACATGGTTCTCTTTCCGGAAAAGATAGGGGGGCGGTACATGCGCCTGGAACGACCGTTTCCCGTATACGGCAATGGAGGAGAGGAAAAGTTCGATATCTGGATTTCCGAATCTCCCGACCTGGAGTTTTGGGGAAACCATAATCTGCTGCTGGCAACAGAACAGGTTCCTTTTTGCAATGGGAAATTGGGACCCGCCGCGCCGCCGGTGAAAACAAAGGCGGGATGGCTGACCACCTTCCACGCGGTCTGGAAACACAACAACCGGCAGCTCCCCAGTTGGCCGGGACGGTGGGACAAGGAATACATCGCCGGAGTGATGCTGCTGGATTTGGAGAATCCGGCCAAGATTCTCGGGCTTTGCGAGCAGCCGTTATTCGCCGCCGAGGCGTATTATGAACTGGAAGGATACCGGGGTTCGGTGGTCTTTCCCGGCGGCATGATTCTGGAAGATGACGGCCAGGTGAAAATCTACTACGGCGCCGCCGATACGGTCGAATGTCTGGCGACGGCGCACACCGACGATCTGATAGAAGCCTGCTTGCGGCGGCAAAATCTCAAATTAATGCCCTAGAGCTGGAACAGGCCTTGTAATGTGGCGCAGTGGATTTCCTCGACGATAAGTTATATGACGTTGCTATCCTTTCGACTTGCGCCATCACGGGAGACGCTTATGAAAACCATCATCCGTTGTAACTTTCGGCACCTGTTCTGCGCTTCCCTTCTTTCAATATTTAGCGCGATTTCAGCAGGAGAGTCGCTGACATCCGCCCCAGTTGTTCACGACTGGAAGGACTGGAACTCCACGCCGACGCCGGAGGAGGGACGGCGCGTCAAGGACTACTACGACTTCGGGGAATTTTACTGCACTGAAGCTCAGAAGTTCATTCGCACGGAATTCGATCTTCCGGCCGATCCCGCCGACGCCTGGGTTGTTTTTTTCAGCTACTATAATGTTGACTCGGCCAGAACTGGTTCCTTTGTCCATGAACTTTTCCTGAACGACACGCGCGTGCATACCTATCCGGCGCCGGGCGAAATATATCGGCGCCAGACCGCCCTGGCGATTGTGTCGGCGAAAGGGTTGCGCAAGGGACGGAACGTGTTCTGGGCTGCGACGCAATGGAGTTCGCTCAAACTGGTCGCTAACTGCGTCGACGGGTCGCAGGTTGTCGTAAACCTTTCGCCCGACTGGCGCGCCGCCAGCGTCAAACATCCCGGCTGGGACACTCCTGACTACAACGGCCAGTCTTCGGAAATGGTCTACCGGCTGGGCAGGGAGGGATATCACTGCAACCTGCTTCCCTTTATGTGTCATCCCTATGTCGGCCAGATTGAGCTTAAAAAAGACCGGAAAATCCCTGTCTATAAAACGGGCGAAACTGCGCGCTGGCTGGTTTCGATTCCTGAGCCTTTTTACGGATTGGCCGCGCCGGAACTCACCTTCCGGATCGCGCGCTGTTTCGATGAAGTCGGCGAACCTTTGGTTGGAAAAGGAACGCGCGTCGAATCGGAAGACGGGCGAGGTATATACGAAATGTCGTTTACCGTTCCATCCGTCGGGGCGTACGACGTCGAGATTTCCTTCGGCGACAAGCCTGCCCTGTGGCGCAAGGAAGAACTGATTGCGACCGGCGCTCTTGAACAGCCGTTTATCGACGATGCGCGCAATCTTATGTCTTCGTTGAAACTGACAAAAGTCGATGAGGTGGATTGCACCGACCTGGCGGATAAGGCTCACGAACTGATCCGGGGTCAAATCAAGGACATGCCGCCGAGTGGCGGAGTTGTGACGAACGCGGGGATGGAATATTATGAAACCGGCACCGGTACTGCCTTCCTGGGAGGACCCGAAAAGGCGAATTACGCGATGTGGAAGCTTTCGCCTCAAGCACTGAACGCCTGGCACCTGGTCGAAGTCGACATCCCCGACGACAAGGATCGGACGCAGATCGTGGCGCTGGTTCACAACATCGCGACGCGGGAATACGGTACGGAGAGCACGGTCGAACTGGGAAACCCCCGCCAGCCTACTAATGGCTTGTATACGCACCGGATGCTGTTTTTACCCAAATTCCACGACGTGCGCCTGATGATTGCGCCCTCGCCTGCGCGAAGGGAAATACCCGGTACGGCAGCCGCGAAGGCCATCAGACTATACCGGCTGGATGATGTTCTTCCCGCAATCAGGCTGGGAGGCGCAGGCAGAGCCAACGGCACTTACAATGAGCGTTCCAATCTCGTCGCCGTGAGTTTCTACCCCGGTTCCGACGGCATCCAGAGATTTTCCTCCCTCCAGACCTTCGCGCCATACCAATACCGCCGCTGGTTTCTGGCGATCCAAAAGCATGTCGAATATCTCCGCTTCTGCGGGCATAACTCCGTCTGCCACGGACTTTATCAGTACACAAAGGAGGAGTATCCTGCCGACGAGAATGCAACCGATTACATCTCAATCATGCTGGACATGTATTACGCCAACGGCATCTGCTTCTACGGTAACGTGGAATATGCCACCTCCAATCGCCTGGAAGACGACAGGCATCTGGGGCATCGGCTGAAGAAAATGAAGGTGACAAACGAGGAAGTTGCAGCGGGGCGGGACACCTGCCGCCTGGTCTCGAAAACCGGCGTACAGGCTGGATCGTTCTATCCGCTGAACAGCCCCTGCCATCCCGACCTGCGGAAGGACGTAGTGCGGATAGTCGAGGATATCGGAAATCGCTATGGCGTGCATCCGGGGTTCAAGGGTCTCATGTTCTTTGCCGGCACCATGGGCTGCGCCCTGGATTTCGGGCACCACGACTGGGGATTTGAAGACGTTACCTATAACCTGTTCAAAAACTCCGTCCGGCGTGACGCGCCGGATTTCAGGGAGCCTGACCGTTTTGCCAGAAGGCAAGAATGGATTTCCAAACACGCCTCGGAGGAATGGGAAGCGTTCCGCTGCGAGCGGGTATATCAATTGTTCCGGTCTGTCGCGTCAGCGCTGAAATTTTACGCGCCAAAGGCCAAAGTGCTGGTCAACGCCTGCGCGTGGCCCTGGCAAAAAAATATCGGAGCAGGCTCTGTCGCGGAATTGGAGCGTAGACTACGCGGAACCGGAACCGACGTAAATTTATTCCGTAACGACCCCGATATGCTCGTGCTCCACAACGACTGGCAGGGACAGCATATCACGGGACAGGAACTGGCATTTGTCGAACGCTACAACAACGATCCGCAGATATGGAACTACGTGACCGGTGGAAAACCCTGCGGCATCTTTTTCTGGACCGGTTTCTACGAGATGACGCTGTACTTTCCGCGAGAGATGTCCAATCCCTCTTGGTATGACGCGGCGGTCTCCAGCAAATACGGCGTCAACATCGAGAAGCGATTCATCGGCTCTGTCGGCAAGGCGGGACGGAATTATCTCTCCCCTTATGCGACGGCTTTCGCCTATGCCAACCCCGTCTTCTTTGCCAACCGTTTCACCGACGTGGCCGAGCACCGGGGATTCGTCGACCTCCGCGCCGAGATCGGGCAAGCCATTTCCTTTATTCCCGAAGGCGATTACAACTTCTGCCCCGGCTCCACCGCGACAACTGTTTTGCGCCGTAGCGGAACCGACGCCTATCTCGCGAACAATGCGCCCCGCCCCGTAACCGTCGCGCTCGTCTGGAATCCGGAAACGCCTGGCGAGATCCGCAACCCGATCCTAGGCAAGCCCTGTCCGGTCACCATGGAAAACGGTCGCATGGCTTGCCGGTTCGAGTTGCTTCCGTATCAGTTGTTGCCGCTGCGGGTGGAGGGGGCGTCGGCTCTGCGGCTGCTCATTCTTGACGGCGGTATTCCTGCCGAACTTACCGGAACGGCTGTCCGGGAAAAACCGGAAAACTAATTTCCCCCGGGAGAAGAACTTTTGGCTAACCCCGTTCAGGAGAATCACGTGACCTTGATTTCATTCCGCCTTGAAAACGAAGCTTTGAACGTTCGCGAAAATGACAAAGCACTTTCTTTTTTCGCCGGTGACCGGGAGATTCTGGCGCTAGCTAAACCGGTTCTGGCTCCGCTTTTCCCCGAAACCGAGCGCATCGACGCGGTCGTCCGGGAGGTAGTCGCCAACCGGCGCGACCTCTTCGCCGAACGACTGCTTTCGGGCGGGCGCGAACCGACCTGCGAAGCGGTTGCCTCTGTTCTGCCGCAAACGATTTCCTATGATCTGATCGGCGATGAAGAGTCGAAGTGGAAATACCTCGTCTATCCCGACGGGCGCATCGGAATATGGTGCCGCAAGGCAGTGACCGGTTGTGAAAATGCCGATGTATTTCTCGCCTTCGATCCTGCTCGCGAAGGTTTTCCGTATGCCGGTAAACCGTCGACTCAGGGACTGCTGGCTGGATATCTCCAGGTGAGTGTCATGTCTTTTTGGGATGGGAACCAGCCGCGCTGGGAGCAGATCGCCTATGCCGTCACCGCCGCCGGACAAACCCGTATACATATCCGGGTACGCGAACGCGGAGGCGAGCCGGTTTATTTTTCCATCCTCTCGCCTGACTGCGAAACCCCGGAGGAATGGCAGGCGTTAGCTTATTGTCACCCCATTGAAACAGAAGCGGACGGATTTTACGCTGGCTTATTCCGGATTGCCAAAAAATCGCGGGCAATTCTCGCACACGGCATGCAGGCGGAATTCTCCGACGAGCGCATGCGAAACGCCGCGCGTGCCGGTCTCCTCAAATCGTTCGATACCTATGTCGGCGTTTCGCCTCGCTATGGAGCGACGAACTATTTCTACGAACCCGGCCCCGGCGCGGAGAGTTTTGCGCCGACTACGACAACCATGGTCGATGCCTGCCTGGGCTGGGGGCAATTTGAACGCGCCAGACAATACCTGCGGTATTTCCTGAACCGTTACGTGAGTCCGCGCGGAGAGTTGCTGCATCGCGACGGTGGCGCGACGCTGGCGGAAGCGGGAATGCTCCTCGCCACCATACGCCGGTATCAGGAATATACGCACGATTCCTCCTTTCATGACTGCTGGGAATTCGCCCGGAAAATTATCCGTCATCTGCTGGATTGTCTCGCCGCGGCTGGAGACGACCTGGTGAACGGCTGCCCGGAGGACGACTGCCGCCATTGGACGCACAACCGGTGGTATTCGATCAACGCCTGGCTTTGCCGCGGCTTGCTGGAGGGGGAACAACTCGCGCGTATTCTTCGGAAAGATAACCTTGTCCCGGAGGAATGGGCGGAGTTCGCGCGGGAGCTTCCCCCCCGCGCGGAAACGCTTCGCGGGCGGCTTGACGCTTCCCTGCGCGCTAACCTGCCGCCGGACGACGGCATCATTCCTCCATACCCGGATTTCACGACGCATTTCCCTTCGCTCTGCGCCAACGAGGTTTATTACCCCGGCTGCAGCCACAAACTAAAGTTTCCCGCTTACGTGAATTACCGCGTCTACTTGGAGATGCTGTCAGCCGGTGTGTTGGCCGAAGACTTGGAGGCGAAACTTATCCGTTCCCGCGAAATTAATGGCGGGGAGTTTCTCGGTCTCAGCCGCCTCTGGGATGATCTGATCGACGACTGGCCTTTGTACAATTACCTCGAAGCCCTGTTGCGGCGGGACGATATTCGGAAATTCCTGCTGGCAAGCTTCGCGCATATGGCTCATCACCAGGCGCGCGACACGTTTTTCGCGCCGGAAAGCACGCTGCTTGGTCGGCTTGGGCGCCTGCATTGCCTTCCCTGCCAGCTCGTGATCCCGCTCGCGCTACGCGGAATGCTGGCCTGGGAAGACGCCGACGCGCTTTGGCTTGCAAAGGCGACTCCGCGCGCATGGCTGGAAAACGGACAAAAAGTTTCCCTCAGCGCCGCGCCGACCCGCTGGGGGCAGGTTGACTTTGAAATAGAATCCCGGATCGATTCCGGAAAAGCTCTGATCTGCCTCCGCTTTCTCGACGCTGCGCCGCCACTTGTTCTTCTGCGCCTGCGCCTGCCGCGCGGCTTTCGGGTTGTCGCGGTGCAGGGCGAATCAGGAAACCGGTTCGCTGTCGATCACGCGCGGGAATTCGTGCGGATAGAAACCGGAGGCGCCGGGGAAATTTCATTTACCGCGGTTTGCGCTTGTGAACCGGATTCGCCGGATTTGGACTCGGCCTATTCAACAGAGTTTTGCGCGGAAGGATTCCGCATATGATCCTTGACGCCCATATTCACATTGACTCGGACTTTCCGAAAACGGGAGCGTTGCTGGATCGGCTGCATGAAGCAGGCGTGGATGGGGGGATACTCTTTTCCCTGCCGCCGCCTACCTTCCGCCATAAGGGTTTACCATCCGGAAGCGCAGAACAAAGATTGGATAGCCTGCTGACGTGGACAAGCGAAGACCAATACCTCTATCCATTTTATTGGATTGATCCGGTTGATCGTGACGCTCACCGACAAGTTGAGTATGCCGCAAGTCGCGGAGCAAAAGGTTTCAAAGTCATTTGCGATCGTTTTTTTCCGTCTGATTCGCGCGCCATGGATACTTTTAAAAATATTGCCGATACCGGCCTTCCGATTTTATTTCATTCCGGAATCCTATGGGATGACAGCGCTTCGTCAAAGTACAACAGGCCGGTAGAATTTGAATGTCTCTTTTTCATACCAGGCTTGCGTTTTGCGCTTTCGCACCTATCCTGGCCTTGGAGTGACGAGCATATTGCCTTCGTTGGTAAACACAATAGTATAAGAAAACGTCATGCCGGGTTTACCTCTGCGCTATTCTCCGACCTGACCCCGGGAACGCCCCCGCTGTACCGGGAAGAGACGCTGAAGCGCTTGTTTTTAACCGGCTATTCGGCTGAGGAAATTGCCCTGTTCGGAAGCGACCAACTGGCGTCAGCCTATGACCCGGAACATGTGCGCGCTTTATTGGACACCGATCAGAAAATCATGGAGATGCTCGGAATATCCGAAAGTGCGATAGGAAACTACCACAGCGGGAATTTGCGTCGGTTTCTGGAAGGTAACCTGGAGTAATAATCATGGGCGAAATGCTTTATGGATATTCATAACCGTTCAATGGTTGATAGACTGATTCCGCGTCCTGTCAGGGGTGTTTGATCCCCTGAAATCAGACATCGAATTTAGCCGTTTTACCTGACATGCAATTAGCCATTTCCCTCTGTTTTCTTCGTTGCGTAAATTTTCAATTCCAATTACTCTGCCGTAACTCATTCTCCAGATCATTTTCATGAAAACGCAACTGCAAATCATGAAAGCGGTTCGGTTTTTCCGATAGCTGAATGACAAGAAGAATGTTGTCATTCTCGGTTTATTGCATCAAAGGAGTGATGATTACGTCGTCGATATAAGCGACGTCGCCCTGGGCAAAATGCTTGAAGCCGATCCAGCTCAACCCGAACGTCTCCCGGTCAGGCGGTACATCCGCCACCAGCGACAGGCGCGTCCATTTTCCGGGCGCGATGCTGGTTTCCGGGGTGACCCAGGCGTTGAAATCGACATCATCTTTTTTACGCTGCGCCGAGGCGCGAAGCAGAACTTTCTCCTCAACGTCCGGGTGCTCCTGCCGCAGATAGATCATGGCACTGAAAAGATAGTTGCCGGGCTTGGTCGGCAGTTTTCCGGAAAAACCAACAAACGACCAACCAGGGGCGATATCCAGCCGCAGCGATTTCTTGCCACTGAACGCAACGTCGGAAACGATTTTTCCATTAGTGGTGACGCTTACTGATTCGTCTTCAAAAGAACCGTTGGCAAAGAGATTGTTCACCGGTTGGCCGTTACCGAGCTGGATGAACACATTGCACAAGCCCCGCGTAACAGGATTGATTTCCGGGTTTTCTGTTGCCGCCTTGAACGCGGCCAGCACCCTGTGGTCGGAACAAAAAGGCGCGACCCGCGCCAGCGTTCCCGGCACGTAAAAGCCGTAGAATCTGTCGAATCCGCCTTTGCCCAAATCGGGATCAGCCAGGCGCGCCCGGTGGATTTCCTCCCGCTTGAGATCGTATTTCACCGCCGCGGGCAGCGTGGCCAGGTATGCCAGCGCCTGTTCGGCATTCTCTACTTCGCCGGAGGGCGGGAATATCTGCCCGCCGATGGCGTAGACGCAGGCTTCCGAGTACTCGAACTCGCGCATCATCCACCCGGCGCGTTTCCGCTGGCGCGCATAGCCGTGTTGTTCGGCGAGCGCCAGCATCTGTTCCATGAGTTTACGCATACGAGGCAGTTCCTCGCGCCCTACCGCGTAGAGGTAGGTTTTGTCACCTTGGCTCAGGTAGGTGCCTTTCCGCGAATTGATAAACCAGTTGGTCTTGACAGCTTCTTCTTTCCAGAATTTTTCCCACATACTGAAATACTCAGCCAGGTACGGCGCGGCTTCCTTGCCGACGCAGGCTTCGTACCAATCCCGTAGCGTCGCGTCGAGATCGAGATTGACGTCCCACATCAGTTTGTTGTACAGGTATTTTTTCGGACCGTCCTCTATTGCTCCCTCCATTTCGATGAACATGCCGCGGACATGGTTTTCGTAGGCAAGTTTCATCATCCGCTGTTGCCAGCCGAAATAGACGCGGGGCAGATCCATGCAGCTCCCCCCCCAGCCGTACTCATACCAGCCAACATTCGCCGCCTGCTTGCCCCAGCCCTGGAACAACGCCAACCGGCTGGCCATGACTTCCTGATCCAGTTCGCAGGGCTGCGCGTCGAAACAAATAAACGGCACAATCTTCGGATGCAGCTTGAAGCCGGGCGGATTGATGACTTCCCGATAGGCCAGCAAGCCGAAGTATTTTTCGGGATATTGCCTGGTCACCTGCTCCACGATGCGATTGACCCAAGTATAGTAAAGGTCGGAATAATCCGGATGCCCCAGAGCCGTGCGCGTGAGACCGCCGAGTTTCTTGCAGTTTTCGCATTGGCAGAAATTTCCCATATCGTTGACGCCGAGAGAAACGCAAATGGCTTCCGGGTGCTTGGCCAGATAGGCGCAGATATTCTTCACCGCCTCGTCGACGGTTCTCGGATCGGTCAGGCAGGGTTGCCAGTTGCTGCAATACTCATTTGCGGTTTTGAACCGGGGATTATCAGTCGGCAGGTAGGGCAAAAACTTCTTGCCGTCAATGGTGGGGAAAATGAATTCAGGCCAGTTGTTCTGCGCCATGTACTCTGCCACGGGAAAGGCAATCTTGGACAAGCCGTGCCCGAAATCCAAACGCCACTTGTTATTGGCGCGGCCGTACCAGTAGCCCTCCGGCACGTAAGGATCCCGATGGATAGTATAGGAGGCATTCTGACTGATCGGGGTTCGCGGTACCACCAGGCTATCGCGCTGCGGAAAATGCGCGGAGTTTTTCGAGCGCGCCAGCCACCGCACGCCCGCGAACTTTTCCAGAATATGGTTAAGCGCCCAGCGCGGCGCGAAGGCGCTGCCGGTAATCAGCAGCGTACGGGAATCGGGAAAAGTGATGGTGAAACGATCCTCGTCATCCATCGCGCGCGGCTCAAACGCAAACCGGATGACCGGCGTTTTCCCGTCATCGGTTTCGGTAATGGGCAGTTCGGTTCCCGTGCATTCCTGCAAATCCGCGTTGAAATCCCGGATTACTTCCGCCAGCGTCCCCAAATTATTGCAATAACCCGGCAGTTTAAAATAACCTGTCTCCTTGCCCTCCGTCTGTTCCTTTGTCACCAGGAACACGGCAACCGGCTGCCTGTCCCTGACCAGCGCGAAACTGCCGGTGGTGGTGCGCGCAGGCGTATTTGCGGCATCTTCCCTTGTACAGCCGTTTGTCAATAGCAGAATCGTAACCGCGCTTGCAGTTAATGCCAATACCGCCGCGATTGGTTTCAACATCATGCTCTCCTCTTTCCTGTCGTTTGGGTAAACGCCTGTCGTACGAATGTACTTTGCAAAAAACATTTGATTCAGGCTCTATGGCTTGATCCCCGCCCGGGCGAAACTGGAGGTGTTGGTTACCCCCGCGTCGTCGGGCTGTTCGCTCAGTTGCGCAAAGGTGCGCGGAGCAACGTGGCAGTCGAAGTAGCCTACATTGGCCTTGCCTTTGAACGCGTCGCGCGGCATTACGGCGTAAGCATCGTGATAATCCAGCACCTGACCACGTGGATCGTCGGCGCCGTGTCGGTAAGCTACCAGATTGGTGTAATTGATATGCGTCGAGGCGCGATGGTTGGTGTCGGTGGCGAACACCGCCAGCGAGGCATTCCTTATGTCGGTGGTTTTATGATAGGCTATATACACCGTTGTTCCTTCGCGGTAGCCACAGACATTTCCGTTTACGCCATAATACGTGTAGCTGAATTTGGCAGGCGAGTCGGTGCAATTGCCCCACGGCACCATTTCCGAAGGGCAGGCGCAGGTTCCATGAGCCTTGTTAGACATTGATCGGTCGTAAATCACGCCATAGTCTGTCGACGGTGGGTTGGTGCAGGCTCCCGACAACAGACCGTACCAAGTTCCGTATGAGCCATAGGGATTGCCTTGATTCATTGGAAGAATAGAATTCTTGTTGCTGTCGGAATACGCCGCCTGGGCGAAGCAGATGGTCTTGAGGTTGTTGAGGCAGACGACTCCGCGCGAAACTTCCAGCGCCCCGCGCAGCATCGGCAGCATCAGCGCCGCCAGGATGGAGATGATCGTGATTACGACCAGCAGTTCCACCAGGGTGAAAGCCGCTTTGCCTGCCCAAATCCTGCGCATTCTTGCCTCCTGCCATGCCCCAAGAAAAATAGCGTGCATATCCCAGTTTACAACACTCTAATATCATAATGAAGAGCAGATTTGACCATATGCTTGACCGATTTGTCCAATCGTCAATTCCAAGGATATTTTATCCGGGTCAGTTCTCCGCCCTTTTCCGCCGAGGTCAGCGCGAAAATGCCGGGCAGGCACATGCGCAAGGCTTTTTCCACCGGAACCGGCGACGGCGCGCCGGTGCGGATCGCGGTCAGGAAGCGCTCGATCAGGGCGTAATCGGTGCCGCCGTGGTAGTGGCTTTCCGGGCGGTTGGCGTATCGCGGCAGCGTCTTGAGAATATCGAGACTCATGTCCGGGTTGCAGGAATGCTTTATAAAGCTCTTATTTGAGAATAGTTTGAATTCGCCCGTCACGGGATGAATCAGGGCGCTGCCCTCGGTGCCGAAAATCCGGATCAGGTGCGAGCCGTCGAAGTTATAATTATTGACAAACGAGACCATCAGCCGCGTCACGACATTGGACTTGGTGCGGAGCAATGCGCTCATCACGTCGTGCTGGCCGGGAAGGTTCAAAATATGGCTGCCGGTGCCGAAACAGGACACCTGCTCGAAATCCTCATTAATCACTTCCAAAATCGGGCCAAGGCTGTGGGTGCAATATTTGATCGGAGGATACTTGATCCGCCAAGGCGACGACTCGTACAGGCTTCGCAGATCGTGTACGTATTCCGTCTCGACATAATACACTTTCCCCAGCAAGCCCCGCTCGTAGACATCCAGCAGCGCTTCGGTGGTGGGACGGAAATTGGGATTGGCGCCGCTCATATAGATCGGCTGGGCTGTTTTGACCGCCGCGAATAAAAGCTCGCCCTCCTCCACGCTGTCCACGCAGGGAACATCCGACATGACGTGGATTCCCGCCGCCAGCGTCTTGGCGCAGATTTCCGCGTGATAATTGGCGGGAGTTTCTACGATTAACGCATCGAGCGTCGCCTGCTCCAGCATATCGTCGAGTGAAGCGAAAACCGGCGTCTCTGGAAACGATTCCCGGGCGATTCTTTGTTTTTCAGGATCAAGGTCGCAGATTGCGGCGGGAATGACATTTTCAAACTGATTGGCCGCTATTTCCAGAAAACCCTTGCCTCGGTTAAATCCGATAACTCCAAGCCTGACCTTCTGTTCATGATTTTCCGTCCTGAGTTTGTCCATGATCGCCTGCTCCCGCCGGTTAAAAAATCTGGTTGACGTAAAACTGACTGTTTGGCTATACTTGAACCATACCCCATGCGACAGGCTCTGTGAATGACAGAAAATATCAAAGATATGTTAAAACCATTCATGGCGGGTGATTTCCTGCTTGAACTTGAGGAAACGGGGATGGTGGTCGGCGAACCGCCAAGTCTGCACCACGGCGGCGCGGAAAGCCTGCTGACGGCAATTCCGCATAACATTCTGGTCTGGCTGTACGACAACGCTCCCTCGCACTACATGCACAGCCGGTTCGCCATGGGTATATCCCTGCGCGGCGGGTGCGTGGTGGGGGTGGACGGGCAGGAATTCCAGGTCACGCCGGGAACCGGAATACTGATCTTTCCTTTCCAGGCTCATTATATCATCCCCTCGGAACCGGGGAACATGATAAATCTGGCAGTAACATTCGCGTTACGCAACCAAGCCGACAACTCCCTGCTGCCGCTTCGTGACAGCGTTTTCCATCTGGCGGAAAGAGATCGCGAAGTGCTCCAGGAAATCGCCCTGCTGGGCAAAGACGGCGCGTTGGGACAGCGTAGCGTCGAAACCGCGCATTTGCTGGAACTGTTTCTGTGCCGGAAACTGGAGGAGAAACTCACGCGCCCGGAAGCTGATTCCATTAAATCCGCTGACAGCTCGCTGTATGCGAAGATAGTGGCGTTTATCAGAAGCAATCTTTCCTCTCCGCTGACGGCGAAGGATATTTCCCGGGCGGTGGGGCTTTCGGTGCCGCATATCAGGCGGGTTTTCAACAGCCGTACCGGGGGGCTGAACCTCGCCCGCTTTATCCTGAGCCTGCGGGTCAAACAGGCTTACGAGATGCTGATGCATACCGATTTGACCGTGGCCGAAATCGGCGAAAAATGCGGTTTTTCCGACCAGTTCGTCTTCAGCCGCGCATTCAAACGCATTGCCGGTCTGTCTCCCGCCAATTACCGCAAACAACATTGATTGCCTTCTTGCCTGAACGATATTGACATATCTTTGTTTGTTATTGTCATTCCTGCGTATCCGCATATGTGCTATCATCCCTTTTAGTTATGCTCTAAGTCGTGGTTTTTGTGAATACCAAGGATATCTGGAATAAAAGATGAACCTATTGCGTGACGATTTGATTGAACTGGGAATAGGCGCCGGAGATTGCCTTATTGTCCATTGTTCCTTCAGGCGCCTGAAATTGGCGGGGCATGTTCCCCTGGACGTGATAGAAGCGCTGGTCGCAACTTTGGGGAAAGAGGGAACCCTGATGATGCCGACTTTTACCTATTCTTACTCCGGCATATGGCAGGTTATCCCTTTCAGCGCAGCCACTACTCCAGGTGTAGAAAACGGGGTTCTTTCTGAAACTTTTCGCTGCCTCCCAGGGACTTTTCGCAGCAAGCACCCTACATATTCAGTAGCCGCTCTGGGGCGTCATGCCGAGTTTCTGACCTCTGACCGCGAACAGTGTTCGCCCCTGGGTCAGGATTCGTCCTATGGGGACGCGCTGGGACTTGGGGCAAAAATCCTACTGCTCGGTGTCGGCAACAACCGCAATTCCATGCTTCATCATGTCGAGGTGGCGGCAGGGTTGCCTTACAACGATATCCCCTTTCGCTGGTTCTGGGGTAACACTGCCGCAATTACGGAAGCTGATAAAATCAGACACGTCCCATTGGTTCCTGAATATCCTGCCTGCAGCGACAATTTTTCCTGGCTGGACAAATTGCTGGTCTCCGAAGGAATAGCTAACGAAGGTCTGATAGGAGGCAGCCCTTCATATTTGATCGAAGCGTCGCAAATGAGAGATTTCGTTGTCCGGCAGATCAAACTAAAGCCAGACTGCCTGCTCTGTAACAATTTTACCTGTGAACCGTGCAGCCTGAGACGGCGGCGGTTGCAGCAAATGGGATTATTATGACTAATGGGTTACTTGCAAAAATCAGAAAAGCTGTTCTTGCCCAGGAATCAGACACCATATGCCTTCTTAGGGAACTGATCCGCATTCCTTCGGTCAACCACCCGCCCGGCGGTGACGAGGACGCGGTGCAGATATATTATCACCAATGGCTCCGCCGTCACGGTATTGACGGCAGGCTTGTCTATCCGGAAGAAATTCCCGCTTTTGCCAGCCATCCCGCCCATTTGCTTGAGCACGACATGGCGGGACGTCCCAACGTAATCGCTGAAATGAAAGGCACCGGAAACGGACGCTCACTGCTGATTCTTGCCCACGCTGATACTGAACCGGTTGGCGAACGCAGTTCATGGAGTGACGACCCGTTCAGCGGCGTTGAGCGGGAAGGAAAAATCCTCGGACGGGGCGCGGGCGACGACAAGGCAGGCATGGCTATCGCCGCTACGCTGCCGCAGGTGTTCCGACAGGATGGGATAAAGTTGCTGGGCGACCTGACTGTCGCCGCGGTAGCTGACGAGGAACAGGGCGGCGGCAACGGCGTCGCCGCGTTGCTGGCCGATGGAGTCACGGCTGACGCGGCGCTGTACCTTGACGGTTCCAACCAGAAAATCTGGAATGTCGGTCTGGGCGGCGGCTGTTGTTTTCTCACGTTGCCCAAGCAGAATGGCGAAAGACCATCCGAAGACATAGAGCGCGCGAAAATCGTTATTCGCGAAATAAAGGACGGTATCAGGCGTGCTGTTGTCGCCCATCCTGATTTCGGTGAGGCTTTTTTTTTAAATGATCTTTCGCAAGGATTCCACAATATCGGGGAAAGCGAAACCGAGTCAGGCGAAACCAGACTGTCGTTCTTTCTGGACATGCTTCCCGGCGAAAATGAGGCTGAACTGAAGCAAGCTGTGGAATCCCGGTTGCGCGCCAAGGGTTTTTCGAGGGTGGATTGGATATCGCGGTTTCTGCCGCCCGCGCCGAGGCTGGCGGCGGATCATCCTCTGGTCGCGAGCCTGGCCGGGGCTTTTGTGCTGGCTGTTAACCGGAAAGCGCTGGTCAGAGCGGGTCGGCAGAGCGATCAGGGGCTGGTCTCTCGTTACGGCAAAATGCCTTGCGTGCTGTTCGGTTGCGGACGGCGGGGACTGGAGGGCGCGCCCCACTTGCCTAACGAATACGTGCTGGTTGATGAGTTGCGGGAAAATCTGCTGACGGCGGCTTTGTTCGCTGCAAACTGGTGCGGGGTTGAGGTTGACGGCTGACAGACAGAGGCAACTCACGATGCAAAATCCCGCCTCAGGCGCTTTCCGCGCTTCTCATTCTCGGCAGCCCGGCGTAATGCGAAGGCGGCACTCCAAGCTTTTTCTTGAACAGGCGGGAAAAGCTGGAGACGTCGTCAAAGCCGCATTCGTCGGCGATCTGCTTGACTTGGACGTCCCGCCGGAGCAACTCGCGCGAAGCCCAGCGCATCCGGCAGGTCAGCAGATATTCGTGCGGGGAAGAGCCGGTGACCTTGCGGAAGAGGCGGCGGAAGTTTGTGTACGACATGTGCATTTCCGCCGCTCGCGTGGGAAAATCCCACTCGCCAAAAGGCTTGCCGGAGATTTCCCGCGCCAGGACAATAAAGGAAGACCGCGTCAGATCTGTGCGCTCCGGAATCAGCAGCTCCTCGTACAGCAGCCCCAGCAGGCGTTCCACTCCCACCACGATGCGGAACGTGCTCAGGAGATCGTTCTGTCGGTAGACTGAAACCATCTCGTCGAAAATCTGGCCGAATTCGAGCGGTTTGCGGATAGGAAGATAGCAGCGGGGAGATATCCGGTCGAGCGCATGGCCGATGCGCGCCGCCCGGGGACCGGTGAAGTCGGTCCAGGAATGGTCGTGGGTTTCCCCTGTGAAAATTTCATACTGGTAGGTCTTGCGCGGGACATTCCAGAACACCACCGGAGCTTCGATTACCTGTTGCCTGCCGTTGACGATGAAACGCAACCGCCCCTGCCGGAGCAATTCCAGCGATACTTGCGCATCGTTGCGGAAAGGTGCCATCGGCAAGGTGCATTCGCGGTTGCGCGCCACGTTCGCGAACCTGATATCGTCGAAATATCCGCTCATGGTCAAATCCGTCAATAGTTTGGTCAAATCTGCTCTTCATTTGAACAGGATATGTGATAAACTTAACCTTAACCGCAAGCAGATAAATGTCAATACCGTTATGCAATTACTTCGCGTCCAGACAGGGGACAAACATGCGCAATCCGCACAAGTACGAGGAGCTGTTTCCCGATGAGTTTGCCGCCGAACTGAAGCGGGCGCCGATTGTCTACTGCGCGATCGGGCCGATGGAATACCATTGCGCCCACGGCGCGCTGGGGATGGATCCGGTCAAAGGCTACGACATCTGCCTGCGCGCGGCGGAAATTTCCGGCGGCATCGTGTTTCCCCTGATCCCGTTCGCGCCCGAAGGCGGCGACCATCTGCTGAACCGGGAGGAAATCCGCCAGATGGCATATGCCGCTTTCCCCAGCGTGTTTACCAGCGCCGAGGTCTGTGAGCGGCTGTATTACGATCTGTTCGCCGCGCTGGCGGAAGACGTCGGCTTCAAGGTCTGCGTCGTGATGGGGTCGCACGGCCCGGCGGGGCAACTGGTAAAAAAAATCGCGGGAAGCACCCCGGTATTCAAGGGCATGAAAATCATCGGCGCTGGCAGCATGACCCATAACCGGGATGTGATCGACGCGGAATACGCGCGCCTGGGCATAACCCGCATCAGCCACGGCGGGATGTGGGAATCGGCCATGCTCATGGCCAGCAATCCGGAATTCGTCGATCCGGAAAAGCTCAGGGACGCGGAGCCGGGCGGGTATGAAAAATACATGTACGAGACTTACGGCAAGGAAACGGTGCCGATCTACGAGGAGATCAAAAAGGTCACGCTGGAGTTCGGCCAGCGCCTCGTTCAGACCGCGGCGGAACGGATCGCCGCCGAGGCGCTGGCGGCGCTGAAGGAGACGACGTGAGTGGTAAAAAGACCCTGGCCGAACACCGGGAATATATCGAGGCGCTGGCGCGCATCTCGTTCCACTTCGCCCGGCGGCTCAAAAACAAGTCGCCTGAAAAACCGGTCGGCGAAATGCTGCGCGACCATACGCCGCTGTTTTACCATGCGCTGAACTATCTGGATTATCAGACTAGGTGGGATAATCCAGATTGCCGCCGGATCATGGCGGATGCTGACGAACGCGAACACCTGTCCGCGCAGGAATTCGAGGACAAGATGTATTCCGCAATTCGCGAACTCGTCATAGCG
>JAGUZQ010000018.1 GCA_020060765.1 Planctomycetota bacterium | reverse complement strand
TTCCCCAAAGCCGGGATTGGTCGACCGCATGCTGCATGTCGGTTACGCACGCGAATGCGACCGCATGCTGACCTTCGATAAAGCGGTCGGCAAACTGGACCGGGTCGAAGTCCTCGGTTAAAGCGCTTCAATCCTTTGTGACCGGCGTGAGTTCGCGCCAGTCGCAGCCTTCGCCTTTCAAATGTTCGGCCCATCTTCTGCGCACCACATCGCAATACTTCGGCTCCAGTTCCGTTCCGACACAGATGCGTCCGGTGCGTTCGGCCGCGATGAGAGTGCTGCCCGAACCGAGGAACGGGTCGGCGACGAGCATTCCCTTTTCGCTGCCATTCAGGATCGCGTTTTCGATCAGCGCCACCGGCTTCATGGTCGGGTGCAACTTGTTCGCCGTGGGCTTGGGGTATTCCCACACCGAAAACTTCTGTTCGCCCGCACCGTAGAATTTGTGGCGCTTCGCCCAGCCGTACAGGATCGGCTCGTGCTTGTAGCAGTAGTCGCTGCGGCCCAGCACATGGCAGTTCTTCACCCAGATCAGTTGATGTCGGTACGGCATTCCGGCCGCAGCCAGCGTGTCGAGCATCAAAGGCAAAAGCCCGTTCGACGAAGCGGTGCAGACGTAATAGGCCGAATGGTCCGCGAGGTGCGGCGCCCACGCCGTGAATGCCGCAAGCCACAGCTTGCCCGTGTCCTCCAGCGACAGATGATCGTTCTCGATCTCTTCCTGGATGCGGTTCCCTTTGTCCGCCGCATTCAGAAATGCATTCTTGTCCGCATAGCTCACGCCATATGGCGGGTCGGTGAAAAGGAGATCAATCTTCCGACCGTTAAGAAGCCGCGCCACAACATCCGCGTCGGCGGCGTTGCCGCACAAGAGGCGGTGCCCGCCCAGGGCGTACATTTCACCGGGCTGGCTGATCGGCGGTTCGGATTCATCAGGTTCCGGCACGGCGTCGGCATCGGTCGCGCCGCCCGAAGACGCGGAGCTTTCCAACAGGCTCGCCAGTTCCTCATCGGAAAAGCCGAGCGAGGCCAGATCCCAGTCCAGTTCCTGCAGCGCCGACAATTCGATGGGCAGAAGTTCGAAATCCCAGTCCGCGATCTCGCCCGTCTTGTTGTCCGCGATACGGAGCGCACGCGCGGATGCCTCGTCGAGATCGCTTGCCTGATGCACCGGAACGCGGGGCAACCCCAATTTCAGCGCAGCCTTGAGCCGGGTATGTCCGGCCACGATCACGCCCTCCGCATCGACGATGATCGGAACGCGAAAACCGAAGCGCTTGATGCTCTCGGCTACCGCATCGACCGCGCCATCGTTCACGCGTGGATTGCCGGGATACGGCTTCACCCGTTCGACCGGCCATGATTCGACCGCCAAGACGGGGGGCAAGGCAGCCATTTCAGGAGCGGTCACGCCTTGCGCCTCGGCTACCCGGCGCTTGGCGATTGCGCTTTTCGCATCGTTTTTAACCATCTTCATCACCCCCGTTTTCGTCTTTTCGCGAATCCCGTAACCCCTTATGGGGATAGGAATAACATTTTTTTATCACTGCCCAACAAAGTCTCACCTGGGGGCTACTTCCGGTGCCATAACCTAACTCCTTGACGGGCAAGTACCTTGCAAGATATTTTCAGCCTACGGAGAGCGGTTTGAACCAATACCCTGCTATCCGGAAGCAACCGGTGAAAGAATGTAACCACATGTCAATACGCATTTTAAGGCGTGTTGAGCGCTTGGCGTGTCCGGGGGTGCCCCGACGTACCCCGAGAAAACAACTTTTGATTGTGGGGCGCTTGTGGCCCTTTTGCGGGGCCTTGGGGGTTCGGTCGCCCACCTGTAATTTCGGCCGGTTTGCAAGAGGGCCAGTTCCCGGTGTTGGCTTGGCGCAGAGTGGGGGAGCCGGGGCCTGAATCCCTCCACCACTTCACCAGAAATCCGGGGCGCGCTTTTACGCGAACGGACATCCCTACTTTCCGGGATGAACGGGGGGCGTTTGGGACGCCCCCGTTCTATCCCGTAGGGATAGGGTGTGTCCAGTTCCGCCGATAGTTCCGCAAAAAATCTTCATAACTCCTTTTCCTGAATGGCGTTGCTTTCTTGCGAGGGGCGGAACTCCGGACGCACTTTGGGACGCGTCCCAGTTCCGCGTCCCGGTGGGACATGTCCGAAAACGTCAACTTCTTGAAGATAAAGAGATTATGATTTCCGATCCCGGAACTGAGTTCCGGTTTTCGCGGAACTCAGTTCCGCGCCAGTTCCGCATTAGTTCCGCGAATTTTCCGGCGCCTCTTGTGGCAGAACGGGGAGAGAATCCATGCCATCGGCAGCCTGTCGAATCTGCCGGATATACCGTTCGCTCACCCCGTATTCAACCGCCAAGTCCGATGCCGCTACGGACGGCTCATTCGCCAAACGCGCGGCAATGACCTGGGCCTTACCGGAAGGAACGTCGTCGCGTACCGCCACGATGTGCATGCGGGAGCCGTTGCGCTCTTTCGCCAGCAGACCTTCCGACATACCGAGTTCGATCAACCCCTTGGCCTTGCGCTCGGGGATTCCGAGTTGTCCGGCCGCATAAACGATCTTGTTCTGCGAACACGGATCGTACGGCATAACGCATTCCTCGATGAATTCCTCCACCGACCACGTATGCTTCGCCTTGCCCGTCGCTTGCGCCTTGCCTTCCAGGGCGTGCGGGTCGAGTTCGGCGGCCCGATGCCAGAGCGGGAATTCCCAGCGCAGACACATGGGCTCGCGCGGCGGCCAGGAACGCACCGCCGCTTCAAGCACGGCCACGTTCGGCTCCTCGTGCGGGCGAAGGATCAGGTGCGTGTCGGCCGCGCGGGATTGTGCGCCGGCACCCGCGCCCACGTCGGTCACGGACTTCTGCGATTGATTGCCCTTGCTGGAATGGTGGATCAGAATGAAGGAGCACTGCAGGCGCGAGGCATACCAGTCGAGCTTGTTATACAGGTTGGCGATGGCGCCGTTGTCGTTCTCGTCCATGCCGATCGGGAGCGTCCGGTAAAAGGCGTCGATGATGATCGCCTTGTATCTGCCGGGATCGATGGTGTTGAAGAACTGGCCGAGGCCGTTCAGATCCTGCAACCGGCCGCGCAGACTCTTCACCTCCAGGTTGTGGCTGAACAGGTCATAAGGCACCTTCAAGGCTTCGGCGACCTTGCGGTAGCGGTAGACGATGGTCTTGAGCCGCAGCTCGTTATCGATGTGCAAAACCTTCCCGTGCTCCACCGGCATGCCGAACCAGTCCAGGCCCGAGGCGATGGAAATGGCGAGGCGCATCACCAGCCAGCTCTTTCCGGCTTTTGATGAAGCGATCACGTTCATCGTCTCGCCCTCGCGCAGCAGACCGTGGATCAAGGGCGGATCGAGTTCGGTGACCGTCTTAAACAGTTCGGAAAGCGGCTGGGCCTGCGCCTCGTCCGGCTCCGGCTGCGGATCGGGCAGGTTCGAGAGGAACGTGGAGAGATCGACCTTGTTCACGAAATCATCGTCCGCGCCATACCCCTCGGCGCGCAACGTCGAGGCCGCCGCGGCAAAATCGCCGTTGTGTTCAAGCAGGGAATAGACCTGGAACGGGGAATAGCCCCGGTCCGCCTCGAACGGCGCGGCGCTGGTGGAGAAAACGTAGAATACGCCCTCTTTCAAGGTGGCCGAGGTGCCCGAGTCCTTGCCGGGCCTGCGCCAGTGTTGGTTGTCCCCGCCCCGGACCTGGGTCCAGCCGTGCTTGAGAAGAAGATCTCGGATGTCGGCGCGCGCATTGAAGTCATCGCCGGGGCGACCGCCGTATGGTTCAGGCAGGACGGTGGTAACGGCAGGCGCGGGTGATGGTTGCGGGACCAGCTCGTTCAGAGAGCGTGCTGTGTCGATGAGAAAGGCGCGCTCTTCGGCCGAGAGGGTCGGAAGGCTGGCGAATTCGCCCTGCTGGAGTTTGTACCCCGGCGTGGGATCGCAGAGAAAGAGCCCGCCTTCTCCGCGCGTCTCGATCAAGGTGATTATGACTTCCCAGCGGTCGCCGTTCTTGCGCGGCGCATAGCGCTTGCCCGCAATTTCGACCTCTCCGGGGCCGTCGCAGAAAACGGCGCGCTGTGCGAGGCGCTGATTGCCGGGCACCGGTTCGGCACAGCGGTAGACCGCGTGATATCCGCCCGAGGGCGTCTGCTCCACGACAAGCCGGTCGAACAGGCCGGGCCTCGCCGCTTCCACTTTCTCCCACCACGCGGCAAAAAGCTCGCCCTTGTTGTCGAAGTCGATCATCTCCAGATTGCCGGAGACCTTGCCGCAGACGAGGCACATGCCCTGGGCGTCGGCGAACCACGCGCGGATCTGCGTCTCATTCGGCAAAGCGGATTGAAACGCCTTCCAGCCGGAAAGGGACGGCCGCTTCTCGGCGACTATGGCCGGGAGGACGCAAAGCCTTGCGCGCAAGGCCGTGAGAGCAACATCCAAATATGCCATGGACATTTCCTTGCAATTAGTCCATTATGCGGTATAATGTATGAAGGAAGAGAGGAAACGCCGAATGATCCGGAACTTCGCGGATACAACTCTGGAGCGGCTGATTGCCGAAGGGCCGGGGCCGAAGACGAAAAAGATTCCGCCGGAACTGTACAGGGTTATCGCCCGGAAGATCGGCTATCTCAACCAGGCAATCCGACTGGAGGATCTGCGCATCCCGCCCGCGAATCGCCTGGAACGGTTAAAAGGCGATCTGGCGGGGTATTACAGCATCCGGGTAAACGACCAGTTCCGGATCGTGTTCCGCTGGGAAGACGGCGATGCATGCGACGTTTCTTTCCAGGACTACCACTGACGAACGGAGGTGAAGCATGATTAAGTTCAAGAATCCGCCGCATCCCGGCGAAGTGTTGCTGGAGGAATTCCTGAAGCCCATGGGCGTCTCGCAGAACGCCTTTGCCAAGCACATCAAGGTGCCGTTCCGGCGCGTGAACGAGATCATCAATGGCAAGCGCTCCATCACGCCGGAAACCGCCCAGCTTTTCGCCATGGCCTTCGGCACCAGCGTCGAGGTCTGGATGGGACTGCAGATGCAATACGATCTTGCCACCCATCCCGTTGAACGCGAGGTGCCGCGTCTCAAGACGGCGGTCTGATCGTCAAAACGGAATATCGCCGAAATCGTCATCCGCGCCCATGCCCACGGGTTCGCCCCATTCGTCCTCATCGCCGGTTGCTTCCTGCCGGATCGCCATACGCTCCAGCGTGTCCTCCGGATCGGGCTTTGGCCCGAGCTGGCAATTGATCACGCGCGGATAATCTTCCAGCGGCGTGGTGCGCACCGTGATGCGCTTGGGTTCAGCCAGTCCGCCCGCTTCGGCCACTTCCAGCGCGGATCGCGCCGACTTCGGAAAAGGAAGATCCGTCCGCTCCTTCCACCAGCGCTCAAACTTGCTCCGCGCCCAACCGGGATGCTCGGGGCAAAGGAATTCGGAAACGCGATCCTGGTAAAAGCTCCCGAGGATGTACTCGGCCCGTAGCGTCCTGGGATGATCCTCGGGCGCGCCGCGTTTATGGTGGATAGAATAGCGCACCTCCGTCACGGTTCGCTCCTCGTCCACGGGTTGCACGTCGCTGGAGAGAATCGCCGCGTCCGACGCCTGCGCCTCGTGCTTCGCTTCCGGCTTCGGAAAGACGTTGCCGCACTGCGGACAAGTCGCGTAACCCGCATGGATAAGGGCCGCGCACGCCGGGCATTCCTTGACCGGCGCTTCCCCGCCGCCTCCCTTGAGGCGGTCACCCACCGAGATCGCGTCGACCGGCCCATGACGCAAAACGTTGCCCGCGAAGTCCAATACGAGGCAGTCTTTCTTTGACGGATGCGGGCGGAAACCGCGACCAGTCATTTGTATGTAGAACCCTGGCGATGCAGTTGGCCTGAGCATAGCAATGCAGTCGATGTGTGGCGCGTCGAAGCCAACGGTCAGGACATTGATGTTGCAGAGGTATTTTAACGGGCCGGTCGGGCGAGTGCTGTTTCCCGTCGAGAAAAGGGATTGTTGCTTCTCCTCAAACGACAACTCCGAATCGCCCCGAAACCGGGCGATGGCATGGTCGCGTTGCGCGATTGAAGTGTTGCCGGTAACAAATCCGCATTCGATGCCGTGGTGCTCGCGAAAGACGCGGACAATGTGTTCGCCATGCTTCACACCGGCGGCAAAGATGAGGCAGGCGTTGCGGTCAGCCGTGCGCTCCACGATCTCCCGTACCGCCGCGCGCACCCGCGAATCCGTATCCATCAACTCTTCGGCCTCGCCCGCGATGAATTCGCCACCCCGAATGTGCAGGGACGAAGTGTCGATCTTCTCACGCCCGGCCTTGGAGACGAGCGGGCAAAGGTAGCCTTGGACGATCAGGTCGCGCACGCCCGCTTCATAACAGACGGCGTTGAGGATGTTGTCCGGCCCACAGATTTCGCCAGTGGTCATCCGGTAAGGAGTTGCGGTTAGGCCAATCACCCGCAGGTGCGGGCTGATTGCCTTGGCGTCGGCCAGAAAGGTCCGATACATGCCTTCGCCATCAGGGGGAAGGAGGTGCGCCTCGTCGACGATGCAAAGATCGAACGGCCCCAGTTCTTCGGCGCGGCGATAGACGGACTGAATTCCGGCGGCGATGACCGGATGATCCGTATCGCGCCGTCCCAGCCCCGCCGAATAGATGCCCACGACATCCGGGCCGAGAAGCGCGACCAGTTTTTCCGCGTTCTGCTCCACCAGTTCCTTGACGTGCGTAAGCACCAGCACGCGTCCCCGCCAGTTCTCCACGGCCTCGCGGCAGACTTCCGAGATCACATGGCTCTTGCCGCCGCCGGTGGGAATCACCACGCAGGGATTGTCATCGCGCGTGCGCAGATGTTCCCATACCGCATCCACGGCGGCACGTTGGTAAGGACGCAATTCAAAAGACATGCCGCGATGCCTCCATGCGGATCGAGGGCAAAGAAGAGCGGTGGATTGATGAAAGAATGAAAACGCGCATCGCCGTCACAGCACCTGGGCGGCGATGAGGAGGTAGAATGATTCGGCCTCCCGTGGTCCGCGCGAAATATGGAGTGGGTCGCGCACCGGCTCTGCGCGAAAACTTTCTGTCCAGTTCTCCAGCGGCGGAAAATCGAAGAGCGCCTTTGCCTCGGCCACCAGGAGCGCCTCGTCCGCGCGCTTCACGGCGTCGAAATCGACCTGCCCCTCGTCGATGCCGAAGCGTTCCCGGATCATCGCGGCGATCCGCTGCTCGATCTCGCCGGCCTTTGGCAGCATCTGCTTGAAGGGCGAGACGATGTCACCCACATACGCTTCCGCGGCGTCATGCATGCAGCCCCAGGCTGCGGTCTGGCGGTCGGCGCCGTTGCGGATGAGGAAGCGTGTCACGTTCACGCAATGATCGGCCACCGGGTAAAACGTCGCGACATGGCCGCCGAAGCGGCAGATCCGCGCCAGCGCATGGGCAATGTCTTTCAGCCGGATCGATGCGGGGGCCGGGTCGGCGAAGTCGAACTTCGCGCCGCTGTAGGTTTGGATAAAACTCATTGCATGACTCCCACGGGCAAAAGGTAACGGTCGAGCAGGTCGCGAACGCGCGGGCGAAGCGCGTCCCGGTCGCCGTCGTTGACGAGCGTGTCGGTGACAAGACAATCGGGAAGGCCTCGTTCGGAGGTGTGCGCGGCGTTATTCCCAAGGTCGTCGCCGCGGCCGATGACGCGGAAGACGTGGCCGCCGCGCGCGCGGATCTCCTCGGCCTCTCCAATGAAGCGCACGTCGTCCACGCATATGAGCGTGTCCGGGCCGAACTCCTGGGCTTTCTTCATCAGGCGGTCTCCCCAGATGTTCGGGTTGTAAGCCCGGCCCGCTTCGGTGCCGAGCACCTGCAGGAGACGGCGGCCACGCTCGTCCTTGCGGCCGTCCCAGCCAAAATGATCTCGCGCGATCTGTTTGATGGGATCGGCGAAGCTTATCAGCGTGGACGTGCCAAAGGACATCAAGGAGACGGCCGCGTCAATCAACATGCCCGCGGCGGTGCTTTTGCCCGCCCCGGCCTTTCCGGTGAATCCAACAATCATGATAGGGTTCCTTTCCTTGATTCCATTTCCCGAAGGCGACGCCAGAGAAAGCGCGCCAGGCTCCAGGTGATCGCGGTCCCGTCGCGATCGTGCAGATAGGCGTCCGGCACGCCGTGCGCGTGCATTCCCTCGTGCAGGGCCGAATGAAAGGCGCGCAGGTTTCCGCCCGTAAGAATGGTCATGGAGAGCGGCCCGCTCTCCTCCTCCGGCACGTCGCAGACGCCGTCAATGCGATCGGCGTATTCGATCCGGTACGATCCGTTGCGGAAGGTATGCGTTTTCATGGCGTTCGCCTTTCGAGTCGGTCAGGCCATTATTTCCGTGCCGTCCGGCAAAATGGCGAAGTCGCCCTTGATATCCACGGTGAAGAGCGTGTCGGAGCGGCGGCCCAGGTAGCCGATCACGAAGCCGTTGACCCATTCGACCGGCCGCCCGGTGCCGTAGAGCGGCACGGGATTGCAGAGACAGCCGCAACTGATGGCGCGGATCGTGTCGCCGCCGAAGATGTTCTGCTGGCAGACGGTGCATAGGTGATGCGTGTGGCCGAAAAGGACGCTCTTCCCCTGCGACATCTGAAGATGGCGGCGCGCGGCGTTGACGGCGTAGCTCCAGCCGTGCACCGCGATGATGCGGGAGTTCACTTTCCAGTGCGGATACCGGCCGTTGGCGCTGCCGTAAGGGATATACGTGCAGCCCCTCCTGCCGCGCATAAGCTGGATACGCGGGGCGAGCAGGTTGTACGCTCCGCGCCCTTCGGCATGTTGCGCCGCCCAGCGGTCGAGCCGGTATTCGTGGTTGCCTTCTATCAGCACGATGCGTTCGCGCGTATGCTTCTGCACGAAATCGATCAGCCCGTTCGCTTCCTTGAGATCGGCTTCGTAATCCGTCTCCGGCACGCCCCACGTCGGCGGGTGCTGCGAGAACTGCCCGCAGTCCAGAAGATCCCCCAGGGACACCGAGATGTGAGGCTTCAGTCGGGCCACGGTCTTCTTGAGGATCTCGACCGACACGGCGGTGTGTTGCGGATAGTGAATGTCACCGAACGCGACAAGAATTTTGGCCATCCGGTCAGTTCCTCTCCGTCGCTGTCTTGGCGGCAAGCTCTTTTTTCAGCTTCATCCTCCGGCAGGCGGCCAGGGGCGGGTTGCGGCAGTCCGGATCATCCGGTGCGGGAACGGGACTTGGCGGAATGCAAGAGTCCGGGTCATGATCGGCCACGCGGACAATCACCCTGCCGCGCGGGAAAGGTTCCCGCATCCACGCCTCGACGTGCTTGACCTGGCTGTCGTCGGCGTAGAGTCCGGCCTTGCCGCAGGAATCGAAGATCGCCTTCAATACGTTGTCGATGTCGCGGACGCGCCGGTCGGGCGGATAGGCCTCGATCTCCAGCGACACGTCGCCGGTAAAAGGTCGCACGCCCGCGCAGTGCACGACGCCGGTCACGATGGCCTTGTAGCGTTTGCCTTCTTCACCGAGATAGAGATGGCCGCGACCGAGCTTCCAGTAGTGATTGACCGTCGGCGGCCACGGCAGAATCAGTTCGATCATAGCGGCCCCTCCCAATCCGGGTCCTTCCCGTAATACTGCAGATCCGAAATCTTGCGCCGGTAGCGGCCGCGATCGATGCGTCCGGCACCCGGATCGCAGTTCTGGCAAACGGTGCTGCGCGCCTCGCCCGGATACTCCGGCTCCGGAGTCGGGCCGCCGCAATAGATGCAGACACCGCTTCGTTTGGCGCATTCCCGGCAGATGCGCGGCTTGCTGGAGCGAAGCGTCGGACGGATGCCGCAACGGACGCAGGTCAGAAGTTTCATGGTGTCCCCCGTCAGTCCGTCCCCGGCAGCATGGCCTCGAATTCGGCGTCGGAAAGGAAGCGGTCGTCGACGCGGATCATGGGGGCGAGGCCGCCCTGCATCACCGCCTCCGTCATGGCGTCCACGTCAAGAATCTCCCCCTTGCGCAGCGCTTCCAGACTGCGCTCCTCGTAACCGAGCCCGGCGCTGCGAAGCGCGTTTTTCGCCGCTTCGCAACGCGGGCAATCCGGCATGGTCCAGATCTCAATGTGCATGGCAGTCCTCCAGCCCGAGCATAGGCGGGCGAAACAATTGATGAACAGGAGCGCGATGCGTCGGGAAGGATGCCGCGAGGGCGTCCGACGCGGGAATACGGATAAGAAGGGATGAAAGAAAACCGGGAAGGAGCGCCGGTCGCGATTACTGGTTGTTGCGGCGCCAGGGCGGGGTCGTGCTACGCGCCTGCTGGGGCTGCCCCTGCGCCGCCTCGCGCGGCGCGTAGCCACGGACCTCGTTTGCCAGTTCGTCGGTGTCGGGTCGCTTTCGGCAGCCAACGATCACGATGAGCGGAAGGTTGTGCAGTTCCTCCGAGATCCTCGGCTTCAGCACGCCCACCGCGTGGCAGATCGCCGAAAGATCCTTCTTGGCGATCTCCACGGTCTGCGCGTTCGGGTGGTCGATGTTGAGGTTCTCGAACACCTTCCGCCCCTTGTATTCGCCCTCGATGACCTGGAACACGAGCTTGAGCAGATGCCCCGTGCCCTTGGAGTTGGGCTTGATCCCCGATTCGGCGATCACCGCCACGTACTTGCCTGCGGGAATCGCATCAAGATTGGTCGACGGATCGACCGTGGTCGCGTCAAAATCGATTTGCGCCATTGTTTTTCTCCTGCCTGTCCGAATGAATATCCGGGGAAAACGTTTTGCGCCGACACCATGCCGACCGCTATGCCGTGACCGGTTCCCGCGCCTTTTCCGCCTGCGGGCTTACCTCCTCGGTGGCCGGGCCGACCATCGCATCCATGAGCGCGCTCCACGCGAGCGGCAGTTCCGACGGAAGGTTGTAACGGTTCTTGGCCACGCAGGACGGACCGCCTTCGCACCGAAGAATCCGCTCCCCGCCGCCCGCGCCGATGTTCTTCGCGATCTTCACGTCGCCCGCATGTGCGTTCTGGATCGTGATCCTTCGCGTGGCGAAGGCGACGATGTCGCACCATTCCGTCACCAGGGCGTTCGCGTGCTTGTGCAGGCGCGGCGAATAGCGGTCGTACACGCCTTCCTCCGGGTCGGTGAAAGCCTCCACCTTGGCGTGCGCGATGAGGATCGCTACCATGCCCCGCTCGCGCCGGAGCGCGTCGAGCGTCTCCAGCATCCGGCGGAACAGGTTCGCGGCCTCGATATAGCCCTTGCCGTAGCCGCCCGCCGCCTTCTCGATGGAATCCACCCCGTACTTGCGGCAGATTCCGTCCCAGGCGAGGCGTTCCGCCCAGTCGAGCGAATCGATCACAACCGTCTGGAATTCGTGCCCGCCGGTGCGGAGTTCCTCCAGCGCGGCCAGCACCTCGTCGAAGGAGCGGGCCAGCGGAAACCGGGCGCACCCGATCTCGCCCAGGCCGTCCTCGGTCTGCACGAAGACCGGGGCCGGCGCCGAGGCGCCGTAGGTGCTCTTGCCGATCCCCTCGGTGCCGTACAAGAGCAGCCGCGGCGGCAGCGACTGCGGTCCGTGTTCCACGCGATCCAACATTCCCATGGCATCATCCTTTCCTGAAAAGAGCCGACGTTTGTATGAAAGAGGAGCCCGGCCGGCGTCCCGTGGCGGGGGTCGCCACATGGCGGGAAGGACGCCGACCGGACGGGGAGGGAGGGCTTACGCGGCGGAGTGCGAAGCGGACAGCGGGAAGGGATCGCTCTGCGCGGGCACGAGGCGCTTCACTTCCTTGCGCCGCAGGAAGGCCTGGATCGCGTTGGCGGCGCGAAGATATGCCTCGGTTTTGTCCGCCCGGGTGAGCAGATCCTGATTGCAGCACCACGAGCAGAACATGCGCAACCCGTTCAGTCGCTCGCAGTCAAACTGCATCTCCGCGTACTTGAGCGCCGCGCCGAAAAGCTCGTCGCGCATGTACGCGTCGCCCGTGAGCGACAGCCAGGCGCGGCAGAAGGCCGCGACCAAGGCGGGCGGGCAGTGCCGGTGCCGCCGGGAGAAGACGCCGGAAAAACGGCACACGGCGGTATGGTAGTTTTCATAGAGGCGGGGATAGTCGCAGTTGAGGACGGGCTCCGGCTTTTCCGCGCCGAAGTGCGTAAGCAGGATGATCGCCTGCAGGCGGCGCGGCGAAGTGCGCAGATCGTCGCCGTATTTCTTCCGTAGCGCGTCGCTCGGCCGCCGCGGACGCCCGTTGTCGTAGTGGTCGACCGCACTCGCGGGGATGCCACTGACCACCGTGAACCACTGGCCCTTGCCGGTGATGATTACCGCGACCATGCGGTGCTGGCCGTCCTGCAGATCGCCTGCCTGGCCGATACAGATAGGCGGAAAAATGCCCCACTCGCCCCGATCCATCGCCTTGGCGTACTGCTCGGCCTTGCGCTTGTCGAGATTGCGGTAGTTGTTGTGCTTGGCCAGAAGCTCTCGCGCCTTGTCGGGCGTGACGAACATCTGCCGCAACCGCATCCCCTTGAATGTCTCGGGTACGCTGCCGCCGTTGGGATCCTGCACCACGGGGAGCGGTTCCCGGTTCCTATCGATTGTCAGCGTCGATCTTACCATTGCTTTCCTCCCTCCTGATCTGATTCCAAATGCGGTCCACGTCGCCCGGCTCCAGCAGGTCGCCGTGAAGAAAACGAAGAATTTCCGTAAGGATTTCGAGCTTGATCTCGCGGTTGCCCACACGCATGTGGTAGTCGAGCATATCCAGCGCCTTGTGCGTGTCGGTGCGGTAAATCTTTTCGATAGGCTTTTCTGTGGGCGGCTTGCGCTGCCCAGTGGCGATCAAGTGGTCACGGATGACCTGCGTCTTGGTTTTTGCGGAACGACCGGAAAGCACCTCGACGCGCTCTTCCGAAGGCAAGGCGTCAATGGCCTCGGCGAAAACGGCGTCGCGTACGATTGTTGCTGAACCGACACCGTATTCTTTGGCGAGAGCTTCGCGTGTTCGTAAGGTATCATTGTGATACCTTACCAGATGTTGATTGCCCCGACCGCCGGGTTCGGCACCATGTGCCCGCTTTTCTTCGTTGTAGCGCCGCCCGCGCAGGTAGGATTTCCTTTCGGGCGTCAAATTGCGGCGAGAAAGCTGCAGGTCGATCATCCACTGGATCGCCTCGTACCGATTCGTGACGCTCGCGACCTCCTCTACCCGGTACGGCACGTCCAACCGGTCGCAGATTTCCTTGCGGTTGTGGCCGTCCAGCAACACCTGCCGGTCACCGTCTCGCCAGATCTTGAGTGAATCCAGACAGCCGTCCTTCCGGAGCGACGCTTCGAGCTTCGCCCGTTCCGCCTCTTCCAGCGGCGGAATTAGGTCGCGAAGTTCCGGATCGATGACAAGTTCCATGGCCTTGCCCCTTCTCACGCCGCGTCGAACAGGCGCACGTCTTCGTAGCCGGTCGTCCAGATGCCGGACGCTTCGCACGCCTTGAGCCGCTCGATAGCCGCCTCGTTCTCCCGGCGCGCGCAATCCAGGCAGCCGCCCGTCAGCTTCCAGACGCCGCAGCGGAACGGTTCCGCCTTCTCGATGGCGATAATGTGAACGGGAATATCGGGTTCATTCAGATGTAGAGTGAGGAGGGCGCGGTAGAAGGCGAGTTGATAGGCGTAGCCGTAGCGCCGGGCGTCGGCTTCGAACCAACTCAAATGATCACAGGTTTTGAGATCGATGAGGCCGTGTTCGGGTGAGAAGAAGTCGATTCGCGACTGGCAGGGCACGCCGCAGTACCCGGTGCGCACCACGCCCTCGGCCTGGCCGTGGGCAAGCAGCATGGACGCGATTTCATGCGAGCGCACCGCTTCGTAAAGCCGTTCGACCATGTGCGCCTGTTCGGGGGTGAGGATGGACTTGTTCTGTTTTTCGGCCCATTCCCGGTACTTCTGGCTGGTCGGCCCGTAGGTCTTTCCGGTGGAGGGATTGATAGGGCCGCCGGTGGCGTATTCGTGATTATAGGCCTCCCGGCCTTCGAGGATGAGAGAATGCCCGGCGCGACCCAGGAGATACGCGGGCCGGTCTTCGTCGGGGATCAGTTTCTCGCGCTTGCGAAAATACAGGAGCGGGCAGGTGCGGAAGTCGGCCAGGAGGTGGCTGGTCAGGTACGCGCCCGTCTTGACGCGGTATTCCGCGTCAGGTTCGCGGATCAGGATATCGGCATTATTCGTGCACACCATGGAATTATCTCCTCGCTTTGGTCATTGAAGAACCGCGCCGACGGGTTTGCGATCTTGGGTTTTCGTCGGCGCGGATTTTGTGTCCCTCTACTGTTCCCTTACGCAAAAAGTCCCCGCGTTGTCGCGTCACCTGGAAAAATAGTTCTCCAGACCGGCATCCCGAAAGTATGGGCAAGCCCGTTCCATGCGCCGATATACGGTGCTGCGAACTACGCCCATTTTCCGGGCAACGGTATCGGGATCGCCCCATATCAGATACAGCCGACAAGTCTCCCGAAGATCATGCGGCAGGCCATCGACAACGGCTCGCACGTCCATGGCAAACCGGAGAGACTCGACTTCATCGCATCCGCAACGGCCGCAACGGCACAGCACCTCCTCCCGGTCCATGGTCTCGTGCAGGGGAACCATCTCTCCGTCCTCGTCCGGAACGCACTCGTCAAGCGACGCCTCGATCATTCCGTGGCATCGTTTCTTCGCCTCCCGTTCCCGGATCAGGGAGGCGATGTGATTTTCGGCGATCCGGATCGCGTAGGTGGCGAGTTTGCTCCGCTTCGGGTCGTGCCCCTCCATCTTCGAGAGAATGAGGATCATGAGTTCCTGCTCGATATCCTCGCGGTCCATGTCCCGGAAGACGGGATTGTGCGAAAGCTCAAACGCCTTGCGCCGGACAAGCTGGCGGATAAATGGATCGATGCCGCTGTAATCGTTCTTGAGTTCCATGGTCTTTCTCCTTGCAAGGCCGGGGAAAGGGCCGTGGATGCCGGGCGGAAACGAAAAAGGCGCTGCGGATCGCCGTTTCCGACGACATCCACAGCGCCTCCGTTTTCCGGCCGGTTGACTGTTGAATGAAATTTGTCTGTCTTCGCGCAGGCCCGTGCCTACGCGTTCAGAATCACCTCCATGCTCTTGGGTTGACCGTGCTGGATCGTGACCATCACCGCCGTGCGATCAGGCAGTCGCCGAAGTTCCCGGAAGAGCCGCAGAAACTCCCTTGACGGCACGAACTCGCGCCGAACCCGGAAAGGCTCCTCATCGAGATCCAGCCGGATCGTCTTGCGGCAGACGAGCGCGCTGTCCGCATCGACTTCGCCGCCACGCACCTCCAGGCCCTCGATCCGCCCGAAACCGACCGCCCGGCAGAGCCTCGCCAGTTGCAGATCCGCCGGGGTAAGCGGCGGCATGTTTTGCTCCCCGAGCGCGCGTTCTTCACTCCGCTGCTCGCTGTGGGGAGCATGCTTCTTCGTGCCCATCGACACCGTACCTGTTGCCAGGCAGGCATTACTTGCGAAAATCCCTTGCATGATTGTCCTCCGAATTGATTCCATTTCCGGCGGGGTCCATTACCCGCGCCCTCGGAGAACCTGGGAAATGGCCCGGCAGACGGCCAAAAAAACGGCAAATGGCCAGATTATTCCGGTGAGGATTGAAAATGGCCGGGGTTTGGCCGGGTGGTGGCCAGGTATGTGGCCACCGTGGCCACGAGTTGGCCGCGGGAATGGCCGGGGGCAATCCGTTTCTGTCCGGAATATGGGCGAATAACGCGCAACCGATGGCGGGATAGACGGAATGCGGACAGTGCGAACGGTGCCGCGAAACAACAGCCCCTTCTATTTACGAAAAATGGCCTGTCGGCAGGCCATGAGGGGAGAGGATCGGATTGGCGGAATGAAACGGCTATCCGTTTAGCGCATATTTGTCGGCGAGAATTTCGTCGCGGAGCTGCAGATCGGTTTCGCGGCAGCGGTGGCGCGGCAGGAGTTCCCGGATGGTTTTCCAATACCGGGCCACGTCGTACAGCGTGACATTGCCGCCGACCTTTTCGGGACGCGGCCACGGCAGTCCGCCCGGCGCTTCACCGATTAACTCCCAGCGCCTGAGCGTCCGGTCGGAACAGTGCAGGAATTTGGCCATCTTGTGGCGGGTGAGTTTCAGGCAGAGAATGCGCGGATCGGTAACGCCGAGATCGAGGAAGTCGTGTGCGAAGGGGGCGGACAGGTCGGCGAAGCCGGGAGACGGCGGTTCGGCAGGTTTGATCGGCGGCGGATCCGGCATGATATCCGCAGCTTGCAATCCCGCGGGAATCCATGTCTCCACGCAACCGCACGCGCAGGCATACCACTCCCGTAACGCCTGGAGTATCACGCACTGCTCGGGTTCGAAGGTGCGAAAAAGCCACACCAGCCGCAGGGGATCCTCGCACAGGCAGCCACGGTATTGGAAAAGGATAGAGCGGTAATTCCGCCCGAAAGAGACGCAGGCATCCTGGAGAATCCGGATAAAGGGCGTGTAGGGAAGAAACCGGGGATGGGGCTTGATCCGCAGGCGCTCGACCCGCACCCCGTCAATCGCGATTCCGGGCGAAGCGGTGGCGACGGTTCCGTCCGGCCGCCGGTAATCGTAGGTCTGGGCGCTTCGCACCCAGGGATTGTCCGTCTCGCCCGCCATCATGCGCGCCAGCAGGTCCTCCCGGTCCAGCTTCATATCGTCAAGTTCCGTTCCGTGAATGATGAAGCCGTGAATCTCTCCCGGCGACGACGCATTCCGGGCGGTTTCCCGGCACCAGTCCGCCACCCAGACCTGTCCTTGGAAATACAGGCTCAGTAATGTTTGCAGCCGCCGGTGTTCCTCCGTCTCGCGGCACCGGTCCCGGCCAGCCTCGTCCCGCATGCGGACGGCCTCCTTTCGAGAATGCACTCCCTTGGCATGAATAAACTTCTGCCGATACATATTGTATTACCGAAAAGAGGACGGTCTTTTCAGAAAAAACAGGGAAATTTCGAAAGGAGCGGGGGATTTTTCGTATCGCGATGCGAGGCGAGATACGCGAGACGCATGTTTTTCGTTTGATGCCTGACAGGTGGCTAATCGCGCCGCTTGCCGGCCAAATTCCGTCCAACCCCCGGCCACTACCAGCGGCATCCGGAAGTATCATGGCCAATTTTGGTTTCTCTGGCGCCTGCCGGGCCATTTCTCCATCAGTGGGAGATGGTGCGCCATAAGAAACATGTCATTTCTCTTTCGTCATCCTTCGAAGAGCACGGCCTTCGCCGGTTCCCGCAAAATTGCTGACCAGCAAACGCGGAGTAGACCGGGCAAAGGACGGAGAGCACCGTTTCCTTCACGTGCGCCGCACGGTGGCGGCGCGAAACGATACGAATTTTGCATGAAGGGAGAAGCAAATGGCCATGGCCTTGGGCCGTGATTTGGACCGAGTCGGAGTTATTCGAATTCCCCGTGCGGTCGTCAGTGCCAGCATTCATTCGAATGGATTGATTCCTTCGCCGATCCCGAGATTTGAGACGAAACGATGCCTACCTCCAGCCACCGACCATTACAACCACCAGCGACTCGCCGTAGGCGGGCAAGTTCCGCTTCCAGGATGGCGTGGCCTTCCGGCTCGTCATACCGCCGATCCTAGGCTTCGGGGATTTCGTCAAGCGGTTCGTTCATGCGCTTCATTGCGTGTATTCGATGATTTTGATGTCGGGGCCGACCGCCTTGGTCACCGCATTCCGCATATTCGCGTAGTGCTGAGAGGGGCCGCTCCTGATTGGTGTTGGTGTTCACTTTTGCAGGAATTGAGAAAATTCTTGAGGTAAAGGAAAACAATAAACCCGCGCATAACGTGTTAAAAAATGCCGATTATGGATTTTTCTGCACAAGGGTATGAATTTCGGATTGACAAAAGATTGGTTTGTCGTATTATGTGAGTTATCGCTCATCCTATGAGTATGCATGTTTGTTTATGACGATGATTTACAGGAGAGGCCGGTGCCGCGCATCACAAAATCAAGCACGAAGGCAAAGCGCAGCCAGGATAAGGAGCGCCGTCGGGAGGAGATTCTTCTCGTGACGGAACATGTATTTCGTGAAAAGGGCTACCCTGTGGCCACAACCGACATGCTCGCCGAAGCGGCGGGCATCTCCGTTGGCACCATCTACAATCTCTTCGGAAGCAAAGAAGGTCTTTATGCGGAAATCATCCGGCGAATTGCCGGGGAGTTGCTGGCGCGAGTGGAAAAGGACATTTTGCGCATGGCGACCGCTGAAAAAGCGATTGAAGAGCTTTTGAAAATCCGCTTGGAGGATTTCGAGCGCCATCGGCTCTTCTTCATCCTGTTTTCATGCGAAAACGCCAGCGGCGTCTATCCCACGCCGGAGCAACTGTCTCCCGAGATGGTTTCTCTTCATTATCGTTATCTTGACTTGGTGAAGCAGGTTTTTCTGCAGGGGATGGAGCGCGGAGAATTCGATACGACCGATGCGCTGCATCTCGCGCTCAGTCTGGAAGGGACGATTACCGCCTTCATGAACTACTGGTCTCGCCCGGAACAGACTGAACCGCTGGCCACACTGGTGAATTATATCCGGGATACGTTCTTCCAGAGGAGCGGACTCCGCAGCAAACCGGCGACCGATCCGCGCTTCCGGGGAACGCCGGTGGAGGAGAGAAGCGTGTATTTGAGCAAATTCGACACGGAGCGGATCAAGGAACTGATATCGGTTGCGCGCTGGTTCGGCAAGGACGAAAGCAAGTCGCATCTGGACGAACTCGAAAAGGCGATCATGCGGGGCAAGATCGTCAGTCCGAAAACCGTTCCGGGTGACGTGATTACCATGAATTCGAAGATGGAGCTTCGGGACATGGTCTCGGAGACAATCCTGTCCCGAAAACTGGCGTTTCCCGTGGATGCGGCAAAGGATGAAGATTCGATTTCCATCCTGGAGCCGATGGGAACGGCGCTTATCGGCTGCCGGGTGGGGGATATCGTGGAGTTCGCGGAGGGAGACGGGAAACGATTCCTTCGAGTGGAAAAGCTGCTGTATCAGCCGGAGTCCGCAGGGGACTTCCATCTCTAGGGCGGGCCAGCGCGGGCGACGGAAAACCCTCTCGCCTGCGGTGGGAGGGTTTTCCTATAGCGGAAGGAGATGAGGGCATGCCGATCCGGATCAAACACAGCATTCCGTGCAAAACCATATGGAATGGCAGGCAATGCCGAGCAGTGGCGAGGAGGTGAAGATGGAATTTCACGATGTCGTCTTGCTCCTTGTTGCCGCCGTTTTCTATCGTATTTTTGTACTCAGGAGATAGCCATGGTTCAGGATATTGTCATCACGAGTTTCGACCTTCAACGGCTGCAAAAGCAGATTGAGACGTTTGAGGAATCCGGCAGATTCCCGCAGGATGCGGAATATATCGAGACGCTGAAAACCGAACTGGCCAAGGCGACGGTTGTCGATCCGGCGCAGGTCCCCGACGATGTCATTACCATGAATTCGTGCGTTCAACTCAAGGATCTCGACACGAAACGCCAGTTGGAATACACGCTGGTGTTTCCCGAGAAGGCGGATTCGGCGGACAGGAAAGTGTCGATCCTTGCTCCCTTGGGCACGGCATTGATCGGGTATCGCGTGGGCGACACGATTGAATTCAAGGCTCCTGCGGGTCTCCGGAGGCTTCGCGTCCTCGGCATTATTTATCAACCGGAAGCCGCGGGCGATTTCACTGTTTGATGTCGCACTGAATCATATGGCAAATAGGTATGCGCGTTTGGGAGGGGATGTCACTTTGAAGTAGGGAATCAGCCGCATTGGTGATCGAGGCGAAACAAGGCATGTTCGCGCGAGTGCCGGTAGCAGTGCCTGCAATTGCCGACTTGTAACGGAGAGGCGTCTATCATGGAGCATGGTGAATGCGCGAAACCAGGGCGCACGGAAAGGGTCGCGGAATTCTCGCAACGGATTTCTGCCGCCATCACCGGCGTATCCCTGATGATCCACTGGATTGATGACGTCCGCCGGGAACTGCGATATGCCGACGAATTGGGAAATGCTATGGCGGAACGTGAGCTTATCAGGGCGTTTGTGGAGAATTCGGGGCACTTTGTCGGATATTCGGAAGCCATGCTGCGAGAGATGCGAGATGCGACCGAGGAACTCATTGCGCGGCATCAAGCACCAGGAGAAACGATTGAACCATAAATTCCGGATGGATTGACATGAGATTCGTCGATCGGCTTTTCCGTTGGTTGCGAAGAAGACGAATCCCGTTCGTCGGTTACGCTCTTATTGTCTCGCGGGATGTGGAACTTACACGGTTGCTTGCTGATATGCTCATGGACGTAGATCTATATTCTTGCTGTTTTCCCGATGTGGATGCGGTCAAGGAGGCGGTTCGACGCGCCATACCGTTCCGCCTGCTGATTCTGGATTTGCCGACAGTGGAGAACGAGGATGTCCGGATACTTTGCCGGACGCGCTCCAATCGCCTGGTTCCGTTTATCCTGTTGGGCGAGACGGACGAGACAAAAAAAATCCATGAGGCCGGAATCGAGGAGCGTTACGTCTACCTTGTCCCCAAGCCCATCGACACGAAACGCTTGCGGGAGACAATACTGATCGCACGGCTCCAAACAGCCTGACGCGGCTTTTATGCCATGAAAAGGATATTCGTATGGACGGAACCATTGCGGTGATCTTGGGCGGCGGTCGGGGCAGCCGCCTGTGGCCGCTGACGCGTGACCGGAGCAAACCGGCCGTACCGTTGATCGGAAACTACCGGCTGATCGATATCCCGATCAGCAACTGTATCAACTCCGGCATTCGTCATATTTATGTATTGACGCAGTTTAATTCGGCCTCACTGAATCACCACATCGCCCGCTCTTACCGCTTCGACCGGTATTCAAGCGGTTTCGTGGAAATTCTCGCGGCTGACCAACGCGAAAGCCAAGGTGAATGGTTCCAGGGAACGGCCGATGCGGTGCGGAAATCCCTGACGCACATCGGCGAAGAGCCGGTCGAGCGGGTGCTGATCCTTTCCGGAGATCATCTGTATCGCATGGATTTCGCCGATTTCGTCCGTTCTCACCGGGAAAGCAGGGCGGGAATCAGCATTGCCGCGCAGCCGGTTTCCGCGCAGAAGGCGTCGGATCTGGGCATTCTGCAGGCGGATGCCGAAGGCCGAGTCAGGGATTTCGTGGAAAAGCCTTCACCGGACCGATTGCCAGCCCTGAAAGCAACCACCCATGCGATTCCGGAAAGACCGTATCTCGGTTCCATGGGAATTTACCTGTTCGATTGGCCGCTCTTGTCACGTATTTTAACGGATCATTCCTCGCTCATGGACTTCGGGAAAGACATCATCCCGCTGTGCATCAGCCGGGAGGTGGTCAACGCCTACTCGTTCGACGGGTATTGGGAGGATATCGGCACCATCGGCGCTTTTTTCCATGCGAATCTTGAGGTCTGCGACGGCCTGCCGCGCTTCAATCTGTTCGACCGCAAGCACCAGCTCTACACGGATACGCCGTTCCTGCCTCCGTCCAAGATTTGCGATGCGCATATCAAATGGAGCATCGTATCGGACGGCGTCATCATCGAGGAATGCGCTATCCGCCGTTCCGTGATCGGAATGCGCAGCCGGATTTTTCCCCATGCCGACCTGCAGGAAGTGGTCATGATGGGCGCGGATTACTACGAGTCCGAGGAGATGGCCAAAGGAACCGAGCCGCGCCTTGGCGTGGGCGAAGGCTCCGTCATCCGGCGCTCCATACTCGACAAGAACGTCTGTATCGGAAATGGCGTGCGTCTCTTGAACGAAAGAAATCTTCGGGAATATGACGATCCGGAAGGCCGGTTGCATGTCAGGGATGGAATCATCGTAATCCCGAAGAAGGCGGTGATCCCGCACGGCTTTGTTTTTTGAGCATTGGCAACTGACCGTATTGGTCTCGGGCGGTCATTCGGTTTCATCATGGTTCATCACCATGCGGGAATGCCGCCCGGGACCGTTTTTTCCATTTTGGAGTGCATCATGCAGGTTCTGGTCATATTCACGGTTCTTATTCTCGGCGCCGCGCTGCTTGCGATTGTGCTGAACCGGTTCGGGATTTCCTCCAGTCTGGCGTATCTCCTGCTGGGGATTCTCGTCGCGCCCTATCATTCCGAAATCTTCGAGTCGCAGCAGCAGGCCGAATCGCTGGCTGAAATCGGCGTGATTCTCCTGATGTTCACCGCCGGGCTTGGGATCGACGCCACCAAGGTGAGGACCATGCTCAGGATGTTCGTGGTCGGCGGGTTCCTGCAAGTGGCGCTGGTCACATGCGCGGGCCTGGGTACATCAATCCTTCTCGGGCTGGATGTGCCGGAAGCGGTCATCATCGGCCTGATGCTGGCATGCAGTTCGACCGCCGTTCTGCTCAAGGCGTATGAGGAATCCGGCGAACTGGACAGCCAGAAGTCCCGGATCGCGGTCGCGGTCAGCCTGTTTCAGGACATTCTGGTCGTGATCGTGCTCGGATTTCTTCCGGCATTGCGGGCGCTAGTGAAGGGACGGGCGATCACTATGCCGGACGGAACGGAACATGCGGCGGATTGGCTGGGCGTGCTGGGGCAGACGGTTCTGCCGCTGCTTCTGTTGCCGCTCCTGTTCGCGTTCAGCAGTTGGGTGCTGCCGCGTCTCTTTGCCCGCCTCGCGGCATTGCGCCACAAGGAGGCGTTTTCGCTCTTCTCGCTCGGTTGCTGCCTGGCCATCGCCCTGGCCGCGCGTTATGCGGGTGGGTCGACCGCCCTCGGCGCATTCATGGGTGGTCTCGTCCTCGCGCGCACGCATTTTGCCTCGCAGGTGCTGGCCGAGTTGCAGGTCGTCCGCAATCTGGCGCTGGGATTCTTTTTTATCATGATCGGCATGATGGTTGATTTTCAATACGTCTGGCAACATGCGTCGGCGCTGGCGGCGTGCTTCGTTCTGTTCATCGCGATCAAGGCGGTTCTCGACTCGTTGGCGGTGGGCCTTCTCAAGACGCCGCTTGCGTTGGCGGTGGGTGTAGGCATCGCCTTGGCGCAGATCAGCGAATTGTCCTTCGCCCTCGGGGCGCACGCGGTGCAGGAGGGCGTTCTGCGCGCGGAGGTTTACCAATTCGTGCTGACGCTGGCCGTACTCTCGATGCTGACCTCCCCGTTTCTGGTCAATATCGCCAACTGGGTCGAGAAGCGTCTGCGCAAATATTCCCACTCCACCGGCGGCTCCATGCCGGAAAGTCAGGATTGTCCGAACGAGCAACCCCGCATCATCGTAATCGGCTACGGGCCCGTGGGGAAAATGGTGGCGGCCAAGATCCGGGAGAGCGGCTATCGGCCGGTGATCGTGGATTTGAACATGGATACAGTCGCCGCGCTTCATGCCGAAAAATTGGATGCGGTCTACGGAGACGCTTCCCACTCCTCCGTTCTGCAGCGTGCCGGCGTAGAGCTGGCGCGCGGGATGTTCATCACGATTCCAGATCTGCGGCAGCGGACGGCCGCCATCCAGGCAGCGCGGTTTCTGAATCCCGCCATCGATATCTTTGTTAGGGCGCGCTTCATCGGAGAAAGGGAATCGCTGACGGCAGCGGGCGCGACCCGGATATTTTTCGAGGAGCAGGAAGTGGCATTGGCCATGACCGCCTCGCTCTCCGGCGACATTCCTCTGAACGCCACCGAATCGCTGCTTTCCACTGAAGGAAATGCAACATGAACGCCGCACGTCACCATGCCATTCTTGTCGGCGGGACAAGTGTTGAGTCCGGGAGGTGGATACAGTCCGGACTCGAACTTGCCCGTGCGTGCGGCGCGGATCCCATCCTTTTCCCCAACGGCATTCATGGCGCCATTACTCCGCCTCCGTTTGCAGACGGGAAAGAATGCTTTCTGCTTGCAGAGCTGCCACCTGCCGAAGCCGAATTACAGCGCCTTGTCGGAATTCCCTCTGGAGGAACAATGGATCTGCTCCTATCGCGGGGCATTCCCGGAAGCAGATACGGCGGAATCGTCGTTGCTAGCGGCGGCGGCACGCGTGCGCTCAAGGCCATCGATTTGGCTGGACGGCTGGGGAAGGCGTGGAACATACAAGTACGGGTGCTCCGCATTGTCCGCCCGCTGGCGCAATTACCTGCCGGTTCTCCCGCTTGGGAGCAATACCTCGACGAGATCCGCTCCGCCATGACGCTTCAGTGCAAATTACAGGGCGTAGACGCATCCATTGAGCTGGTTATCGGCGATTCGGTTCCGCAGAGCATCGCGGACAACCTTTCTGCGAACGAACTGCTCCTCATGGGAGGCCCAAGCGATTGGCGTCTGGTTCAGCATGCGGAAGGCGCGATTCCTTACGAGGTTCTCGAGGCCGTTTCCAATTCCACGTTGCTGTTGATCCCGGCCCAGACGAAGGAAATCGGGCTCGCCGAGGTGTATTGGGAGGATACGATTCGCCTGAACCTGTTTCCACGCGACAAATGGGAGGCTATCTCTCTTCTGGTTGATGCCTTGGTGGAGGAACGACAGATTCCGGTAAACCTTGCCGCGACCGTGCGCGCGGCGGCGGCGGAACGTGAGAGCATCCAGCCGACAGCCGTCGGGTGCGAGGTAGCCGTCCCCCACGCGGCCTTGCCGGGTTTTTCCAGCATCGTCGGTTGCCTGGGCGTATTTCCGGACGGCGTGCCCTTTTCCGGGCGGGACGCCGAACGCGTACGCTTCGCGTTCCTGCTGATTACTCCTCGCGAGGACTACGGCCAATACTTGGTCGTGCTGTCGCAGCTTGCCCGTCTGATGCACAAGAAGTCCAACCGGGCGGCATTTCTCGAATGCAATACACCCAAAGCAGCGTCCGAGCTAATCGCGCGAAATGGCATTACCGCGCAAACGGAAACGAATTGATCATTACTTGTCATCTGCGATGAGATTCGAATGCATGACTCGGCTTGGTTGTTGTTTGGTGATCATCTTTCGATGAAAACGAACCCTTCGTGGAAGTCGGGCGGGTTCTTTTTGACATATGGAACAGATGTTGCTATATTTTATGATCATGACAGCATTATGGAAACGCCCCACTCTCCTTCTTTTGCTCCTCTCCGTTCTTTACGGGGCTTCGCCGTTATCGGGCGAAAGCGGAGCGATTCCCACTGCCAGCGATCAGCATGCCGTCTTGTTGAAAATTCCTTCTGAACACGGGTATCTTCTCGGCAATCTTTCAAACAAGAAGCGAGGCGGTTGCTTGTTTGGCTTCGGGGTCTTGTCCTTCGTCGTTCTCTCCTTCTATTTGCAGCCGCTTCTTCACGGCAATCATTGCCTTACGAACGCATCCCGCCTTGATCCTTGCGGTTCGGAACGTCCTTTCCATATCCGATATCAAACCCTTCGTATTTGATTCACACCCTTCCTCGAATCGGTACGCCGTTTTTCCCGCCGCTTTCATGCGGCGGGGCGGTTATTCCTTACATTAAGGCTATCGGGAGCCCATACGGCGTCCCGGGTACGGAGAGTGATAAAATGGATACCACAACCACCAAATATTGCAAACGCTGCAAGAAGGACGTTACCTGGCATATCGATCGGGTCGTCCACTGGAAACAATTGCTCATTACGATCATCTCTTGCGGATTATGGCTTCCTATATGGCTCATGCTGGCGTTTTACCCCACGAAAATCTGTGATGAGTGCAACGAGCCAATCTGGGAGAGCTAGCGGAACAGAAGCATGCGCGATCCTGAAAGCCGGGGCCACGCTTAAGCCGTGCAAGCTTGCGCCTTTTGGAAGGAACCTATGACTGCGTGTGTGAGTATTCTTTTCCTGTTGGTCGGCATGGCAATCTTGATTGTCGGCGCGGAAGCGTTGGTGCGGGGCGCCTCGGCATTGGCGAAGCGATTGCGCATATCCGACTTGGCGATTGGCTTGACCGTGGTTGCCTTCGGCACATCCGCCCCGGAATTGTCAGTGAACATTCTGGCCAGCCTGGATCAGAAATCGGATATTGTCTTCGGCAACGTCGTAGGGAGCAACATCTGCAATATCCTATTGATTCTCGGCATAGCCGGCATCATCCGGCCCCTGATCGTCCAGAGATCGACGACATGGAAGGAAATTCCCCTGGCCTTGGCGGCGTCCATACTGCTTGTCGCGCTCATGGTGATTATCGTCTTTCCCGGCGAGATGTTCATCGGTCTTTCCCGCATGGAAGGCGCAGTGCTCCTTGTCTGCTTCGGCGGATTCATGTTCTACGTCTGGAGGATGATGCTCCGGGATCGCGCCAACGACAGCGATGAACGAACGCCTTCTGTCGGCATTCCGTCATCCATTCTCATGGTCTTCGTCGGATTGGCAGCATTAGTCGGCGGGGGGAAACTTACAGTAAACCAGGCGGTGGAGCTTGCCCGGCTGATGGGAGTTGACGAACGGCTGATCGCGCTAACCATCGTGGCTATCGGCACATCGCTTCCCGAACTGGCCACCTCGGCGGTCGCGGCGTGGAAAGGAAATGCCGATATCGCCGTCGGCAACGTCGTCGGCTCCAACCTGTTCAATATTCTCTTCATCTTTGGCACAAGCGTCTTGATTTCGCCTGTTCCGCCTATCATGGGGCAAACCATCGATTTGACAGTTATGACGGTCGCCGTGGCGCTTCTTTTTTTGTTCATGTTTACGGGCAAGGCGCATAAACTGGATAGATGGGAGTCCGTGCTGTTTCTGGCGGGATACATAGGCTATGTGGCGTTTCTATTTTGCCAGTGACCAACGAGATTAACCCAATGGAGGATTTATCGTTCCATGAGCATTTTTATCGTCAGCGTGATGACCGCACTTCTAATCTCGGCGCTTTGTTCCCTGATGGAGGCGGCGCTTCTCAGCTTGACTCCGGCACAGGTAGCCGAACTGACGGATAAGCACCCGGGAGCGGGCGCTATCTGGCAGGGATTCAAGCGCAATATCGAACGTCCGATCGCGGTGATCCTCATCATGAACACGGCCGCCCATACCATAGGCGCTTCCATTGCCGGAGCGCAATTCGACGAATTGTTCGGAGACGAGTGGATCTGGGTGTTCTCCCTGACGTTCACTTTCCTGATGCTGCAATATACCGAAATCCTCCCCAAGACGCTGGGCGTCCGTTACAACCGGAGGCTGGCTCTGCTGATCGCTACTCCTCTTTCGGTCGCCATTCGGGTTTTCTCGCCCGTGATCCGTGTCATTTATTGGCTGAACCGCCCGTTCGAGAACGGCAAAGCGCACGGCGAGCAAACGAATACGGTCGACGAAATCGCCTCGCTGGCAGCCATGGCTCGTCTTTCCAAGGAAATTGGTCGCCATCAGGAACGCATTATCCGTACCGCGCCTCATCTCTCCAGCATCCCGGCCAGCAAGGTGATGATTCCCCTTGCGCAAGTGTCCATGTTCTCCACGGCGCAAACCGTTCATGAGGCATTGCTCGCCGCGCATATCGACGCTCACACCCGATTCCTGATCTGCGAAGGAGACGATCGCCGAAATGTCCTCGGTTACGTCAATTTCAAGGAACTGGTGTATTTCATGCACACGAATCCGAACTGCCCCAAGCTGGAGGGGATCGTTCATCCGGTGCATTTCGTGACGCCTGACAAGCCGTGCTCCGAATTGCTCAAAACCTTTGTCGAGCAGCATGTGCATATGGCGGTCGTGCGGGATCGCGATAACCTCGCTATGGGACTGATTACCCTGGAGGATATTGTCGAGGAACTGGTGGGAGAACTGGAGGACGAATTCGACCGACTGCCCCGGCATATGCATCGCCTTGCCGGCAACACATGGATGATCGGTGCCGGTGTGGCGATTGAGGAAATCGAAACCGCCCTTGGGCGGAAACTGTCGGAAATGAAAGGCACTCTTGCCTCATGGCTTGAATCGCAAGCGACAGATCCCATCCGCATCGGCGACAAGATCGTCATCGCCGATTGTGAGTTCGTCATCCGGCGAATCCGCCGAGGCCGTCCTTTCGATGTGTCGGTGTCGATTATCGGGAGTACTGGCGGCGGTGAGTCCCAAACCGCCGAATAAACGGACCGCCGATGTTTTTTCTTGAAGTCCCGGTGGCATTGCGGCGGGGCTTGAGATGGAAGAAATGGGGATACTGCAATACAGATTCGTACGCGTCGCGAGGATGCGTGCATTTGAGGAGACGCATCCATGACCGGATTCACCTATCTGATCCTTTTCCTCATCCTGATTGCCTTGGCCGCCGTGGTGCCGCAGGTGCTGCGCCGCTGGCATGTGCCGCACGTCATCAGTCTGCTTCTGGTGGGCATGATCATCGGCCCGAACGCCTTCGACCTGATCGGCCTGCTCGCCACGCATTTCGCCCGAGGCTACCCTGTGCCGCAAATGCTCGCCACCGTCGACGGCATCGGGATGCTCGGGCTGATCTTCCTCATGGCGCTGGCGGGCATGGAGGTGGATCTGGGCATCGTCCGCCGCGAGAAGACGGCGGTTGCCTGGCTGAGCCTGCTGACGTTCGCCGCCCCGGCAATCGCCGGATATCTCGTGTACGCGCGTTTTCGTCCGGACGACCTGATCGGCAAGTTGATGTATGCCTCGCTGTTTGCGTCCCATTCGGTCGGCGTGGTCTTTCCCGTCATCCGCGAACTCAGGATCGCGCAGACCCGCTTTGGCGTGGCGGTTCTCGCCTCGACAGTCATCACCGACGTCGCGAGCTTGGTGCTACTGGCGGTCTGCGTGCAGATGAAGCGCCATCAGGTGCCGGAAGACGTGTATTCCGTCAGCCTGTTCGACCACATTCCTCCGGAGACTCTGGGCGGAGCGTTCCTGCCGGTGTTCCTGGCGGTTATCCTTGTTTATATCCTGAGTTCTTTCTGGATGGTGCCACGCCTTGGGACCATGATGCTGGGGCGCATCAAGCCCGGCGACGAGACGCAGATCACGTTCTTCCTCCTTACGGTCCTCATCGTCGTATTCGTGGGCGAATTGATCGGCGTCAGCGTCGTGGTCGGGGCGTTCGTGGCGGGCATGGGACTGGCGCGGGTCAAGGCGGTTCAGCACGACGAGAGGGCGCTGCACCGGAGGCTGGAGCGTATCGGCTATGGACTCATCATTCCGTTCCTTTTTCTGTCCATCGGCATGCAATCGGACCTGCGCGTTCTCTGGTCGGGAAACGGCAATGCCGCCATCGTCGCTCTGACGGTCATCGGCTTGATCGCGAGCAAAATGTTGTCCGGCTGGCTGGCCATGCGTCTGTCCGGGTTTACTCACGAAAAAGGCATCTGCGCCGGGCTCATGACCGTGCCGCAGCTTTCCGCCACGCTCGCGGCGGCGGCGGTCGGTCTCGAACTGGGCATCCTCGACGCGCAGTTCTTCAACGCCATCATCGTGCTTTCGGTGCTGACCACGCTTCCCGCCCCGATCCTGGTGAAGATGCTTATTCTGCGACGGAATATCACATTCGACCGGACTGATATTGAGTTGGAAGGAATGCCGAAGCATGCAGGTGAGGAAGATCTGCTGTGAGGATGGAATGAAACGGATTATATTGGAGGATTTGCTAATGACACATGACGATTTCAAGCGGCAGATAGAAAAAGGCCTGTCCGTGGCGGAGTTGCTGGTCTATCTGGAAGGCATCTCTAGGCAGGAATTGTCGTGCGCGACAACGGGTGACGGCAAAGCAATGCTTTCCCATGGAGATGCCTCTTCCGGAGAAACGGTCATGACAAACAATGGTCGCTCAGGGACACCGCATGCTTAAACGTGCGGTGCTTCATGGTGGCTGCCACGCGGCCCTTTGAAATTCATGGTATAGTCGACTGTTGAAATACGAAGGCGCTTCGTGGTTTCGCCTCAACCATCCACACAGAAGGCTGTTGAGCTTTGGCGACAAGAGCGGACTACCGGTTCAGGCAAGCCCGGAGAATGTCACGCCAGGTAATGATCCCGAGGACTTTGCCCTCCGCGTCCGTGACCGGCAGGCAACTGATCTTGTCATGGATGAAAATATGCGCGGCTTTCGTCACCGGCGTTTGAGGGGTTGCCGTGACGGGCTTGCGGGTCATGATCTGATGGGCTGGCTTGCGCAGGAGGGTTGTATCGCGGGTCTGTTCGGACGGCGTTCCAAGAAACGGGCTCAGATGCTTCAAAACGTCGCGGTCGCTGATCACCCCCCGCAGTTGCCCGTCGCGCGAAACCACCAGGATGTGATGGAACTTGACGTTATCGAATATTTCTCGGATCGTAGCCAGACTGTCGTCCATCTCCACCGTGACGACGCGCCGGGTCATGATCTCCTCGACTTTCATAATGCCTCCTCGGCAGAGGTTTCGATGGTGCTGCTCTCATTGTCGGCAGTTCGGGCGTCGCAGATTCCTGTTTCCCGTTCGGGTTTTTCGTCTTGCGGTTCGGGAATGGTAAGAAAACTTGCTTTGCGCGCCCGTCCCATGAGCAGCATGCCGCCTTCGGAAGTTCCGTCCGCACCGGCGTCGTAAGCGACGCGGAACAGCTCTTCCGCGCGCGTTTCCGGCACCACGGCCTCCAGAATAACCATCTCCTGCCAGATCGGCACCCCCTTGGCGTCCACCGGGCATCCTGGGAGCGCCCCGCGGGTCCGGTGCGTGATGAAAGAGGTCATTCCGGCGGCAAGAAAGGCTTCCCTGACATTCGCCGCCCCACCGGTGTCGGCGGGAAGAATCGCCGTCAGGATTCGTCCGGGAATGAACGCGTCCGATTCGCTCATGGGTGCGGCTCCCGGTTTTTCAGTTTGGAAAACACATTCTCCGGGATGAAGGTAGCGGCTTTTTCGAGCGGCGTGATGTAGATGAACCCCATGCCCGGCGTGTCCAATTTCCCCGCCTTGTACATGACCTCGAAGATATGGTCCGCCTGTTCGTTCGGGACGACAATATTGATGACCTCTTTCTCGACCTCGACAGCCAGCCCCAGAATGCCCAAGCGTTCACGCATCCCCGAACCAGTGGCGAAATACACCGTGGCGCCCTGCGCCCCGGCCAGCACCGCCGCCTTGACGATGTCGTTTCCCCATCCGCGCTGTACGATGCACGTGATGAGCGAAAGGTCCGTCAATACCGTAAATGTCCGCTTGTTGTCCATGCTATGTGTTTCCCGATATCATTGAGATATGAGCACTTCGCTCAAAACGTCCGCCTGTGGACTTTGCATGTGTCGGCGCTCACGCCGCATCCGCCATTCCGCAATAAGCCCGAGAACCAGAACCGAGCCTATGGGGAAAAGAGACGCCATTGCCAGTATGCCGAAGCCTTCGACAACTCCGCTCGCCTGACCAAGCCCCAAACCCAAGGCGATGACCAGCGGAACCGTCACTGGGCCTGTCGTCACACCGGCGCTGTCCCAGGCGACGTTGACGTATTTTTCGGAACTGAGCAAGGTGAGAAGCAGAAGAGCGCCATAGCCAACCAGTAGAATCGGTGTGACCGAGAAATCCCAGATGATTTTGGATACGCCCATGGCAATTCCGGAGCCGACACCAAAGCTGACTGCGCGAATCACCGCGCCGCGCTCCATTGCGCCATTCGTTACATTTTCCACCGTAAGCGCAAGCGCGCGCAATGCGGGCTCGGCGAGGGTAGCACCGAAGCCGAGGAAGAAAGCGAACAGAATGGCGATGCCGCGTCCCATGGCGGAATGATATAAAGGCGAATGTTCAACCGCTTCATGCGCCTGGAACGCAGCAGGCATGACAGTTCCCACCTGGCTTCCGAGAGCGCCCAAACCATAGGTCAAACCGATATTGAATGCGGCCATGCCGATCAGGCACAATCCCATGCCGTACAGCGTCATTTGTCTGTTTGCAAGCTTTTCCCGAAGCACCCAGGACAGAATGGCGAAGAGGATGAAGCAAAGCGGAACGACCGCGCGAAAGGCCGATGCAACCGACTGGAGGGCTGGCAGTATGCCTATCTGTGACGACGATGATACCGACGCAGCTGTCGATACTGGCACCTCGACGTCGAGGCCGCCGCCGTTCAACAGGACGACGCCCAGAAGAAGAACCGTCAGGATGGGAAGAATGCTTGCCAGCGTGACGACGCCGAACCCGGAAAAACCGTTATCCCGGCTGGAGGCATTGGCGACACCGATACCCAGCGCGAGAACCAACGGAACCGTGACCGGGCCTGTCGTGACGCCGCCGCAATCCCACGCCAAGCCGACCAACCGCGCCAATTGGCCGGTTGGTTCCCACATCGAATAGGCGGTCAGCCCCAGCGTGGGCAGAAGCAGTGCGAAAATTAGCGGTTTCAAGGACCAACCGCGCACGGTGCGAAGGATGCCGAGAACCGTGGCTCCGCCGACGCCGATCGCCACCGCGAGGACCAGCCACGCCGAATAGCGCGATAGCATCAGGTACAGGAGCGGCGCATCCTGGATCGAGACGGACGCTCCCGCCGTCTGCAAGACTCCGATGGCGGGCTCGGCAACCGTGGCGGCAACGCCGAGAACGAAGGCAGTCGCGAAAATGCCGCGCAACTTAAGTTTGACGGGCAACTCCGATCCGATACGCTCCGCGAAGGGCATGAGCCCGACCTTCAGCCCCTCCATGAAGAGGACAAGTCCCATGATTACGCAGGCCAGACCGGTTGCGATTATGACGGAGTCCTCTACGGTTTGGCGCAGAATCACGATTTGGAAAACGGCCAGATATAGCGCCAGCGGGAGCACCGCACGCGCCTGCTCCCCGATGCGGACGGACAGGTAGGGGGCAATGATGCGCATGACATGACGCGGCGTGACGCCGATCCGGGCCGCTTGTGCTCGCGGACTGATTCGCACCACATCGCCGTAGCGGACTTCGCCATAGTTCACCGTGGCGCGTCGAAGATAATCTCCATAGCGCATGACACGAGGGTTGCTATCGGGATCGGATTCTTCATTTGACATGCCCGCGTCCCATAAGCTCTTCTGTAAAATCTTCCGCTGGAGTGTGAGCACCCAATTGATGAATATCGATGCCCTCGACCAGTGAGTCGCCATCCGAAGGCCGACAGGCAGCAAAAATGCCCACGATGATTTCAATAAACTGCTGAGAGTCGTCAACCCTGATTCGCATGAGGACGTCCTCGGTCGTCTCAGACAAATAGACGCATACGGCTGGATTCCGAGAAACGGTTTGGGCAATGACGGGGAGAAGTTCCTTCTTTCGGGCGGGCGCTTTGGGATACGCAACCGCAATAACGTCTATCATTGATCCTCTCCCGATTACGAAATGGCGTTGGGACGCCTATATCGATGCACTCTGGCTATGTCCACCTCATGCCTTCATGTGTGGCGTAATAACAGAAAATCAGCGGTCATTGGTAATGAATCGCGCGGTTCATGTCGATCAGAACCTACGAATGCATAACATTTTATAGCGGAAATCAATCATTCTGTCAACAATGATTACGATTTCCTCCAGAGCAATCGCATGGAAAGCGTTCTGGTCGTCCGTGCCGTCCCTAACGATGAACGCGGTGTGGTTCGCGAACCCCGCCACCTTGCCCTCGCGCAACACCTTCATAGCGCACGAAATGGGCAAAACGGATCGTGTCGTGTTGAGATGACAACATTCCGCTATCTCACCTCAATCGCCTCGACCGGGCATTGCTCGGCCGCATCGTGACAGGCAGCCTCGGCGTCGGCGGGCACGGAGCCGGCCTTCGCTTCGGCCTTGCCGTTCGCATTCATATCAAAGACCGCGGGGCAGACCTCGGCGCAGAGTCCGCAGCCGATGCAGGTATCCTGATCCACAATCGCTTTCATTGCCGGCTCCTTTCTTCGTCCGTCACTCCCGGTAGCCATAAAGCCCAACCGCCCCTCCAGAACGCAGCCACGCGTTCCCGCCTCGCATGGCCGTTTCCGTTTGCGGCAATAATCGTCGTCTTGATGAGGGCATATCCAACTCATGCATATAGTTCCCAGTTTACTCCTTCTCGACACTCGGATCGGCGCGATGCGCTTCCGCGACAGCCTTGGCCAACTCATCGAGCTTTGTGAACGTGTCCGCGTCCGGCAACCCCTTTTGCAGCACCGTGCCCAGGACTTCGACCTTCAGGTTGGGGATCAAAGCGGCAATCTGTTCGATGGCCTTGCTGCTCCAGCCGTATGAGCCCACAATCGCGGCATACTTGAGTTTGGGCCGCAGAAGATTAGCAAGATGCGCCGCGTAATAGACCGCCGGGTGCGGACCGACATGAACCGTCGGCGTACCCACAATAAGGGTCGCGGCATCGACCAGCGCGATGGCGAGTTTGCCGATGTCGGTTACGGCCAGATCGAAGGCATGAACCGTCACTCCCTCGCGCGCCAGCGCATCGATAAGGTGCTTGGCCATGCGCTCGGTGCTGCCGTGCATGCTGATGTAAGGCAGCACCACCTCGTTCTTCATGGTGGGCGAGACCCAGTCCTTGTATGCATCCACGATGAAGGCCGGATCGTCATACACCGGGCCATGGCTGGGAGCGATCACCTCGAAGGGGTATTCCTCGATCTTCTTCAGGTTCTTCTGAATGACATTCCGAAACGGCATCATGATCTCGGCATAATACCGCTTCGCCGCCTCGTACACGCGGGCCTTGTCGGTGACATAGAGGTCGGTGGTTGCCAGGTGCGAGCCGAAGAAATCGCAACTGAACAGGCACTTACCCTCGGGAATGTACGTCACCATGGTTTCCGGCCAGTGAACCCACGGGGTATAGACGAATTGCAGCGTCTTGTCGCCGAGGGAAACGCTCTCGCCGTTCTCGACGACACGCATCCGGTCGGTGGCCACGCCCAGGTGCGTGTGCAGGAGGTCTTCCGCCTTGCTGCTGCACAACAGCTTGGCGTTGGGATAACGGGCAAGCACCATCGGAATCGTGCCGGAATGATCTTGCTCGGAGTGATGCGAAACCACGTAATCGATCTGCTCCACGCCTTGAAGCTGCTCCAGTAATTCGTTGCTCAAGACCGGATCGGTCGTGTCCAGCAGAGCCGTTCCCTTCGAGCCCTTCACCAGATAGGCGTTATAGCTCGTGCCGTCCGGCAGCGGGATCAGCGAATCAAACAACCGCCGCTCCCAATGGACCGTGGCAATAACCTCTATTCCCTTGCGAATTTCGCGCGCGTGCATAATTCGTCCTCCTTGTTAAGGTTCTGCTGCAATGCCGCTATTTGTCCGGTTCGCACGGGCAGACTTCCTTCCCCGCGCATCCCCGGCTTCCGTCACGGCGGCGCATCCTGTCGCAGTGCACGGCATTCACACACCGGTGGTTCTTTTCGTATTCCGTTAGATTGCCGATCGTTGTGTCGGCGATATTCCTGAGCGCTTCCTCCGTGAAATACGCCTGATGACCGGTGATCAGGACATTGGGCAGCGTGGTAAGCCGGGCAAACACATCATCCCGAATCACCGTTCCCGACAGATCCTCGAAGAAGAGATCCGCCTCTTCCTCATACACGTCGATGGCCAGGGATCCGATACGACCGTCCTTGAGCGCCTCGATTACGGCGGCGGTATCCACCAGTCCGCCGCGACTGGTATTCACGATCATCACGCCCGGCTTCATGGCATGAATCGTATCCGCGTTAATCAAATGATGCGTTTCCGGCGTCAGCGGACAGTGAAGCGTCAGAACGTCACATCGGGAAATCACCTCATCCAGCGAGGCATACCGGACGCCCATCTTCTCCAGCTCCGCCTGCGGCTGCACGTCGTAAGCCAATACCTCGCAGCCATAACCCGCGCGTAAAATGCGTGCTACAATTGCGCCGATCCGCCCTGTGCCGATGACGCCGACCGTCTTCCCGTGCAAATCGAACCCGAGCAGTCCTTGCAGGGCGAAATTGCCTTCGCGAATGCGGTTGTATGCCCGATGGATCTTGCGGTTGAGCGTTTGCATCAGCGCAACCGTGTGTTCGGCTACCGCATGCGGCGAATACGCCGGAACGCGCACGACACACATCCCCAGATCCTTCACCGCCGGGAGATCCACGTTGTTGAAGCCGGCGCACCGAAGGGCAATGAAGCGGGTGCCGCCTTCATACAATGATGTCAGAACAGCGCGGTCTGCCCGGTCGTTAACGAAAATGCACGCCGCGTCCCGCCCTTTCGCAAGCCCGGCGGTCTCTTCCGAAAGAGTGGCTTCCACGAAGAGAAGGTTATGCCCCGCCTTCTGATTGGCCTCCTCCAGGTAGAGCCGGTCGTACGGCTTTGCGCTGTATACGATCACGTTCATAATTGGTCTCCCTTCCCATGGACGCGCCCCATTGACTTTTCCTCCATACCGACGGCTTTCGGGAAAAGGATATTGTTTTCTAGGAAAATGTGCTCATGCAAATCCGCCTCAAGTGCCCGCAAGTCTTCGTACAATCCCGCGAACGTCGGACAAGCGTCGTCGGGCAGATCATAACCTGATGTGCGCTCGCGCATGGCGGAGAGCACCGCGCCCGCGTTCTCGTGTTCGTGCTCCATCTGGCGAATCGGATTGGCGACGCTGCCGCAATGCATGGGCGGCAACTCTCTGCATGCCGCGATGGCCGCCGACATTTGACGCAAATAAGGAAACAGGATCTGTTCTTCCTTCATGAGGTGCGCCTCGATCTCCTTGCGCAGTCCGGCAAATACTCTTTGCACCTCGGTCAACATGTCGCCATGGCGTTTGCCGTGCGCCTTAACAACTTTCGCGAAGCGGTCTGCGAGGCGCGGCAGTATGTCGCGAAGAAAGGCGTGATGCTTCTCTTCGATATGATCGGTCAATTCGGCCAGCGAAGCCTGCCGCCAATCGCGTTTCGTTTCGGGTTCTGCTTTCCCTCTTGCCATTGCCTCATGCAGGCGAGCGCGTACTGCGTCTATTTCCAGCCCCGCTTCCCGAACCGCCTCGGTCAGCGGCTTGCCGCCGCCACAACAGGTGTCGATACCCATGGCTTCAAGCGCCGCCCGGATGCGGGGATCCTCCAGCGCCAGAACGCGCACCGGTTTGTCTACATCGATTGTGATCATCGTTTTCTCCCGGGAAAGAGGATCCCTCACCGTCTTTCCTTCTCCAGTTCCAGCGCCTCCGGAAACAGGATGTCGTCTTCCAGAAAAGCGTGTTCGTGCAGGTCGGCAAGCAGCACGGCCAGCCGGTCATACAGCGGGCGGCAGTATTCGCAGGTCGACTCCGGCAACCGGCAGAGCGTGCTTTTGAGCTTGATCCGCACGAGCGTATCGACGATCTGATCGTGTTCGTTGTGTATCCGGCCGATCGAGCCGAGCGTTCCGTCCGGCGTTACTCCACTCTCCAGAGACCGGATATACGGGAAAAGCACTTCCTCTTCCTCGCGGGTATGCTTCTCCATATCCTCGGTCAGCATGATCCGCAGATGCTGGAGCGGCACCATTGCGTCGCGGATATCCTCCGGCGTCGCATTCAGAATCGCTTCGATTTCCTTGACGATTTCCGGCACCAGCGCCTTGGCCCGCGCGTGATAGTGGACTTCGATGTAGTCGGCCAGTTCCGTAAGGCTTCTTTCCCGCCAATACCGGCGCAAGGATTCCATGCGGGCGGGAGTCAATTCGGTTTCAGGCATGTCATGCCTCCTTCTCCGGTAACCCCTTCCCGATCTCCACATCGCCGATTGCAACATTCCGGGCCAGTGCGTCCAGCCGCATACGGCTGAAATAGCCATGCAATTCCTTGTACAATTTGCCCATCAGTCCCTGCATGACGCACTTCTCGCCGTTACAGGCAGGCTTGCCCAGCAGGCATCGTTGCTCCTCCAGCGTTCCGTCGACCGCCTGGTAGATATCGAGCAAGGTAATGTCGTGCGGACTCTTGGTCAGCGAAAAACCGCCGCCGGCGCCGCGGACCGCATCGACGAATCCGGCCCGAACCAGGCTATGCATCGCCTTGGCGAGCGTATGCTCGGAAGCATCGAACAACTCCGCCATCTTCGTGGTCGAAAACCGCGTTTCCGGATACCGCGCCAACAGCGCCATGGCGTGGAAGGCAAGAGAACTGGCATCGCTCAATTTGAGAATGTCGGGCATGGCGGCCTCCTTAACTATTATTAGCATACATCAATGCGCCTATATGTCAAGCATTCAGCTTTCCTGCAAAAAATAAGCAACCGCGGCAGCAATTTGGAATCGGATTTTCAGATCGGAGAACTGTCCGTTCCCGACCGCTCTTGAAAGTAGAAATGAGTTTCGCGGCATCGCTTCACAACATCATGGCCTATCATGAGTAATGCTGACGGAAAGTTAGCAGTTGCCGCATCCTCGCTCTCCGACTTTCCGTTTCCGGTATGGTTCACACCACCAGAAATCAAGAGACGGAATCAGTCTCTCAAAGATTTGGCCTTCCGGGATTACCGGAAGGCTTTTTCATTGCACGCCCATATAACCTTATACTGTAAGACCTTTTGCGAATGGCTGCCAAAACTATGGCAAGCTTTCACGCGCCCTTATCGCAGGTAGCCCTCTCTCCAAATTACCGTGAAAACCGCCAAAATACTCTCGAACTCTCGAAAACCGGAGGTAGTGTGAAGAGGCGCTACCTCCAATTGTAATTCCTTGATTTCATGGCGTTTACAGGATTTAGCTTCGGAGGTAGTAGAAGCGGTTTGTAAAATACGTCCGGTTGCACAGAGACCTGATGAGAGTTGAACCGTGTCTCTGTTGATGGCGCTACCTCCGAGCAGGGTTTCTCACGGGGAAAAGCGCAGAACCTTTTCCTGCTCCTTCCAATCCAATGGTATATCTAAAACTAGAGAAAAAATTTGACAAACATAATCCGTACTGTATGATAATCTTAATAATCAGGTTATTAAGGATAATTAGGTATGGGTCTGACGTTCAATATTGCAAAGGCCAGCGCCCTGCCCCTCTACCGGCAGTTGCAGGAGGGATTGCAGGAATACATAAATCAAGCCGAATTGAAAACGGGGGATTCCATTCCAAGCATCGGCGAGATTGCAGCGGCGGCGGGGGTAAGTCTGCGAACTGCGGAAAAGGCGCTGAATGGTTTGATTGCAGAAGGAGTTTGTTTCCGGCGGCCGAAAAAGGGCACCTTTGTGGGCGAAGGTACGGCCTTAACAAAAAAGAAACCCTGTTGCGCGGTATTCAATCCGCTGGGAATGCCGTCGCTGGAGACGAACATCCTCGAAGCTGCAATATATCGGGGAATCCAGCTCGAGGCGCAGACCCGGGGAATTGATGTCGTCAACATTTCCGGGGATTTGAAAGACAGCCTTTTTTTCTACCAGAATAACGAGCAGATCAAACTGACCGGCCTGTTGTTCCTGCATGACAAACCGATTGAAGAAACGACGGAACTGGCCGGGCTTTTCCCGAAGCTGCCACTGGTAGTTCTGAACTATTACCACAGCGGCTTTGAAAACACCCCAAAAAATGTTTACGGTATTTTCAATGACGATTTCGCCGGAGCCTATCAGATGACCGAAATGCTGATCAAAAGAGGGCACAGGCGCATCGCGGCGCTGGCGCTCGACCTTGCGGACGAAAACTACTCGCGCCGGTTGCAGGGAATGGAAAAAGCCTTGCGCGACAACCGCCTGGTTCCTGACCGTGACCTGGTTTTCCTGGGAAGCCGCCAGAAGCGTTTCGACCAGCGGACGCTGGGCGTGGAATTATGCACCGAATGTTTCAAGCACGAAAATCCGCCCACCGCGATTTTCTGCGTAAACGACCAGCTCGCCGCAGGCGCGGTGAAATGCCTGAAAGAAAGTTTGAATAAGCCGGACGTCGAAGTGTCTGGCTACGACTATATCAGCCCATACCTGAGCATTGACTTCGGCTTCCACACCCTGGCGATAGATTTCGAAGGCATGGGCAAAAGGGCTATGGAAATACTTGCCGGCGCGAAACCGTGCATGAAATCGCTTTATCTTACACCGCAATTGTTGCCACGGGAAAAATCCCTGTAATTTGGGGTTCCCGATAATAAATCCAATAATTGGAGAAAAAACCGCTATGGAGATAAAACGCTGGAAAGACAACCCGATACTTGCAAGTGCCGCTGATTTGCCGTGGTGCCGGGGAGGGGTGCGCAACCCGGGGGCGGTGCTGGATAACGGAAAAGTAAAAATGCTGTTCACGGCCAATTCAAACCACGACTCCGAAGCTTATGCCAAAATGCGGCTGGGATTTGCCGAAAGCGAAGACGGCGTGAATTTCGATGTTTCCGAAAATCCCTTCCTCGACCCGTCGGACGGAGATACTTTCTTCGATCGTACCGGCATAGACGATCCGCGAATCACGCCGCTGAACGGCTATTTTTATTTTACCTATGCGTCCCCCTCGCCGCTGCCGGATATCAAGGCAGACAGCGCGAAGAACGAAAAACCCGCCTGGCTGTTGGGCTTCCGCCGAACGGGTTTGGCGCGTACAAAGGACTGGAAAAACGTGGAGAGGCTCGGGCCGATCACGTCCCTGATTACCGGCGACGCCAACGTGGTGCTGTTCCCGGAAAAAATCGGCGGCACATACGCCATGCTCCACCGCCCCACGCCGTATGTGCCGTGGATAGCCACGCACTTCTATTATCCGGCGGCAATGTGGCTGCGGTTTTCCGACGACCTGCACGACTGGGGCTGGAATCTCGATTGGGATAAGATGGCGGCGCAGGCAAACAAGGTGCGCGCCTCCGACCTCGGCGATGACCACCTGTTGATCAAGCCTGAGTTCGATTGGGAAAGGCTGAAAGTCGGCGCTTCGGGAGTTCCGATCCCGACGGACGAAGGGTGGCTGATGCTTTATCACGCGGTAGACCTGGAATGCGCCTACCGGGTCGGGGTGATGCTGCTCGACCGCGCAGATCCGCGCAAGGTTATCGCCCGTTCGCCAATCCCGGTTTTCGAACCGGTGACTGATTACGAAAAGAACGGCATTTATCCGAACTGCGTGTTCCCATGTTCGAATGTGGTGATGGGAGACGAGATTTTCATCTATTATGGGGCGTCTGATTCGTACTGTGCCCTGGCGACGGTAAAGCTAAAGTCACTGTTGGATTATGTCCTTAATTTCCGCAAGAAATGATTGAGGGGGGGGCTTGCAGTTCAAACGCCGCCCATACGTTTTGATTTTCTAGGTACAGATACTGGAGAGGATAATGAAAACACGTTTTACCTTGATCGAATTGCTGGTCGTTATAGCGATTCTGTCCATCCTCGCGTCTTTGCTCATGCCGGTTCTGGGCAAAGCCCTCTCCATCGCACGCGCGACGCAATGCACGAGCCAGCAGCGTCAGGTCGGGTTTGCCTTCATGCAATATGCCGAAGATAATGGAGGCTACGCTCCAACCTTCATGGAGGCATTGCCACAGGTTTATTGTTATACGCAAATTCTCGAATTGCGGGGAGAATACTTAAAACGCGGGGACGTACTGATCTGTCCCGAGTGGTACCCGTACCGCTACGACACCTCTGTCTCAGGCATTTATTACTATACCTACGGCATGCGGGTGAAATCGTGGGTACGGGGGGAATGCATTCGCCTGACCCGCACCGAAGCGGAAACCGGCGGACTCCCACCTTCCCGCTTTATCATGCTGTGCGATTCGATCAAAACAACCGATCCGGCGCTGCCGCAGGCAAACTGCATCAGCCTGAATACTTCACACTACACCAAAGTTCACCTGCGGCATAACGGCAAAGGCAACGTCTGGTTTGCCGACGGGCATTCTGCCGCGGCGGGAGCAAATGACTTAACTTCGACATACGGCGTTCTGGTCGGCCAGGTTTGGGAATAGCAAGTGGCATGATGCCGCCTCCATACTAGCAAGCGAATTCAATGCGTTATATTTTCCGCGATCCCTTCGTTCTCGGTTCTTAAAATCACAGGAGATTACAATGACTCGCCGAATTGGATTGCAACACCTGCTGGCCGCCTTCTCATTTGCCATCTGCCTCGCCGCAACGCTCCACGCCGGCGAGAATGTCGCCCCCGTTGAAGTTTATAACCGCGGCATCGGCGGCAACTCTACCGCAGATGGTCTGGTTCGCTTCGAGGCAGACGTTATGGCCGACCGACCGCAATGGCTGGTAATGGGGTTCGGTATGAACGACGCGGTCAATCCCGCGCGGATGCTGGAGGCCGACGCCTATGAAAAGAATCTGCAAGCGTTGATCGATCTTGCGCGCGCCAACGGCATCGAACATCTCGTATTATTAACTATCAACCCTATCATCGAACAGTACCTTTTCCAACGCCACCAGAACCACCCGCTTAAGGACACCGCCGCCAAGATAAAATCCCTGAACGAGGTGATCATTCGTCTGGCCGAGAAGAACCAACTTACTCTGGTCGACCTGCACGCCGCGGTGGAAGCTCACGGCGGCGCCACGCTGGAGCAGTCTTCGCTGCTGCGCAACGAAGCCAACAGCAAAAGCCCGGACGGCGTCCATTTCACCGCGCAGGGGTACGAACTGATGGCAAGCCTGATCTCCGAGGCAATCAAAGAGCAAGTAAAACCGGGAGACCTGATCGTATGTTTCGGCGACAGCATCACCTACGGGGCGGCGATGGCGGGAGCCGGCACCGCGTTCGGCAATACCTATCCGGCGTGGCTGAAACTATTGCTGAACCGACATATCGGCGCAAGCGCTCTGGAACGCCCCGCCAGCGCTCCGGAACGTGAACCGGGCAACTTGCTTTACAACGGCGGCTTCGAGATGGAGCGTTCGGGGTGGCACGTATGGTCTATCAAGGGACAACAGGAAGGCAAGGTGCGGCCGGTTAACGGCGAGGCGCAATCTGGCAAAGGTTATCTGGCAGTTGAGAATGAAAACCCCGACGCGCCGCTTTATCTGTCCGCGACTAAATTCAAGCCCAAAGGACGGGAGCAACTGGAAATCACTTACTGGGTAAGGGGGGAAGGAGAAATCTATCCGCTGGTATCGCAGTATGTAAAAAACAAGTTTACCTCCAGCCTGTCAGAACCTGAAAACGTGCGCTGGAAAAAAGTGGATGCAGCCAAAGCGGTTGACGGGTGGCAGAACTACACGCTGACAGTCGCGCCTGATGCGGAAACCGATAGCCTGGCTCTCGCGTTCAGGATAAAAGGAAAACTGGATATCGACAGCGTCAGTATCCGGATTAAAGCGCAGGAATATATCGAACTCAAAAACCAGCACGCCGCCGTAGCCCTGTTCCCCGCCGATAAAGGCGGCGGATTCTGGCAGATCAGCAATGAGGCAAAAGTAGGTTTTCTTAACGGCGTCCGTAGCGGAAAACTATGGCGGGCTGAGTTTTGCCGCCTGCCTTCGCCTGACGCCGAATATGCGGAAACGGTGGCCCTCAATCTCGATCCCGAACAGAACGATTCCGCGGGGCGGGCTGACGACGCGGGCGGCGAAAACGCAAAATCGCTGGTGCTGGAATCCGATTCGGTGAAAGGCGAAAGCGGCTGTGAACGCGTTCCCAACGGCGTGAAAATGTACTGGAAAAACCTGGATCTGGGAGAGGAGAAAGGCGTATTCGATATTCAGGTTTCAATCCGGCTTGCGCCGCAGGATTTCTTCGTCCGTGTGCGCGCCGAGTTCGCCAACCGCAGCAAGCTTTACACCGTTTTCTATCTGACCGCGCCGACGCTGGAGGGAATCACGGTTACCGGCGCCCCGTCCGACGAAAGCTATCTCGCTTCCCCGGTTTTCAACGGACGGCTGATTAAAAACCCGATGAAGAACTGCATCCTCGGCAAAAACGTCCGCTTCCAGCCTAACCGGTCGGGACACTCCATGCAGTTCGACGCATACTACCATAACCGCGACGGACTCTACCTGGGTTGCTTTGACGGGGAGCAGAATGTCAAACGTTATCGCCTGACCGCCGATGAAAAAGCCGGTCTCGGGTGGGCGCTGGTGCATGTGCCGAACAACATGAAACAAATTCCCCAAATCTGGGCCACCCCCTACGACACCGTCCTCCGCTGCTTTCAGGGAGACTGGTACGACGCCTGCCAGATTTACCGCCCCTGGGCCTTACAGCAGAGCTGGGCCAACGCCGGGCCGCTGCAAAGCCGTACGCCGGAAACGACCTGGTTTAAGGAACTGGATGAATGGCTGATGTGGGGCGTGAATAAATCCGTTTCAGATAAAGGGCACGAGCAACTGAGGAAAGCGCTCCCCGAAACAAATTACGCGTTAATGACCTTTTACTGGGGCAAGGGCGGATACTTCGGCAGGTTGAATCCGGATCGTTTCCCCTTGCGGCAGGAAGACGAGGACTATCTTAAACTGGCCTCCGACCGCAAGTTGCCTGTCATGGGATATATCCAGGGCATCTGCTGGGATAGGGAAACCGATAGTTTCAAACAGATGGAAGGCATCAAGCACACTGTACGGAATTTCTACGGTCAACAGGTGGTGTGGAAATTTAAAGAAGAAATAAATTCGATTGCATGGCCCGGAGTTGTCTGGGAAAAGACTCTCGGCGATTCGGTTGCACAGATGGCCAAAAGCGGTTTCCGGGCGGCGTATCTCGATTCCTTCAACCATGCGGGAACATACCTGAACTTCAATCCGCTTTACACCTCCGATTCCGGCGGCGGGTCGGCGTATATAAAAGCCAACCGGCAGATGTTACGGAACATCAGAAAACGCGCGCGCGAAATCGACCCCGGCTTCTGCTTTACCGCCGAAAGTTTCTGGGAAGGCAACATGGCCGAACTGGACGGCTACCTGGTCTGCAACACCACCACCCAGGAAATCAACCGCGAGATCGTCACCGCCATCCCCCTGATCCATACGGTATATCATGATTATACTATTCTCTATTCCGCCTGGACGCCGAAATACAGCCTTACGGAAAACAACGCCATAGATTATGTCGCGAAATTCGGGCAGACCTTTGTCTGGGGAGTCAAGGGTGGCTGGAACCAACCGATATATTTCGACCAGAACACTCCCAATTATGAAATCGCGGCGGAATCTTCGCGCAAGCGTTACGCGGCCTACCGGGCGGCCAAACAGTTTTTGGTCTATGGAAAAATGTTGCGGGAGCCAACGCGCGTCGGCGAAATCAACAAGGTGGATTTCGACTGGTACCGCGCCTGGAGCAAAAGCACTTTTCCCGCCACGCTACCAACGGTTTTGGTTTCGATGTGGCTCGCGCCTGACAACAGTCTCGGTTTGGTGGCGTACAACATTACCGCAGAACCGCAAACCGTGACCCTGCGCCTTGACGACCCGGAATACGGGTCGGCGAACCGCGATTTTTTACACCCAAAAATTATCTACAGCGATTCGGAGGCGGCTCCTGTTGTCGCGGAACAGGATAACGGGAAGGTAATAACATTATCCATCCCGAAGCAATCGCCTGCCGTAATCGCCTGGGATTGAATCAGTTTGGCACGTCTGCCACCTGCGGTGGATTGCGAGCTATGCCATAAAACCGTTGCGCCAGGATAAAGCCGGCGGAGGAGGATGAAATGAGCTGGCTGTGAAGGCGTACGTCAAATCGAAATCCGCAGGCCGGGCATTTTTTCCTGTTCCGCCCAGTCCAACGGTATATCCATCTCCAGCAGTGCGCTCAGCGAAATGTCCGGTTCCTTGCCAGCCAGCACCGCTTCGACAATTTTC
>JAGUZQ010000116.1 GCA_020060765.1 Planctomycetota bacterium | reverse complement strand
CCGCCGGGACAACTCCTCGCACCCGGCCTGATCCGGGCAGATGACGGTCAGGTCGTGCCCCTTCGCCAAAAACGTCCGGCAGACGTGGTAAAGCGTACCCGCCTCTCCCACAATCAGAATGCGGCTCATTTCGGTTCTCCTGTTGCGCCGGTTAAACCGGCAAGGTGTAGTGAATGAAAGAGTCATACGTCGAAGGTGTAGCGAGCCACGACGGCCCCGAGTCATGCGGGCGCGTCCGTAAGGACGCCTCCGAAGCGTTGACAGGGGAACGCGTAGGCCGGGTATTCAGCCGCGAAATGAACTTGCTCCGGGGTGCCGACGCCGTAGGAGAAGGCGGAAGGCCACATCCGGCGCGTCGCCAACGCGAGACGCACCGGAACTCCGCGCGGTCAGAGACCCCGTGCATGCGCCGACGCACCTTGCGCGGGAACCGGGAGATCCCATGTTCGCCTGTCGCGGAAGGGGCGGATGGTCCGCTCCAGGCGGCAGGCCGTGTCGGGAAGTCCAAGGACACACGCCGATGACGCACGAACATGGGAAGTCGGACGATCCCGTAGTACCGGGGAAGTCCCCGAACAACGGCGGCGCCGGAACCGGCCCGTCCCACGGTGATCCCTACACGGGCACGAAGGGGGAAACCCCGGACACGGCCAAGGGAGAGCCTACCGGACAGAGCCACGCCCGAACGCTGCCCGCGGAGGGGATGGAGGGAAGGGGATCGGCCGAGGGGAACCCGCACGAGCGCGACACGCTCCGGACGCTGGGCCGGGCGCGCGTGCGACAGGTGCTGGCGCGGGTACGTCAGGTCGCGGCAAGCGACAAGGAGGTGCGGTTCACCGCGCTCCTCCACCACGTCTATAACCTCGACACGCTCCGGGAAGCCTTCTTCCTGCTCAAGCGGGACGCGGCTCCCGGCGTGGACGGCGAGACGTGGCGGCACTACGGCGAGGAGTTGGAGGCCAACCTCCTCGACCTCTCCGGCAGGCTGAAGCGGGGAGCGTACCGGGCGAAGCCGGTCAAACGCGCGCACATCGCCAAAGCCGACGGGCGGACTCGTCCGCTCGGTGTGCCCGCGCTGGAGGACAAGATCGTCCAGCGGGCCACGGTCATGGTGCTGAACGCGGTCTACGAGACCGACTTTCTCGGCTTCTCGTACGGATTCCGGCCCGGGCGCAGCCAGCACAACGCGCTGGACGCGCTCTATACCGGACTCCTGACGAGAAAGGTGAACTGGGTGCTCGACGCCGACATTCGTGGGTTCTTCGACGCCATCGACCACGAATGGCTGGTGAAGTTCGTCGAGCACCGCATCGCGGACCGGCGCGTCGTGCGGCTCATCCAAAAGTGGCTGAACGCCGGCGTGCTGGAGGACGGGGTGCGGACCGTGAGCGAGGTGGGCACCGTGCAGGGCGGGAGTATCTCCCCGCTGCTGGCGAACGTCTACCTCCATTACGTGTTCGACCTGTGGGTGCAGGCATGGCGCGAGTCGAAGGCGCGGGGCGACGTGATCGTCGTCCGCTACGCCGACGATTTCGTGGTCGGATTCCAGCACAAGGACGAGGCGGAACGCTTTCTCGCGGATCTCCGCGAACGCTTCGCCACGTTCGGGCTGGAACTGCATCCGGAGAAGACGCGGCTCCTGGAGTTCGGCCCGTGGGCGCGGAAGGACCGCGAGCGCCGGGGCGAGGGCAAGCCGGAGACCTTCGACTTTCTCGGGTTCACGCATATCTGTTCCCGGAAGCGGTCGAACGGCATGTTCACCGTCCTGCGCCAGACCGTGCGCAAGCGGCTCCAAGCCAAGCTCAAGGAGGTCAAGGCCGAACTGCGGCGGCGTCTCTGTGATCCCGTTTCCGAGGTCGGCAAGTGGCTCCGGTCGGTGGTCGAGGGGCACACGCGATACTACGGCGTGCCCATGAACGGCCCGGCCATTGCGCTCTTCCGCTTCGCCGTGGGTCGTCTCTGGCATCGCGCGCTGTCCCGACGCAGCCAGAAAGGCCGGGTGTCGTGGGAGCGCATGCGCCGTCTGATCGAGCGATACTTGCCAACGGCCCGCGTATGTCATCCTTATCCCTTGCAGCGCCTCGGCGTCATCACCTGAGGCAGGAGCCGGATGCGGTAATTCCGCTCGTCCGGATCTGTGGAGGGGGTGGTCAGTGATGTCCATTCCTACTCCGACTCCTCGTGTATCCGTTCCAGCAGGAGGGCGGCGGCGATGCCGGTGGGACAGATCGTCTTCACCTCCCATCGCCGATACAGCGGTTCCCGACGGGGATCGAAAACGCGAGCCAATACGCGCGGCACCTCAAAGACGCGCCGGGCGATCTGCGAGACCATGAGGTTGACGTTGTCCTCCCGCGTCGCGGCGACGACGACATCCGCTTTCTGCATCTTCGCTTCCCGCAGAACCGAGATCTCCGTCGCATCACCTTCCAGGCGGAAGCCGCTATATTCCGGCGGCAGCCCCGCGAACGCGTGCTCGTCCCGGTCGACGGCCACCACGCCGTGCCCTTCGGCGCTGAGTCGCCCCGCCAAGGCGCTCCCGAGCCGCCCGCAGCCGACAATGACGACATAGAGAGACTGGCTCATGATGAAGCCTCCTCCTCACCGCCCAAGCGAATATGGTCCTCGGGGGTGATGCCGACGGAACGACGCAGGTTGTCATCCGCCGGCCGATAGGTCGGATCCAAGGCCAAGGCGGCGCGGTAGTTCTTCTGCGCCTCGATGCGGTTTCCCTCCAGTTCCAGCAACACCCCGAGCAGGTTGAACGCCTCCGGTTTCCCCGGTTCCTCCCCGACGGCCTGCTTGATTTGCGCGGCCGCTTCGGCGAAGCGGCGGTCGGTGATGAACCGCTTGGCCAATGCAATCCGATCCTCGTAGGAAGTGACCGCGCCCGGTTCCAGGCGTTCGCGCGCGAGGATGCCTTCCACCACGGCCCTGATCTCCTTCGGCGCGAATGGCTTCTGGATGAAATCCACCGCGCCCAGTTTCATGGCTTCCACCGCCGAATCGATGGTGCCGTGGGCGGTGATCATGACCACCCGCACGTTTCCGTGCCGCTCCCGGATGCGGCGCAGCACTTCCATGCCGTCCATGCCTGGCATTTTGAGATCCAGCAGGACGAGGCCATACTCGCCTTCCTTCAGCTTCCCCAGGGCTTCCTCCCCGTTGACGGCCGCGTCAGGCTCAAGGCCGAGCGGCTCCAGCGCCTGCAGAAGCGTGTTGCGGATGTTCTTCTCGTCGTCAACGATCAGTACTTTCTGCGTATTCATCGGTTTCCTCCCGTTTACATGGCCCAACGATCGGCAAGGCAAAGGTGAACGTCGCGCCCTCGCCCTCCTTCGAATCCACCCAGATAGTTCCCTTGTGCGCCCGGACGATCTCCCGGCAGATCGCCAACCCCAGGCCCGTGCCGCCGACGCTCTTGGGACTGTCGGCTTGCACAAACTTTTCGAAAATACGCGATTGCAGCTCGACCGGTATGCCCGGCCCGTCGTCGCGGACGGAAAGATGCAGCCAGTTCCCGACCGTCTCCGCAACGACCACGATCCGACCGCCGCCGTCGACATAGCGCAAAGCGTTCGAGAGAAGATTGGTCAACACCCAGACGATCTTGTTGGCATCGGCGCGCACCTTCGGCAGATCGCTCGGGATATCCGCCGACAAGGTGATATTTCTGTTTTTTGCCTGTTCGCCGATGACGGAGAGCGCCTTGTCCACCAGGAGTCCCGCTTCGACCGAGTCCACATCCATGCCAATCTTGCCCGCTTCTAGCTTGGAGAGATCGAGAAGATCGTTGATGAGGGCGGTCAGGCGGTGCAATTCCTCAAGCGAAGTATCCAGCAGTTCCCGGTCTTCGTTACCGAAACGATCCCGCGCCCGCTCCTTGAGCAGATTCATGCTCATGGTGATGCTCTGCAGCGGCGTGCGGAGTTCGTGACTCGCGGTCATGACGAATTCGCTTTTCAGGCGGTTCACCTCTTGCAGGCGGGTGACGTCCCGCAGAAGCAGCACCGCGCCGTAGCGCGCCTCGCCTTGGCCGTGTACGGGTGTGACTGCGAAGAGATAATGGCGCTCGTTTTCCCCATGCCCCGTCGTCAAAATGGCCTTTTCGCCTTCAATTCGGGGCGAAATGCCTTTTTCGGCGGCGTCGCGCAGATAGCCGAAGAGCTTGTCGTTGCGAATCATCTCCAGCACGTGACGCCCTATCGACTCGGTATCAGTGCCGAGAATACGAGCGGCGGTGGGATTGATCTCGCTCACCCTGAGATCGGCATCGACCACGACAATACCGTCCTCGATGCTGCGCAGCACCGCATCGGCCTTGCGTTTCTCCGCCACCACCTTTTCCACATTCAGACGGTGATAGAGCGCCAATCTGCCGGCCATGGCATTGAAACCTTCGGCCAAGCGGCCGAGTTCGTCGCGGCTTTCGGTCGGTATGCTCACCTCGTATCTTCCCTCGGCGATGGCATGGCTGGCGTCCAGCATGTCCCGAAGGGGGCGGACCAGACGTCCGGAGAGGACAAGGCTGTAGCCCAGGCCGATCAGAAGCGCGGCCGCCCCAATGCCGAGCGTCGAGACGAAGGCAGTCCGCGCCAGGATCTCCGCCCGTTTCGAGGCATCAAACATGGTCTGTTGATTAAGGTCGCGCAGACTGGTACAGGCATCGCGAACCTGCGAAAAGACCGGAAGAACGGATTCATGATAGGTTTTGCCGGTATCGCCCGGAGCCTTGTTCTTTGTGCCCTGCAGATCCGAAAACCGCGCCAGATAGTCGGCATATCCCGAATCGATGCGCTCGATGATCTCCTTTTCGCCTTCGATCGTGATGTTGTCTCGCGCCCTGCCGAACCATTGCAGGAACTGCGCCTCGTTCTCCCGGAACTGCCGCAACCCCTCCTCGTCGTAGTTGAGGATCACGAGCAGCGTCGCGCTGTCCTGCCGCTCGATGGCGTCGATCATGTTCTCGGCCGCCAGGATGCTCTTGTAGTTCTCACGCAGAATGGCATCGCTTGCCTGCCCGAGATGAACAATATTCCACACCGCCCACGCCAGCGTGATCGCCAGCAGGAGAAGCGTCCCGCCGAAACCGAAGAGGATCTTGCGCCGCAGGGTCATGATGGCCTCCGTGTCGCCTTATCCACGACGCTTGCCGCGTGAACGATGCCGGGCAGTATGCCCAGGCAGGTCAGCAGGATATTGATCAGCAAGTCGCGTCCGAAGCCGCGAACCAGTGTCACCGCAAGCGGCGGAAAGAAGATGGCGATGATATAGCGGTTATCCATGGCGCTCTCCTTCCCGCCACCATGACCCCGGTCGCCCCTGGTAGATGCGGTGCAGCTCGCTTTCGAAGCCGGCGGTGAGTTGCTCCATTCCCTCGAATTCCGGTACGACGGACAAGGTCTGCCGATTGGCGTAGATACGGATCCTGCGTTCGTCCCACGTCACTTCGTGGACGATCGGCGTGGGCAGCAGAAAGAGCCGTGGCGAGAAGAACGATCCCATGTCCACGACCAAGTAGCGAAGCGTCCATTCATCGCCGCACCAGACGAACGCGTCCGCGACGGTTCCGTCTTCCGTGCCATGCGCCGCCACCGCGTACCCGAGCAGTTCCTTCACGCTACGCAGATGTGGGTTCCAGTCGCACGACCACGGCGGCAGCGGTCCGACATAGCTGGCCATGCTGTAGATCTTCTGCCGGGAAACGGGTTCGTCCGCCGTGATATCGTCGCACGCTTCGATGTCGGCCCTGGACAGCGCGGCCGGGGTGATATTCTCCTCGAACGGCTGTTCGCCCAACGCTTCCGGCGACAGCAATACTTCGCGGCCGGGCAACCAGTCCCCGGTGTCGACAACAACATGAAGGCATTGCCACGATTTATCATCCACGAGCAGGTCGCGGATCGCCTTTTTCCCGTCCTGCAAGCGGAGATTGCTATTCAGGATGTTACTGGCACGTACGTACATGGCATCACCTCCGCTTTCTCTTGTGGCGTTTGCCGCCATGGTTCTGGGCCGAAAGATGTGGCTGCTGAGGTGGTTGCGCCATACCACCTGACTGTGCGGCCGATTTGCCCTCGGATGTTTGGTTGCCGCCGACAGGCGAGATCTCTTTCGGAGTCTCCCTCTTTCCTTCCACAGGAGCAACGGGAGGAGGTGCCGCAGGACTCTCGCCATTGCGTACGGGTGCCGGCCGTAAAGAGGACATGGACTGCAACGCGTCCGGCCTGCCGATGACGATCAGGATCATATCATCCCGGATGACGCTATCCGGCCCGGGCAGGAACGTCGTGCGCTCCGGCACGAATTCCTTGACGGCGATGACGAAGATGCCGAAGCGTTTGCGCAGATCCAGATCCTTCAGCGCCTTGCCCCAGAACTCTTTCGGCGGGGAAAGGTGCATAACCGAATAGTCCTCGCTGATCGGCACGAAATCGAGCAGATTGGGATTCAGCACCTGCCGGACCAGCCGCCGGGCCGTATCGCGTTCGGGGAAGATGATGTTGTCCGCGCCGACCGCTTCGAGAATCTGGGCGTGATCCTTGTTCTTGGCCTTGGCGTGAATTCTGGTGACTCCAATCTTCTTCAGGTGCAACACCGCCAGAACGCTCGCCTCCATGTTAGTTCCGACGCTGACAATGGCTTCGTCGAAGTCCTTGTTGACGACCGAGGCGAGTCCGGCGTAGTCGCGGGCGTCCAGCGTATAGGCGCGATGAACGTCGTCGGCGATCTGATTGACGAGAGCCTGGTTGACGTCGATCGCGAGAACCTCCGCGTGCCTGGCGAAATTGACGGCCAGTTCCCGCCCGAACTGTCCCAACCCGATTACGCATATGCGTTTCATATTCGTGCTCATCCGATCATCATCCTCCCTTCCGGACAGCCGACCCTGGGGCGGCTGGTGGTCAGAAATGAAAAGACCATGGTCAGCGGCCCCAGACGCCCCACGAACATGGTGGCGATAATCCAGAGCCGGGACGCGGTCGTCAGCTTTGCCGTCAGCCCCGTGGAGAGGCCTACCGTGCCGAAAGCGGAAACCTGCTCGAAGACGATATCCTTGAGCGGCGTTCCGGCGGGCTGCAGTGCGGAAAGCAGGACCACCCCCGCGCCGTTCCAAAGAATGGTGAGGCCGATCAATGCCACCGCCCGCAGCACGAGTTCGCGCGGGATCATCCGCTCCATCAGCGTGACATCCTCCTGGCCGTGCAAAGCCGTGCGGATGCGGGCCAGCCAGATGGCGAACGTGGTGGTCTTGATGCCGCCGGCGCAGCTTCCCGGAGAGCCGCCGATCACCATCAGGATGACGATGAACATGAGACTCGACAGCGGCAGCGCCGCGATGTCCACGGTGTTGAATCCAGCCGTGCGCGCCGTGATGGACTGGAAGAGCGCCCCGGAAAAGAAACCGGACCGGTCGCCGCCGCCGTCCGTGCCGACGATCATAAGAAAGAGCATGCCGCCGATAATGAGCGCCCCCGTGGTCGTGAGCACCACGCGCGAATGCAGGCTGAACCGATGCGGCTTCTGTTTTGGTAGACCCCGCCAGATCCGCCTGCCGTCCCGGTAGAGTTCCAGCAAGACGACGTGCCCCAGGCCGCCCAGGACGATCAGGATCATCACGGCGGTCATGGCCACGGCATTCCCGCGCAAGCCGATCAGGCTGTCCGTGTAGATGGAGAATCCGGCATTGCAGAAGGCCGAAACAGTGTGGAACACCGACGACCACGCGGCATGCGCGCTGGGTTTGTCCAGCGACAAGGCAAAAAACAGCAGAATGACGCCGATGCCTTCGATGATGAAGACGAGCTTCAGGATGCGCCGGAACATCTGGGAAAACTCGACCGCCACGTCGCGCTGAAAGAAGCTGTCCTCCAATGCCGCCTGCTGCGCGAGGGGCATGCGCGCGCCGCCGAGTTCGAAAGCGATGGCGGCGAAGGTCATGATGCCCAAGCCGCCGATCTGGATCAGAGCCAGGATCACGCCTTGCCCGAAGACGGTGTAGTCCGTAGCCGTATCCACCACGATAAGCCCCGTGACGCAAACGGCGGAAGTGGCGGTGAAAAACGCGTCGAGCGGTCCGACCTTTCCGGGCGCATGCGCCCAGGGAAGCAGCAAGAGCAATGTCCCCGCGAAAATGGCCAGGCTAAAGACCGTCACCAACAGGCGCTGGGGCGAGGTGTGAAAGAGATAGGCGACGAATGATCGCCATAAGGGCTTCAACCGAGTGGCGCGTTCGGGGCAAATGCTATCCATGATTCACCTGCCGGTTTCCAGCCTCGCGCTCCAAGGCATCCTGATAGCGCGGACATTCCTCCTGCTGACCGAAACAACGGTTGCGCATCCACCATTCGTTCAGGAACATCCGCCCATGCACCGCGCCGCAGACCGGCACATCGTAGGCCCCCTGTTCGGGCGGTGTGAAATAGCGGCACAGTTCGTCGCGCACTTTTGTGACGGAGAGGCAATCCTCGGGCTTGGGAAAATGACCGAAGTGCGGAGAGCCGTGGTAAAGACGGTCGATACCGAGTTCGCTCACCGCCGTCAGCCATTCCCGGCTGGGCGCATGGCAGGCGACCACACACTCCCGAATAAGCTCTTCCGGCATGTTGCTTCCGGCGAGCCGGAGGAAGCTGATCGACTCGTCGGTTCCGTAGGCCGCGTGCTCGGTCCACAAGAGAAAGCGTTGCGGTTCGCCTGCCTGCAGTTTGCGGAGCAGATCGAATACATTGATCTCGATCGCGCTGCCTGCGTCGTCAATCCAGGTCCGCAGCATCCTCGGCCTCCCTTTGCAATGCTGACTGAAGCCGACGCACCAGCACCGGCCGTTTCTCAAAGGCAAGCAGAATGCCAGAACGGAAGACATGATTGGGTTTCTAGAAGTGTTTGTCTTGGAAGGCTTTGCGGGGTTGCGCGGAGCCGTGGGCACAGGACGCGCCCCACGGCTATTTCATTCGAAACGAAGGGCGCCTTTCAAAATGAAAGGCGGTCAGATGCCGTATTGTTTGCGCTTACGCCACAGGGTGGAGGGGGCGATACCGAGGGCGCGGGCGATCTCTTCCTGCGGGATATCCTTGGCAAGCGCCCGGCGGATATGCTCTTCCTCGACGGCAGCGAGGGGCAGGATCTCCTCGCCGGTCATGCCCCCGGCGGTCACGCGCGCGAGGCGCTCGGGCAGGTGTTCGGAGCGCAGTTCCTCGCCGGGACAAAGCAGCACGGCCCGTTCGATCACATTGGACAGTTCGCGCACATTCCCCGGCCACGGATAGCGTAGCAGCAGTTCCAGCGCCGTCTCCGCGACGGCATGGACTTTCTTGCCGTGGCGGCGGGAATACTCGTTCAGGAAGCGGTTGGCCAGGTGGCGAATATCCTCCGGCCGCTGGCGCAGGGGCGGGATGTAGATCTCGAAGACGCTCAGGCGGTAGAAGAGATCGGCGCGGAATCCTTCCAGGCGCACCATCTCTTCCAGGTCGCGGTTGGTGGCGGCGATGATGCGGGCGTCCACCGTGCGCGGCTTGGGGTCGCCCACGCGCTCATAGGTGCGCTCCTCCACCAGGCGCAGCAGCTTGGCCTGCAGATCGAGCGGCACTTCGCCGATCTCGTCGAGGAAGAGCGTGCCGCCACTTGCGGCATCCACCTTACCCGGCTTGTCGGCAATCGCGCCGGTAAAAGCTCCCCGCGCATGGCCGAAAAGCTCCGACTCCAGAAGCGACTCCTTAAAAGCGGTGCAGTCCACCAGCGCGAGATTCCCTTCCCGCCGCCTGCTCCAGCCGTGGATGAGCCGTGCCAGAAGATTCTTTCCCGTACCGCTCTCGCCGGTAATAAGAATGGTGGCGTCCTTTTCCGCCACCTCACGCGCCACCTGCAGGAGATGCCGCAGTTCAGGACTGCGGGTGAACATGGCGGCTTCGCCCTGCAGTTCCTGTCGCAGGCCTTCCACCTCGGTCCGCAGCCGGGCGAATTCCTCGATGCGCGTGATGCGGTGGCGCACTTGATCGGGGTTGAACGGCTTGGTGAGATAGTCGAAAGCGCCTTCCTTCGTCGCCTGGATCGCGGTTTCGATAGAGCCGTGGGCCGTGATCATGATAGCGTATACGTCTCGATGGCGGTCGCGCAGACGCTTCAGAAATTCGATGCCGTCCATGCCGGGAAGTTGCAGATCCACCAGCGCCAGATCGACCGATTCGTGCTGCAATAGCGACAGCGCATCCTCCGCCGAGGTGGCTTGCAGCACGGCATGACCGTCGCCCCGCAGCATGATGCCGAGGGTCTTCAAAATATGCGGATCGTCGTCGAGAACGAGAATGCGGCTCATGCTTTACTGGTTTCCTCGGTGATAAAAGTAATGGTGAAACGCGTGCCCTCGCCGGGGCGGCTCTCCACGTTCAATTCTCCATTATGGGCCTCCACGATCTCCTTGGCAATGGTCAGTCCGAGACCATGCCGCCCCGTGGGTTCGTCCGATCCCAGGCTGACGTAAGGAAGGAACAGCTTCTTCACATCGTCCTCAGCAATGCCGCAGCCGGTATCGGCGATCACCAAACGCGCCTGGTCGCCGGACGCTTCGAGTTCCACCGTCACCGTCCCGCCTTCGGGAGTGTAGCGCAGGGCGTTGCCGACGATGTTGGTTACCACCCAGGGGAACTTGACCGGATCGACCGTGGCGAAGAAGCGTGTCTCGCCCAATCGGTCCACGAACTCAACCCCCTTCTCGTTTGCCTGATTGACAAGCGGCTTGAGTGAAAGGCGCAAGAGGCGCGGCAGATCCACGCGGTGAAAACGGAGTCGCATCCCCGATGAGGTGTCTTTCGCCGCTTGAATCAGTTCGTTGATCAGTTCTCCGAAAGAACGGCAGTCGTCGCGCGCCACGGTCAGGAGTTCATCCGCCTCCTCGTTCTCCCCCGAGAAGCGTTCGGCCATGAGGTTGACGCTCATAGTGAGCGAGGTCAGCGGCGTCTTGAGCTGGTGCGACAGCATAGCAATGAAGCGCCGCCGCGACTCCTCCAGTTCGAAATGCTCGGTCGCGTCCCAGAAGACGATCAAATAGCCATCCGGTTCGCTGCCTTCCCCGGAAATCGGGGTCACGTGGGGGCGGTAGACCCGCTCCCCGTCGTCGGTGGCGATCTTCACCTCCGCCAGATCCTGCGCTCCGGTGGGCCGGTTTTGCAGGAATCCCTCGAAGGCGGGCCTCAATTCCTTCCGCTCCAGCACTTCCCGCAGGGTGCGATCGCGCGTCTCCATTCCCTCGCAGCCGAGAATGCGGTTGCCGATACGGTTGCAGGCCTGAAATAACAAGTCGGAATCGACCAGCACGATGCCGTCGCGCATCTCCTCCATGACCGCAGACAGACGCTGGCGCAGTGCCGAGAGCTTGGATTCCTGCTCCGCTTCGTGGTGGCTGACGCGGCCGAGCAGATTCCGCACCTCCGCCTGCAACCGTTCGATTTCACCTTCGTCCGACGCCCCGATTCCGTCGCGGGCACGCGAGGAGGCGAGAATGCGGTTCAGGTTGTTCGCCACCTCGCTGATCGGCTTGGAGATGCGCCGCGCCGCCAATAGGGAGAAACCGATCAGAGCCACGACGGTCAACCCCACTACCATGACGAGCACAGCCGTCAATAGTCGGGCCACGTTACGCGTATGCTGACGGTGGCCGTACATGGCCTCCTCATTCACCGTGATCAGTCGGCTTACCTTGTCGGAAAGCACCGCAATCCGGGCGGAAGAGAGATTGGAGTGACTGGCATTCCATTCCGACCGAAGCACTTGCAGGAGTTCCGGCTCCTCCGGCTCGGTGATGTTGTTTTCACAGGCGCGCAAGGCGTTCTCGAAAACGTCGGCAAGCTCTTCGCTCTGGGTTGCGCGCTCCTGCTCCGGCAATGCGCCGCCCAGTCCCAACAGGGCTTCCTGCATGCGCCGCGCTTCACGAATTGAGCGGTAATTGTCGGCCAGGATCATATCTGCCGTCTGTGCCAAATGGCTTAATGAAAACAAGGCGACCAAGCCAACGGACAATAAAAGAACACCGGGAACGGCTAAGGCTAACAATAGTTTCCTGCGTAGACTCACACGCATCTCTCCCATCGAAAAAACCATTGCTATGATTCTATTTTTTTCCGGCGACACAGCAACCAGAATACTCGTGATAGAATGAGATGACTTTGATAAACTGTGAATCAAATGTGGCTGAATAGGGGCGGCATTGCCAAACTCTCTTGCCTGGTGCGCCCGTTTGTGGCAAGATATGACTGGTAGGCAAGTAAGGAGGAATATATCGATTTGACGAAATGACTTGTAACAGACATAGCTGACTGGTTCAGCGTACCGGCTTGGGCGCTCGCCCCATAAAACCGCCAACAGGGTCACCCCTGATCTAACGAGCAGCACAAGTGCCGGACACGCATCCCATATAGATTGGGGGCGTTGTCTTGCATTGTGCTCGTTAGAGGGGCTTGGCGGTCCCTTGGGGCGAGGCGTGCGGGCAGCGCCCCCTTTTTTCGTTTGCGCTTCCTTTTCAGGCCGAAACGCACTGGAAGGGAGGTGTGGCATGCGGGTACTGGTGGTAGATGACGATGAGATGATCCGGGAAGTGATTCGGGATATCCTTGCCGGTCCCGGCCGGGAGATTCATCTGGCTGAGTCCTGCGCCAAAGCGTTCAAATTCGTTTATGCCAATCGCTACGATCTCGTGACGCTGGATCTGAATCTGCCGGATGGATGCGGATTAGAGGTGCTGGATCGTATCCGCCGGGACGGGAGTTGCGCGCGGGCGCTGGTGGTATCGGGCAACGCGCATCAACCTTTGTATGCGAGATGGGCGCGGAAGCTCGGCGTACATGCCTTGATTGAAAAGCCCTTCGATTCGACGGAACTGCGTCAATTTGCCTTTGGCGAAAACGCTGCCAATATATCCATTCCTCAAGACGACACGCCTCACCCGGCTCCATCTACGGAGGGCCGGGAAGATGAATGAACCATATTGCAGAGAGCGATGCGCTTTCATTGGTTGCGCCCGAAAACGGGTCAACGACGCTGGCGCACTGTTAATCCTCACGCTGTTTCTTGGGGGATTGACAACCGGGTGGATACTCCGGGGGTTGCGCGAGAATGACTGGCGTATCGGCCCCACCCCGGCCCGGTGGCACCCAGCAACTCTGGTCGGCGTGGTCGACGGCGACACAATCAAGGTGAAATGGGATACCCAAGTGACCTCGGTCCGGATGCTGAATATCAATACGCCGGAACGCGGACAACCCGGCTATCGGGAGGCGACGGAGCATCTTATGGCCATGCTCGGCAATGCCTCGGCGGTCATGCTGGAGTTCGAGGAGGATGGCGTTCGCGCCCGCGACGGCTTTGGGCGGTTGCTCTGCCATGTCTGGCTGAACGGCAAGAATCTTTCCGTCGAGCAGGTGCGGGCCGGGTATAGCGTGTTCTGGACGAAGTACGGCGCAGGGAAATACCCGACCGAATTCCGGGCCGCTATGCGGAAAGCGCAAGGCGCGCCTGTTCCAAAGGCACCATGATCGCCTCCCATTCCGGCACCGTCCCTGACGTCTGCAGTTCCTTACGCGCCGCGCGAATCGTGGCGCTAAGCTCAGGCCACGCCTGGCCTTCCTCTTCTGCTTCATGAAGGTGGCCCACGGCCAGGAGGTAGTGCGGATAGCCGTTTTTTGTTTCCGACAAGAGTACCATGGCCGCGCCGATGTGTTTCTCTATGCATTCCATGCAACTGGCGCGCGTCTCGCCGTACAGCGGCGGAGTCGCCGCTTCCCACAGGGGATTGCGCTGAGCATCCGTAGTTTGTGCGGCATTGTTCGTCAAGGCATCAGCCCGCGCAGCAGCAGTGGATTCCTCTACATTATATATGGGCGATCCTGAGGCGGTCGATCGCGACGTCTTCCCACACCCACCGCAGGGTTTTGGCAACGGTGCGTCGGTGTGGTCTGTGGTGGCGCGGTTCTCAATCCAGGCTTTGCCCTCGGGGCAATTGAAATCTACGCCGGGCAGGCGGAAGGCTTTGCGCAAGGCTCCGCGCCAGACACGCCCCGCATGCCGCGCACGGCACGTGTCGCAATGGAGCCGCGAAACGCAGGCCTCGGATTCGAAGAAGTTCGGCTTGTCGCCCATGGGAATCCTCACGAGATAGTGAATTGCCCGGTCTGATCCTGACAGCGGCCTCCGACCCAAGTGCCGCCGTCGCCGGAGAAGATCGGGCCGGAGCCGGTTGGATGATCGCCAGAGCAGTTCAGCATCATCGGGCCGGTCTTGCCCGAGCAGTTTTTGTACCACGTGCTGCCGAACGCCAAGAGCCACCCGCCATATGGCCACGTGCCGAGTTGATTGACGCGGATGGTGAGCGTCCATTCGTTCGGGTAAGCGACATAGGCGTCGCATTCAAATGCGATCTCGGTTTTAACGGCTGCTTCCTGATACAGATACCAGCGGCAGGGCGCGTATACGACACCCTCGTAGGAAAGCGGCTCATACGGTACGACCCAGGTGCCGTTCAGCCAGTTACATTCGGTGGTGGAATACGGTACGCCGTTCACGAACCCCGAAATCGTAAGCGTGATGTCGCCGCCGATACAGTTTTCCGCGCAGCCCTGGCATGATCCCGACGGTCCCGCGCCGCCGCAGTCGGTGGCGAGAATGCCGCCGGAGGGGCGAACAAGGATCGAGCCGTTTTTCGACATGATCGACATCGCTAATCCTCGCAACTGCCGGTGCCGAAGGCGACGGAACTGATCTCGGGGCCGACGTAAATGAGCGCGCCTTTGCTGTCGTGCTTCGCCTCGCGAGTGAATTGATAGACCGGATCGCCCGAGGAGCCCGACCAGTACAGCCGGAACCATTTCTCCACGCGCACGCCACCGTAGCCGGAAGGCTGGGCATTGATATCCCAAGTCGTGGTCTCGGCGCTGTCGCCGGAACCGGTGGGCACGGTAAAGGCGTTGTCGCAGCCTTGAATCGGCCTGGCCACGGGCAAGCCGTCCGCATCCTGCGTCAGGATCAACAGATCGTCCGTGCGTACCTTCCATGCGTCAGTGTAGACGTCCAACTCTTCGGCATCGCCAGCAGCGAGGGAACCGTCGGCCTTGAGCAGTTTCGCCTCTACGGTCGTGCCGCTCTGGTCGGCGGTGGCTTTGTAGATCGGAGGCAATCCCGGCGGGGTGCCGAGGCGGACGACGGCCCACTTCTCGCCGGTGCCGTCCTCTTTCCAGAGAATCTGCGCCGCGCCGGTGGGGCCGGATTTCAGCGTAGCCGCCTCGCCGTCATTCACGTCGGCGCAGGCGTGATCCTCGTTTTCGACCGTAATCTTTACCGGACACAGCCCAAGCGCCATAGCCATACCAAGCGAGTCGGCCTTGAGCGGCTCCAGCAGAATTACGAACTTGCCCCGGTGATCCTCCTCGGTCGGCGTCTCGCCGGATAAAGCGACCTTGTTCTTAAATTCGTCCTCGTTGTCGGCGGGTTTGATGACGGATTCCTTGATCCCGAGCACATGAAAACGCTCGCGATCCTCGCCGGAAGCGTTCTTCACCAGCACGATGCCGCTGTGGCGGGTGTCGCGCAGGCCCGTGCGCCGAATCTGGTTCTGCCGGTCGAGAAAATCCCGCGCGGAATCGATGAAGGTGTTAAAGGTCGAGGCGTGGATCACCAGCGGATCGCCGGACCGCACCTTGCGCATCGTGTCGCCCATGGCTAATTTCCAATCCCGAGGCTGGTGAAGTCCGTGCCGTAATAGACCTTCTCGACGTAGGCGGCGACCGGCTTCTTGATCAGCGCCTTCGCGGCGGTGTCCTCGGCGTCTTCATAGCGCACCCACAGGTATTCCCAGCCTTTCTTGGAAATCGGGCCGATGTCGCCGACCATGATGTCGTCGCGGTTCTGTGAGGCGGCGAAGCGGAAGGTGATCTCCCAGTCGTCCGCGCCGCGCTTGGAGCCGGACGCCCCGAGAAACAGCACCTCGCCCGGCGAAAAACCCTTGAAGGCGTCATTGTTGTACATGCCGGTTTTGTGGAACAGGAGTGCCTTGTAAGCGGCGGTCACGTTCGCGTCGTCGAAATAATGGGTCTCCGAGAAATTGTAGACCGGGAGCGCAATGTCCACGCCCTCGACGCTGTCGCGGGTGACGCCGATAGCGCCTTTGAAATCCGGAGCGGTTTGTCCGGATGCTGCGTATTTATGTTCCGTCGAGATCGACTGCGTGATGTGCTGCGTCCCGCCGCCAGTGTCGAAACAGAAGGAGGACTCGCCCGTTTCGGGCGGCGGTTCCGAGACGCCATACCGTACGGTGCCTTCCCAGGCAAGCGATACGGTCGGGTCGCCGATGGGTTCGATATGGCGCGATTGTCGTACCAGCCCGTCGTAATAGGCCGGGGAACTGGTCGCGAGCGCGTCCTTCGCCTCGATGTCGCTCGCCGTACCGGTGACGAGATACTTCAGATCCACCGTGGCGCTCTTCCCGGTAGTGGATTCGCGGGAGTCAACTTTTTCGGTCACTTCAATGGCCATGATTTCCTGCCTTGACAAACGCGGTTAAGGGAGTACATTGTAATTACCTAACGTATTCAGGAGCAATGCCATGCAAACCAAGCTCATCCGGATCGGCAACTCGCAGGGGGTGCGCATCCCCAAGGCCGTGATCGAACAGGCGCACCTCGGGGAAGACCTCGACATTGAAGTGCGCGGGGAAACCGTAATCATCCGGCCCGCCCACTGCCTGCGCGGAGGTTGGGCGGAAGCAGCCGCTCTCTGCCACGACGCGAAGAGCGACAATCTGGCCGACTGGGACGCGACTGCCGGAGACGACTGGTCATGAAACGTCTCGACGTCTGGCTCGTGAATCTCGACCCTACCATCGGCAGCGAGATCAAAAAGACGCGCCCCGCCGTGATCGTCTCTCCCGACGAGTTGAACGCGCATCTTAACACAGTGACTGTCGTACCGCTGACGACGGGGCGGGAGTACCCGTTCCGGATTGCCACCAAAGTGCAGGGCACGGACGGCGTCGCTGCCGTCGATCAGATCCGCACGGTGGACAAGCGGCGACTCGTCAAGCGCATCGGCTCGGTGCGCGGCAAGACCAGCGAGGCGATCCTGAACGCGCTGGTCGAGATGTTCACACCGTAGAACCATTTTTCGCCCTCACGCGAACGTCAGCCCACCGAGTTTGGCTTCGTCCAGCAAGCGTTTCGTGTTCTTTGCCGTTTCCTCGGTGGCTTTCGCCGTGCGGTCGGCCACACTGCCGGACTGTAGGCCGAGAAGCGCCGAGGCGTTGAACGTGCCTTGTACGGACACGGCGCGCTCGGCGGCGGAGGCGGTAGCCTGCCCGGCCTCGCCCAGTTTCGCTTTTAGTTCATCGATCAGGCCCGGCGCTTCGGGTTCGGGCTTGGCGGCGGATTCGCTTTCCGCTTCGGCGCGCTTGCGGGAGGCTTCGTCCACGGCACCCAGCCATTCGGCGCGGGCTTGCCGCAGCGCCTCCTCCGAGGCTGCGAGATCGGCGGTGTAGGCTTGATCGCGCGCCTGCGTCCGCGCGTCATAATCCTGCTCGCGGCCGATGGTGCGCTGGTTTAGTTCTTGGTTGCGCTGCTGCTGGCGTTCATCCGCCGCGCCGATGTGCTCCTGATAAAAGGATTCGGCTTGAGATTTCTGCGCGTCAGTGAAACCCTTGGCGCCTTCCTTCATATTCTTGATGCTGTGGTCGAGCTTGACCAGTTCCGCGTCATCGATCAGATGAAGCGCGTATCCGGCGGTCATGATCTTGTCGAGGACGTAGGCAAACGAATCCACCACGCCCTGGACGGCGGCCCAGAAGGTCTTGGCGATGAATTCGCCAACGCCGAGAATCAGCTTGTAGATTCCATCCACGGCGTTGCGCACGGCGACGTAGACGGTGTCGAAGGCGTCCACGGCGGACGTTACGATGCGGTCGAAAACGTCGGCCACGGTGACGTAGAGAGTCTCCCACAGGGTGTTGAGGTAGTTCAGCCCCTTCTCCCACTCCACGCGCAATGCCAGCCACAACACCTTGGCGGCAAGCGTGATGTCTCCCGCGGCCAGCGCGTCGCCGATCGCGCTGAACACGGTTTGTACTTTCGCCTGCAATTCGCCAAACTTCTCGCCCAGCCAATCGAGCGCCTGCGCGCCCGCGCTGGTGGCCTGAAGGATGTATGCACCCAGGCCGACCACGGCGGCGATCACGATGCCGATGGGAGACAGGAGAGCCGCGAAGGCCGTGCCGAGGAGTCCGACTATCGTCGAGGCGGCGGAGATGATGCTGATAATCCCGCCGAAGACGAAAGCCAGCGCCGATCCGGCCGTGCCGACCGCGAGGAGTGCCGCGCCGACCGCTCCCACGACAACAACGATCTTCATGGCCGAAACCACGACCCCCCGATTCGCTTCAACCAGGGCGGTGATTCTGCCCGCCAGTTCCGTTGCGCGGTCCATCCAGGCGCGAAGCGTCCCCTCCAGCGCCTCGCCGATAGCAATCTGCACGCCCTCGACGGCGGACATGAGCATGCGGAAGGAGCCGCCGAGCGTGTCGTCCATGGTTTTGGCCGTGCGTTCTGCCGTGCCTTGCGCGCCCTCCAGCGTTTTCTGCAGATCCGAGAAGTCCGCGCCCGGAGCCGCGAGTTTGAGCGCCGCCGCCTGACCGCGTCCGAATAATTCCTCGAAAATGGCGAGACGCTGGGCGCTGCCCATGCCTTGCACGCGCTCGCCCAATTCCGCGAGGATCGACGCGACCTTGCGCAGATTCCCCGCCTGATCCACCGCTTCGACGCCGAGTTCCTTCAGCTTTTTCTGCGCCGCTTCGGTGGCAAGATTCTTGTAGGCACGCGCCAGCGCCGTCCCGGCCATCGAGCCCTTGATGCCGTTGTTGGCCATGACGCCGATGGCGGCGGCGGTGTCTTCCAATGATTCGCCTGCCTCCATCGCGAGCGGCGCCACGTATTTCAGCGATTCGCCCACATCCTCCAGTGTCTGCGCGGAATTGTTGGCGGTGGCGGTCAGAACATCCGCGATGCGGGTGGTGTCCTCAGCAGAAAGACCGAAACCGCGCATGGCGGCAGCCGCGATCTCGGCGGCCATGCCAAGATCCGTCGCGGTGCCGCGCGCGAGATTCAGCACGTCCGGAATGGCGGCCATGATCTCGACCGGCTTGTACCCCGCGCGCCCCAGTTCCGTCATGCCCTCGGCGACCTGCTGGGCGGTGAAGGAGGTGGTGCGCCCGAGTTCCTTCGCGAGATCCGTCAGCTTTTTGAAATCCGCTCCCGTCGCACCGGTAACGGCCCGCACTTCCGCCATCTTGTCGGCGAACCCGCCGAAGACGCGCGCCGAGAGCGTAAACGGAATCGCCGCCACGGTGGCGGCCGAAAGCATGGCGCGCCCCACCGTCGTCACCGAGGCGGAGAAGGCTTTCAGTTTGGCTTGAGCTTTGCGCAGACCGGAGACCAGCTTGGCGTCGTTCAGAAATAACTCGACGAAAGCGGCCCCGGCGCGAATGCCGGATGCGGAAGCCATGGCATTGTCCTTGATTTTAGATCGCGGATTGCGGTTTCAAGTTTGGGCGGATGCTGCGCCCGTTACGGGCGTTTATCCCGCCGACTTGATGGAATTCGCCCAGAATTTCGACAGCGTCGGCCGTGCTTCATCCAGCGCAGGCCCCATGAAACTGCGTCTCGGGTAACGCCGCCGGGGCTTGCCCTGGGTCATGCCGACGGGGATCTCTTTCGCCAACTGCCGCGCGCGGGCGACCTGGCCAGCCGTGCGCAACTTGGCGAAGACGGGTTTTCCGTTCTTGATGGCGACCGGGCCGTGGCCGCCGATTTCGAGCACCCAGTTGTTTTTGCGCTTGCGACTGCGCTTCGCCGGTTCCACTCCTCCGAATTCGTGCGTATGCCCGATCCTCCCGATCTCGGAGTAGGTCGGGCCGATCACCACGGAATCCTCGCCCACGCCGAAGATGATGGACTTTTTCAAGGCGCCGGTGTGGGTATAGGGCGGCGTGCCCGGAGGCGAGGAGACGCGTTCGTTGCCGGTTTGAAACCGGCCGTGCACGTCGCGCGTAACCCCCCGAGGCGCGCGGCGAATCTTGCGCCGGGCAATGCCCCGAACGTAAGCGCCTTGCCTGGACAATACCCGGCGCCCCGCTTTTCTGGTGGCCGCGATCACGAAGCGGGGATTCAGATACTGCCCGCGCGACGTCATGCCGATCATGCACGCCTCCGTTACTTGGCCGGATCGGCTTCCTTGCCCGGGGTGGCACTGTTGATCGGTCCCAGCGGGATATCGTCGTCAGCCATCGGGAGCGCGTACCAGCCCTCGGCAAGATCCATCTTTCCCGCCACCGGATTTCCGTCCGCGCCCATCACCCAGACCTTGGCGTTCTTGATGGTCTCGCGGATACGCACGGGCTGGCCGTCCTTGACGTACACCGTCCGGGTCGATTGAAACCAACACCCGCTCGCGGAACAAATCGTCAGCAACAGTATCGCGACGGCGGCGGTGCGCCCCCAGGTGGCGCGGACGCGGTTGCGCAAGCGGTCGCGCAGTTCTGTTTGTGGCCTGGCGTCCTCCATGGTGTCGGGCTTGCGCTCGAAAAGCGCGGGCAGAAACGCCCGGAGAAACACGTAGAGCAGATTCCAGAACACGGTCATTTTGATTTTCTCCCGAAAAGAGCCCAGACGATGAGGCAGATCAGCGCCGCCTCCAACACGATTGCAACGGCCATATGCAGAACCCTTTCCGAACGGAGGCCGGAGAGCACGGAGGCGAAAGGTTGCTTCTGTCCCGCCCGCCTCCGGTCTCCGGCCTCGCGCCTGTTACAACTGCCCGCCCGCCTCCAGGTCCGAATGGACCATCTGGATGCCGTTGGTCAGTTCCGCCACCTCGGCCTGCGTCGCCTTGCGCCCCTTGGCGGACTCGTACACCTGCAGTGCGTATTTCAGGGCCGCGTCGAGCCGCGCGAGGCTTTTGTTGGGGCTGTCGTCCGGCACGAGTTTCTCCGCCTGCTTGACCGCCGCGATCAGCGTGCCCTCGTATTCGGCCCACAGGGGCTTGGCCGTATAGAGGCGGTTCAGCAGCCACAGGACCACGCCCGCCATCGCCGTGATCCCGGCCGGGGAATTCATCGCCGCCCAAACCGTTGCCAGAATGCTTTGCCAATCCATATCGAATCCTCCGAAGTTGGGCCATTGGGCCGTGGGCGATTGGACTGCCAGGAAGACCGCAACGCACGGTCTTGAAAACCCGAACAGCCAAATGCCAAACAGCCTATTGGCCCTTGTCCACGAAAAGATGTTTCATGACGCGGAAGCCCGTGGCCGTATCCTTGACCGCAGGCCTTGCCTTGGTTTGGAACGGGCTGAAGTCGCCCGGTTTGAAAGGTCGGTGCTTTTTCGGATCGCGGTGCAGATTGGCGAGCAGGCACAGGATGCTGCCGGTGTGACTCCAGCGCTCCCTGGCGCGCGCTTCGGCCATCCAGACCAGTTCGCGCAGGGAGAACGGCTCTGGATTCAGACCGAGGCAACCGGCAAGCTGGTAGGCGAAGGCCCATGTTCCGGCAGCGGTACAGGCCCGCTTCCGCTTGTTTCGGGCGGCGGCATCTCCGCGCTTTCGCCGCGCCCCTCGCGTTCCGCCCTGCCCAGGATTTCGGCCAGTGCCTCGTCCACGCGCCGGTCCAGCACAGGGCTCTGGATGAAGATCATCGCCGCCTTCACCGATTTCTCCTGCAGCGCGTCCATCTTCCGTAGCGCCGTCCGCAGCACCTCCCGCCGGCGCTTCGGGAAAAAATCGACCAGTTCCTCCAACAGTGCCGTGGTCCCGGCGTCGATGGCGTCACCCGCCAGGGACCGGCCGAACTCCTCGTCGGTGACGCCCTTCTTTTCCGCCTCCTCCGCGCAGACCGCGAAGAGAACGTCGCAGAGCAGGACCGGATCGGTCACGAGCCGTTCGACGAGTTTTCCTTCGACCGCCGCCATCAGATCCACCTCGCAGAGCGACCGCACGCGTTTCAGCGCGCCGATGTTGAGCGACACCGTCCAGGTGCGACCGCTATTGTCATTGAACGTTTTCACATGAATCTCCTCGTTTACGAGCCGAAGGGGAGCGTCAGCTCTGGGCCTTTGAAGACGCGTCGGCCTGTTTGCCGGTAGGCGCTGCCGCCGCGTTCACCATCTCGTGGCAATTGCGGCCCGGACAGTGAAACGCCTTGGTCGCTCCCTTGATGACCGCATAGGCGCGGCCGCACTTGGGACACGTCACCTTCTCGAACGTTTTTCTCGCCATGGTCAATTCTCCTCTTCCACCGAAACGATCTCGTACACATGCGTCACGCGGGCAATCATCGGCGCACCCGACAGGAGCCGTTGCCGCACCTCATCAGTCACTGCGTCCTGAAGGCTGATCCGCACGGATTCCGGCTCCCGCCCGTCGCTCTACCCCATGACGACCTCCATCCCGGCACTGTTTTCAAATGCCGCGCCGTCCCCCGTCTCCGCGTCGAGCAGCCGCACTTCGAATCCCGCGGCGGGATTCTCGCGCGGAAGGACGATCCGGATGCCAGACAGATTGCCGCGCTTCCCGCTTCCCGCGAGATACCGACGTAGGGCTGCAAGTGTGTCCGGAACCGGATTCCCGCTCATGCCGTCTCCAGCCATTCCGGGGCGTTGGCCGAATAGGTCGGCTTGATGGTCACCGACGCGGTCACCGCCTCCTCCAGCGGTTCGTTGCGGGAGAAGTTCGTCACCGAGAAATCGGCGTGCAGCCCAGAAGAACCGCTCTCCGTCACGTCCCCGTCCATCGCCGCCACCTCAATCGGGGTGTTGCTGAAATAGGCCTGCTGGAAGGCGGCGAAGGAGTCATCTTCGTTGTCCCACACCATCTCGAACTCGATGGTGCCTTCCTTCAGCGTAGCCATGGTGGCGCGCCACCCGGCGTTGCCGCGCGTGGTCACGTCGGCTTCGCCGGTCTCCAGGTTCAGCGTCACATCCTTGGCGTTGCCGATCTCACTCCAGGTCGGCGCGGCCCACGTGCCGCCGTTGTTAAAATACAATTTACAGTCCATGCCCAAACGGATGGCCATGATGCGATCCCTCCTTTCTGATTACGCAATTGGCGCGCCGATTTGCGCCTGCAGCGCCACGGCGATGCGCCGCACCGCGTCCTGCAAATTCTGCGGAGCGGTGTCCGCCCAGATGTCCGTCTGATCCGTAGCGCCGTCGTATCCCACGCCCTGGGCCGAATCCAGCAGCCGATAGCGTGCCTGCGCGTCGTCCCAGGTCGCGCCCGCCGCTTTCCGCGCCTGCAGCGAGGCGAAAGACGTCGCGTCGACATGCACATCGGCGGGTGCGGCCGCGCCGCCGAAATTGAAAGTATTCCCGGTGAAGCGGCAGTCGCGAATCCCGTCCTCGCGCGTGTAGATGAATCCGGTCGGGTTGTGCAGGGCTTTATCCAGTCCGTTCACCCAGCAGGATCGCATCTCGGTGATCGCCACGTCGGAACCGATGAGGCAATTCCCGCCCCAGGCGCCGAACAGGCTATGGCGCGCGCGCAGGATAAGCTGCGAATTGCTCTGGCCCGCGGGGTCGCAATTGATGCCGACGTAGCCGTTCACGAACCAGCAATTGTCGATATACGCCGAGGCGATGGCCGAACGGGCGAGGCCTTCGACGGAGAAGCCGTCAGCGACGTACAGGTTCCGGAAGCCGGGATAGAACGGCCCGGTGCGGTCCATCCAGCCGCCGGAGGTGTCGAGCGAATCGCCCAGCACCAGCCGTACCGCGCCGCCGACCATGAACGAGCGGCACTGCGATCCTCCGTCGAACCCCGGCGTCTCCCCGATCAGCATCAGCGACGGCGACGGGAAGCCCGTCAGCGGCCAGGGAACGCCGGGCGCATTCTTGATGGTGAGGCCGTCGTCCACCGCCGCCGCTTTCAGCGTCGGGATGTCGGCCAGTTCCGCCTGCCAGACGATGCTGCCAGGAATCACCACGCCCTGGCCGCGCAGGACAAGGTGCGCCCGCTTGAGGCCGAGGGGGATATCGCCCTCGTCGTATTCGCCGGGCGCAAGCCGGAAGACGATCTGCTCGGCGCACCACTGCGTGAGCGCCGCCTCGTCGTCGGCAAGGTCCGGCACGCGGCCGTAGGCGTAGGCGACGGTGCGGAACGGGCACAGGGCACCGCCGCGCTCCGGCGCATCGACGCCGCGAACCGGATCGACGTGGATCTCGAAGGTGTTCAGCACCGGGTTGCTGCCTGCCAGCAGATCGATGGCCTGCTGGACGTTGACGGCCGGAAGGCCGGACATCTCGCTGGCATACGGCACCTCGTCGGCGCGCTGCAGGGACAACCCGTCCAGGAACGCCCACGCCCGGCCGGAGACGCCCTTCCGAATCCAGTACAACCCCGCGCCCTCGGGAGCGCCCGCATCCTGCCGCACGAGAAAGACGGTGCCGAGATCCAGCTTCGCCGGAGCGGGCAGATCGGCATATTGATTGACCGCGCCGTGAATGCCATAGGTGGCCATGAAGGCTCCTTTCAGTCGCTTGGGTTATTGGGATTTTTGGCGTTTGGGCTGCGGCGGGGATGGCGATTCGATTTCTAAAAAGCCAAATGCCCAAACTCCCAAAGGCCTATTTCATAACTTTGTACGTCAACGTGACGACTCCGGTGAATTGATGCAGTTCCCGCATGTGCTCCGGCGCGAAGACGGGGTTATGCTCGGTCTTGATCCACGCCGCTGCCGGGAACGCGGACAAACGCCGCAACCGGAAAAAGTCCGCAATTTCTTCGGCCAGGGCCAGCAGCGGATCGAGTTCGGCGGGGGTATCGCTTTGGAATCGCTTCTGCACCGCAATGTCGATCTGGCAGTCGTACTGGTTGACGCTTCTCCCCGCCGCGGCAACGACAAGGCCCTTCGGGACCACGGTCACGTGCAGCGTGTCCATCTCGGGAAGCTCGTACTGCGGCGCATAGCTGCGCACGACCGTGACGCCGGGGAGGACCCCCGAGGCGTTCAATTCGTCCGTCACCGCCTGGGCGATCTGTGCGATGAGAGGCATGGCTATTCCTCCTGGGCGATGCAGGGCCGCGAGATGATCTTGTCGTGCAGGCTGCGGTTCAAGACCAGCAGGTCCGCCGTCATGGTGGTGAGCGTGTTGATGGCGGAGGTGTTCAATGCCACGACCTCCGTGTTGCGCTCCAGCACCACCAGGAGCCGCCGGATCAACCAGACGATGATGCCGAGCAGCACCATGGAGAAGCCGAGGAACCCGTACTCGATCACGGGCCGGGCCAGTAGTTCCGTTACGTCCATTACAATACCTCCGTCAAAGTATGCTTGGTGTGAATCCGCAGGGTGATCCGGTACGGATCGCACCAGCGGAAACACGGTTCGTCGTCAAGCGCCATCACCTCGTGAACGAACCGCTTTCCCTCCCGCTCCTCCGCGATCCGGTCGCCGGGCCGGGGGAGAAAGGGCTGGCCGTCCAGGATCAGCGTCTTCGCGTCGACCAGAAAATCGCGCGCCTCTGACGTCTCAAACGGTCCACCGTCCCTCGCGGTCTGAAAGACGGTACGGCCGATGGTGGCCGTCAGAGGCAGTTCCTGTCCGTCCCGCAAATAGATCACGGGCATGGAGCGGTGTTCGCGGTTCATCTTGCCGAGCCACGCCAGCCCTTTCTCCAGAACATCCGGCATCGTTTCCTCCCTCCTACTGGCTCAGCCGCACCCGCACGGTAGCCGCCTCGTCGCCCGCCTCGGCAACGGTCTTGCCGAGATACTTGTTGGCGCCGCTTGCGGCATCCTCGGTGGCGACCTTGGCTGCCTCGTCCCAGTAGGCCTTGACGCCCGCGGCCATGGTGCTGCCCGCGCCCGTCGCCTTGGGGAAATCGAAGACGCCCGTCACGGCAAGCGCGCCCAGGTTCCCCGCCTTGATGTCGAGCTTCGCCACGCCCACGAGCTCGCCCTGCACCACCACATCACCCGACGCCACGTCGGCGGTCGGGGTGTAATCGATAGCCTCGCCTCTCTGCTTGAAGATTACATTCATCGTTCCGTCTCCTTTTCCGGTTTAAGACTGGTCCCGCCCCGAAGGACGGGACCGTAACTCCATCCGCACGTGGCGGCCGAGCTTTACACCTCGCCCTTGAACTTCAGCACGCCCCGGTGGTCCTGCTCCCGGACGCCCAGATCGTAGAAGACCCGGAACTTGATGCCGAGGGTGTCGAAATCGGTGTCGCCCCGTTCGACGGTGGGCTCGCGGCGGCCGCGCAGGTAGCCGATCTCGAAGGTGTCGATCACCGCCGGATCGCCGAACAGGTACCAGGCCTTCGCGCTCGCCCCGGCGTAGTTCGCATTCGAGAGGTAGGGGCTGGTCACCTCCTCCAGGTTCTCGTCGGCGAGCGGGTTGTAGGTGGGTATGCGCTGCTTGTTGGTGGCACCCACCGACAGCAGGATGGTGCTGTTCAGGATCTCCCGCGCGGGCAGCTTGAGCGCCGTCGGCACGAGCAGGTAACGCGGCGCGACATTGATCGGCTGCTTGTCCGCGTCCACCTGATCCAGGAACATCTGGATCGCCAGGGAGAGCGAATCCACGGTCAGAACCGTGTCGGCGCCTTCCTTGTAGTTCTTG
>JAGUZQ010000015.1 GCA_020060765.1 Planctomycetota bacterium | reverse complement strand
TTCCCCAAAGCCGGGATTGGTCGACCGCATGCTGCATGTCGGTTACGCACGCGAATGCGACCGCATGCTGACCTTCGATAAAGCGGTCGGCAAACTGGATCGGGTCGAAGTCCTCGGCTAAAACGCCTCAATCCTTTGCGACCGGCGTGAGTTCGCGCCAGTCGCATCCTTCCCCATGCACGTGGGCCGCGAAGCGTTTCCTGATCACGTCGCAATACTTCGGCTCCAACTCGGTGCCCACGCAGATGCGCCCGGTACGCTCGGCCGCGATGAGTGTGCTGCCCGACCCCAGGAACGGATCGACAATGAGCATGCCTTTTTCGGTCGAATTCAATATCGCATTCTCAATGAGCGCCACCGGCTTCATGGTGGGATGCAGTTTATTCGCCGTGGGCTTCGGGTATTCCCACACCGAAAACTTCTGCTCGCCCGCGCCGTAGAACTTGTGCCGCTTCGCCCAGCCGTACAAAATCGGCTCGTGCTTGTAGCAGTAGTCGCTACGTCCCAGCACATGGCAATTCTTCACCCAGATCAGTTGATGCCGATACGGCATCCCGGCCGCAGCCAGAGTGTCGAGCATCAGGGGCAGCAGGCCGTTCGATGAAGCGGTGCAGACGTAGTAGGCCGAATGATCCGCAAGATGCGGTGCCCACGCCGTGAAAGCCGCAAGCCACAGCTTGCCCGTTTCCTCCAGCGACAGGTGGTCGTTCTCGATCTCCTCCTGGATGCGGTTCCCTTTGTCGGCGGCATTCAGGAATGCATTCTTGTCCGCGTAGCTCACGCCGTAGGGAGGATCGGTAAACAGAAGGTCGATCTTCCGACCACCCAGAAGCCGCGCCACGGAGTCCGCGTCGGTAGCATCGCCGCATAACAAACGGTGCTTGCCCAATTGATAGATCTCGCCCGGCTGGCTGACCGGCGGTTCGGATTCGTCCGTTTCCGGTACGGCGTCGGCATCCGTCGCCTCACCCGAGGACTCTGAGCTTTCCAACAGGCTTGCCAGTTCCTCATCAGAGAAACCGAGCGAGGTAAGATCCCAGTCCAGTTCCTGCAGCGCCGACAATTCGATGGGGAGCAGTTCGAAATCCCAGTCCGCGATCTCGCCGGTCTTGTTATCCGCGATGCGCAGTGCCTTCGCCTGATCCGGCGTAAGGTCGGCGGCCACATGAACCGGCACCTCCGCGAGGCCCAGCTTCCGCGCTGCCTTGAGCCGGGTATGCCCGGCCACGATCACTCCGTCCGCATCGACAACGATCGGAACGCGAAAGCCGAAGCGCCTGATGCTTTCAGCCACCGCATCGACCGCGCCGTCGTTCACGCGCGGGTTGCCGGGATAAGGCTTTACCCGTTCGAGCGGCCAGGATTCCACCGCCAGCGGGGTGGTGAGTGCTTCCGTCATCGCTTGCCTCCTCGGCTTCAAAAGTCCTTACACATCAAGGGGAAACAGTTTTTTATCAGTAGAAACAAAGTCTTGTCCGGGGGCTACTTCCCGCTCGCCTCGATAAGTTCTTGTCGGGGAAGTACCTACGGGAACGGTAGCGGTTGACAATAGGCGTTCTGCGCGATTTGCCCGATCAAAGAGCGATACGAGCAGTGCGTGCAATACGACAGTTGCATTTTATGCATAACGCAAAACTTGAGGTCGCCCGGTATCCCTGTCCTCCGGGATCAGAGTGGGGGCGCTTTGAGGCGCCCCACTCTATCCCGTAGGGATAGACCTCTCACAGTTCCGCCCCCTTCAAAAACCATAACGTCTTGTTAATTCGGTGATTAAACTTGATTGCCGACCGGAACTGGGAGGCGTCTGTTGATGCCTCAAGTTCCGCTCTCAAGCTTGAGGCGCCTTGATTTTCTCAACCGGTTGTTATTCAATGAGTTACGGAATCGGAAGCCGGAACTGGTTCCGGAACTATTCCGGAATTCGAGAGAAGTTGTTCCGGTCCCAGTTCCGCCCCGAACAGCCCGCCGATTCCGCTTTCCCGGTCTGAACCGCCGGTCAATTCCGCCCTCATCTGCCGGATGTAGCGGTCGCTCACCTCGAAGGCTTCGGCGATCTTGGAGGGAGAATCCGGATTGCTTTTGTCCAGGGCGGCGGCGACGAGCTGCCCCTTGCCGGGCGGGAAACCGGGCCGGAGCGCCAAGAGCATCATCTTCGAGCCGACCTTTTCCTTGCCGATCAATCCCTCGTTCAGGGCGAAGGTGATGAATTGCCGGGCCTTGTGCTCGGAGATCCCGGCCTGCCCGGCGTGATAGACGATCTTGTTCTGCGAACAGGGATCGTGCGGCATCACGCATTCCCGGATGAAATCCTCCACCGACCAGTCGCGCTTGGACGGCCGCGATTCCTGCGCCTTCCCCAGAAGCGCCTTGGGGTCGAGTTCGCGGGCCTCGTGCCAGAGAGGAAATTCCCAGCGCAGGCACATGGGCTCGCGCGGAGGCCAGGAGCGGACCGCCGCTTCAAGGACCGCTACGTTCGATTCCTCGTGCGGGCGAAGGATGAGATGCGTGTCGGCCGCGCGGGATTGCGCCCCGGCACCGGCGCCCACGTCGGTCACGGACTTCTGCGACTGATTGCCTTTGCTCGAATGATGAATCAGGACGAACGCGCACTGCAGGCGCGAGGCGTACCAGTCGAGTTTGTTGTAGAGGCTGGCGATCGCGCCGTTGTCGTTCTCGTCCATGCCGATGGGCAGCGTCCGGTAGAAGGCGTCGATGATGACGGCCTTGTATTTGCCCGGTTGCAGCGAGGCGAAGTAGCTGCCGAGTTTGTTCAGGTCTTTCAGCCGCCCGCGCAGACTCTTCACATCCAGGTTGTGGCTGAAAAGGTCGCCCGGCACCTTCAGCGCGTCGGCGATCTTGCGGTAGCGGTGCACGATGGTTTTCAGGCGCAACTCGTTATCGATGTGCAGCACCCGCCCATGCTCCACCGGCATGCCGAACCAGTCCAGCCCCGACGCGATGGAGATGGCGAGGCGCATCACCAGCCACGATTTTCCGGTCTTGCTGCTGGCGATGACGTTCATCGTCTCGCCCTCCCGCAAGAGGCCGTGTATGAGCGGCGGATCGAGTTCGGTGACCGACTCGAACAACTCGGCCAGCGGCTGGGCTTCAGCTTCGTCCACTGGCGCGGGCGGGTCGGGGATGTTCGCCAGGAACGAGGAGAGATCCACCTGCGGCAGATCGCCCTCCTCGTCGCCGAAGCCGGATTCGCGCAGTTCCCGGGCCGCGGCGGTGAAGTCGCCGCCGTGCTCAAGCAACGCGTAGACCTGGAAGGGCGAGTACCCCTTGTCCGGCTCAAACGGCGCGACGCTGCTGGAGAAGACGTAGAACACCCCGTCCTTCAGCGTGGCCGAGGTGCCGGTGTCCTTGCCGGGTCTGCGCCAGTGCTCGTTGTCGCCGTCGCGCACACGCACCCAGCCGTGCTGAATCAGCAGCGGCCGGATATCCGCGCGGGCATTGAACTCGTCGCCGGGGCGGTCGACAGGCTCTGCCGGGATTGTGCGAGAGTGATTCGCTTCGCTGACTGAGCCGCTGTTTTCTGACGGGTGCAGTTCATTCAGGGAGCGAGCCGTGTCGATGAGAAGGGCGCGCTCTTCGGTCGAGAGAGTCGGAAGATTTGCGAACTCGCCCTGCTGAAGGCTGTAGCCGGGCGTCGGGTCGCAGAGAAAGAGGCCGCCCTCGCCACGCGTCTCGATGAGCGTGATTGTCACTTCCCAGTGATCACCGTTCGGACGCGGCACATAGCGCTTGCCTGCGATCTCGACCTCTTCGGGGCCGTTGCAGGGAACGGCGCGCTGTGCGAGGCGCTGGTTGCCGGGCACCGGTTCGGCAGAGCGGTAAGCCACGTGATAGCCGCCCGACGGCGTCTGCTCCACAACCAGCCGCTCGAACAGGCCTGGCCTGGCCGCTTCCACCTTCTCCCACCATGCGGTGAACATCTCGCCCTTGTTGTCGAAGTCAATCATCTCCAGGTTGCCTGAGACCGCCCCGCAGACCAGGCACACCCCCGCGGCCCGAGCGAACCACCGCCGCGCCTCCGCTTCGGTCGGCAGCCGCTTCTGGTACTCCCGCCATCCCGGCAGAGCCGGGCGCTTCTCGCCGGGGATGGCCGGGAGGGCAGAGAGGCCATGCTTGAAGGGCAAAAATGAGGGCATCTGCTTGAGCATCAGAAGAGCCTTTTCTTCTCATCAGATTAAGTGGAAATCACAGCGTTGCTGTTGACGCAATGGGGCGAGGATGCTATATTCAAATCAAAATATGGCGAGGAATACCTTATGGATCCCGATGAACTTGTTGCCGCTGACAAAGTAGGCCTTTGCGTTGATACAAATATCTTCCATGGTCATCCATGGGGTAAACTCCGTGACGACCTTCAACGGTTGAAAGATGTCGCTAAATGTGAAATACTGCTTCCTGAAGTTGTACTTGGCGAAATCTGGTATCACTGCACGAATGACGAAAAATGGTTGCGTATGCCTAGGCCTTCTGGCGGCTTACGAGAGATTTTGCGTGAGGCAACCGATCTTTACCGAGGAACAATAGAGACTATCGTGACAGAGTTTCTTGACTCAATTAAGGATATCTCTGAAGTTCTTCCATTGTGTGCGGATAGCGCTCAAGAAGGAATTCGGAGAGCGATTGATCATGCTCCGCCCGCAAAGGATGGTGAGGGCGCGCGGGATGCAGCAATCTGGAGCGCAATATTAAAATGGGGCAACGAGCAAACAAGTGAAGCCGAAAGCAGACCACCTGTAATCTTCGTGACAGACAATACAACAGATTTTAATAAGCATCCAGAGCTTCGCTCCGAAGCTAAGCAAAATCGGATTATTCCCGTAAAGAGGATTCAGGAAGCTGAGAAACTTCTGGAACACCGAATGATCTTTTTCCAAATCACTCAGGACGAAGAAATCAGACCGGAAGATCCTGAAGAAATCATTCGACGTCAACTTACCGACGACTTGGCCGAAGACTCTTCCTTTATAGAGTTTCTTGAAGGAAAAATCGACCATCCCTATTACGATACAGATTTGGAAGTAACTTATTCAAACTGCAGCGAAAGAAGCATTGATATTGAGAAAGATCCACAGGTCGAGGATTTAGCTACGGTTTATGTTGAAGAATCCTGGGAAATTGAGTTTTCGTTCCTGTGCCATGCAACTGTTCACCTAGGAGGCCGAGACGGGGTTGATTGGAGCAACACCGGAACAGAAACAGGACGTGCAACCATCAGCCTGTCGAGAACCCTTGAGGTATTGGCGTCAGAATGGTCAATCCAAGACGATGAAAACGAGTATAGAGTCGTCGCTATGGAGTATGACGAATCATTCGACCCATATGATTTTAGCGACTAACCTATAATGGGCTGACTCAAAACGGCACCTCCCCGAAGTCATCATCCGCGCCCACGCCCACTGGTTCGCCCCAGTCGTCGTCTGAACCCTTTGACTCCTGCTTGATGGCCATGCGCTCCAGCGTGTCCTCGGGATCCGGCTTGGAACCGAGACGGCAGCCGACCACGCGCGGATACTCTTCCAGCGGCGTGGTGCGCACGGTGATACGGGCCGGTTCGGCCAGCCCACCGGCATCGGCTACCTCCAGCGCGGCCTGTGCCGACTTCGGGTATGGCAGGTCGGTCCGCTCCCGCCACCACGCCTCGAACTTCCGCCGCGCCCAGCCGGTATGCTCGGGGCAGACGAATTCGCTCACCCGATCCTGATAAAGATGGCCGAGGATGTATTCGATTCGAAGCGTGCGCGGGTGATCTTCCGGCGCGTCGCGCTTCTGGTGGACGGAATAGCGGATCTCGGTGACGGTCCGCTCCTCGTCGACGGGCTTGACGTCCTGCGACAGCACGGCTGCGTCGGACGCCCGGCTCTCGTGCTTCGCTTCCGGCTTCGGGAACTCATGGCCGCACTGCGGGCAGACAGAATACCCAGCGTGAATCAGCGCCGCGCAGGACGGGCACTCCTTGGCCGGGGCCTCTCCCTGGCCGCCCTTGGGCCGGTCACCGATGGAGATGGCGTCCACCGGCCCGTGGCGGAGCACATTCCCGGCGAAGTCCAGCACCAGGCACTCGGTCTTCGACGGATGGATGCGGAATCCCCGCCCCAGCATCTGATAGTACAGCCCTGGCGAAAGAGTGGGCCTGAGCATCGCGATGCAGTCGATGTGCGGGGCGTCGAACCCCACCGTCAGGACATTGACGTTGCAGAGGTACTTCAGGGGCGGATCGGAAAAGAGGCCGTCGGTGTTTTCCCCCCGGAAGCGCGCGATCAGCCGGTCACGCATTCGGGGCAAGGTGCCGCCGGTGACGAAGCCGCACTCGATGCCGTGTTCCTCCCGGAAGCTGCGCACGATATGCTCGCCGTGGCGCACGCCCGCCGCGAAAATCAGGCAGGCGTTCCGGTCGGTCGCAAGTTCCACGATCTCCCGTACCGCCGCGCGCACGCAGGCATCGGTGTCCATCAGCTCCTCGACCTCGCCCGCGACATACTCCCCGCCGCGCACATGCAGGGATGAGGTATCCACCTTTTCCTTGCCGGAACGGCTCACCAGCGGACAGAGAAATCCCTGGACGATAAGCTCCTTTACGCCCGCTTCGTAACAGACGTGATTCAGGATCCGTTCGGATCCGCAGAGACTTCCGGTGCTCATGCGGTACGGCGTGGCCGTAAGGCCGATCACCCGCATGTGCGGGCATAGTTTCGCCGCTTCCGCGAGAAAGGTGCAGTACATGCCTTCGCCGTCGGGCGGAAGAAGATGTGCCTCGTCCACGATGCAGAGGTCGAACGGCCCCAGTTCGTCGGCGCGGCGGTAGACCGACTGGATGCCGGCGGCGATGACCGGATGATCCGTATCACGCCGGTTGAGTCCGGCGGAATAGATCCCCACCATGTCGGGGCCGAGAAGCGCGACAAGCTTTTCCGCGTTCTGCTCCACCAACTCCTTGACGTGGGTCAGCACCAGAACCCGTCCCTGCCACGTCTCCACCGCCTGGCGGCAGAGTTCGGCGAGGACGATGGATTTTCCCGAACCGGTGGGCAGCACGATGCAGGGGTTGTCCTCGCGGCTGCGGAGGTGCGCCCAGACCGCATTGACGGCGGCGGCCTGATAATGCCTCGGCTTCATTCCACGATCCTCAGCCGGTAGAACCGCTCCATGAACCGCCGTTCCGCTTCCCGTGGCGAAGCGGAGACATGCAACCCTTCCGTCAACGGCGCGGCGTCGATGGCGTCCGTCCAGTTTTCCAGAGGGCCGCGCGGAAAGAGCGCCAGCGCCTCGGTGACGAGCAGCGTCTCGTCGGCCTGCTTGACCGCGGCGAAATCGACCTGGTGCGAATCGATGCCGAAGCAGTCGCGGATGATGATCTGGAGCCGCTCCTCGTAGGCCTCCGCCGCCGGAAGCATGCGCTTGAACGGGGTGACGATATCCCCGACATAGGCTTCCGACGCATCGTGCAGCAGCCCCCAGGCGACGGTGTCGCGGTTATGGCCGTCGCGGGCAAGAAGATCACAGGCGTTCACGCAGTGGTCCGCCACCGAGTAGAAGCGTTCGGTGTGCCCGCCGAAGCGGCACGTCTGCGACAGAGAGTGCGCGATATCGGCGATGTTGACGGCGCTCGCGTCGGGTGCGGAGAAGTCGAACTTCGCTCCGCTGTAGGTCTGAATGAAGGTCATGCCGTGACTCCCTGGGGCGCAAGGTAACGGTCGGCCAGCTCACGGACGCGCAGGCGAAGCGCCTGCCGATCACCATCGTTCGCAAGCGTGCCGGTAACGAACGCGTCGGGCAGGCCGGACTCGGAAGCATGCTCCGCATTCGCGGCAAGGTCGCTGCCGCGGCCGATGACGCGGAAAATATGTCCGCCGCGATTCCGGACGGCAGCCGCCTCGTTCGGGAAACGCAGATCGTCGCAGACCCAAAGGGCGTCGTCTTCGTCGACGTCGATGCGGCGCATGAGCGTCTTGACCCAGAGATCGGGGTCGTAGGCCCGCCCGGCTTCGGTACCGAGGATCTGCAGGAGCCTGCGGCCGCGTTCATCCTTGCGGCCGTCCCAGCCGAAATGGTTCCGGGCGATTCGTTTGATGGGTTCGGCGAAACTGACCGGCACCACCTTCTCGTAAAGAAGCCCGGAGATGGCGATGTCGATTAACACGCCGGCGGCGGTGCTTTTGCCCGCCCCAGCCTTGCCGGTAAAGGCGATAAGCATTGCGGTTCCTTTCGTGACAACGAGTCGCCATGATGTACAATGTTTTGTACGAGGAGAATTGTCATGGATGCCCTGAGTTACAACACGGCGCGCCGGAGTCTGGCCAAGCTACTGAACAAGGTCTGCCAGGATCATGCTCCGCTGATCATCACCCGGTAGAAGAAGGATTCGGTGGTGGTCATGAGCCTGGAGGATTACGAATCGCTGGAGGAGACGGCACATCTCTTGCACGCGCCCAAAAATGCCCGTCGATTACTCGAATCCATCGCCCAGCTCGAACGCGGCGCGGGAACGGAGCGGCGCCTTGCCGGACAGATTCAGGGTTGACAACAGAGGCTCCATGGCGTACGCTATAACGTACGCATAAGGAGCGAACCATGACATCCATCACGGTGACGGAAGCCCGGAAGCTGCTCTACCGTCTCCTCGACGAAGTGAACGAGTCGCACGATCCCGTGCATATCGCAGGAAAGCGGAATGCCGGAGTGCTCATATCCGAGGAGGACTGGCGCGCGATCACGGAAACGCTGCACCTCTGCGAGATCCCCGGTATGCGCGAGAGCATCGTCAAGGGCATGAAAGAGCCTCTGGATAAATGCCCGGAGGATCCGGGGTGGTGAAATGGCGCGTCGTTTTCGCCAGTCAGGCCCGGAAGGACGCGAAGAAGATCGCCCGCTCGGGCTTGCGTCAACAAGCGGAGAAGCTGATTGAACTTCTACGCGAGGATCCCTTCCGCATGCCGCCGCCCTTCGAGAAACTCGTGGGCGACCTGACCGGCGCCTACTCCCGCCGCATCAACATCCAGCACCGGCTTGTCTATCAGGTCTATGCCAAGGAGAAGACGGTCAAGGTGCTGCGCATGTGGACGCATTACGAATAGTTCACACCCGCAACTCCGTCCCGTCCGGCAGGATCGCGAAGTCGCCCTTGATGTCGACTGTGAAGAGCGTGTCGGAGCGGCGCCCCAAGTAGCCGACGATGAAAGCGTTGACCCACTCGACGGGCCTGCCGGTGCCGTAGAGCGGGACGGGCTTGCACAGGCACCCGGCCGACCGGGCCTGGACCGTGCCCGCGCCCCAGACGTTGGGGAAAATGCTCGAATCGCAACGGTGGGTGTGGCCGTGCAGAATGCTCTTCCCCTGGCTTTTCCGGAGATGTTCCTTGGTGGCGTGTTGGGCGTAGCTCCAGCCGTGGACCGCGACGATCCTGCCGTTCACCTTGTAATGCGGGTATTTGCCGTCGGCGCTGCCGTACGGGATATAGGTGCAGCCGCTACGCCCGCGCATCAACTGGATGCGGGGTGCGAGGAGGTTGTACGCGCCGCGCCCTTCCGCGTGAGCCGCCGCCCAGCGGTCCAGCCGGTACTCGTGGTTGCCCTCGATCAGCACGGTCCGCTCCTGCGTATGCTTCTGCAGGAAGTCGATCAGCCCGTTCGCCTGGGCGAGATCCGCCTCGTAATCCGTCTCCGGCACGCCGAAGGTGGGCGGATATTGCGAAAACTGCCCGCAATCCAGGAGATCCCCGAGGCAGACGGTGATATCCGGCCGGATTCGCGCCACCGCTTTTTTGAGAATCTCCAGCGCCACCGGCTGGTAATGCGGAAAGTGGACGTCGCCGAAGGCGATCAGCTTTTTGGCCATGGTCAGATCCGCCCGCGTTGCGCGCGCTTGTGCGCCTCCAGCTTCATCAGTGACGCGGTGGCCAGTTCCACCTTGAAGCGCCAGGCCACATCGTAGGTGCTGCTCTTCAGCACCCAATTCCAGTCCACCTCCTCGATGGGCGGGATGTGCGCGTAGAGTTCCCGTGCTTCGTTCAGTTCGTCGCGGATCACCTCGACGCGGCGACGTTCGGAAACCTCCAGTTCCTGCCTGCGCAGCGGCGTCAGTTCCTCCTTGTCAACAGCCATGTCGCATCCTTTCGTTCGTGAAGAGTGATTCGGCTACGGCGCGCGTTTGGCGCGGCAGTTCGGCGTGGCCGGAAAGCGTAGGGACGACAGGAGAAGAAATCCGGATGCCGCGCGGAGCGCCGCCCAGCGGCGTCACGCGCACCCACACCTTGCCCGGCGGCACGGGGCCGAGCATCCAGGCGTCGAGATGCTTCACCTGCGAGTCGTCGTGATAAACGCCCGCCTTGCCGAGAGCGTCCTTCAGGGCCTTGAGCACGTTGTCGAGATCGCGCACCCGGTGATCGGGGGGATACGCTTCGATTTCGAGCGACAGGTGGCCGTCCAGCGGCCTGATCCCGGCGTAGCGCACCGCGCCGGTGACGAGCCGCTTGTAGCGCCGCCCCTCTTCGCCGAGATAGATCCGCCCCCGGCCCATGCGCCAGTAGTGGTTGACGCTGGGGGGATACGGCAGTTCCAGTTCGATCATGACCGTTCCTCCCGGGCCTGCCGCAGCCGGCACGCCATGCTTTTCAGAAATTGCCGGAACGCCTCGCGCTCGGTGCAGCCGTAGCAGAGCGGGCCGGGGTTGTAGCGGTTGAGGCGTATCCCGCATCCGCCGCAATAGCGGGGCGGATACGTTGGGCGCGGCTTGACGCCGTCGCGCAGCAGGCCGATCTGCCAGCGGGGCATGATCCGGAGCTGCTCGCAGTCGCAGCCTGCCTTCTTGAAGGGCGGATCGCAGCCAGGGCGGTCGGGTTCGGCATCAAGCACCTCCGGGTGCCGCGCCTCGAACTCGGTGCGCCACGGCCTTTCGTCCGGCCTGTGCATGGGACGCATGGCGGGCGGTCTCCTCTCTATTTCCGGAGCCACGGCTTGGCGTCGGTCGGCGCCTGCGCGGGTTGCGCCGGGGAAAGCGTCTTTTTCTCGTAGGCGGTGATCTTGTTGTCGAACTCGCCCTCGACCGGCTTCTTGTCGGCGTTCTTGCGCTGTTCCACCCGCGCGGTGATGACGAGCGGGATATCGTGAAGGTCCACGCTGTCCTTGGGTTCCAGCACGCCCACGGCGCGGCAGATGGCGGAGAGTTCCTTCTTGGAAATCTCCATGGCGGTGGGATTGGGATGATCCAGATTGAGGCGGGTCCAGACCTTCCTCCCCGCGTATTCCCCCTCGACGATCTGGAAGGTCAGGTACAGGAGGTGGCCTGTTCCCTTGGAATTGGGCTTCATCTCCGAATCGGTAATGACCGCCACGTAGGTTCCGGCGGGCACGACGCCGAGTTGGAAGTTCGGGTCCACGTCGGAGGCGTTAAATCCGTTCAGATTAGCCATTACAGGTTCCTTTCAAAAAAGCGGTGAGTTCGTCGTCATTCAGAAAGCGCCCGTCCACGCGCACCATGGGCGCCTTGCCGTCGCGCATGACCACCTCGGTCATGGCGTCCACGTCCAGGATCTCGCCCCGGCGCAGTCGCGGAAGGCTGCGTTCGGCGAAGGGAATCCCGGCCCGGCGCAGGTCGGCCTTCACCCGTTCGCATTCCGGGCAGTCGGGAAGCGTCCAGACCTCCGTCATGCCGCGCCCTCCGCGCCGAGCGCCTTCTCCATGGCGTCGCGGAAATCGCCCCAGGCGAATTCGATGATCTCGGGGAGGTTGAGGCGGTTCTTGGCGAGATGGCTCGGGCGTTCGCAGGTATGGAGCACGCGCTTGCCGCCCACGCCGATGGCGCGGGTCTGGCCGAAGCCCTCGTCGGTCTTCTTCACCTTGACGTCGTAATTGGCGAAGAGGACCTCGTCGCACCACTCCTGGACAATGCTCGCGGCGTGCTTGTGCAGGCGCGGGGAATAGCGGTCGTAGCTCTCGCCGCCCGGATCCTCGAACTTCTCGATCTTGCTGTGCGCCAGCAGGATCACCATCATGCCGCGGTCGTTGCGGAGGTTGTCCAGCTTCTCCAAAATCTGCCGCCAGTAGGTGGTGGCGAAGACGTAACCCTTGCCGTAGCCGATGTCCTCGATGGTCTTGACACCCCGGTCCCGGCACACGCGCTCCCAGATCAGGCGCTCCAACCAGTCGGCGCTGTCGATCACCGCCGTGACGTAACCGTGCTCGGCGGCGCGGAGTTCGTCCAGCGCCTGGAACACGTGATCGAGATCGGTGGCGAGCGGGAAGCGCGCGCAGTCGATCTCTCCAAGGCCGTCCTCGGTCTGGATGAAGACCGAATCCGGCGCGCAAGCGCCGAAGGTGCTCTTCCCGATGCCGTGGGTGCCGTACACCAGCATGCGCCGGGGTTTGGGCTGCCTGCCTTTCGTGATTTGCTTCAGCAGTTCCATACGAAATCCTTTCCTGTATCCGTGGCGGCGACACGCCGACCGATGTAGAAGAAAACCCCGATCCGGCGCGGTGACGCGCGCGAGGCCGGGCGGCCGAAGGAGGAAGCCGCACCGGACCAGGGAGACGGGTCAGAGGCGGTCGAAGACGCGCAGTTCCTCGTAGCCGGAAGGCCAGACCCCGGTCTCGCGGCAGTGCTTCAGGCGCTCGGCGGCCTGTTCGTTCTCACGCCGGGCAATCGCCAGCACCTCCTCGCCCATGCGCCAGACGCCGGCGCGGTAGGGCTCCTTCTTCTCCACCGCGATGAGGTAAACGGGCGGCTCCTCACCCGTCGCCGCCATGAAGACGGCGCGGTAGAACGCAAGCTGGTGGGGATAGCCGTAGCGGACGGCGTCATGCTCGAACCAGGTCAGGTCGTCGCAGGTCTTCAGGTCCACCAGCCCTTCGGCGGGATGGAGGAAATCCATGCGGATCTGGCAGGGAACGCCGCAATACTCGGCGCGGATGACCCCTTCGGCCATGCCGGAGGCGAGAAGGCGGGAGGCGATTTCGTGGGACTTGACCGAGGCGTGCATGGCCTCGATGCGGGCGGACATCTCGGCGGTGACGACTTCCGCCTGCTGGCAGGCGACCCATTCGCGGTACTTGTCGCTGGTCGGCCCGTAGGATTTACCGGTGCGGGGATTGACCGGGGCGTCGGCGTCGGTGACGAAAGCGGCCGCGTAGGCGGCGCGGCCTTCGAGAATCAGGCAGTGCCCGGCCCGTCCTTCAAGGTAAGCGGGCGAGTCGGACTCGGCGATGAGCCCGTCCTGTTTGCGGTGGTAGAGCAGAGGGCTCTTGCGGAAATCCGCGAGGCGGTGGCTGGAGAGAAAGTTCTTCGCCTTTGCGTGATAGACAGCGGCGGGTTCGCGGATGACGCAGGCGGGGATATTCTGCATGGCGATTCTCCGTGCGGATAGTTTCGCGGGCGGGGCTCCGTCAGCCGCGCCTCCGGAGAACTTGGGAAATGGCCGGGCAGGCGGCCAAAAAAACGTCATTTGGCCAAATTTTTCCGAATGCGATTGAAAATGGCCGGGGATTGGCCGGGTGATGGCCAGGCATGTGGCCACCGTGGCCACGAGTTGGCCGCAGAAATGGCCGGAGGTAAGCCGTTTTTGTCCGGAATGTGGGCGAATAACGCGCAAAGGATGGCGAGATAGGCGGAATGTGGACAGTGCGGATGGCACCGCGAAACAACAGCCCCTTCTATTTACGAAAAATGGCCTGTCGGCAGGCCACGAGAGGAGAAGACCGGATTAGCGGAATGAAACGGCTATCCGTTCAACGCATATTTGTCGGCGAGGATTTCGTCGCGGAGTTGCAGATCGGTTTCGCGGCAGCGGTGGCGCGGCAGGAGTTCCCGAATGGTTTTCCAATACCGGGCTACGTCGTACAGCGTGACATTGCCGCCGACCCTCTCGGGACGCGGCCACGGCAGTCCGCCCGGCGCTTCACCGATTGACTCCCAGCGCCTGAGCGTCCGGTCCGAACAGTGCAGGAATTCGGCCATCTTGTGGCGGGTGAGCTTCAGGCAGAGGATGCGCGGATCGGTGACGCCGAGATCGAGGAAGTCGTGTGCGAAGGGGGCGGACAGGTCGGCGAAGCCGGGAGACAGCGGTTCGGCAGGTTTGATCGGCGGCGGGTCCGGCTCGGCGTCGATCGTTTGCATTCCGGTCGGAACCCATTTTTCCACGCAACCGCACGCGCAGGCATACCACTCCCGTAACGCCTGGAGTATCACGCACTGCTCGGGTTCGAAGGTGCGAAAAAGCCACACCAACCGTAGCGGATCCTCGCACAGGCAGCCGCGGTATTGGAAGAGGATAGAGCGGTAATTCCGCCCGAAGGAGACGCAGGCATCCTGAAGAATCCGGATAAAGGGCATGTAGGGAAGAAACCGGGGATGGGGCTTGATCCGCAGGCGCTCGACCCGCACTCCGTCAATCGCGATTCCGGGCGAAGCGGTGGCGACGGTTCCGTCTGGCCGCCGGTAGTCGTAGGCCTGGGCGCTTCGCACCCAGGGATTTTCCGTTTCGCCCGCCATCATGCGCGCCAGCAGGTCCTCCCGGTCCAGCGTCATATCGTCCAGTTCCGTCCCGTGAATGATGAAGCCGGGAATCTCTCCCGGCGGCGACGCATTCCGGGAGGTTTCCCGGCACCAGTCCGCCACCCAGACCTGTCCCTGGAAATACAGGCTCAGTAATGTTTGCAGCCGCCGGTGCTCCTCCGTCTCGCGGCACCGGTCCCGGCCAGCCTCGTCCCGCATGTGGACGGCCTCCTTTCGATGAAACACGTTTCCTGCGCATGAAGCAATTATGTCCGATACATAGTGTATTACCGTAAAAATGACGGTCATTTCAGAAAAATCGGAATTATATCGAAAGGTGTGGGAAATTTTTCGTATCGCGGCGCGAGGGAGCGATACACGAGATGCATGATTCTTGTTCGGTGCCGGGCGGGTGGCCAATCGCGTCGGCCTGCTGGCCAAGTTCCGGCCAAACCCCGGCCAATGGCAACGGCATCCGGAAATATCGCTGCCAATTCCGGTTTCTCTGGCCGCCTGCCCGGCCATTTCTCCTTCTGTGGGAGATGGTGCGCCGTAAGAATACTGTCGTTTCTTCCGTGCCATCCCTCGAACCAGCATGCTGCCCGCCCGGTTGCCAGAAAATTGCTGGCCAGCAAACGCGGAGTTGACCGGGCAAAGGACGGAGAGCACCGTTTCCTTCACGTGCGCCGCACGGTAACGGCGCGGGATGATACGGATTTTGCATGAAGGGAGAAACAAATGGCCATGGCCTTTCCGCCGGAAAAGATGACGCCTCTTGAACGCCTCGACGAGGTGTCCCGCATTGTGGCGCGGGCGCTTGTCCGCCGCTGGAACGCATCAAAAAACGACTTGCCCGCCCGCTCCCCGGAGCGCTCATTGCCGGAGACGGGTGCGCAAACCGGCCTGGAGACCGGTTTGCCTGTCCCGAACCTTGAAACGGAGGAGACGGAATGAGCCAATCGATCGCGCAACAGGTCATGGCCTTGCAGGAAATGGATATCCGGGAGTTGCAGGAGAAATACCGCAGCCTGTACGGCATCGCGGAACCAAGCGAGAAGCGCGGAAAGAAGGCCGCGGCGCAGGACATCCCGTGCAACAGGCGCCAGCTCGTAGCCAAGCTGGCCTATCGCATTCAGGAACTGGCCTTCGGCGGGCTTTCGCTGCAGGCGCGGGAGAAACTGCGCGATATCGCCGACGAAACGGAGAGACGGGAACAGAGCAAAGGCCCGGAGTTTCTGCCCGGCACCCGCTTCGTGCGGGAATTCCGCAACAAGACCTACGAAGTGGTCGCTACCGAGGACGGCTTCACGTGGGACGGCAAGCCCTTCCCGTCCCTGACCGCCGCCGCCAAGGCCATCTCGGGCACGCATCAGAGCGGGCTGCGTTTCTTCGGCGTGAAGAGCGGAAGGGGAAAGAAATGATTGGCGACGGACGACCGGAAAAGAAGATCCTGCATTGCGCCGTCTATACCCGCAAGAGTACCGAAGAAGGGCTCGAGCAGGAATTCAACTCCCTCGACGCCCAGCGCGAGGCGGGAGAAAACTATATCGCCAGCCAGCAGCACGAAGGCTGGATGCTGCTGCCCGAACGCTACGACGACGGGGGCTTTTCGGGCGGCAGCATGGAGCGCCCGGCCCTGCAACGGCTGATGCGCCATATTGAGGACGGCAAGGTGGACGTGCTCGTCTGTTACAAGATCGACCGCGTCAGCCGCTCGCTGCTCGACTTCGCCCGGCTCATGGCCATCCTCGAAAAGCACAACGTCGCCCTGGTCTCGGTTACCCAGCAGTTCAATTCGGGAACGCCCATGGGGCGGCTCATCCTGAACATCCTCTTCTCCTTCGCTCAATACGAGCGCGACATAATCCAGGAGCGCATCCGCGACAAGATCGCCATGGCCAAGAAGCGCGGCAAGAATTGCGGCGGCGTCCCGCCGCTCGGCTACGACATCGTCGGCGGCAAGCTCGTGATCAACCCCAAGGAAGCCGAACTGGTGCGGGAGATCTTCACCCGCTTTCTCGAAGTCGGCTCCGCCGCCGAGGTGGCGCGGCGGCTTCGAGAGGAAGGCAAGACCACCAAGGACTGGATCACCAAGAAAGGCACCCCGCACAAAGGGAAGCCGCTCCAGGCCAATGCCATTTATAACGTTCTCCATAACCGCAAGTACGTCGGCGACATGCCCCACCTCGACAAGGTGTATAAGGGCGAGCAGGAAGCGATCGTCACCCGCGAGCAGTGGGACCGCGCCCACGAAGCGCTTGCCGTCCGCACCGTGGCGCATACCCGCCTCAAGCGGAAAAGCCCGACGCTGCTGAGGGGCGTCCTCAAGTGCGGCTATTGCGGCCGCAGCATGACCTCCGACTATTCGATGAAGAACGGGCGGCGCTATTTCTATTACCAGTGCGTCCGCTCCCGCAAGGAACCGGACGATCCCTGCCCGGTGCGCTCGGTTCCCGCTGGCACCATCGAAAAGGCGGTCATCGACCAGCTCCGCGCCGTTTTCCGCCAACCCGAACTGATCGAGCGGATCCTCTCCGCCGTTGGCGACGAACGCCCCTTGGACGAAGTCGCCCTCGTCCGGAACCTCACCGAACTGGACGGCGTGTGGGACAGCCTGTTCTCGGCCGAGCGGGCGCGGATCGCGCAACTCCTCCTCGTCAAGGCTATCGTGCGGCCCGAGGAACTGGAAATCCACGTTCGCACCGAGGGCTTCGCCGACCTTGCCGCCGAACTCGTGGCCGAGAACTCGCCCCGCCCGACGCGCCGCTACCGCACGGGCAACGTCACCCCCGCCAAGGATTGCCCGGTCGAGGTGACCACGCTTCCCGGCGGGGAAGCCGTGCGCATTGTCGTCAAGATCCGCTTCGCCGTCCGCCATTGCGGACACCACGAGATTATCCTGCCCGAATCCGTAAAAAACGAGGATCCCGGCTATTCCCCCCTCGTACAGAACCTCGCGCGGGGCTTCCGCTGGCAGGAGATGATCGACAGGGGCAAGGCCGAAAACGCGCTGGAACTCGCCCGCATCCTTGGCTTCGATCCCGCCCTCGTCAGCCGCAACATCCGCCTGACCCTGCTCTCGCCCCGCATCGTCGAGGACGCCCTCGCGGGCAACGACCCCAAGGGCCTTACCCTGTACAAGGCCCGCCACGAACTGCCCCTCCTGTGGGAAGATCAGGAGCGCGAATCCTCGCAGGCGTAGCGACTCCCCTCCGACCGTTGCGAAATCCGCATAACGATAGTTGCCGCAATTCTTTCCGCATTTCCGCGAAACGCATGTTCCGCCGAATAGTCGTTGACGGCAAGGGCGGCATCATGCGCGCATCAAGGTTTGATTCAACAACCAAGCGATTCTTTATATTTTTTAAATGCGTCTGTTAATTGGCGGAAGTTATTCGGCTGGTATTTATGGAATCCTTCTTCATCCACAAAAATGAAATCATAGGCTACGTCTCTTTGCAGCTTATTGATATCTTCACACCATTGTTTTAGCCGTAACAGCTTTAGCGGGACATCCAAGTCTTCCTGCCCCTTTGTTTCGACAACTATGATTTGCTTTTCAGATAACTTTACAAAAAAGTCTGGATAATAATTGGAAATATCCCCATCCGCATTGACATAGTCGAGTTTGAAATGAACCGCCAAATAGTTCTTTGCGTAGGATATAATATCCGGGCAGTTCTCTAGGAATCCCGCGAATTCTAATTCAAATCCGCTGTCGCCGATTATTCGGTTAAATACCGATTTCTTCGGTATCAAGTATCCTTGCTCTTGAACAACAAATGGACGAGTGTTCCGCAACTTGATTGTATCACGTATTTCTGCGTCACCTTTATCACGCACTGTAAGTTCATTGATAGCTTTTTTTATCGTTTCGATCACGGTTTTCGTGGCGGCAAGTTCGGACAGGTTCCGCAGGGTATTGGCATTTTCCAGTTCCACCGGCTGCCCAAACAGGCAATCCTGCACGAATGCCTTAACCTTGGCGTATAGCACGTCATAACTGCTGAATAGCCGCAATTCCTTCATAATGGTTTGCGCGAAATACCCAATTACGCTGCGGTAATCAACCAAGCCCGCGCTGTCCAATATCGTTGTATGCGTAATGTCGCCAGTGGTGATATCTTTGAAAACAATTTCCCGCTGCTCCTCTTCGCTGAAATAGCGATACATTACCGGTAGAAACGCCAGTTCTTGAATATTTAAGTCGGCAAGGTTCTTATATTCCCGATAAACTCGCGGCGTCATGATTGGAATTTCGATATCCAATACGCTGATATCCTTATTAACATTCTCATAGTCTATTTCCACTACCAGAGGCGTTTTTGGCTGTGTTCCACTGCCCATTGGCTTATGTTCAAGTTCCACGCCTTCGGCTTGGATTGACTCGACGAATTCCATGAAAGCGTTAGTGCCAATAACACTGACATATTCTTCAAGTCCACCGGGGTACATTTTCCGCAATCCGCGCCCCAGCGTCTGTTCTGGCAATATATTGCTTTTAGCTGAATAGGCTCGTAGCCCTACGATTGTAGTGACGTTTTTAACGTCCCAGCCTTCCTTCAAAACAAGAACTGACACGATTGCCTTATATGGACTGCTTGCCAGATCAATCTCATTGGCTTGTTTGCGGAGAATCTCCAACTCCTCTTTTGCCTTGCCCGACACCGCTTCGGAAATTTCACCATTATTTTTGGTGTGAATAATCAGAACCGCGTTCTTCAAATCCGGGTAGCGATTTTCCAAATATTCCGCCACATCGTCGCAATTACGAGTATCGTCTGTCATTACAAATAGAATAGCCTTCTTGCCAACCTTCTCATGTTCCTCGTATGCCTTGCGCCATTCTATTACGCCCAAATCAATGTAATCAGCGTATTTTTCCGTGTATTTGGAGCTTTGCTTTTCCGATAGTTTTGCCCGGCTGGGTGCATCAGGAAGAACAGGATGCTTGACAACGTTTTGCCAAATAGCCTCTACCAATGGATAGTCCGCCACTGTCTGAACGAAGATCGCCCCATTATTGTGCTTTGGGGTCGCGGTCACATCCAATTGCAGCGCAAGTTCGCCGCCTTTATGCAGCAATCGGTTATGAATATCTTCAATCGACTTGAACCAAGCCAAATCCTTGTCATGAATATGGTGTGCCTCGTCGTTAAGAATCATTAGCTCGTCGATATCCCGAACGATCATTCCCAAGTCTACTTTTGAATCAGTAGTTGCGCCTGTAGGGCGTTTTCCAAGGAAATAATCCATGGTGTTTTCATCTTCGGGAGAAGGCGGGATATCATTTCCTGAATAAACGCGATGAATGTTAGTCAGAAATATATTGCCCGCAGAATTTGTTACGCGCACTTCATCTTGCTTATGCAATGTCAACTGAAAATCATCGCGCCAATTACGCCCTTCATATCCATTATCAGGCAACACCGGGTCTTCAAAGAAAATACGTAGCCCTTGAAAATCGTGATATATTCGATCCAGCACGATAATATTGGGGGTGATAAGAAGGAAATTGCGCGACAGCATAGAATCCGGTTCATACAGGCGGTGAAAATAACTCCAAGCAATGGCAAGGCTCATTACCTTGGTTTTCCCGCTGCCGGTAGCCATTTTTATGACCAAGCGCCGCCATGTTTCATCGAACATATTGGCGGAAACCGCGCCTGAACTATCAAAACGCATTAGATCGTATTTATCTTTTATGCCAACGACATCGCAAAGGTAAACGATGGTTTCCAGCGCTTCCCGCTGGGCGAAATAATATTCAAATTCGGCTGTCGTACCATCGGCCTGTTCCTGCAAATGAGGAACATTGAACCACCAGTTGAGCAGGCTTTTGCTTACATCTGCCGCCCCTACGTAGCCTCCATCGCGGAATTCCTTTACCTTTTTGCGTAGTTGCGCCACCAATGGCGGCATCAGCTTTTCCATTGACGAATCACGCAATGCTTCATCCGCCGGGAACCAACGCACCGCCGGATCAAGAACTTCATATGGAGAATTTGAAAAGTCGGTATGCAAAGCCATTATCTATCCCTTGCTGGAGCGCCAACAGCCACTTGAGGCTGGATTCTTGCCTTAATTTGTTCATAAATCGGAATGTCAACATTTTCGCCTACTTCAAGCGTAACGGCCAATCCATAAGGGATCGCCTGATCAAGTTTTGTTGTAGCGTCGGCATTACATGTTACATGCAACAAGACATGACCATCTTCTTCAAATTCAGATATCGTGGCTTTCCCTTCAAGAACTTCGTGTTGCACCGTGCCACGCAACACTTGATCGTCATCGGTATCTTTTCTGCTCAAATACAAATCCGTCTCGCCCCATTTAGTCGGTGAGTACAATTTTAGCTTTGCTTCGCGGAGATTACGGTGATCCGGATTGATTGGGCTGAACCATGCAAGAGTAACGGTCATACGCCGCAAATCATCCCTACCGGAAAGGCCAGCAGGCAATGGGAAAAAGTATTCGTGAACTTGGTTTTCTTCTATCTCACCGCATCCGATTACGGTGGCTCGCTGAGCGGTGCAAGCTAAAACCCGATCAACATTTACGGCGCCATAACCAATGTAACGCGCGATCACCTCTCGGATATGGCGAGAGTTCTTTTTGTTTTTTAAGGATTCTTTGAGAACATTGACCGCATCATCGTTATGGCTTGCGCCATGCACAAGCAATGCTTTTATGAGGACGGCCATCAGTTCATCAGGAATTTGTTCTTCGTGCTCTTCCTGCAATTGCGCCAGTACTTCATAAATCCTTGCGCAACCTCTTGTCGCCAACGCTGTGGAGTTGCTTGTCCCCCGCGTGTAAACGCATTTTGAGAATTCCCCTTGTTGTGAACTATCGGTAGCTACCTTTTGCCCCGGAGCCTTTAATGCTTCATGCAATTTGTAGATACTCCCATTTGGAGTATCACTATATAGTTGCCGTCCACCGGGAAGTAATATTTCCGGCTTGATTGAGCGTCTAAATCCATGCCCAACCCGTGAAATAAGGCTGACGATGCTGTTGTTTGGGAGTAAATCGATACGATTATCAAAGGAAAAATCGCCAGACTCATCCGTATGCAGCGCACCGATAGTAAGAGAATTCATAGATTCGGCAGGTGACAACAATCGACGACTTGCCAAATTGCCGTCAATACACTTCAAAATATGGGTCACCTTTTTATCATCAGAAAGAGCCTCAAATTCATCGCGTGCCATTTCGACATCAACACCATCACGGTAGTTACCCGCGCTTACGCAGAATAAGACTTTGTATTTAAACGACAACCAATCCAGCAATCTTGCCCAAGGGCTGGGAGTATGAATAAACGGGCGTTCAGGATCGCCCAAGGACATGTTGATAATTTTCACCGTTGGCGCTTGGGCTGGCGTTGTGCCTTCGCCCTCAAATATACGCCTGACTGCACGTTCAATCCTATCTTCGGCAAAAGTATCATCTGGGAAATGCTCATCAATCTTTCCAAAACTGCGCGCTTGCGAATTAGGCTGCATCACCGGGAGATGGTAAACCAGCCGCTTCAGTGGAGTAGATTGACCGTCCACAATTTCCCCATGCACAACCAAGGAGGCCATACTGGTTCCGTGTTTTCTTTCTCCCGGCTGATACTCGGATGATAGGTTATCAGGATCATCAAACAGCAGCCGATTTTTCAATGCGGCATGCTGAATACTGGGAACGCCATCGAGAATCCCCACGACTGGCGGCAATTCCGCCTGCCCTTCTGAAATATCAGCGGCGTCGCCTTCTTCTTTGCTGCCAATCGCAATGCTTTGTCCGGTCGGACGGAAATACATCACGTTTGGAAATTTAAAAAGGTGGATATCGACTTCTGAATTGTCGGGATTTATTGCAGATAGCAAATAGCGTATCTTTTCAGCAGGAAGTTCAGCCTTTACAGCATGAAATGCGATTTTCCCCATATCAATAAACTGCCCGAGAATCCTACCGTCTAATTCACCAAGCAGTGACTGAATCGCAACTTCGTTTGCTCTGCGTTTATCCGAATTACGCCGATAAAACAATTCAATCTGAAAGTGGATCATCTGATCGGGCACGATAGGTTCGAGTAGATCACGCCAGCGATCAATCATGCCGGTTTCGCGTAAAGTTTCTTCTATACCCCAACGGCGAATTTTTCGTGTTTGTGTAAATACATCACGCCACTTTGTTTTTCCATAAGGTAACCCTTGGCGTGACTCCCATTTTTTCCACAAGGCAAGAAGCTCTTTCATGCCCTGTTCGTTGGCAAACGACAAAAACATTCTTCCGCCGAGGCGTTTGGATTTTCGCGCATCATCAATAGCGCGGATAATATCATTTCGGTTAATATGCGACAGATGTTCGGGCAAAGCTAATATGGGGAGATCATCGGCTATTTTATCTCCCTCTTGGTCAATAAAACCGGATTCCGCTAGAATTTCCCTTAGTTCTTTCGATTGCTCTCTTTTAGTAATTCCCGGTAATTTATTTTTGAAAAAGTCTACTCCGATTTTTGGGCTTTCGTAAAAATCTTCATCCGGTTCTAAATCGTCAATATCCCACTCGCCAAGCCATTCAAGACCATCGGAAGAATCGACGGCATTTTTGAAATCTTCTACCTTTCCCGCGATCTCGATGACAAGCACAGTCTCAGGTTCAAGACCTGATGCAACATCGCTGATGCTGGCTTTGTATTTTGAAAAATCTTGCTCCAACTCATCAAACTGAATCGTCAAGCGCTCAACTTGCCTGCCGTGAGCTGGCAAATGCGGCGGAGGCGAACCGAACCCTCTTCCATCCGGAGGATCGATTTTGCGCGCTTGCGGGAAAACCAGAAGAGGAAGATAGTCCGCCATAATAATTATTCCTTGGATTGACTGCCATTGACCGGATTCAATCTATTCCGCCATTGCTCCAATTTCAACTTGGTAACGTCTTGTGCGTTTTCGGTTTTATGGTCAAGCACCGCCCGCCGTACCACTCCAAGGCAAAACTCCTCCACTTCCGCAAAATTCGCCCCCAGCATATGCTTTGCGAGCGTTTCAGGCGCATACCCGAAATTTATCTGACATCTTTTTGCAAGTGATTCTATGAATTGTGTCAGCTGCTGCCGGGTTGGTTGGGGCAATTCCACCCGCACCTGAAACCGCCGCCATACCGCCCTGTCCAATAATTCCGGATGATTGCTTGCCGCGACGACCACGACATAATCCGGCATACCGTCAATCTGCAAAAGAAGCGAACTTACCACCCGCTTAATTTCCCCGGTTTCGTGCGTATCGCCGCGTTCTTTTCCGAGCGTTTCGAACTCATCGAAGAAAAGTACGCAACGCTGCGTCCTTGCATAGTCCAGCAAATATTTCAATCGGCTGGAGGTTTCGCCAAGGTAACTGCCGATCATGGTTTCATAACGCACGACAAGCAATGGATACATCAACTCGGACGCCAATGCTTCCGCAAGCGACGTTTTGCCATTTCCCGGCGCTCCGGCAAACAAAAGTCGGTTGCGCGCGCGCAAGTTATGTGAATGAAGCAACTCCGAACGGTGCTGCTCCTCCACTACCTCTTTGATTTGATCGTGAATCTTTGCAGGCAACACCAGACTTTCCAAAGACCGCTCCGGCGTAATCTCATATATGAATTCTTTATGCTGCCCGTTATTCCCATTTGGCTTTTGCATAAATCCCCGCCCTGTCGTCGGCTGGCCAGGCTGCAAAAACTTGGACAAGCGTTCGGCAAGAACGCGATGCCCCTTCGCCTTTTCTTCCTGAATAAGCGTTTCTGCGGCCTTACGAAACGCCAATTGATCGCTGTTCGAAACGCTTTTCAGCAGATCAACGAGTATATCGGATTGCGCCATTAGATTTTCACCTCCACGATCGTCATGGTGTCGTTGCCGAAGATGTCCACCACCTTGACGGCGATCTTGCGGCGTCCCTGCAAGCATTCATGCGCGACGCTCTGCAATTCCAGCGAACGGTCTTTTTTCGTGCGGAAGGATTGCCACTCGTTTTCAAAGACGTAATCGCCAGTCCATTGTTCTTCCCACTCGCCGGACTCCGGATTCGTTACGCGGATAATCTCGCGCTTGCTTTCGTAGTTGAAGTCCACCGCCCAATAATCGATCCAGTCCGTCCATTCGCGGGTCAGGACCTCGCGCTTGACGATCCCCTTGGCGTCCTTGCTGACCTTGACGATCTTGCCTTTATCCACCACGATCCGGCTACCCTTGTTTTTCAGGGTTTCTTCGGCGTGCTTGATGGAGTCCTGCGAATAGAATACGGAGAAGTCGGTCAGTTTCACCGCCACGGTGCCGGGCTTGCCCTTCTTGCCTTCCTTCACCAGCGGCTTGATTTCGATAGCGGCCACGTCGTGGAACACGACTTGGTTCTTTTCGACCGCACGTTTGTCGAACACTTCGGCGGGAATGTACTTGGGCGCAATGTCGATCCCTTTGCCTCGCGCCTCGTCCAGCACGTTCGGGAACAGCCCCATCTCGAATTCGAAGCCGAGGATATCCACCTTGGTCACGTGTTTCTTGCGGCATTCGAGAATGATTTCCTCGACAAACAGGCGCGTAACCGGAAGATTGACCGGCCCCACCGCAACCAGCCGCCCGGCGCGCTTGCCGTGGAAGGTGGTAAAACCGTCCGTCTTTTCCGCGCGATAGGCTTTCAGGATCAACTCGACAAAGGCTGTTTCCTTTTGGGCGAGTTGCTGCTGCTTCTGCTCTTCGCGGAGGTCGGGATTGACGCCGATGTAATGCTGGCGCTCGTACTTGCCGAGGTTGAGGATTTCAAAGGCGCGGTAATCCTTGCCTTCGGCCTTGAGCGAACGCTGAACGCCGATCAGGCGCTTGCGGGTGGTATGGACGGCGAATTTGCCGAGGTCGGTGCAAATCCACTTGCGCCCCAGCTTTTCCGCCACCGCCGCCGTAGTACCGGAGCCGCAGAAGAAATCGGCGATAAGGTCACCCTCGTTTGATGAGGCATTTATTATGCGTTCAAGCAAGGCTTCTGGTTTTTGGGTGGGATAATCCACACGCTCTAATGAGGTTGGGGCAAGCAACATATCAAACCAAATAGTCGCGGCAGCAACACCGGGGCGGTCATCAAGGTAATATTTTATGTAAGGTTGCCCGGTACTGGAATAATATAGTTTATTCTCCTTATCAAATGCCGCCATTTTCTCTCTTGTATATGCCCAATAGCGCCCTTTAGGTGGTGTTACACCTTTCCATTCATATGAAGTATCGCCTCCGGGTTTTGCAGCCGTAGGAGTAACAAGTCTATACTTACGCCCATCTTCATCCGTCTTATTATACTGTTGCTCAATTTGTTCGTCCGAGAAAGGAACATATTGAGTATTCCAAATTTTAGAGTTATTGTTTTTTGCAATAAACAGGATGGTGTCATCAATTATATCAAACCGTTTAGCGCCTTGTTTTGCATCACCGTGTGCGGTGGTGCGCCTCCAGCAAATTTGATTGATAAAGTGATTTGCTCCAAATATCTCATCAAGAACAAGTCTCATAAGAGAATTCACGCGCCAATCACAATGCACATAGATACTGCCGTCCTCTGCCAGCAAATCCCGCATCAGCACCAGCCGTTCATAGATCATGGCAATGAACGAATCAGCCCCTTTGCCCCAAGTGTCCCGGTAGGCGATTTCCTCAAGGATGTTCGGTTTCTTGGTAAAGGTCTCGTCGCCGATCTCGATATCCATGCTGAAATCCGCGCCCACGTCGAACGGCGGATCGATGTAAATTAGCTTCAAGCCGCCCTGCTTCTCGATCTCCTCCCGCATCGGCCCGTTCTTGAGGCTGGAGAGAATCAGCTTATTGTCGCCCCAGATCAGCTTGTTCGTCCATCCCTTGAGTTGCCGCCCGCGCATGTCGAACAATGAACTTTGCATGACCTTGTCCGCCGAAACCTCCGCGCGCGGCTCGTCCACCTGTTCGATCACTTGAAACGGCAACACGATATTGCAGACCTCGCCGGTCTTTCCGTTCCAGACCAGTTCTACCTCCCGCTTGTCTTCAAATAGCAGGAAACGATATTTTTCCGGTAGCGGCTTGTCCGCCTCAAGAAAGCGGACAATCTCCTGCCGTTCCTGTTCGGTCAGTCGTGGCATAGTACCCCTCAATTTATCATAGTATAAATCTGAATCGATATACCTTATCTCAAGTATCGCCGATTTCCGTTTCAACCGCAAGCGAAAATGCGCTTCGCCTGCCACTTCCGGCGACCCGACGAGGATGCGTAAGTTTTGCCGCAAGCATCGCCGCGCTTTGCATTTAGGGTGGGTGGCTTGGCAATTCGGACGACTTACGGTTGGTCAGGCGGCGCGAAGGCGATTGGCTGCCGTTAACGTTTTCCTATTTGTTCTCGGTCAGACTTCCTTGTCTCGATCTCCACCGCTTGCTTGTGGCGACCGAAAGAGGTTTTTTTAAGAGCGAAATCCTGGGTTCTCGTGAGGGCCATTTTCCTCAAAAATATTGGTATGCAAAGGCGATTTAAGGCCGGAAGAACTTTCTTCACTCTCCCCGAGCATCGTAACCGGCTGCCATCGCTGCACTTATCAAATGATACCCGACCAATTGATACCCAGCTCCGTTGGCGGGTCGGGGCAGAGGCAGAGACGCGAGACGGGGCGAATGCGGGTGGCTGGCGGGGTGCTTCGGGGCGGGGCGACCTTTGCCCGCGCGGCGACGGCACGGCGACACGAATCTTCAAAACCTGTTGCGGCATAAGGATAAAGCGCGGGCGAGAAAAAGGCCCGCGAGGGGATCCTCGCGGGCCGCATGCTGGAGACGCTTCCGCGTCCCTTTGTTGATGGTACACCCGAGCAGATTCGAACTGCTGACCTTCGGTTTAGGAAACCGATGCTCTATCCATCTGAGCTACGGGCGCATAAGTCGTTATCTGTATAGCCTCAGTGAATCAAATATGTTATTTGTCAAGGATTTATCGTCATTTCCCAGTATCAGCTTTTTTAATGCGAAGTAGAAATCCACGTGCTCTGCACGTGGTCAGAGAAAGAAGGCTCAGTCGTAATGCGAATGACCGGATTGGTTACAATAAACCATGAGTTTCCATAGCAATGCGAATTAGAGGGCGTTCTCAATTAAGCTCAAGACACACAGAGGAAAGCGTCGATATACGGGTATCAACTTTTCCCGTATACGGAGGCTTTCCATGGAACGAATG
>JAGUZQ010000037.1 GCA_020060765.1 Planctomycetota bacterium | reverse complement strand
TAGCCCAGATGATGTGTCATCTCGCCTTGGAGTGCGCGCTCCAGGACGGCCTTGGTCAACTGCGATAACAACCCGCCCTCGCCGGTGACGTCCTCTGGGTTCTTGCATTTTTTCAACAACTCGTCGATCAACTTCTCATCAAATGCCATAGCTAAATCCTTTCTATTTCCCCCTACAGGAAATTATGACCAGCTATGCCATTTACACAAATTAAATTACACACTCATAAACCGCACCGCTGATTTGCGACGTTACTTCACGTCGCCGTAATCATCCGCACAATCGACAGTTCGAGCTCTGCCACAGCATTGATATATTGTTCTAACTGTATGGCTTTGGGGCTACCAAATGATTAAACAGGGCCGTACAAAGGCTGGCCTTCACGGAACGTGTGTGAGGATCGGCCTTTACGGCCATGATGTATTTCCGGAGAAGCGCGCGCTTTTCCTCTATAGTGGCACCCTCCAGTACGTTTTCCAGCGAGCGATTCCAAGGCGGTATTGGCGCGGGCGCGGATATCCGCAATGCCGGACAGCGGCGGCACCTCCCGCCCGGCTTCGCCTAATTCCGCCTCGACACGCTTCAATTCCGAAGAAAAATCTTTCGCCTGATCGTACAGCCCGAGTTTATCCGCCGTCTCCGGGTCAAGCCGGGAGAGATGCTCCCGGATATGGGCGATTTTCTGGTCAAGTTCGGCCATGTGCTGTTGCAGGCGCTTGCGCTTGCCGTCGTCGCCGCAGGAAAGTTTTTCCAGTTCTTCCCGGATGTATTCGTGCAAGGTGGCGTCGTCGCGGAGAAAAGACAGGTCTTGCCGGATCATGTCCAGCAGGCCTTGCTCCACTGTCTCCGCCGGAACACTGAACCGCTGCGGGCAGGCGTCGCGGTCGCCCTTGTGGTGGGTGACGCAAACGTAATAGCGCTTCGGGGTGCGGTTGCCCTTGCCGCTGCGGCTGGTGAAGCCGACCATCGCCCCGCCGCAGACGCCGCAGGTAAAAATTCCGGTAAGAAGATATTCGGAATGAACTGTCTTGCCGATCACCTTGCCCCATGCTTCCTTGCTTTCGCGGCGTAGCTTCTGCACGGCGGCGAAGGTGTCTTTATCGACAATGGAAGCCCAAGCGTTTTCGCAGACGATATAATCCTCTTCGGGGCGGTGTTCAAGCCCTTCGTCGGCACGCTCGACGCTTTGCCCCTCTTGGTAGCGGTGCCACTTGCTTTCAGTGCGCTTGTTGTAGATGCAGTCGCCGGTATAGGACGGATTTTCCAGAATCGCATGGATGGCGGACGGGGCAATCACGGTGCCGCGCGCGGTGCGGAATCCTTGGTCGCGTAACCATTCGCGGATGCGCCGGATCGGCAGTTCTGCGGCGTAGTCGGCGAAGATGCGCTTGACCGCCTCGACGCGGTCAGGCGTGGAGAGGGTCAAGGTGCAGAATTCATGCTCCTGCTTGCTGTAGCGGCGTCCGGCGGGCAGGCGTTCGATTTCGTCGCCTGATTTGGCGTCAAGGATCAGTTGCGTTTTGTCGGGAAGATCGCGGACGATGCGGCGGGGCTTGTTGTCCGCGTCCAGAATCAGGCGGTCGTAACCGAAGGGAATGGAGCCGCCCGGCCAGCAGCCCTTTTTAACCCGGCTGACCAGTCCGCGCATGGTGTCGCGGAAAAGTTTGCGTAAGTAATCGCCGTTCTGGTAATGCTCGACATAGCCAAGCAAGCCGCCTGCGAAAGACCGGTCGGCTTCCTGCCCGGTGGCGGCGTAGATCACGCGCTTGCCAAGTTCCATCAGGCGGCGCTCCAGAAGAAGCCCGTCCAGCGGGTCTTTCGGGTGGGCGAGGCGGTTCCTGTCCCATACGAGCACGCCGTCAACGCTTTTGCCGGATTCAATATCGGCCATGAGTTTGACAAGGCCGGGGCGCTCCATGTCGCTGCCGCTGATGGCGTCGTCCTCGTAGATGCGGATCAGCGCCCAGCCGCGCGAAGCGGCGAAATGAAGGAGTTGTTACCTCTGTTGCGCAAGGCTCTCCTCCTGCTTGTCGGTGGAACGCCGGACATAGCCGAATACCTGTTGCATGGTCTTTTCCCCCGTTTAAACGTCGATTACTTCAACGTCCATTTTGCACCGCGTCCATGCCCGGCAAGTTTGACTTCGCCTGAGTTTTTCAATTCGGAAAGGACTTTTTTAATCAACTGGCTGCTGACGGACGGGCACTCCGCGTGTACATCGGCCAGCGTGAATGGCCCGATTTGTCGGGTTATCGTCTGGCGCACAAGTTCCGCCTTGCCCATGCCTTCGGCGTTTTCCACTCGTTCGGAAAATTCCTGATAGGCCCGGTGGAGAATGCTTAAGAAATAATTCCACCACGGCAGCAACTCGTTTTTGCTTTCATGCCAACCATTCGAACACGTTTCGAGAATATCGTAATAGTCTGCCTTGCTTTCTTCGATCAGGCGTTCCATACTGAGAAAGCGTCCGACCAGAAAACCGTGTTCCTGCAATAGCAACGTCGTTAGTAGTCGGGATACGCGACCGTTGCCGTCGCGGAAAGGATGGATGCAGAGAAAATCGAAAACAAACGTTGCCGCGAGCAGCGGCGGCGGAACCTGTCCCTCCGCGCAGAGATCGCCGTAAGCGCGGCACAGTTTTTCCATCGCCTTCGGTACTTGTTTGGCCGGTGTTGGCGTAAAGCGGATGCGCCGTTCGCCGTTGGGAAGAAGCTCGATGATCTCATTGTCCCGCGCCTTCCATTTTCCGGCATCGCCGGAATGTCCGCCCTGCGCAAGGCTATGCAGCCGCAGAATAGTTTTCGGCGTAACGGGGATAGCGCGCTTTGCGGAAAACATCCACCGCAAGGCGTTGCGGTAACCGACCAGTTCCTCTTCCGAACGGTCACGCGGACGGGAATTGCCGACAATGATGGGGCGCAGCCGGTCGCGCTCCACGGTTACGCCTTCGATCCGGTTGGATGACTCCACACTTTGAATGATCGCCTGTTCGCGCAGCGCAGCAATCACTTCCGGCTTCTGCCGCAGCCATAAATCCTGCTTGCCCTTCGCCTCCATGCAGGAGGACAAAAGCCATGACGAGGTGATGGGCAGCGGAATGCGTTCGAAGGTTTTCATGGTCAAGTTCATATCGAGCGCTCCTTTCCATGGCTATATAATAGCTTATCTTTCGGGAAATAGCCAATTCTTTTCTTCAAGCGTTTCTATTCCTTCGTCTCGCGGCATTTCAGAACCCGGAGTTTTACAAAGCGCATGCTATACGTCTGCCGGTATTCGATAAGCCGCGCATCATCGGCTGTGCCGAGGATTTCACGAAGCACATCGGTTTGCCGCGAGGATGCCTGGATGAGATGATCGAACTTTTCCGCTTCCTCAAAATCGGTTGCGACATTCGCGACGAACGCTTTTCCGGAACGTCTGTTGAACTTGCATTCCAGGGGATTCTGCGACCGGAAAAGCAGCGCGCGGCCGACGATCTTCTGGCGCACGACACCGGCGTGCTCTCCGCTTCCACCGCCTTCGGGAAAACGGTTGTTGCCGCATGGCTCATCGCCAGGCGCGGCGTGAATACCCTGGTTCTCGTCCATCGCAGGCAACTTCTCGATCAATGGGTCGAACGGCTCGGCGTATTCCTCGGTCTGCCGCCGAAAGAAATCGGAAAAATCGGCGGCGGAAAACGGAAGCCGACTGGACGAATCGACGTGGCGGTGATCCAGAGCCTGAGCCGCAAGGGAATCGCAAACGATCTCGTCGGCGGATACGGGCACCTCGTCGTGGACGAATGCCATCATTTATCTGCCCGCAGTTTCGAAATTGTCGCGCGCCAAAGCAAGGCAAGGTTCGTCACCGGTCTCTCCGCCACGGTTACCCGCAAGGACGGCCACCATCCGATCATCTTCATGAACTGCGGCCCAATCCGTCACCGGGTGGACGATAAGCAACAGGCAGAGGCGCGGCCTTTCGAACACCGTGTTGCTGTACGCCGCACCGGATTCCGTCTGCCTCCGGTATTCGCTGAAAAGAACCGTATTGAGATGCATGAATTGTACGCCGCGCTCGTAACGGACGAGGCACGCAACCAGATGATTCTGGACGACGTTCTGAAGGCCGTGAGGGGAAAGCGCTCGCCCGTTGTCTTGACGGAGCGGACGGGACACTTGGAATTTCTGGCCTCCCGGCTGGCGGAGCGCATTAAAAATGTAATCGTACTCAAGGGGGGTATGGGTGCAAAACAGCGAAATTCGACTATGGAACGCCTGGCCGCGATTCCTGAAAATGACGAACGGGTGATCGTTGCCACGGGGCGTTACCTGGGCGAGGGTTTTGACGATGCGCGGCTGGACACGCTTTTTCTCGCGCTGCCGATCTCCTGGAAAGGCACGCTCGCTCAATATGCCGGCCGGTTGCACCGCCTGCATCACGCAAAGCGGGAAGTCGTCATTTACGACTATGCCGATCTCGACGTGCCGATGCTGGCGAAGATGTTTGACCGGCGCTGTCACGGGTATAAAATGATCGGATACGAACTCGGCAAGGGCGACCAGGGACAGGAAGGCGACGCCGAATCAGCTAGTCATATAAACCGATTCCGAGGATCGTTACATGGACTATGATCGCGACAAGCTGGACGAAGTAGTGCTGGCGCTGCTGCATCTCAACGCCTGCGGCGGCGGGCGCGCGTGGAAAGGTCTGGACTGGGGCGCGCTGGATCGGCTGCACGCGAAGGGTCTGATCGGTAACCAGAAGAGCAAGGCGAAATCCGTGATCCTGACCGAAGAGGGCATGAAAGCAGCCGAAGCGTTTTTCGAGAAACACTTCTGTTTTGACGATGAGGTTCTGTCTCCGAAGCACTCCGTTAGCGCGAAGAAATCAAAAAAGCGGAAAGCCGAAAAGGCAAAACCGGCACCCCGGCGATCGGCTGCCGCGATGAAACGACCATCACGTCCGAAGGAAGAGCCCGAGCGGGAAGAAAGAATTATCAATGAAATCGTCGTCGACGCCTACGGCGAAGAGGAGCGTGCCATGGGTTGGTATTATTATCTGGAGGAGAAACTCGCTTCCGGCGAACCCACGATCTGCCGCTGCTTTCGCGAACGCCCCGTATCCCCGCTTCAGACGGGAAACGAAGTCGAGGTGCTGGGGCTGCTGCCCGAGGAGGAATGCGAGCACGACATGCTGGTCAAGGTGCGGATGAAACGGCAAAAGGAAATCTCCGCGCCGCTCTCGCAATTGCAGCCGGTGACGGCCTCGGAGGAGACGGCGCAAGCCATCGAAGACTGGCTGTACTGGGTGGACCATGGATATCAATTCTAGCAACACGACATGCGCCATTGCCACGGCACCATGCTTTTCGGGATCTCTTCTGGCGCAACGCTTTTCTCATCGAAGTGACGGTCATGCTGATGCTGGTGTGGCTTTTGCCTAAAACGCAAAAATGGTTTGTGCGAGAGGCGAAAAGTGACTCATGGGCAAGCGCATGAGCACATGGAAAGAGCGTCTCAAGTCGGTAACACACAAGGTGCGAAATGAAGCCCGTTAGCCGTGCGAAAGGGGTGGCAACCCAGCGGCCCGGCTCTGGCTTTGGTCAAGGAGCTGATGCGGACAGTGCGGCAAGTTGCCAGGATTTGATGGAGAGAATGGCATTTCGCCGGTCGGTTTCGATTACGGAAAGCCCCATGAGCGTCGCTCGCGGGGCTTTTACGTAAATGCTTGACGTGACAACCGGTTCGGATTATATTTACGCGAACGGGGGAGCTCCGTTTCGAGAACAACTTTCTGGGTTACCAACCAAAACCCCAAGGGTTTTAATCGCACCCCAGAGAAAAACCTCTCGAACTCTCAGATTCTCCGTTTAATACCCACCCCCTGAAATTTAACAATCGCATTCGGCTTGGGGGTGCGGACAGAACGGTATCGGAGATTCAGCTGAGGGGAATACGAACATATTACTGAGCACAGGCCTCTTTTCATAGGCTCAAGCTGACAGTACCGGCATTTGACGTATTTCATGATGAACGGAGACTTGCGAATGGAGGCAATACCAAAGTTTTGCGGTCAATGCGGTTCTGCGCGCCAGAAGGATGCCCGCTTTTGCGGATCATGCGGCACGCCGTTCCATAATGCTGATGCGCGAGCAGATCGCCCCATGGAGAATTCCTTCGGCTCACCGCAAAATCCAGACAGTCATCTGTCATCATCCCCGGATAGCCCCACAGGCATCACTGTCGTTCAACGTGATGGTCAGTTGTCGATTATCTACCGCTGGTTCATGGGGGGCTATGTGGCGGGGGTCGTGTTTTTCCTGCTTCTTCTGCTCGGATATGCGCTGCTGGCCAAACTGGATTTTGCGGACAGTTCATCGCGTGGCGAAGTCGCCGTCGTGCTGGGATTGGTATTCGGTCCTTTTCTGTTCGCCGGATTGTATTGGTGTATTGCGGCGATTTTCAATACCACGACCATCGGCACGCGGAATACTCGGGACGGCAACCGCCTGGTGGAGGCTAGCAACGGACCGTTTCCCTGGCCGGGAAACCGCACCATCTGCGCTGCCGGTCTGGTGGCAATTCATTCTCACCATTGGTCCTTTTATCTCATCGGGACGGCCCGACACGATTCGTTCGATGTCATGGGCGTCTATGCGAATGGTGAACGCAAGCGAATCGTCCGGGGTCTTCCCAGCGCCTCACATGCAGATTACGTGACGGAACGCCTCGCCCGCCATCTGGGACTTCCATCGGTGTTGCAGGTAAAACGACCGGCATCTTGACCAGCCGGTTTCAGGCGGATAATCTGCCGCCTTTTGATAAGGGGAATTCATGGGATTCTGCCAGCAATGCGGTTCCAAATTACAGAACGGACAACGATTTTGCGCCCAATGCGGAGCGGCGGTTGCCGGGATTACGTCCAGCCAACAGCCATGCGCTACTGCGGGCGGCGGCTCTTTGCCGACGTTGCCGTCGCCGAAGAAGAAGTCCCGCTTGCTGACCTGCGGGCTGCTTGTCGCCGGATTGCTTGCTGGGGTCGGTGGAGCGGGGCTGTACCTGTCGCGCCCGGAGATGGTTCAGAAGTTTTGGTGGGACACGCGCGTTTTTCTTCATTCCGTATGCACCGACACCGAGGATGGATGTCCCGAGCCGCGTCGCGATCCGGTTTCATCTCCCACGGAAACATACTCCGGGCAACCCGAACTGCTTGGCCGGGTTTCCGTCACGCCGCAATCCGCGGCGGTCGAACTTGCCGTACCGCAGGGGGTGCGCGTCCAGGTTCCGGCCGGTGCTGTCCGTGAACGCGCCGATCTACACATTTCCCAGGTCGCCAATCCGCCCGCGCCGCCATACCACGCCTATGAGCCTGTGGCGGCATTTGACATTTCCGTCGGCACCCAGCGGCAGTTCGCCGATCCGCTTACCCTCGAATTCGATTTGCGGCAGCTCGGACTCCAGTCCTCCCCCGACCTGCTCCGGCAGCTCTATGCCGCCTATTGGAGCGAAGAAGCGGGGCAATGGGTGCAGATCCGCTTCCGGCTGGATCCGGTTACCCTGAAAGCCGTCTGCGAAACCCGCCATCTGACGGTCTACGCATGGTTCATGCGTAAACTGGGCTACAACTCGGTAACCCTTGGCCGCTTTGAAATCGTCTATAACAAGGATCTTTTTACAGCACCCCGCAATAAACTCGATGTCAAGGAAATCGAGAGCAAGATGATCTACGCCAGCGCCAATGATCTGGCGGCGCTGTATCCTTCCGGCCTGCCGCCGTATCTGGCCGATCCGGCGCTGCCGACATGCGTGCGGGACGCCGGCGGTTATCTGAATCATGCGCTGGACATCTACGAGAAGGCCGGGTTCAAGATTCCGGCCACTCCCCTTAATGTTCTAATTGACGGTTCCGTCTGGGATAAAATCCTCGGCGATGCCACTGCCGGTGCCAGGGACAAATCCACCGGCATTATCCGGATCGGCACCACCAACACCGGCTCGAGCCAATTGCGCCGCCTCGTGGCGCACGAGCTGTTTCACGCCATCCAGAACGAGTATTACTGGGATCTTGGCGGCATGACATTCATGGACTGGTGGTGCGAGGCCACGGCGGATTACGCCGCCGATGTGGTGGTCACGGGTCTGAAAACTCCCGTCAAGCCGCTCTCGCCGCTTTACTTCAGTTCCGCGCTGACCGACACCAAAGGGGAACATCCCTATGAAACCGCGCATTTCGTCCATGCCGTCGTCGGTGACGCTCCCGACAAAGGCAAGGCGCTTCACGACCTCTGGAAGTCCGTCGCGGCGGCGGATTGGTACAATCTGTTCGACGCCACCTACCCAATAAGCGAATATCTGAAAGCAAAAGGAAAGACGGGGCTTAATTCCGCATTCCGGGATTTTGTCCTGCACGGCTATTTCCATCCGGAAAGCCCGCTTCCCGCTTTGGCCGGAGGGCTGATGCCTGCCACTTCCGCAACCGAAGACATTACGCTTCCCGCCGCGCAAACCGCCTGCGCGCCCCTGAAAGTCACGCTCAAAGGCGGACTCCGGGCCAAGCTGCTTCTCCTCCGCGCCGAAATGCAGGGTGGACAAGTGGCACGCGACCTGACGCTATCTCTCGACGGCCCGCTCGGCGGCCATCACCAGGTAACGCTCCACCTGCTGGCCGACGGGAAGCGGCAAGCTAACGCCGTAACGCCCTCAGTCGTCTTCGGGGAACAACGCCGCAAGACCAGCGTCCGGATCAGGGCGCAGGATGTCATCGCCATCGCCCTGGTCAATACCGATCCGTCGCGTTCGGCCAGTTATAGCCTTTCCGTCACCCAAAAAGCGCCAACGGAAACTCCCCCGACCGCCAAAGCCCCGATTCCCTTCGCCCAAGGGTTTATCGGCATTCAGGGCGATGCCAACATTGCCGTCCGCCGGACGGTAAAGAACGATTGGGGCGAGTCTTACCAAAACAAGTCAGGCCAAATGAATTTTAGCCTTGGACTGGCTCTGGAATCACAGGTCATTCCCGTTACCATCACGCCCACCGGCTTTTCCGCGACCTATTCGTATAAGGGCATGAACGGACGGTTGACAATCAAGGGAAGCTTCAGCAAAGACGGCACGGAGATAACGAACCTGACCATAGACCAGTCCATCAAGGAAACGATTGACAATCCCAATGCTCTGGCGCGAGGCGCTACATCCAACACCATGGTGATCTCATGCGATCCCATGAAGATGAAGCTGGCCAATCCCGGTGCGAAGGATGGATTGCGGTTTTCCGGAAGGATTGATCCGGCGCACGCAACGGTCCGGTTCCAGGGAAGCCAGGATCTGCGGGAATACAAGTACAGTGACGGCGGGAAAGTGGATATTCCCGGAGGAAAAAAGAAGTCCGTGTCGGCTGTCGGCGAATCCGTCCAAGGCGGCGGTTTTGTAATCACCTTTACCCGGGAGTCGTCCGGAACCGGCACCGCGCCATAGCGCCGCATGCGGTTGTTGTCCGAGCGGATAACGGAAATAGCATGAGCACAATGGAGATAAACGCGGAATTGAAAGACCGTGCTCCAAGGAAAATTACCTGGCAGAGCCGGATTTCTTCTGGAAGGCGGCCCAGGGGACGAGGCCGCCGAAGGGCGTCATGGCGTCGTCGGTGGTCTCGACCACGACCTTGCCGGCAGAGGTTTCAAAGGCGAATTCATCCTCACCCATCAGGTGACCTCCTTCAACGGCTTAGCCTCAACTCCATCCCCATGACCTGACCGCGATTATATGGATTCCACCTTGCGATAGGTATCGTCAACTGCGGATATTAGGTTTAATGCGATATCTCTGCCATCAACCCGACTTTTCATACACCTCTTAACGAACAAAAAAAAGGCTGGCAGAAGCCAGCCTTTTCGATTCATGCGCGGTTAAGCGCACAGAGATGATTGTGGCAATTAGGGAACAACCCAGGTGCTGTCGAGGGTCTGGGAGCCGCCGCTGCCGGCCGTGGCCAGATCCTTCTGGAGAATGACGCCCTGACCGCCGATGTGGAAGCTGTTGATGCCGCTCTTGCCGTACATGGCGGGATCAGCGTAGAGGCCGAAATCGAACGCGAAGTTGGTGACAGCGGCGTCATTGGTGAAGAAATAGCCCTGATACGGAGTAGTGGCAACAGTAGCGGTTGCGAAGACATCCGGAATGAGAGCCAGCAGAGTGCCGCCCGCGTTCTTATGGGCAGCGGTGCCGCCGAGGTTGGTGAAGCTGGAAGCAAAACGCTTCGGGCCACCGCCCTGGTTGTTGTTCGCGCCGGAGTAATTGGCCTTCTGATAGATGCTCTGGTTGGAAGCATAGGTCTTCAGGGCGCCAATCGCCGCGGACTCGTTGGCCTGCATACGGCTTTCCAGCAGGTTCGGAATAGCGATTGCCGCGATAATCGCGATAATCGCAACCACAATCATCAGCTCAATCAACGTAAAAGCCTTTTTCATTTCCTTCTCCTTTACAAAAAAATTCCCAACAGAAAAATTCCCATGATTTGAAATTCAGGCTCTCTTCCCAAACCCCAAACCTTTACCAACACGACGCTTTTCTTAATGCAACGCCAGTGCCAACATCCGACAATTCCGGTTTAATCTTTTAAATCATTGCCGTAAATGGATTAAGACTGTTTATTGCAGATGCTAAAAGCTTTTCAAAAAGCCGAAACCGCCAAAATTTGTCAGGTTTTCGGTGACGAAAACTGTCACCTGTCAGGGCTTGTCACCTGTCTGGTGTCCCGATTTGCCCGATTTGGACTTCCTGTAAAGTGAAATCCATTCCCTGCTCCAGACGAAATCGTAAAGCTTTTCATTAAATACGCGCGAGACATTTTTCTCCGGCGGTTCCAGCACCAGGACGATATCAGGGGAGAAGTTGTTCCACGGCGGAACTTTTTCCAGCTTTCCCAGGGGGTTGTCAACCATGATGTGCTGCATCCGCTTATAGCCGATGGTGTTTTTAGGCAGATACAGCCAGTAAATATACTCCATCTCATAAACCGGCACGAACAAGCCGATATTTTCCGGTTTTTCCTCCGCAACTTTCCGCTTCAGCTCGTCGAAGACCCCGTATTCGATCTGGGTTCCGGCGAAATAGTTGTCTTTCCGCGAATGGGTCAGGATGCTTTCCGGGCCAAGCAGGGGACGTCTGTTATTGTAGAGATGCACCGGCACCGCCAGCGCCACCAGCAGCGCCGCCACGCAGGCCAGCATCCACGCTTTCCCAATCCTGCCCAGGCACAGTCCCACCACCGGCGCGGCGAAGACAAACAGCGACAGATGCAGTCGCCCGTGATAAACCTGCACCTTCAGCAGCAGCGAAAACAGCATGAACGCCAGCAGCAGACAGCCGAAATAATCCGCCGCTTCGCGATTTTCGCTTTTCCTTCCCTTGCTGAGGAAAAAACAAAGCGCGACGAAAATCAGGATCAGGTGCAGCGGGTTGCCTGACTTGTCTTCCTGCCATTTTTTCCAGTCAAAGCCGTAGATGAAATAATAGCCCCAGGTCGTGCGCAGATCCAGCGGATGGATGCCGATCAGGTCGTGGCTCCAGAAATAGAAATCCATGACGTAGCGGTGCAGGCTCAGATTGAACGATTCCTGGCCGTGGATTATAAGGTTGCGGATCATGTTGGAGATAAGCGCGTTGGGTGTGTGAATCTCGTTAGTCAGCGAAGGTTCGCCAATTTCCGTTGCCACGCTTAGCCCCTTCCCATCGAGGCTGCCCAGGGGGATGCCGAACGCCGCGGTGTTGCGCCAGCAGTGACCCAGATTCAGGGCTACCACCAGCGCCGCCACCGCCAGCAACCGTTTCCAGTCGCGCTGGAGCCGGATTTTCCTGGTGTATAATGCCCAGAGCACGATCGCGGGCGAGTAAATAAAACCGGTGCCCTTGGTCAGCAGTTCCAGCCCCAGCGCCGCGCCTGCCATGAATGTATAGATATTTTTTCGCGTCGCGACCGAGCCAGTGTTTTCATCCGGCTCCCGCGCGTAAGCCAGCACGAAATATGCCGTGCACAGCAGCCAGTAGGCGGCGACGTAATCGTTCTGGGTGCTGGAGGATTGCAGGATGCCCATCGGGATGGTGACGGCGAACAGCGCCGCCAGCAACTGCCCGCGCCGATCCGCGCCCAGTTTTTCCGCCGCCAGCGACGCGCAGATCACGCTGCCCAGCATCGCGCCCCACTGCACCAGGTTGTCGCACTGGTCGCCGTTCGCCAGCAGGTGCAGATGCAGAAACACGAACTCCGCCATCGGCCCCAGTTGGATCTGGCGGAGGATGGTAGTGGGGTAATGCCGCACCGAGCAGTTCTGCTCCCAGTGCATCACCCGTGCGATATGATAGACAAAACCGTCGCCGTTGTTGGGCGGGGAATAAACCGCGACAAACAGGCTGGGCAGCAGGCAGATTACGACAAGCCAGAACAGGAATTGGTTGAACCGCGAGGTTTCCTTTTCCGGTTTTGCCTGCAACCAGGGGTCTTTAGCGGCAATGCTTTTTAAGGTGAGGTAAATGCAGGCAAGAGCTACCGCACCCCAGAAAAATGAAACCGTTCCGGAGGTAATGAAAGAAAACTGGCTCAACAATTCCGTGACACACACCAGCGTCGCGCCAAACAGCACCGACAGCAGCACCACCAGTTCGCGCCAGCCGAAGCCCAGTTTCCGCGCCAGCGGCTGCGCCGCGACGAAAGTCTGGATGAAACAGAGGATTAGAAACATGGGTGTAAAGTATTCCTCATTATTTTGCTTTCTCATTGGCTGCGCTACACGCGTTCTTTTTCATTTTTTCCTCCTGTGCATATGATTCAACTTCTATGGCTACAGCGTCATTGTTATTAATAAATATTGTGTCACAAGAGCCACCGTCTTCCGACCAATAAAGATGTTTTCCAGAAGCAATTCCGTTGATAAAATTTCCTTCCCACCATAGCCGCCCATTAGGCCACCAAGTACGCCAATATCCTGTATATCCATCAGGCGGATCAATAAAAACCTCTGCCCCAGTTGAATTCATCCTGCCATTTTTCGGCCAGTAATAAGCCTGAAATATATATATCCATTTGCTCCATTGTGTATTGCCACAGGATAAGACACTGATTAGCATAGCAAACATCACATACGCAACCAACACTATAAATACAACAAATTTTTTTCTACATCGAAACGCCATAACTTAACATTCTAATATTTGCTATTGAACGCGGTTGGCGGAGCGGCAAGATAATTTCCATCGCCCGCTCATCGTTTGTTCACGCATAACTAGCCTCTTGTGCTGACGCACGCAGACGTGAACGTCTGCGTCACCCAATTTATACCGAGTTATTTCGGTTCCTTATTGCCTGTGCCGCCCGCGAGGGGATAGAGTCATCCACCTTTCAGGGGGGGAGCTAGAGGGGGTAAATCGGAGAAAGATAGGTTTCCGACCCCTCCTAACCTCCCCTGGAAGGGGAGGAATTATTGCCCCAATTCATGGGCTCTGTACGTAATGTGGGTTGACTTGCTTCGGGCAACCATCATTCCTTTTCAATCTTCAGCACATGCTTGACCGGAACAAAGCCTGCGCGAAACGCTGTTTCCTGGGTTTCCCATTTTTCCCAGAGTTTCGTCCGCATCACGTCGAGAGCAGTTTCTGTTTCCTTGTCATTGTCGAGGGCGCGGACAATGCCCGGGAACTGCGTGATCGCGTACTTGATCATGAAGGTTTCATAATTCTGCTTTGTCTTGGCCAGTGCGTCCACTTTATTGAACTGCTCGCAGAACGGATTGTCCAGAAATTCCGCCGCGAGATTTATGCCTTTTTCCAGTTGCTCGCGGGTAAAGGATTTGGCCGTCTTTCCCCACGTCACTTTCGCCTTCTCGCCGTCGAGATTCTTGACCACCAGGGTCAGGCGGTTTAACTCGTCGTTGAACGGCAGGTAAGGAAGGATGCTCAGGTTGCCGGTAGTTTCGTTGCCGGAAAAGCAGAACGGATAGCGGGAACTCTCGATTTCCACCGTGCCTTTATCCGAGGCAAGTATCTTGTGCCCGTCGGTGGCGGTAGTCGCGCCGGTGATATCCACAGTGATGGCTCCGATGTCGCCGTCCAGTCCCATCGCCTTGAGGAACGCGTAAGCCATGATGAGGTGACCGTTGGGGCCGGGATGGACGCCGTCGCGGCCGCAGACGTCATAATCCGCCCCCAGCACTGCCTTGGCTTTTGCCATGACGTCTATCATCTGATCGTGCACGTTGGCAAACGGCATCCCCGCTTCTGCCGCCACTTTTCTGGCAATATCGCGCAGGTGCGCGAGGTTGTCGTTATAGGCCGCGATCTGCGCGGCGTCGCCGCCCCGCCAATACCTGGTGTCGACCGCGCCGGGCGAACCGACGACAACCGTTGCCCCGACCGCTTTCAGGCGGGTCACGATGTCGCGCATCGGGTTTTCGTAGGCTTCGCCGATCTTCGGATCATAGGGGCGATAGCTGCCGTCGTTCATGCCGTAGCAGGTCGTGACGACGTCAGGCTTGAAAGGCATCAGGTCATTGTTCATGCGGCCGGCAAAGCCGCGCGCCCATTCGCCGCTCCAGCCGAATTGCATAACTTTCAGGTCGAGTTGCGGAACGCAGACTGTCAGATACATTTCGATAAAGCGGCTGTATTGTTTCTGTTCGGTGATGGAATCGCCGACCACCGCGACGCGTTGTCCCGGTTTCAGTATCGGCTGTTGCGCCTCGCCTGCGGTACCTGGTAAGGCGATGCTCAGGACTGCGAGAATCAGCCAGAACGCTTGCGCTAAGTTTTTCCGGTTCATGTACAATCTCCTCGTGGTGTGAAAAAAAAACGCTAAAATGATCGCTCTACCCTCGTTATTTAGATGCCTCTTCGCCTGTGCCGCTCATGCCGGGACTCGATCCCTTCGTGTTACTCCCGGTTTTTACCGCCGCTGAGGCAGGCTTGAGCGGTTGCTCCTGCTGAACTGATTCGCAAGGGGTGTTCGTTTTCATATAGTTAAACTCAGCATAAAGCTTGTTGATTATGACAATCCTGCAATGAAGGAATAAGAAAAAATTAACCAGCATTCCAAATAAACCGACAAGGGTGGACAGGAATAGCTCGCCCGTATGTATGAAAATTACCGCAATACCGATAGTGCCGATAGTGATAAGAAACGAACCTGGTATTGTGATGTCAGGCATATTGAAACTCCTGCTTAGGCACTTGGAAACTACTATTCATCCCTGGGTAGCCCCGGTTTTTAAACCGGGGCGGCGAAGCCGCAAGAAACCGAGCCGGAAGATTTGCGCTAGAGTTTCTTGTGCCTTCGGCACCCAGGTTCAAGAACCTGAGCCACCCTTGGTATATTTACTTCTTTCCGAGTGCCTTACTCCACCTCCGCCTCCGCCAGCGACGGGTACACGTCCAGCAGACTTAGGAGTCCGACCACCTCCAGGGTTTTCAGCATGAAATCGCCCGGCTCCACCAGCCGCAGGCGCCGCTCGCAGGACAGGTTCTTGCACGATTCTACCAGCGCGCTTACCGCCCGGCTGTTCAGGTACTCAACCCGGCGGCAGTCCAGGATGATCACCGCCTCCGGCGCGGCTTCGGCCTCGTGCAGTTCCCTGACAAAAGCCTCGGCCTCGCTGCGGTTGATGACTGGCGGAAGCGTGATAACAATCTGCTTGCTCAAGCTGATTCTCCCGTGGCGGCCTGCTGCGGCATCCAGACCGAGAATGTAGTGCCCTTGCTTTCGGAGCTGGTTATTTCCAGCCGTCCTCCGTGGCGCTGGGCGATGACGTGGGCGGTGTAAAGCGAAACCCGAGTCTGGCGGGTAGGCGATTCGTTAAGCAGGCCTTCCATCAGCTGCTCGGCCTGACCTTCGCGCATGGGCGGGCCATCGTCGGTGACGCTGATGCGCACGCCCTCGCCCTCGGTGCTGATTCTGACTTCCACGTGGTCGCCGGTGTCCAGCCGCTCCAGTGAACTGGCGATCAGTTCGCACATAAGCTGGTCGAGACAGCGGGCGTCAGCCTGGATTCTGGCGACCCCGCCAAACACCGCGTCCAGCTCGACCCCGCGGCTGATAGCACCGGGAAAGAAAATCTTGATCACATCCAGCGCGATTTCATTGACGTTGATCTCCTGCAGCTCCAGCGGCGACACCTCCATGTCCATGCGCGCTATCAGCAGCAACTCGTCGACCTTGACCTCGATCTTGGCGATGTTGCGCGCGAGGATATCGAGCATCCTCTTTATGCCGGGCGGGCTGGATTCCACCAGTTGTTTTTCGATCATCTCTCCCACCAGTTTCATGGTGGTCAGCGGGGTGCGCAGATCGTGGGTGGCCAGCGACAGGAAGCGATCCTTCATTCCCAGCAGGTGGCTCATGCGGTCGTTGTTTTTTTCCAGATCAAGGGCATAGGCCGCCAGTTCCATCCTCAGCCGCCCCGCGTCCAGGCAGGCGGAGAGGCGGCTGCGCAGGGTGGCCGCATCGAACGGCGGCGACAGCATCAGGCCGGGATTGACCCCGTTCTCCAGCAGCCTGGCCTTGACTCTGGAATCTGAAACCAGCGCTATCAGGGAGGCGAGACAATCGGGGCGGGTTTCTTTCAGGCAGTCGCAGAATTCCAGCGCCAGGGGAGTGCCGTCAATGACCATAACCGGCAGATTCGGGCGTGCCAATATCTGTTTAGCCTCGTCGATGCTGGTGACAGTCCTGACCGAACACTCGCCGGAGGACAGTTCTGCCAGAAAGGAATTTTCCGGCGCGGAAGACACGTATAATATGTCTGTCTGACTCAAGCGCAATCTCCCGACAAGATATTTCATTACCAGTCTATGCTTACAAACGATACATGTCAATACCTATAAAATGGCAAATATTTGGATATCACTGCCGATAAATGACTCAATTTACCCTTTTTCTTCGATTTTCGCACATTTTGCGGTAAAAAAAACTTGCTGTTAGAAACATTGGGGATAAAATTATTTAACTAACCGCATAATCTTGACAGAGTCCTGCTTTTGCATTGCGCAACAGGGCAGGTTTTTTATTGATGATTTTTCGGATTAAACCAGTATGATTTGATTCGATTTTTTGTATTGTGGGAATTGTGGCTGGGAAGGGGGCGCTTATGAAAATACTTATCCTTGACGATGAGCGTGAAATCCTGGACTTGCTGGAATCGATGCTGGAGCGGGAAGACGTCGAAATCGAAACCACTACCATGCGCTGTGAGGCGGCTCTGATGATGGCGATAAACCGGTATGACTGGCTATTGTTTGACTATCATCTGCCAGATGGCAACAGTCTGGAGATTTTCGAAACTATCGGCTGCTCCATGGACAAGGTAGTGCTGCTGACGGCTGATCCGAATAATCCCGAGTTGAAGGTTAAAGCGGATATTCTAGGACTGCATGCAATTTTCGACAAGGGCGAGGGTCTTACCAACGCCGTAAAGTATATTAAAAGCAATTCTCCGCAGGTTTACGTCATGCACGCCAAATACTTCAGCACCAGAAACAGCTCCCCTGTTTTCGGTAGCCATACTTGCAGATAATGAAAACGCCCCCGGTTTCCCGGGGGCGTGTTCCTTCCTACTGGCCGATCGGGATTTTCTTCAGTTTCGCGGTTTCCTTTTTCGGCAGCGTCACTTCCAGAATACCGTTTTTCAACGAAGCCTGCGCTTTTTCCGAATCCACCTGGCTCAGACGGAACTGGCGGCAGTAGGAATAGGCAGTCTGTTCGTTGTAGATGACCTTTTCGCCATCGCGCTCTTCTTTTTCCTCCTTGTGCTCGGCTCGGAGAGTGAGGACGCCGTCCTCATATTCCAGCTCCAGCTCTTCCTGGCTGATTCCCGGCATTTCCGCCTTTACATAATAGTTGGTTTCGTCTTCGGAGATTTTCACCTTGGGCTCGCTAATCCCGGTTTGTCCCGGCGCGGAGAAATTGCTGAAGACCCGGTCCAGCAGATTATCCGCATAATCAAAGCCAAACCACGGAGCAAGCCTGTTTTTCTTAATCATGCCGTACATTTTCATTCCTCCTATAAAGAATCCCGAAAATCAAGAACCCTTGCGTTTTTCCTGTACACTCCCACGTTCCGATTTTATAAAAGCAAGGCTTGTGCCAAAACATATAAACCATTATTCGGCAATATATTACTGTGCAGCGCCTAACGTGGCATAAGTATTCCTCTGTCAAAATGACAAGGTTGTTTGGTGCAATTATCAGATCACATATATCAGATTTACCAACAGCTATAGACGATTTTTGCAGGAAGCGATTTGACTTTCATGATTAGTGATGTAAATTGATTTATATATTATATCTTTATTAATCAAGGCATCTATATGCAGGCGATAATTGACTCGGTCAAGCTTGGAATCGACAAGGGCGTCTACGCTCCCGGTGCGAGGCTTGAAAGTGAGCGCGCCCTGGCTGATTCTTTTCGCCTTCCGCAAAGCCAGGTGCGCAAAGCTCTTATGCAAATGGTGGAACAGGGTTATCTCGAAGTCAGGCATGGTTGCGGCTATTTTGTCAGGGATTATTGTGCCCCGATAGGGCTGGTGGAGGCGGTTTTCTGCACGCCCTCGCCGGTGAAAGAGGGGGTGGACTCATTCGGCAATCTGCTGCTGTCACTGGCGGCGCGGGAGCGGATTTATTTCCGTCCCGCCCAATTGTCGGAAGGTGACTTCGCGGCGTGGGAGGGAACCTTAACGCAGGCTCTGACAGACAAAAGCTGCCGGGGCGCGGTGTGTTCGCCGATTTTTTCCATGCAGCTCGGACAGTCCTTGCTTCAGGCATATGCCGACGGCTTCCCGGTTTTATTTCTCGATTACAGCCCTTTTCCGGAAATGTTTCCCTCGGTCGGAGCTGATCATTTCGGCATGGGGTTCATGGCGGCGCGGCGGCTGGCCGAGGCTGGCGCAACCAGGCCGCTGTTTATTGGCTACCAGCCGGAAGTGGCGTATTCCGCGCGGATGAAACTGCTGGGCTTTGAGAATGGGTGCAAGTTTCATCAAATTATCCCGCCTGAACCGCTGCTTATCAGCAATACCGAATTAACGGAATTTCCGCAGATACTGAAGGCTTGGATGCAAAATGATGAGTTCGATTTTCTCCACGCTTCGACCGGAGGTTTCACACTGCGGACGGCAGGAGTATTGATGGCTGACAGTTTGTCGGAAAAGAATAAAGCGCGCCTGCTGGGAGTGGACGCGCCGCAGCCCTTGCCGGGAAGCGGGTTGAATGTGGATTGCATCATGCGCGACCGTGAGGGAGAGGCGCGGGCAGCACTGGAGATGTTCCGGAAGATGCTGACAACGGTAGGACGCCGCGCGCCGGAAAGCGTACGCGTGCCGCCGCGTTACCTGCAGGGAAATACACTGATGAAAGGATAACCATGGAGCTGCAACCTTTTTCGGATAAGGAAAGAATGGAGACGCTTCGGCGGGAACTGACCGACCCGCGCGTCTACTTGTACAGTTGTTACGACCTAGGCGGAGTCGACGGCACCGACGACTGGATGTTCGCGCTTAACGGCTACGGAGCGAAACACGAATTCCTCGGCCTTTCGATTAACCGTTCGCCGATGGGCGTGATAGAACCGGCTGCAAAAATTTTTTTTACGGTTCAGGTTGGCGAAACCGTGCACCGCACCTGGGACAATCTCCAATTCCACGCCGCCTATGCCGACCGGCTGGAGGCGGGGTCGTATTACTGGCGCGATCCGAAAGCAGGTTTTTCCTTTGAACTGTTAATGGTAAAACCCGGTTGCGCCAGAATTCAGTTCACTATTCACAATCACCACACGGCATCTATGCCGGTCTCGGTTTGCGCCGCGTTTCTCCAGCCGGATCTGACGGCGTTGACGGGAAGCGGGGAATTATTCATCGAGGTCAAGGCCGGGCAGATTCTCTTCGCGCCGGAAACAGAATTTTCAGCAACAGCCGCGGCAGGCGGCAAGGCCGAATTTGTGGCATGGCTTGCGGCTGGCAACTGTGATGAAAAGAATCGCGTCGCCATCGACAACGCGAGAAAGACGGATATGGATGAATTCCGCGCGCGACAATACGAACTCAGCCATCCGCGCGCGCTCACGGATTTCCCGACAGGCGATGACCGCGAATTCGCGCTGAAGGTTTACAACGATCTGCGCGCCAACCTGATCAATTACGGCGACAGTTTTTTCAGCGCGCCCAACCGCGTTACCCACAAGGGGCAGTGGCTGTGGGACACCTGTTTCCACGTGTTGCCGTGGAGTTTGTTTAAGCCGGAGATAGCGGAAACGCTGATCGAAAACCTGTTCCAGATGCAGGAGGAAAGCGGCTTTATCCCCATCTGCTACAGCCACGCTGTAGGATCTGTAAATTACGCGACCCAGCCTCCACTTATTACCTTTGCTCTTTCGCGCATCGCTGCCAGCTCCGGCTTACAGCAGCGACTTTATCCGAAATTGGAAAAGTTCTATTTCTGGCTGGAGCAGAACAGGAAACTGCCGGGCGGTTTGTACGGCTGGAAAACCGGCGGCGAAAGCGGCATGGACAATTCTCCCCGCTTCGACGACCTTCCGGGCGAAGCCACCACGGAAAAAAATCTCGACTACACCGGGAGGGTGATGCCGCCGCAGACCGCGCACATCGACCTTTCCTGCATGATGGCGCTGTTCTGCGAAGATATGGCAGAGATCGCCGCGCAGTCGGGAATGACCGGAGAAGCAGAACTTTGGCTTGGACGAAACGCGGAATTGAAAAACAAGATCAACTCGTTCCTGTTCGACGACGAAAGCGGTTTTTACTTCGACCGCGAGGAAAACGGCAAATGGCACAAAATAAAAACCGTGGCCTCGTTCTGGGCGCTGACGGCGGGAGTGGCGGAGGAAAAACAGGCGCGCGCATTGGTTTCGCACCTGATGAATCCGGAGGAATTTTTCACGCCGTTCCCGGTGCCGTCGGTGGCGCTGGATGAAAAATGTTTCTGTTACAATTACTGGCGCGGGCCGGTGTGGGTCAATACCTGTTACGCGGTCGTGGACGGCTTGCGGCGTTACGGCTTCGCCGAGGAGGCCAACGCCATTTCCGACCGCGTAATCGCCGGGATCAAACGAGACTGGGAACACAGCGGACACTTGTGGGAGATTTACGACCCGCTGGGAGGCTTCGCGGAAAACATGGAGAAAAAACGCTGGGGCGCGCGCGAAAACGCCACCCAGTTCGCTGGCTGGACGGCGACGGTGTTGAACCTGATGATGAAGTAGAGTTTACTTGTTGTCTGTGGTATCTGCTTCGTCAGCAGCCATCGTGTCGACAAAGGTCGAGGCCAGCAATCGGAGAGCTTTTTCCCCTTCTTGGCTGGATGTTTTTCCTTCTGGCGGAGAATCTTGCAGTACCAGCATCCGCGAACCGTTTTTCGTCGATAGCGAGTAGCTTTCGTGAATGATAGTTTGTCCAGCTACGGAAACAGTGATCTTTTTGCCTTTGTAACTTTTTTTACCCAACTGGCAGGTCTTGTCGGTGATAACGACATTGCCCTTGCCAAACTGCTGTGAAATCCCTTCTGCGTACGACTCGGGAGAAAAAGGTGCGGGAATCACAAAAATCATGATTGCATAATCGTTACCGGACAGGGTCCAGGTTTTGTTTCCGTCGAGGTCTGCTTCCCACGTACACGAAGCAGGATAGTCGAAGGCGATTCCTCCGTAATTGAACGAGCGTGTTGACCAGGCGGTGAGAACGATTTTCGGATTTTCAAACTTCCCTTCAATTTGCAGGGGGGTGTCCAGGGTCAGTTCGTGCGGCTTGCCGTCAATCGTGAGGACATACTTCAGGGAGGGTTCCCTGGTTTCGTCTATTGCCAGACAGATGCCTACCGCGCATAGGCAGGCGCAGAATCCAAGCGCAAGTTTTTTCTTGAACTCCATGTTTTGCCTTCTCTCTTGAACAGTCAGAAGATAAACCCTTCCGGGACGACGGCGTTCTTGGGGACGACGATGATGCCGTCGCGGACGAAGAAGCGAGCCTCCGGATCGTCGTACTCGCGGTATTTCTCGCGGTTGACCAGTTGCGTGCCTGCGCCGATAGAGGCGTTCTTGTCGACAATGGCGTTTTTAAGGTAAGCCCCCTCGCCGATGCCCACGAACGGCACGCGCGGTTCTCCCGGCTTGTGCGGCTGTTGGTAAGCGTCCGCGCCCATGATCAGCGAGCTTTCGATGCTGGCACCGGGGCGCACCCGGGTGCGCACGCCGAGAATCGATTCCCGCACCATCGCCCCGTCCACCACTGTCCCGTCGCAGAGGATTGCGCCTTCCACCGACGCACGGTTCACCTTCGCGCCCGGCAGGAAGCGCGTATTGGTGTAAATCGGCATCTGCGGGTCGAACAGGTTGAATTTGGGAGTCGGCCTGACCAGATCCATGTTGGCGGCGTAGAAAGCGCTGACCGTTCCGATGTCGGCCCAGTAACCGCCGAAGCAGTATGCCTGCACCCGGTGGTTTTCCAGCCCCGCCGGAATAATCTCCTTGCCGAAGTCGGTCTGGCTGGGGTCGGCGAACAGCGCGGAGCGGAGGGCGTCGCGTTGGAAAATATAAATACCCATGCTGGCGAGGTAACAGTATTTTTCCGCCATCTTGGGCGAAACGCCGACTACGGTGGTGTCGACCTTCATCTCGTTCAGCGCCTGGGGTGTTTTCGGCTTTTCCACGAACTTGATGATGCGACCGGTTTCGTCGATCTTGAGCAGGCCCAGTTCCGGCGCGTCCTTGCGGGTGACAGGCTTGACGGCGATGGAAACCTCGGCATTGTTCTCGACGTGGCAGCGGAGGAAGTCGCGGTAGTCCATGCGGTAGAGGTGGTCGCCGGAGAGGATGAGGACGTTCTGCATCGGCGTGTCGAGAATGTGCGGCAGGCACTGGCGCACGGCGTCGGCGGTGCCCTGGAACCACTCGTTGCTGGTGGCGGTCTGCTCGGCGGCGAGCACCTGTACAAAGCCGCCGGAGAAGGAGTCGAAGCGGTAAGACTGGGAAATGTGCGAGTTCAGACTGGCCGACTGGTACATGGTCAGGATGTGGATACGGCGCACCTGGGAGTTGATGCAGTTTGAGACAGGGATGTCGATCAGACGATACTTGCCCGCCAGCGGCACTGCCGGCTTGCTGCGATCCTTGGTCAGAGGAAAAAGCCTCGTGCCCTTGCCGCCGCCGAGAATCACCGCCACCATCGATTCCATGTTTGATCCCTTTCGCATGATCCGCCTTAAAATTGCCTGACTCCACCATATCACGGACTGCGAAACTGTCAATCGCGGTTTGCGTATTTTTCCGTTGCGGTTGAAAGATCATTCGTGAAAACGCGCACGGAAAGAGCGGCGCGAACCGGTTTGCGGCGACAGCCTACGGCAGGATATCGGCGTGGGTGTCGCGGAAGGCCGCTACGGCTTGGGCGTGGACAAGGCAGGAATTAACCATCCTTTCGACCATGCCAGCAGGCAGGCCAGGCACGCTTGCAGGGAACTTCCGGTAAAACTGCTCGGCGGTGGAACTTTCCAGATGCACGATTATTTCCAGCGCGTCGGCCAGCCCGATATCGTTATGCACCACCTCGTCATGCACATCCTCGATCGTTGCGAGGATAACGTTGAAATCGGCTTCGGCCAGATCCGGGAAAGGAAAATCCTGGTCTATGCCAGCCATCATCTCGTCGACCCAGGCGGCGTGGATATGTTCCTGCGCGGCCATCTTGGCGAAGAAGGTGCTTTCGGGGCTGGCGGAAGGGAGTTTGGCCGACAGATCCTCGTACAGCGCGGCGATATCCAGTTCCACGTTACGCGCCAGGGAGAATAATTGGGAAGCTTTGAGCAAGCAATCACCTTTCGCAAATCAACTTGGATAGAATATACGAAAATCCCTGAATCTATTCCACGAAAAACAGCGCAGATTCCCTTTGTTTCCGCAAAAACGTTTTTCGCTTTCCCGCCCCGCGCAAACTCATTACAATGAACGGTAGCAATTTTCGGTTTTCCCGAAGGGTTCGGTGATGCTGCTGGTGGACGGCTTTACCAAGGCTTACGATGATTTCGTCGCGGTCGACAACCTGTCTTTCGAGATCAGGCAGGGCGACATCTTCGGTTTCATCGGCCCAAACGGCGCAGGCAAAACCACCACGATCCGTTTTCTCTCCACCCTGCTCACCCCCACCCGCGGCTCGGCCGTGATCAACGGCTTCGACGTGGTGCGCCAGCCCGAGAAGGTGAAGCGCTCCATCGGCTACATGCCCGACGACTATGGCGTGTACGACGGAATGCGGGTCTGGGAGTTTCTCGACTTTTTCGGCGCCGCCTACGCTATCCCCCGCAAGAAGCGCCGCACCGTCATCAATGATATTCTGATCCTGCTGGACTTGCAGTACAAGCGCGACTCGATGGTGAACTCTCTGTCGCGTGGCATGCGCCAGCGCCTGTGCCTGGCCAAGACCCTGGTACACGATCCTCCTGTGCTGATCCTGGACGAGCCTGCTTCCGGCCTCGACCCGCGCGCGCGGATAGAAATCAAGGAGCTGCTGAAAGAACTGCGCGACATGGGCAAGACCATCCTTATCTCCAGCCACATTCTTTCGGAACTGGCTGACTGCTGCAACACGGTCGGAATTCTGGAGCGGGGCAAGCTGCTGGCGGCGGGCAATGTCCACGACATCATGGCGGAACTGCGCGAGGCGGTGGCCGTGGAGATGGAGGTACTGGAAGGGGCGGAAATAGCTGAAAGAATTCTGCTGGAAAACGGTTTCGTGCGCGACCTGGTGGCGAGCGAAAGAACCTTCACCTTCGAATTCACCGGCCGCACCTTCGACCTGGCCGAACTGCACAACCAGCTTCATTGCGCAGGCGTAAAGATACTCTGGTTCAAGGAACTGGAGACTTCTCTGGAAGACGTCTTCATGAAAATCACCAAGGGGGAAGTGACATGACTTACGCCAGTTACGATCTGCATCTGCATACTTGCTGGAGTTATGATGCGGTTGCGCCGGTGGAGTATTATTTCCGCCGCGCGCGCGAATTGAAACTGCGCTACATCGCCATCGCCGAGCATTTCACCATGGATTCGCTGCCGGAGATTCTGGAAGTCGCGGAAAAATATCCAGATGTGAGATTCATTCCCGCCGCCGAACTGACCGCGACCAACTCGCTGGGCGCGATGGACATGGTTTGCCTGGGGTTGCCGACGAAAATCCCGCCGTATCTCGCGGAGGTGTTTGACCTCTTCCGTCAGTGGCAGCGCGATTACAGCAACGCCACCGCGCTGGCGATGGAAAAATTGGGCAAGGATTATTCTCTGGAAACCAGGATGCGCCTGCTGCGGAGTTACCGACCCGAACACGTCCTGAAAAGCCAGGGGCTGACCAATCTCCAGAATGGCATCAGGCGGAAATATTTCTTGGAGCAGGGGCTGATCGAACGCGACGACCAGTACGGGGAATTGCAGGAGAGACTTCGGGAACTGGCGGAATTCCCATCCTATCCGACTGCGTCCGAAGTTCTCCCCGCCGTGCGACAGGCTGGCGGCATCGTCATTCTTGCGCATCCGACTCACTATTTCCAGCGCGACAATCTCACGCGGATGGACACATTGCGGGAGGAACTCGCCCTGGACGGAATCGAATGCGCCCACGACATGATTCCACCCGAACTCACCCCATTTTACCGCGAATATTGCGTAAAGCACGGCTTGCTTTCCAGCGCCGGTTCCGACTCGCACGCCGACCCTGCCGACAACCCTCATGGAATAGGGGTTCAGCATGAAATGGCGCGGCACATCGGTGAAGATGCCTGGCTGGAGGAAATTCTCGACCGGCTCGGACTGGAACAATAATGGACAGAAAACCCGTTTTCTCAAACAAGGGCAAGATGAAAAAGATGACCCGCAAGCTGCTGGGGATCTTTTGCACCCTGGTCTGTCTGGCCATCATTTTCGGCGTGTCCTATATCCTCGAAAATTTCAAACAGCAGGCTATCCGCGAAAAGAAGCGGGCTGAAATGAACCGGCTGGAAAACCAGCCGGTCGAGAAAGATAAAAAACAAGCTGCCAAACCCGCCGCGGAAAAAGCAGAAAAAAAATCCACCCCCAAGCCCGACAATAAGGAAAACGAAAAGAAAAAATAGCATGCCCGCAATTCGCCAGCTAGAGGTCGAAATTTCTTCCGGTGTCGCCTATGAAACCGCCTTGCGCTGGCAGGAGGAAACGGTCGCAGAGCTAAAAAAAAATCCGTCCGTGACAGAAAAGTTGTTTCTGGTAGAACACACGCCCACCGTAACTCTTGGCCGTTCCGGCGACGGGTCTTTTCTGAAACTCTCGCCGGAGGAGCTGGCGACGCGCGGCATCGGGTATTTTCCAACCCGGCGTGGAGGCGACGTCACCTATCATGGGCCGGGACAGTGGACAGTCTATCCCGTGCTGCGGTTGGAAAATTTCTGTAAAGACCTGCACCGATACATGCGCCTGCTGGAAGAACTGGTTATCCGTTTTCTCGATATATACGATATCGAAGGAATCAGGGTGCCGGGTAAGACCGGCGTCTGGGTCAGGCGCGCGGACGGACGCGTTGACAAACTCGCGGCTATCGGCGTTGCGGTCAGCGGCTGGATCAGTTACCACGGCGTCGCGATCAATATCAATCCCGACCTTTCCCTATTCAACGAGTGCATAGTTCCCTGCGGTATTTCTCCAGCCGAGGGCGGCGTGACCAGCCTGGCGGAATTACTCAAACCCTGCCCCGATATGGCTGAAACCGCCGACCAGATCATCGGGGCTTTTGCGGAAGTCTTTCCCTTCACACTGTAATAAGCCCCCGAGTATCGCTTTTACCATCGAGTTATCCACCGTCTATCCCCATAAAGTCCTTTCGCGCTTTTAATCAATTCATATCGGAAAAACCGGGATAATCCGCGTTGGGGCGACTTTTTAGCCAAGAACACGCTGGTGAAATGTCGATACTCCCTAGGAAGACTCATGTTCAAATGAAATTTTGCACAGATATATGGAGAGCGAGATGAGAACGGCCAAGGACATTGTCGAGGACTATCGTAAACGCGGATACTGCGACGACCGCCTGCGCACGCTCGCTAACGGTCGCGCCGAGCCGGTGCGCAGCGAAATTCTCGCTTATATCGAAAGCAATCCCGCCGAAGCGGAAGTGGCGCGGGAGGCGGAACTTTTCCAGGATGAACTACTGTCGGTTAACGCAGGCGGGGAAATTGAATCACTTCCCGGAGATTTGCCCGAAACAGAAATGGAACTGGCGGAAGACGAATATCTGGAACTGGAAGAAGACCCGGAAGAAGAAGCGGCGGTCGAAACTCCGGTTGTTGAAATTGAAGACGAACCGGTCGCGGAGGAAGAACCGGAGGTGCTTTGCGAGATCGAGGAGCCGGCGAATACGGTAGTGGAAGACGAACCGGTGTGCGAAGAAGCTGACGAGATTACGGAAATCGATTTCGAGGAAGACGAGGTTTGTGCGCACATGGAAGAATCCGGCGAAGCCGATATCATGGAAGCCACGGTCGCCGAAGCGCTGGCGGTTGAAACGGAAACTTCGCTGGCGTCTTCCTGTACGTCGCTGGACGAGGTTATAGAAAAAGTCGAGTCCAAGGTTTTGGCGGAAGCCGAAAAGTCGAAATACAAGCTGGCGACTTCCTTCCTCGCAGCGGTAGCGGAAAATATGTGCCCCGTCGAGGTCTCCCGGTTGTCGGCAGAGCAATTCGTCCAAATGCAGGAAGCCGAGGATCAACTGGCATTGGCGGCGGAAACAGCTGTTTTCCCGGCGGCGGAACTGGACAAAGCCGTCGCTATTCCCGAAAGCGCCAAGGAAAACCTGCTGGCCGCTTCGGGTGATCGCGCCGCCCGCCGGTCACTGGAAGTGATCAATTCCATGCGGGAAGAAGACGAGGTTTCCCTGGAAGAGAGCAACATTATCGAACTCGTGCCTCCCTATGCGGAGGAGCGGCAGTCAGAGCTGCATCTGGTCGAATTCAACGAGGCCGCCGACGCGAAGCTGATGGAAAATGAGGAATCTTCGCTGATTCGTTTCCCCTCGGAAGTGATGGCGACCTACGACGCCATTCACCAGTGCAGCGAGCCGCTGTTCAATAACGCGAAAAGCGGTCGCGAGGATGTGACGGTGGAGGAACTGGTGGCGGCCATCACCACTGGCGAATACGAGTCCAATATGAATGCCGGAGAAGTCGCGCAGGCTGAGGTCGCGAGCGCCAGCGAGGAAGCGATTGAGGCGGAAATTTCCGCTCTCCGCAACTGGCTGACGGAACTGGAAGACACGATCAGGCTGAAAGAGATCGAGTCGCTGAAACTCGCGGATCTGGTGAACGAACGCGAGGAAACTCTCGACGCTCAGGCGCGGGAAATCGAGGAGCTGCGCCAACAGCTCGCCGCAGGTGCCGAACGGCTTAACGCCGTCGCCGCCACCGAGCACAAATACAGCGCGGTCGCAAACGAACTGGAGCAGACGCGGGAAAAACTGGCGGCAATGGAAAACGAGTACAACGTACTCGCGCAGGTGACGGTTCCCGATCTGCGGAAGGATCGCGAGGATCTGCTGGATGTGCTGGAAAGCCAGTCCGCCGAAAAGAATATGCTGGAAGGAGCGCTGTCCAAAAGCGGCAGGCGGGTGGCGCTGGGTTATACCGCCGGAGTCGCGGCAATGTTCCTGATGGTGATGAGTTTCACCTTCCACTGGATTCAGACCAGCCGCCAGAGCGAAACCTTCCGCAACGACCGGCAGGATCTGACTGCTCAGCTCGACGCGCAGAAAAACACCCTGGCGCAACTGCAGCAGACCAAGGCGGAATTGGAGAAGCGAGCCGAGAACGAGTTGGCAATGTGGAAACAACGCACCGCCCAGCTTACCCGGAGGATAGAGGAACAGTCTCTCGAAGTCGCCCGCATCCGCCACGAACTCGGCACCCGTACCGCTGGCACCACTGTCGCGGTTGTACCCCGCGACAACCGCGCCACGATTGAAACCTCGGTCGGAAATCCTGGCGGCGTGACGCACCGCAACGAGGTGCGCGGCATCGCCGATTACATGACGCGCTCTCGCGACCGCGCCACGGTTGCCGAAAGCAGCAAGAAAGCGGTAGTGCGCACCGGCGAAGGCATCAGCCACGTCCTCTGGCGTGAGCTGGGCACTACCAACTCCAACCTGATCGAATGGGTGGCGAAGAAAAACGAACTGGTGAAAAGCCCGCACGGCTATTGGATCATCCGGCCGGGACAGGAACTGCTGCTACCTAACGATCCGGCAGCAGTGACCGGTTCAGCCGACGCAGGTGGCGCGGCGGCTAATATAAATTAGCCTGCACTGATGGCAAAATAAAAAACGCCGCGTCCAGTCACGCGGCGTTTTTTTTTCTTTGTTAGCATCCGGGATAGATACTACGAAGACCCCGTCAGTGCATGGTCGCTTCTACGATATTCAGCAGATGGCCGCCGACGCGGTTGAGGGTGAGCAGCACGTCGAGGAAAACCACGCCGCTGCGGATGTCGCAACTTCCGGACTCGTGCCGGAGAATATGCGCTTTGCGGAAATCGCCTTCCTGTTTTTTCAGCGCGCGCGAAAGCTGAAGCGCTTCGTCGAAATGTTTCTGGTGATTGGCTTTTTCCGCCAGGGTTCTCGATTCGCAGGTTCTGACCAGTTCCAGCGTGGCGGCGCAGCTTTCGAAAAGCCGTTCCACCGTGGCGAACATCTCCCGCATATCCCTGAGCGCGTCGGCAGAAAAAGGCAGTGAGCGCTTGCGGATGCGCTTGGCCAAACGCAACAGGTGTACCCCGTGATCGCCGATTCGCTCCGCATCGTTAACGGAATGCAGGAGCTTGGGCAACATTGCGCTCTGATTCTCGTTCAGTATTTCCATCGAAATTTCGCTGACGTAATCGGTGATGGCGGTCTGGAGCTGGTCGGTTTCCTTTTCCCGCTTTCGGACGGAATCGGCAATTTCGTCCCAGTCGATGCCGCCGTCACCCAGCAGCGCATGGAAACTGTCTGCGCTGGCCTTGCGACTTTGCTCCAGCATCAGTTCCAGTTCCGCCCAGGCCTGCTGCATGGCGATGGCGGGAGTGGCCAGCAACCGGGGATCGAGCAGGCGCCGGGACATTGGCACCCGATCCGACGACTCGTCATCGCGAATGGCAAACCGGCAGATTGCTGCGAAGACATTTACGAAACCGATCAGCAGCACCGTGCAGGAGACGTTGAACAATGTGTGGGCGTTGGCGAGAAAGCGAGGGAGGTTTTCCCCGGCGAAGGGGTCGCCTTCGGTGAAGCGCGCCACCAGTTCCATAAAGACTGGATGCCCGCTGGCGTCGGGCCAGGGCACCAGAATAAGCCCCACCATGATCGCGGTGCCGATGACGTTAAAGAGGCAGTGCGCCAGCGCGGCGCGCTTGGCGGTTTTCGAGGAACCGATGGCGGCCAGGACGGCGGTGATGGTGGTGCCGATGTTGTCGCCCAGCAGTATGGCGAAAGAGGTGTAGACGTCGAGCAGGCCCGCTCCCGCCAGCGCGATCAGCAGGCCGATAGAGGCGCTGGAACTCTGCACCACGACGGTGAGGATGGTGCCTGCGGCTACCGCCTTCAGGAACAACAGCAGGCTGACTGAGCCGCCCGTCGGCGCACAGGAGACGCCAGCGAACAGCCCCTTGATGGTTTCCGAATCCTTGAGTTGCTTGAGAGGTTCGGACATCAGACCCATGCCCAGGAACAGAATGCCAAAGCCAATCAGTATCTGCGCCCAGAATTTCACCTGCCGCTTCCGAGTCAGCAGCGAAATCGCTACGCCGAGAAAAATCGCGGGATAGGCAAGCTGGTCGAGATTGAAGGAGATCATCTGCGCGGTGACAGTGGTGCCGATGTTCGCGCCCATGATCACGCCGATGGCCTGCTCCAGTTGCATCAGCCCGGCGTTGACAAAACCGATCACCATCACAGTGCAGGCGGAGGAACTCTGGATCAGGGAGGTGGTGAGCAGTCCCACGCCGACAGCGGCAAAACGGTTGCTGGTCAGCAGGTTCAGCAACGCACGCAGCTTGTCGCCCGCCACCAGCGACAAACCCTCGCTCATCAGGCTCATGCCGAAGATGAAGATGGCCAGCCCCCCGAAAACCTGTACCAGCAGCGTGATCTTGTCGATGGCGAAAAATCTGACCTTGACCATTTCCGGCTGGGAAAAGCCCGCGCCCTTGAGCACGATCACGCCTACTTCCCCGCCGCCCTGTTTATCACCCAGCATCACGTCGAAGGAGGCATTGCCAGTCTCATCGGTGACTGCTTTTGACGCGGAGAGTTTAGTGCCTTTGGCTGCCTTGCGGATATCCAGCGCAACCTCGCCTCCGGCAAACGGCTTTCCCGGCGCGGATTGCAGATGCACCACTATCGGCGATCCCAGATGTCCGTTGACCTCGCCGTCCTGCCTGTCTCCGGTAATGATGACTCCGCCCAGGATGGAGACCGTTGCTGGCGACACCTGCGGATGATCCGCCAGCGCCGCGCTGATTCTGTATACGCCGGGAGCTGCGCCGACCCGGAACAGCGCTTTCGCCCTGCCGCCCGCGTCGGTCTGGACGGAGGCAGTTTCAAAACTCGCCTCTCCGCTCTCCGGCTGCGAGAGTATTTTGAAATCGACCCGCGCTCCGGCTACCACCGGTACAGATTCGCCGCCCAGCGTGGTTTTGCTTTTTTTGCCCGTTACCGTGAATTGAAGTTCCACCGGCGCGCCCAGGGCTTCGGCGCGGGTGGAATCTCCGGCGAGTTTAATAGAGTCGGGAGTAGCTTCGTCTTTTTTCCCGCATCCGGCAAGGAGGAGAAAAGACAGGAGGACAGGCAAGGCTGATCTAAAATTCATGAACTTCTCCAGATACCGTATGCTTGCGAAATATTAGCGTCGAGTTAATAATATGTTTTTTTACGGAATTGGAAAAGAGGAAAGTCGGGGAAATTAGGATGGTTGTCTTTCCCTGAAGCGTTTGTCGAGGAAATGGAGTTCCCGATGCAGTTCCTCGCATTCGGCGAATTTGAGTTGTTGCCAATTGCTCGAAAAACCTTATAATGCCACTGGCGCGGCGGTAATATCCGCCGCCTGCCGGTCGGCGTTTGCTTTCGGGAGCGGGGCGTGTTTCGCATTTCTGTAAACGAACTCAGAAGCGGTCAGGTGGCAGCGCGCTCCACCCATAATCCCCGCGATCCCGGCGCGGTGTTGCTGGAACGGGGGCGTAAACTGAACGAACGCATCATCCGTCCCCTCGCGCGCATCGGCTTGCAGTCGTTGTGGATCGAACAGGGCGGGACCGAACAGTTCGACCAGCTTGTCACCGAGGCGCAGCTTTCCCGCCAGCGCGACATTCTCAAAGGCTTGAACGCCGTTTTCCGCGCCGCCGGGGAAAACAAGATCACCGACAAGATGCTGGCGGTTTTCCGCAACGTAACTCTGGCGTTGCTGGCGGAATTGCGCGAGAGTCCTCGCGTCTACTTTCCTTTCGAGGAACTCCGCGCCGATCCGGATTATTCCCTGTTGCACTCCTTCAACGTTTGCCGCCTGAGCCTGATGCTGGCGCTGGAAATGGGCGAGGCGGCTAACGAGGGTACGGAAAAATCCGGCGAGCTTTCCGACGTTGATTACGCCTTTATCGGGCTGGGCGCGATTTTCCACGACATCGGCCGCGCGGCGGTCGCGCCGGAAGTGCTGGCCAAGGAACCGTGGGATCTGCCCAACCGCGAGCGCAAGGAAGTGGAGGCGCACGCAGTACGGGGCTTTCGCCTGTTGCGCGACCGGATGGGTGCCATCGTCGCCAATATCGCGCTTTGCCACCACGCCTTTCTCGATGGCTACGGTTATCCCCACCAGGCGGAAATGGAGGAATCCGGCTCGCACCTGCCGGGAGGAAAAAATGTCCATCCCTATTCACGGCTGGTGTCGCTGGCTAACGCCTACGAGGAGTTGGTTTCGCGGGAAGGTTATATCGCCATCGAGGCGCTGGAGGAATTGAACTGCGCCCGAAAACAGCAGTTCCCCGCCGCCGCTCTGCAGGCACTCAACCGGATCGTTCCGCCTTTTCCTCCGGGCGAATGGGTAACGCTTTCCTCCGGCCATGGCGGGGTGGCTTCAACGTTCGACCCGGCACATCCGTTCTTGCCGAGGGTGCTGCTGCTGACTGACGCCCGTAACCAGTTCCTGGCGAAAGAAGAGCGGTTGGAATTGTGTCTGGGCGAATGCGGCCGTTCGCGCATCGTCAGGATTCGGGGGCGCTCGATCGAACACCTCTTGCCCGAACAGACCGACGGCAGGTGGGAGGATATGCGATGAGTCCGAAATTCGGCGGTTGCAATCTCGAGCGCGTTTGCAGCCAGAGCGCGCATTCCGACCTGTACCGCGCCTTCAGCGAAGAACTGCAGCAGCCGGTGATGATCAAACTGCTGGCGGCGCGTTTCCCAGCTAATTCGCGCACCGGCATGCGTTTTCTGCGCGGCGGGCAACTGGCGGTGGAGCTGGAGCACGTCAACATCGTCCGCATCTTCGCTGCGGGTCAGGATCACGGCCGCCCGTACATGCTGATGGAATATCTCACCGGCCACAGTCTCGACCGGATTCTGGAAGTGAAAAGTTGCGTGCCTTGGGAAGTGGCGGCGGGAATCGTGCGGCAGGCGGCCAAGGCGCTGGACGCGGCTAACGAAAAAGGCATCGTCCACCGCGCTATCGAACCGAGTCATATCATGCTCAGTCCCGGCGGTCGGGCGACGGTGTTGGGCTTCGGGCTGGCGCGGATGTCGGAGCCGCAGGACGCGGGGATAACCGCCGACGGCGCGCTGGTCAATGTCGGTGCCTACAGCCCGCCCGAAACCGGCGAAGGCATCCCCGACGTGCGTGCCGACATCTATAGCCTGGGTTGCGTGTTCTATCATCTGCTGACCGGCAAACCGCCGTTTATCGGGCGCGACCCGCTGGACTATCTGCACCAGCACCGCACCGCGCCGGTCTGGCCGGTAGCCGACCTGGTGCCGGAGATACCATCTGCCATCAGCCAGGTGGTAGCGATGATGCTGGAAAAAAGCCTGTCGGCGCGCCTGCAGAAACCGACCGATCTGATCGCCCTGCTGGACGCGGCGATCTCGCCAGAGGTACTCGGGGCGAAGGGATTGCGCCCAGATACCACCATGGTTTCCTCCACCATGGAGATGCTGGCGCTACGGGACAAGATGACGGCTTTAGTGTGCGACGACCAGGAATATACGCTTTCTCTGCTGCAGGCCATGCTGCGGCGGCTGGGGGTGAAAGTGCTGGTGGCGCGCACGGGACGGGCGGCGGTTTCCGCCTTGGAGGAACGCCGGGAAATAAACATGGTCGTGACCGACCTGAAAGTGCCTCAACTCTGGGGATGCCATCTGTTGGATGCCATCACCAACGTCCGCCCGGAACTGCCCATCCTGCTTACTCGCGGCGGGGAGGAGGCGGAGAGGATTGTCAATAGCAACTGTTACCGGGTTATGCAATACTTCGACCGGCCGCTGGATGTGTTCGCGCTTCGCAGCGCCGTAAGTTCGCTGGAAACTTAAAGCACGGAACCACGGGACTGGAGGATTGAGTCCCTGCTATCTTGGATTTACTTTTTTGAAATCAATAACGGGAGGATGCAAGCAATGATTTCCGGAAGAAAGTATCTGGCGTTCGATCTTGGAGCGGAAAGCGGGCGGGCTATCGCCGGGATTCTTGATGGCGGGAAGATGACGCTGGATGTGCTGCACCGTTTCCCCAACGGGCCGGTCAGGCTGCTGGACACGATTTACTGGGACGCACCCGGCATCCACCGCGAACTTCGCGCGGGACTGCAGGCTTACAAGGCGAAGTATGGCGCGGAACTGGCGGGACTGGGCACCGATTCCTGGGGCGTGGATTTCGGCCTGCTCGACCGCAACGGCGATCTGCTGGGCAATCCTGTCCACTATCGCGACGCGCGCACCGACGGTATGCCGGAAGCTTTGTTCAAGATAGTGCCGCGCAAGGATCTGTATGCCCGCACCGGCATCCAGGTGATGCAACTTAACACCATCTACCAGCTTTTCGCCCTGGCGAAAAACGACAGCCCGCTCTTGCAGGTGGCCAGGTCGCTGCTCTGCATGGCAGACCTGCAGAATTACTTTTTCACCGGCGAGAAGGCGCAGGAGTTTTCTCTCGCCACCACCACCCAGATGTACGATCCGGTGAAAAACGAATGGGCGACCGACCTGCTGGCCCAGGTCGGCATTCCCACCGGCATCCTGCCCGAGATCGTCGCGCCTGGCAGCGTGGTAGGCACTTTGCGTGAAAGCATCGCGCAGGAGTACGGCGTGAAAAGCTGCCCCGTCATCGCCCCTGCCTGCCACGACACCGCTGCGGCAGTCGCGGCGGTGCCGGGCACTGGCGACGATTGGCTTTATCTTTCCAGCGGCACCTGGAGCCTGCTGGGGGCGGAAATTCCGGAACCTATTATCAACGACCGCAGTTGCGCGCTCAACTTCACCAACGAGGGCGGCGTCGACGGCACCTATCGTTTCCTGAAAAACATCACCGGCCTCTGGATCGTGCAGGAATGCAAGCGCGAGTGGACGCGGGAAGGCGTCGACATGGACTATGCCGAAATCACGCGGCTGGCGGAAGAGGCGCCGGGACTGAAAACAATAATCAATCCTGCTGACGAGTCCTTCCTCACGCCCGGCGACATGCCGCGGAAAATCGCCGCCTACTGCTCGAAGACCGGGCAGGCCGCGCCGGAAAGCAAAGGCGCTTTCGTGCGCGCCGCGCTGGAAAGCCTGGCACTGATCTACCGCAAAACTTTGGGGGAGATAGAATCCCTCACCGGCAAAACCTACCAGACGATCCACATCGTCGGCGGCGGCAGCCAGAACAGACTGCTCAACCAGTTCACCGCCGACGCGACCGGTCGGACAGTAAAGACCGGCCCGGTGGAGGCGACGGCGTTCGGCAATTGCCTGATGCAGGCCATCGCTCTGGGCGACGTAGGGTCGCTGGCCGAAGCGCGGGAAATCGTACGCAACTCCATCGAGATGGAAACTTTCACCCCGGCGAAAAACCGCTCCGCCTGGGAAGACGCCTACGGACGGTTTGCAAAACTGAAGTAGACCCAAGCACTCAAATGGCTGTTGCCTGCTTGGTTTAATGAAAAGCCCTATTGCTTGTGGCTATTCATTGGCGACCCCGATTCTGGAGACGTAATTATACTGTAAAAGCAAAAGACCAAAAAAGCGGCGGAATCAAGCTAAAACGTATTGCATCGCGCCGGTTTTCGATTATAGTAGTTGAAAAATCAAGGCCAGCTTAGCTCAGTGGTAGAGCAGTGCTTTCGTAAAGCACAGGCCCAGGGTTCGAATCCCTGAGCTGGCTCCAGACTTACCCCCGTGTCAGTAGATGACACGGGGGCTTTACTTGCGTCAGGGCATGACGTTATGGCGGCGGCGGCTCTGCGCCGGGTGAAGTCTCTCTTCTTCGCCGAAGCGACTGGAAATGCCTCGGAATGACAGGGAAAGCCACCAGCAGGTGCAAGTTTGGTGCAAGGTTTCGCGGGAGGTCTTTTGCCCTTCCCGTTCGGATCCGGAAAGTCATCCGTCTCCATGTCCTCGGTGCCGGCAGCCTTGCGGACAGCTTCCGGTCGAGGTTTGTCCGGCAGTGTCGGCAGCGCGTTTACCGCGGCTCCGATATCCAGCAGCGCGGGGTCGGTATAGGTGCAGGCGGTCAGCTTCGGGTCGGAGTGGCGCATCGCCGCTTGCGCGGTTCGCAGCGAAACCCCGGCGGCTTGCAGCCAGCTGCAGAACGTGGTGCGAAGGGCGTGGACGTCCAGCACCCGCCCACGACCGTCAATCTTTGCAATCCCGGCAGCAGCCAGGTCGGCATCGAAGACCTTCATCCCCGGTATCGTGGTGAACAGCTTTTCTCCTTCCGGCAGCGTGGCCGGAATCGGGGCGCGCTTACCATCGATTATCTGGCATCTGGCAACAGCCTGGGTGTCGGCCAGCTTGCGGGCAAGGTGGGCTTTTAGTCCCTCGATTAAATCCGGTCGTAACGGCAGCGTGGCACCTTGCCTGTTTTTCGCATCTTCTGGTCGGAGATGGATTGCCGCGGAGTCAAGGTCTACGTCTACGCAGCGCACCCTGGATAATTCCACCCGGCGTAATCCGGTTCCCAGCAGTGTCTGGTAAATCAAGGCGCGTTCCTCGCCGAGACGTTCCAGGCGACCGACCAGACCTGCGTCGAGCTTGACCCGAGCGCTGGCGGCGGCGTCTTCGATAGTGCCTGGTGTCAGCGGCGCCAGATGCCAGTTGGTGCGCTTCTGGTTGGCGGGATCGGATTCACCTTTTACCGGCAGGCGACCGTATTCGGCCAGAGGGCGCAATCTGGCGGCGTGTAGAAAAGCAGTAGCCTCTTCCACGGTGAAGGCGCGCCGCACGTGACGCCGGTCGGTGCTGACATTTGCCGTCGGGATGGACTCAAAAGGATTTACCCCTACCAAACGTTTTGCACGACACAACCAGTTACCGAAACTAACGACATCAGTCCTATAGTGATTCCTTGTCTGTGCAGCCATTCCTGTACTTGCCTGTTCCGCCAGCCAGCTTTCAACCCGTGCGGGCGTCAGGTCTCGTAAAGCAAACGTATTGGTATCTTTTATCAAACGGTCGAGGCGTCCCTTCACATTCTGTATATGCTCTTTACCGCATCCCCGAGCCCGTAGCGCAGCTTCAAAGTCTGTCAGTACAGCAACCAGTCTATCACCCGCATGTGAAGCAGCCTGGTCTTCAGCGGCTGACACGATTCCGGCACGCACACGCTCAGTACGTGAGCGTACTTCACTGGCCATGGCTCTGGCCGCGTCCTTGTCCCGGCAGCCGGTGGCGGTCTCCTTTACCGTACCCTTGCTGGTACGGGTCTTCGCGTAATAGGTTTTTGTCTGCAGGCGCACCCGAGGCTTGCCATCCTGCCCGTCGAACACGATAGCGGTTTTCTTCTTGCCGTCACGTCCTGTCCAGGCGGCGACGCGTTCACCTTGGCGGTTTACGGTAACAGTCGCACCCTGCGGCAGCGGTGCGGAATAGGTTTTTCTATGCATGATTTCTCCCTGTTTCTAAATACGCCACGCGGCGCGGTTTGTCAAGTTTATCCCGGAAGTTTCAGCGCTCCCACCACCCGTCACTCCCGGCTCCACACTCTCAAGCAACCGGGCAGCAACCGCCGCCAATCCACTTTTCGATTTCGTCTCTACGCCAACGGCGAGAGCCTCCCAACTTCACGGGGCGCGGCATTCTCCCACTGTCCGCCAGGCGCCAGACATGCCTGATAGATACGTCCAACAGCGCGGCAACGGTGTCGACCCGCAGCAACTTGCCCTGTAGTTCCCTGTTTTCTGTCCCTGAAGTAATCTCTTTTTCCATTTCGATAACC
>JAGUZQ010000026.1 GCA_020060765.1 Planctomycetota bacterium | reverse complement strand
GGTTGTCATCTTGTCTGCGAGAGCGACGATTTTGTATTTTTGAACAAGAGCTTCCTGACTGTCCATGCCGCTTCCGACGGTTTGAAAAAACTGCGCCTGCCGGTTCCGGCCACACCGGTCGAGTTGTATTCGGGCAGGGAATTCGGGCGGCAGATTTCGGCAGTCGAGCTTGAAATGGCTCGCGGCGAGACCGTCACTTTTCAGTTGCGGTAATTTTCTGGATGTTAACATGTTGCCACCACCGTTTTCCGCAAGCGATGTCGGTACAGTGCGCTATAGGTGTTCCTTTACGAGTTTGAAATAACGTTATTATTAGGAGATTGCCCATGCCGAGAAGAATTATGCCACTCGCGTTGTCGTTGTTTTGCATTTGCCTGTGTTCCTCCTGCGGAAATACCGAACAATCGGAACCGGGTAAAAAAAATACCTCGGAGCAAAATGCAACCTCTGCCAAAGCAGAACCTAACAAAAACTGGCCGGAAATGATCACTGTCTGGCGCGAAGCGGAGGAGTTCGGTGGAGGGAACTGGGCAAACATAGCCTGGAAGCCGAAAGAATCGGCGGAGGATTCGGCTTTCTTTTCGGGAACCGGTGGCGCTTATAGCGCCCTGCCCGCGCGCTGGAAGTGGCAGTTCCGCATCACCGATGAGGTGCGGCAGGACAATCTCATGCCACGCCGCCGACATTACTGGGTCTGGCTCCGCGTCTACGGCTATCGCCATCAGCCCGGCTGCACGGTGTTTCTCGACCAGCGGCAGATCGCCAACTTCACCGTGAACAAAACCGAGCAGACCGACAAGAAAGGCGAATATGTCGGCGGCGGCGGATTCTATTGGCAGCAGGCCGGACGCTTTTTTGAAACCGGCGGAGGGCATATGCTGGAAATCGCCCACGACAAAGGGGCAATGTGGCTCGACGCCGTGCTGATCACCACGGATCGTGATTTCACCCCGGAAAAGTTTGAGTCGCGCGACGGCGCGAGTCGCGATTTTTTCACCGATATCAGGGCGCATCAGATCAATCCCCTATATCACCACAACGGCGTCTGCCGCGATTTTCCCACCCCGATCGCTTTTTCATTATATCCACTCGATGGCAAGGCGTTTCCGGTTCAGCCGGAAGACAGCGCCAAGGCTTACCTGGAACTGCCCGCAGGCATCCGCGTCACTAGCGCAACTTCACATTTCGCCGGGGTCAACCGCAAAAGTACCCGCATCCAACCGGACAAGGATTTTTACTGGAAGCAGACAGCTTCGTTCCGCAACGGCGGAGAGCGCTGGAGCCGCTACGAGTTTACTCTGGCCTACATGGGGCTGACGCTGGCGGTTTTCGCGCAATCAGATCGTTCGCTTAAACCGGGGCGGAACGTGCAAGGAAAATGCTGGCTGGAATTCAATGACACTAAGCAAGCGCCCCAGGCGGTAAGCATCGATATCGTCAACATGCCCAAGACGAAGGCGTTTCGCAAACTCCTGATCGGTCCCTGTGGCGGCAACGGCATGATGTACACGACGGAATACCAAGGCATTTGGCAGGCCTTCGCGCAAACCGGCATGAACTTTTATAATCCCTGGCATTTTCCGACGGAATCGGCGGAGGAGGAGTGCGGGAAATTCATGCGCGAGGCCGCGACCCTTGGCGTGAAAGTGGTTGGCGAAATTTCTCCTTTTGTCGGTATGTGGGCGCCGTCCGCAAAAAGCGAATCAGGATTTGCCGTCGACAGCCAAGGCGGGAAAACGCACGCGGTCTCGCTCGTTCCCGACGGGGAAAACATGCTGAGGAATACCGAATCGATCCGGGAACGAGTCCGCGCAGGAACCTCTGGCATCGTTTTCGACGACGAAGGATATAACCAGCAGGGCGACCGCCTCGATTATTCTCCGCACGTGAAACAAGCTTTTCGGGAATGGCTCGGGATGCACACAAAGCTTGTCTATCAGGATCCGCTGGAGATCGTGAAGAACAAGGCGACTGAAAAAGCGCTGTATGACGCCTGGGTTGAGTTCAAGTGCGATTGTCTTGTTCAACGGTATAAAACGTTCCGGCAGGCGTTTGACGAGGAGTGGGCGACGAAAGGCCAAACCGATCCATTGTTTATCGCGCAGATTCTAATCAATAAAACTCCCGAGGAAAGCAGAACCAATACCTACTGGGATTACCGGAAACTGGCAGGGGTATGCACGCAAATTTCACCAATGATCTATACCTACCAGGGTATTCGCGATTCCGCCAAAGTCGGCGATGTTGTCAAAATATACGCCGACTACTGCGGCCGCAACGCGATTGCGCCGACGCTGCTGGCCGGGCACGGCGGATTCGGCGAGGTCGCGCCGACCGACAAGGCCATGATCCGCTACCAGATTTACGAGGCGTTGATCCACCAGGCGCCGGGCGTATATTTCTGGGTCGCCGACGGTGTCCTGAATGCCGTCAACCTGCGCGAAATCGCCGAAGCCGTGCGCGTCCTGCAGCCGCACGAAGACCTGCTCCTGACCGGCAAACCCTACGATAAATTCACGACCGACTGCGACCGGGTCAGGATTCTACAGTCCGGCGCGGAACTGCTGGTCTATGCCGCCGATTACCGGGGCGAGACGACGCCAGCGCGTAAAATCGGTTTTCCAGAGTTAAAGGTCAATTCTGTTCGCGATGCCGCGACTGGCAAAGCTGTCGTTGTCGTCGCCAATGGTTTCACGTTCGATTTAGTCCCCGACCGCGGTAGATTGTTTGTCGTGAAGACCGCAGCGCCCTGACGAATGGAAAAAAACTGCTGTCGGCGTCCGGTTTTTCTTCGCGCGGGAACGCGAACGCGCCGCTTTCAGTTCTTTGTCGCAGATGGAAATGGCTTTTACTGATTGTCTTGAAGACGCTGGCTTACCCGCAAAAGGGGAACCGGTTTACTCTGGGTTTACTATCGATTCCGGAATGTCGGCTTTTGCCCGACTGCGGTAACTCCATCCTGAAGCCGACGACGTTTTTTGCCCCAATGACCTTTGCGCCCTGGGGGTAATGGAGGCGGCGGATCGGGCTGGCGTACGGATTAGCGAAGAACTTGCCGTGTTGGGCATCGACGATCTTTCGGTCGCTGGGCTGGGGCGCATCGGACTCAGTTCAATCCGCCAGCCGCACGAGCGGATTGCGGAATTGGCGGCGTCAGCCTTGTTCGACAGTATCAAGGAGGCGCTGGCAGCGAGAAACCTGGATGCGCTCATGGTCTATGGTGATGAATACCGCCAAGAAAACCTGCGTTATGTCTGCAATTTCTGGCCGATCTTTGAACGGGGCGCATGTTTCATTCCGCGGCGGGGCGAGCCGATTTTCGTCGGCGCGCCCGAGGGCGAGCATAACGCGCGCGAGATGTGCGCCTGCCATAAGCTGTTCAGCTGAGGGTAATTTCCGCAGTGCAATGCCGACAATGGGCAAAGACCCGGTTCTCAAACCGGTGCTTACTCCATCAGTTTTCGTTCGCGCAATTTTGCGACATAGGTCGCGAGTGCGCAACAGTGAATGACGGAAGTATTCCTGCCGGGAAAATCGAAAAACTTATAAAATCTATCGGAAAAAATTTGACCAGCCGAAAAGAAGGGGTATTATTCAAAAAGCCCTTACACGTGTAAGTTCAACTAAAATTGTCTCTCGGAGTGCCTTAATGAGCAAACGTTGCACCATAAAAGACATCGCCCGGAGACTCGGGTGTACTCACGCGACAGTTTCCCTCGCTTTGCGCGGCAGCAATGAAGTTTCTGCCGCGACCATCAAACAGGTGGCGGCGGTTGCACAGGAAATGGGTTACGTGCCTAACCGCTATGCCACAGGGTTGAAAAACGCCAAAAGCAAAATGATTGCGATAGTCTCGGATTCCAACTTTTTCCTCAGCAGAACCGCAGTCATGCCGGAACTGATGGCTTGCATCCAGGAGGCGAATTATACCGCCAACTTGTTTTACAGCAACGAATTCCAGGGAGACCCCCTGGAGCAGGCGTTGGGCGGGCAGCCAGAGGGAATCATTGCCATTGCCGGGAAGAAGTTGCAATCTGTCTACGCCGCGCGTGCGCAGTCGCTGGGAGTTCCGATCGTTTTTCTGCTGGGATCGGCTGCTGACTTGGGTGAAATCGATGCTGTTACCATTAATCGCCAACAGGCCGGTTATCTCGCCGCCAGCCATCTGTTAAGTACGGGGCACAAGCGGGTGGGAATGGTATTTCCGGAAAATGACCCTGTTTACACCGAACCCAAAGTGCGAGGTTTCGTGCAGGCTCTGACAGACGGCGGCAATGAACATCCCCAGCGATATCTCTTCCCGCGCAAGCTTACCAACGACTGGGTTCGGGACGGTTATGACTTTATCGGGGAACTGCTGGCTATGGCCGACCGGCCGGATGCGTTGTTCTGCTCGTCGGCACGCATGGCAATCGGGTGCTTCGGACGCCTGCGTCGGGGAGACCTACGGGTGCCGGAAGACCTCGCCTTACTGGGCTACGAAAACTCTCCGGAAGTGGCGTATCTCGAAGTCGCGCTCAGCATGGTGGAAGTGCCGACAAACGAACTGGCTCGGCTCGCGGTCGAAACCGTGTTACACCGGATCGGGGAGCCGGAGGGAGCGCCGATGCAGCGCGTCCTGCCGCCGGTGGTAGTGGCGCGGGAAAGTTGTGGTTTCCGCCAGCCGGGGCGGGAAGCGTGGAAGGAGCAGGCATGAACCGATTCAAAGTCGTATTGCTGGAACATGGTTACGCTTCCAGTGACGCGGAGCGGAAAATAGTGGAAAGCGCGGGCGGCTCGTTCGTCGATTGCGACACTTGGCCACGGAAACAGGCTCTTGCGGAATGTCTCGACGCCGACGGGGTGCTGGTGCGGAGGATGGAGTTGACCCGCGAACTGTTGGAAAAATACTTTCGTAAGGTCAAGGTCATCGTGCGCTACGGGGTCGGCGTGGACAACATTGATCCTGTCGCGGCAACGGAACTCGGCATACTGCTTTCGCGTGTTCCCGATTACTGCCTGGAGGAAGTAAGTGACCACGCGGTTGCCCTGCTCCTGGCACTGACGCGCGGCTTGGTGGAACGCAACGACGTAATGCGCGCCGGGGGGTGGGATCGGGAGCGCGTCCAGCCGTTGCCGAGGATTGCTAAAATGACGGTGGGGCTGGTTGCTTTCGGCCAGATCGCCCGCCGCACCGCGCGCAAACTGCAAGGATGGGGACTGCGGCTGCTGGCGCACGATCCGTATGTGGAGGAGGAAACCATTCGCGCGGCGGGAGTAGAGCCGGTTTCCTTTGAATGCCTGCTGAGGGAATCCGACGCCGTTCTGGTTCATGCGCCCATGCTGCCGGAAAATCATCACCTGTTCAATCGCGAAAGCCTGACGCTGATGAAGCGGGGCGCGATTCTGGTAAATACCGGACGCGGCGGGTTGGTCGACCTGGACGCGCTTTGCGAAACATTGCAAAGCGGCGGCCTGGGCGGAGCAGGCCTGGACGTGTTCGAGCAGGAGCCGCTGACGCCGGGGCATCAGATACGCACCATGCCCAACGTTATCCTGACCGACCACGCGGCCTGGTACAGCGAGTCTTCCCAACGGGATTTGCAACGTACGGCGGCGGAAGAAGTAACGCGCGGCGCGGCGGGTGAACTGCCCAAAACCATCGCCAACCCCGAAGTCCTGGCGCGGTTGAAACGAACCGACGAATGGAGCGGGGACGCGGCATCAGGGTGGATGGCGCGGCGCGCGGAAATACTGTCGGCGCGAAATCCCGCGCCATGAAGTCAGAGGCTCTTCTTTGCAAAAAGGAAAATTCCATGTCCGATAGCTTGTCCGGCAAGGTTGCGGTCATCACCGGAGCAGGCGGGGTGCTGGGCGGAAGCCTGGCTAAAGCTCTGGCTGCCAAAGGCGCACGGGTCGCGTTGTTGGATTTGAAGGTCGAGGCAGCCCGGCGCGTGGTTTCTGAAATCGAAAAGGAAAACGGCGAGGCGATAGCCCTGGCCTGCAACGTACTGGAGAAGGACACGCTACTCGCAGCACGCGAAACCATTCTGACCCGCTGGCAACGCATAGATATGTTACTGAACGGCGCAGGCGGCAATCATCCCTCCGCCACCACCACCGGGGAACGCGCCACTCCCGAAGCGCTGGAAGCCGAAGGTTCTTTTTTTCGGCTTGAGCCCGATGGAATCCGGTTTGTGTTCGACCTGAACTGCCTCGGCACCATGCTGCCTTCGCAAGTCTTTGCCCAGCCTATGGCGAAGGCGGGGAGCGGTGTAATCCTGAATATATCTTCCATGGCAGCGCTACGACCCTTGACCAAAACCCCGGCGTATTCGGCGGCCAAGGCGGCGGTGAGCAATTTCACCCAATGGCTGGCGGTACATCTGGCGCCATGCGGTATCCGGGTAAACGCCATCGCTCCCGGGTTTTTCCTCACCGAACAAAATCACTATCTGCTGACCGACCGAGAAACCGGCGCGATCACTCAACGGGGTAAGGCGATCCTGTCCCACACTCCGCAGGCGCGCTACGGGGTGGAGGATGATCTGCATGGAGCAGTGCTGTGGCTGATTTCCGACGAGGCACGGTTTGTGACCGGCGTCGTGTTGCCGGTGGACGGAGGTTTTTCCGCCTTCGGCGGCGTCTGAAACGTAGACCAAAGTTTTTTTGACGGAGAATGAAAATGAACATCAACAAAGAACAAATATTAGAGCACCTGTTTTCGCTGGAAAACGAAGACGGCAGTTTTCGCCCTAGCGCGACAAAAGATTATTGCGGCATTGCCGACGGCAAGGTCAGTGAAATCGCGGCGACGACATACATCGCCGAAATCGCCCAGACGCTGGGGGAAACGCTGCCGCATCCTGAACGAACCGTGGACTATATCCGATTTTTTCAGGATAAGGACGGCTGCTTTCGCGCGACGCCTCCCGAAATTCCCGCCGAAGGATACGAGGTTTACAACACCTGCATGGCTGTAAAGGGACTGAAGGCGCTGGGGTGTCTGCCGGAACAGGATGTCAGGCCGTGGCTGGATCGTGCTATGTTAGAGGACAAAACTGGTTACTATGGTTACCGACACGACTTCGCGGCCAACATCCACGCCTGCTACGGCTCGAAATTTTCCGGAGCGGCGTTCGCTAAGGTACGGGATTCGAAGCTGCGTTTTTTTGACGAGGCGACGGGCTGGTGTTTCAGCAAGTTTGAGACAGAACACGCTGGCGGCACCTGGCCTTATTGCCGGGAACGCAATAATCCCATGGCGTTTCATACCATTCGTTTTTTTAAACTCTGCGGCCAGCCGATTCCCTTTGAGGAAAAAGCGCTAAAGACATTTCTCGCCGCGCAGGAAAGCAACGGCAGTTGGTCGCGTGGCGGAGTGCATGGCAATTTTGACGCCATCGTCGCCATCAGGATCCTCGACGGCCAGCACACCCACGACGCGGCAATCCAACGGGCGGCGGACTGGGCGGAGACTTGCTTACAAGCGGACGGCGGCTTCAATCATTTCGGCAACGACGCACCACCGGAACTGGCGCAACACGCCGGGGCGCCGTCGGAAGTGGACGCCTGCTATTTTCACGTGGCGACGCTGGTCATGGCGGGACGCTTGCCCAACCATATTCCACCGGAAAACAATTGGATCGGCTGGGGGCATTCCCTCAACCGGGACGACGAGCAGCCATAATATGAAGGATTATGGTATCCACAGGTTTATTTCGGAGAAATAACATGATCAAGCTGCGCTATATAACTTTTCCCGGGCAGGGAAAAGCGGAAGTGCGGGAAGGCGAATGCCCGGACATGGCCGAAGACCAGATCGAGGTGCGTACGACCTGTTCGCTGATCAGCCCCGGCACCGAGCTCGCGTTTTTCAACGGCACCCATTCCGACCTGAAAACCGGCAAGCGCAAATATCCCACCGGTAGCGGCTATTCCAACACCGGCGTGGTCGAACGCGTGGGAAGTAAGGTGGAAAATTTCAAGCCCGGCGACCGGGTAATGTGCATGGCGGGGCATTGCAGCCGGTTTGTGATTTCACCCGAACGCGCATATCCCATTCCCGACGGGGTGGCGGACGAGCAGGCTTCTTTCGCCATACTCGGCTCAATCGCCCTGCACGCGATTCGCGAAGCAGCTCTCGCGTTCGGAGAAAACGCGCTGGTGCTGGGGTTGGGGGTGATCGGGCAACTCGCCCTGCGGCTGGCTCGGCTTACGGCGGCCAATCGGATCTTCGCCGCCGATATGTTCCCGACTCGGCTTGAAGCGGCGCGGGCGGGCGGCGCGGATACTTTGCTCAATGTCGCGGAGGAAGATGCTGTCGCGCTTGTGCGCGAGGCGACTGGCGGTCGCGGCTGCGAGGTGGTGATCGAGGCCAGCGGCAACCATAAGGCAATCGCCACGGCGTTGAAGTGCGCGGCGCGGCGGGCGCGGGTAATGATTCTAGGCTGTCCGCACGGAGACGCAACGCTTGACCTATACACCGAGCTCCAGAAAAACGAGTTGCAGCTTATCGGCTCGTACCAGCCCAACTGTCCGGAAATAGAAACCGCGTACACACCCTGGACTCAGCGCCGCAACCGGGAACTGATACTTGAATATCTGCGCCAGGGACGGCTGGATTTCGCCCCGCTCCTGACGCACAAGGCCGAACCGGAACAGGCTCAGGAGGTTTACGAAGCCCTGGCGCGGGAACAGGATCGCGCCATTGGCGGCTTGTTTTACTGGATGTAGGCAGGCTAGTAAGTGCGGTGTAATTGGTGCGCGCATTCTGGCAAAAGAACGACAGGGGACATATATGCAATATCGTTTTTTGAGCGACGATTTTTCGGTGCGGCTGCCGTGGTTCTACTTCGACAAGGATTTCTCGCGCGCAAAGCCGAACCGCGTTTGGAGTTTTGAAGTCAACGGACTGACCGGACTGGCGCCGGGAAAATACGATCTGCGATTCGTATTGCCAGATGGCATGGAATCGGTGGAAACCAGTTGGGACGGAGAAGTATTTGAGAATCTTCCTGCGGTGACCGGAATCATTGACATTCACTCCCGCCAGATTGAGCACTTCATGTTCAGTCTTTATTGGCGCGACTCGGGAGAGGCAGCCGCGCCGCCGGTGCGGGAGATATGGCTCACGCCTGCGGGAAAGAGTTTTCCGGATGACTTCGCGAACACCAGGCCGTACGACACCTATCGCCGAGAAACAAAGCTGGAGGAGCGACCTGTCTCGCGCGATTGGAACTGGTTTTATCCCGCCTTGACAAAACCGGGTGCTGATCTTGACGAACTCAAAGCCATGGTGCGGGAAATCGCGGAGTGGGCGGCTCGCCGACAGGTAGTCGATCCCGAGGCTATCCATTATGGCGCGGTTTATTCGGAAGAGGATAAATATGATTTCCAGGATGCGGCGGCGGCGGCTGTCTTGTTTATGCGGATGTTTCGCTGGACGGGAGAACCGGCCTGGAGGCTGCGCGCCGAGTCTGCCCGGGATTATGTCTATAAGGGACAGCATCGGGACGAGGCCAATCCGGTGCGCTTCGGCGGCTTCCCTTCAATGCGCGGGTTTGAATCGCGGGATTTCTGCCGACTCGCATATCCGTTGCCTGCCGTAAATGGCGTAACTACTTGCATCATCGGAAATCTGCTAATTAAGCTTTTCGAAGAAGGTATGAAGCCGAGACAGAGAGACTGCGAGGCGCTGCTGCATATCGCGGTCTGGATCGCCAATAACGAATCGCATCCCGGAGTGTTTCGCCACCACGAAGGCGACGAGCGCGGCGGGGGCGGTTATGGCGACTGCCAGAATTCAAACGGACTTGGTACTGGCGCGATGGCGCGGATCATCACCTTTCTCGACAAGCGCGAGTTCCCCCCGAATAGCGGCCACGGCGACTGCCAGCCGTCCAACGCCATGGGCGCGGGAGCGCTCCAACGCATCATCACTTTTCTGGAAGGGCGCGCCGCCTGCAAGAATCCCGCTTGGCGGGCGGCGGTCAGGCGCGGAATCGACCGCATGCTCGCCGGTCAGGAAGCTATCGGAGAATGGCCGTATTGCTTTGCCGCAGTCGGACAGCGTGGGCAAAATTATGGCGACGAGGGACTTCCCCCTCACGGCATGGGGCTTTACCATCTGCTGCTGGCGGTTGAAGCGGAACCGTATCGCGGCGATAAGCGCATCTGCCGGATGTTGCGCCGGGCGGCGCTGTGGTATCTCTGTCTGGTGGAAATCGAGCCGGAAACCGGCAGCGTAAACCTTGCGTATACTCGTGATTCAAACGGATTGGCTTTCAGCAGTTTTTCCTGGTGCCGCTTCATGTGCGCTGCCAGCCTCTTTCGCATTGGCGAGATTATCGGCGAACCTGAACCTTTCCGCGCCATGGCGCTTAATCTGATTAAGACAATCCATACGCATTACTGGAATCATGACAACCCGGAGCGCGCTCCAGTACAGGCGTCGATGCACAAGGAGTTGAAACCCGTGACCTGGATTCAGGCCGCCGAATGGGACGGGGTGCTGCTGCTAGAAATGATAGACCGCCTGGAAGGAGATGAAACAAATGAATCTTAATATTTCAAAACCGCAGGTGTTGCCAGAGTGGCTACCAGTCAATCTCCGCACTGCCAGTTTTGCGGAAGACATGGTTTCATTTACCAGCAATTTTCCCTGTGGCAACGGACAAACATTCAACCGCATGGGGGAATGCCACTATTCATTCTGCGCCCGTCTGGGCGAACAGCCGCACACATATCGCTTTTTTCTGCGTATCGATGGAAATCAGCCGGGACGAGAAATGCGTCTGCGAGTAACGGATTTTCACGCCAATGACCCGGCATGCCTGGATAACGAAAACGCGGTTTTCATTTCGTATGACAACGAAAACTGGTTTCCGCTGCCTGAAGGCGCCGTGCGCTTGGCTACTGAAGAAGAAATCAATCCTCTGCTGCCACAAGGGTCATATGCAGTTGAATATACGGTAAAACCTGAGCGCTTTCCCTGCTGGCTGGCGACACCGCTGCCCTACACCGAAAACCGATTCGCGTCATTTCTGGAGCGAATGGCAAGAGAACCCGCCGTTTGTGTGCAATCTATTTGCCAATCGCCACTCGGGCTGGATACGCCATATCTTGTTGCGGGTGGTGATGCCAAGGCGGGAAAAACCAGAGTTTTCGTCATGGGGGGGCAGCATCCGTCAGAGACAGGCGGAATTCTGGCGGTTGAAGGCATGATAGATGCGATACTCGGTTCATCAGCTCTGCGGTCAAACGTCGTTCTCCATGCGGTGCCAATCGTCTGCATGGACGGATGGCTGCTGGGGCGCTCAAATGAGAATTGCGGAACTCTTGCGGGTTCGAATCTCAACCGCGCATGGGCTGGTGTGGATATTTATCAGAACTGGCGGTCTGAATTGCAACCGGAAATAGTTTCAGTCTCGCAGGAAATACGTAATATCCACCCCGATATTGTCATCGATTGTCACAACGGCAGAGGCTGGAAAGAGCTTCGTCTCCAGGAATCCCAGCCTGATTCCGAACAGGTGCGCCTGCAAAGAACGCGGGACGCGCTGGATGCTTCCGGCCAGACTTGCCTGCTGAAATCGCCGCGAAAGCTAAGGGGAGTTTCCTCCTTTGAAATTATCGAGCAGGGACTGGCCGAGGCGGCGTTCACGTTTGAAAATATAATGCTTCCAGGCTTTTCCCCACAGCAAATGCGCAAGGCAGGCGCGGATTTGCTGACGTGTTATCTGGAGGCGGCAAGCGTAAAACCCGGCAAATAGCCGTATCCTCAATATCGTTCACCTTTGGGAGATTAAAATGGAACAGGCTACACCTCTCCGCATGGCTATCATAGGTTGCGGAAATCGTTGTAAAATGTATGTCGGCGCGTTCAAGGCCGCGCCCGATATCGACGTAACCATGCTTTACGACTCAGACAGCGCCCGTGCCCGCAGCCATCTGCCTGACTATCCCGGGGCGCGTATCGCGTCCGGAATTCGCGAGGTGTTGGATAACCCCGACCTGGATGCAGTAGTCATCGCCACTCCTGACGGCACCCATTGCGCACTCGCGTTGGAGGCGTTAAAGGTCGGCAAGCACGTGCTGGTGGACAAGCCGCTGGCGCTGAATCCCGCTGAAGCGCGGGAAGTTCTCGCTTACACCGGACAGACGGAACTGGTGCTGCAACTCGCATTTACCCTTCGCGCCAGCCCGTTTTACCGCCGGATTCACTCCCTGGTGCGCGAGGGAACGATCGGGCAGGTGATGGGAATCGAGGCGGCCGAACACATGGGCCGCGACCACGGCGCCAGCTACATGCGTCGTTGGCAGCGGAACTCCGCGCTGTCGGGAGGACTGCTGACAAACAAATGCTGCCACGACCTGGATATATTGTACTGGCTCGCGGGGGCTCCGGCTCGCCGCCTCGCCTCGTTCGGCGGTCGCGACTTCTTCAACGCAGGTTCGCGTACGGTTACGCACTGCTCCGGTTGCGGGGAAGATTGCCGTTTCCGTTACAACGGAACCGGCCTCAACGTCACCGAGGAGATGAAAGCCAATCCCACCAAATACGATTTGGATTTGTGCGCGTTTACCAGCAACAAGGACATTGTCGACAACCAGGTCGTGATAATCGAATATGAAAACAAGGTTCGCGCCACCTTTACCGTGCAGATGTTCAGCGACCGCTCGGATCGCACGATTCATATCAGCGGCACCAAAGGATTTATTCGCGGAACGTTCATGGCTGATAGTCTGACTGTCTACACTGATGCGGAAGGCATGCGTGAAATCAGGATTTCCGAAACCTCCCTCGGCTCTCACGGCGGCGGCGACGAATTCCTGGTTCGCAACTTCGCCGACAGCATTCGCCAAGTCGCCGCGCCGCTCTCTTGTTGCGCGGACGGCGTGGAAAACGTGCTGACCTGCACCGCCGCGGAAATTGCCCGCAACCAGAAACGAACGGTGGCATTGGCTGACGCCTCTGTGTAATGTTCCACGCAGGCAAATAAGCTCAAAAACATAAACTGCTTCTATCAAGCGATTCGTGTCGAAATTATCCCAAACAGACAGAGTCATGATTTTTTACCGATTTAATCCAACCTCAGTTGACAAGATAGATTTGCAGTGTAAACTTTATCAGTAGCTTTCACGTGAAAACAAGCAAAAACAGGTCTATTTATGAAGAATAGCGTGACTATAAAAGACGTAGCCAAGGCGGCAGGATGCAGCCACACCACGGT
>JAGUZQ010000028.1 GCA_020060765.1 Planctomycetota bacterium | reverse complement strand
GTCGGTGACGGCGTTCAAGGGCGGCGCGGCTCCCGCCGGCAAAGCCCAGCCCCGCGACCGTAAAAAAGCCGGAGGACGCGAGGCGCGTGGCGGCAGAAGCGTTAAGCCATCCAGTTCCACCGTCAGGATGAGCGCTCCTTCCGGCAAGGCCGAAGCGGGCGAAGACGGGGATAAGAAACCTGCGGCAGCCAGAAAGCTGTCTGTGGGCGCGAAAAAACCGCCTTTCCCGCCGAAAATGAAACCGACTCTTGCGAAAAAATCCTCGATCAAAAAAGCGCCGCTGAAAAAAGTTCCGCCGCGCAAGAAATAGCGTTTAAGCGCTTGCTTGCGGAGTAACGTCTATTCTTCGCGCCGTCGGCTGCCGACGGCGCGATTTTTTTCGCTGGCGGAATCCCGGTTGACAGAAACGCCGCCAGCCTTTAGCATATCCGTACGCGCTGGCGCAGTGTTGCGCCGGTTCGAATGCGTTACCATCGATAGGGGGAGAAGACATGGACGAAGCTCCGCAGTCGGCCAACCGCATGACGGCGATGCTGCGCGATCCCTCCACCATTTTTGTTTACTGGAACCTCGGCGGCGAGGCGCGCGACTTTCTCAGAAAAAAAGTCGGTGAAGAAGCCTACCGCGCCGCCCTCTGGATGCTGCGTCTCACCAATCTCGACACCGGCCGGGCGCAGGATGTGGGAGTCGATCCCGACGCCGGCAACTGGTATCTGAAAGTCGATCCCGACGCGATGTACGAAACCGAGATCGGCCTGAAATCCGGCAGCCAGTTCTTCCGCGCGCTTTCCGCCGCTCCCGTCCGGGTGCCGCCCGAGTCCTACAGCGCCGTCTACGACCGCGACTGGATGGTGCTGGAGGAGGATTACAAGCGCCTGATGCAACTGGGCTGGGACGGGTTCGCTGGCAGCAGTCTCGCTTCTTTCGCCCTCGACCGCGAGGAACAGGAAGCCTGGGTCACGGCGGTGCGGGAAACCGAAAGCGAAGACTCCGAAAAACCCACCAGCCCCGGCGTGCCCGATTACCAGGGGCGCAAGTAAATGGGTGTCAACGGCCACCTCGCCATAGTCCTGCACGCGCACCTGCCTTTTGTCCGGCATCCGGAACATCCGGTCTTCCTGGAGGAGAACTGGCTGTTTGAGGCCATGGCGGAGTGCTACCTGCCGCTGCTGGACATGTTTAACCGCCTGCTGGACGACGGCGTGGATTTCCGGGCAACCGTCAGTCTGTCGCCCACCTTGTGCGAGATGTTTTCCGATCCGCTGCTGCGCGACCGTTTTTCGCGGCGGCTGTCCTCCCTGGTAGAACTTACCGAAAAGGAAATTATCCGCACCACCCACGAACCGGCGTTCAACCGCACGGCCCGGATGTACCGCGACTTTTTTTCCCGCATACAGAATCTTTTCGAGGAAGTTTACCATCGCGATCTGTGCGCGGCCTTTGGCGAGTTGCGGAAAACCGGCAAGCTGGAACTGCTGGTCTGCGCCGCCACCCACGGCTTTCTGCCGTTGATCAAGCATCCCGCCTGCGCGCGCGCGCAGGTTCAGGTCGGCGTGAATAATTACAAGAAGCATTTCGGCGTCGCCCCTGCCGGGATGTGGCTGCCGGAGTGCGCTTATGTTCCCGGCCTGGACGCGGAACTTGCCGCCGCGGGCGTGAAATATTTCTTTCTCGATTCGCACGGCCTGCTGTTTGGCGCGCCGCGCCCGAAGTACGGCACCTTCGCGCCTGTCCGCTGCCGCAGCGGGGTGGCTGCCTTTGCCCGCGACATCGAAACCTCCAAGCAGGTCTGGAGCGCGGAACATGGCTATCCGGGAGACCCGCAGTACCGCGAATTCTACCGCGACCTGGGGTACGATGCGCCCGCGTCCTACATCGCGCCCTATATCCATCCCGACGGCATCCGTCACGATCTGGGCATCAAATATCACCGCGTCACCGGCAGGATCGATCTTGCCCACAAGGAACCCTACAACCCCGACGCCGCTTTCGCCAAGGCGGAGGAGCACGCCGGCAATTTCCTGTTCAACCGGCAGGCACAGGCGCGCCACGTCAAGGATGTGATTAAACGCCCGCCGCTGATCATCGCGCCTTACGATGCGGAACTATTCGGGCATTGGTGGTTCGAGGGGCCGAAATTTCTGGAAAGCCTGTTCCGTAAAGCAGCCAGTCTGCAAAATGAAATCCGCCTGGTTTCGCCCTCGGAATACCTGGCGAAGAATCCGAAACTGCAGACCATTCAGCCCAGCGCCAGCAGCTGGGGCGACAAGGGTTATTTCGAAGTCTGGCTGAACGGCGCCAACGACTGGGTTTACCGGCTGGTGCACGAAGCTGAGGACAGGATGTGCCGACTGGCGGAAAGATGCCATTCGCCCGCGCCGCTGGAACGGCGGGCGCTCAACCAGGCCGCGCGCGAATTGCTGCTGGCCGAGTCCAGCGACTGGGCATTTATCCTCACCACACACACCATGACCCAGTATGCCGAAAAACGCGTGCGCACGCACATCGCCCGGTTCACCGAATTGTGGAAAATGCTGGAAGCGGGTTCGATCAACGAGCCGCGCCTGACGGAAATCGAAAGCCTGGATAATCTGTTTTCTGAAATCGATTATCGCGTATACGCCTGATGGATATAACTCGATAAAAAAAGCCTTCCCGGAGGGGAAGGCTTTTTTTGTTTCCGGGCGGAGTCTATTTTTCCATTTCCCACGGCGTTTTCCCTGGCGCCAGCGTGCCGGAATTCTTTTCATACCATTCCTTCCACCGGGCGAGGTCGGGCTTGTCGGCGCCGTCGCGGAAATGCTTGTTGGTCAGGTTTTCCAGGCTTTCCTCAATCGCTTTCGCCAGCAGCTCGTTCTGTTCGGTTTCCAGCAGGCCGATCAGGGATTTGACTATTGCCTGCCGGTCGAGAGTGACAGGCCAGTAGCCGAGGCCGAAGATAGCGCTTTTCTTCATGACGTCAGGCATCTTCTTCTGCGGATCCAGCGTCCAGAGGAACTGATCCCTGATTTTATCGGCGGTTTCCTCCGACGCAGTGCCCTTGCTTAGGGTCGAGACGATTCCGGCCAGCGCCTTGCTGAGGCAGTGGTAGGTGTCGAAACTCCAGCCGCGCTCCTTGTTGGGGCGCGAGGCCACGATCATGGCTTCTACGATGCTTGGGCTGGGAATGCGCAGCAGCACCCGCACCGCAGCCTGTGCCTCGACGTCACCGCCCGTTTCCAGCAGTTCCAGCAGGCTTTTCACCGTCTCCGGCCCGGAGGGGGAAGCGCCGTTGGCGAAGAGCGCGTCCAGGGTCAGCACCGCCTCCACCACCTCCTCGCGCCGCTCGGCTTTCTTCGCGCGCAGCAGGGCGGAAGTCACGTCGCGCAGGATGTTCTTGTCGGTGGATTTGGTGGCCTCCACGTAACGCCTGAGGCCGCGCAGGGCGCCTTCCCTGACCGAGGGGTATTTTTCTTCCAGACCTTCCAGCAGAATTTTCCTGGTGCCGTCCTCGTCGGCGAAACCGCCCATAGCGTCGAGGATGTTCTCCAGCATGGAGGGGTGGGTGTCGCCGCTCTTGCGCTTGTCCCAGATTTTCTTCAGGGCGTTAAAGGCGCTCTTGACGATGGGGCCGCTGTCCTTGGTGGCGCGCGCGAGGTCGGCGATTACCATCAGGGCGTTGTTCCGCACCCGGATGCTGCGCTCGTCCTTGTTGATCACGACGCTTACCAGAAACTCCAGCGTGTTAAGCGAGCCGAAACCTTTCTTGATCAGGCTGCCCAGGCTTTTGAGCGCTTCCGAGCGTTCGATGGGATAGTTGCTTTCCTTGGCGATTTTCAGCAGAGTGTCGATAATCTTGAAATCCTTGATCACCCCTTCGTCGGACAGCATGCCGTAGGCGCGGATGCCCTCTACCCGTTCTTCGGGGTAAGGGGAATTGACCAGATCCGCAGCACTGTTGACCGCGTCCCGCGCGGGAGTGGTCGCGGTATCCTCCGCCGCGCGCAGCCCTGCGCCAAGCAGCAGCGCGGTCAAGCAAAACAGGATTGTAATTTTTTTATTCATCATCGCTACTCCTCCCGAAAAAATACGGTCACCGCAACGCCAGAATTACAAGCGCGACAATTGCCCCGACCAGCAGCACGGAATTGCCGATCAGCGCCCATTTCAGATATTTCACCTGTTTGGACAGGTTGCGTTCGCGCGCCAGAATGCTGTCGATGGAGCGTCCGCCCCGCGCGACGGCGAGTTTCGCGTCCGCATTCTCCCCCGCCTCGCCCGGCAGGTTGGAACCTTCCTCCAGCCGCAGCATGTCCAGGTCTTCAAACAGTTCAACGAAGGACTGGTGCCGGTTTTCCGGATCCTTGGCCATCATTTTTTCCACCAGCCACACCACCCGCTCCGGCAGTTCCGGGCGCAGGTCGCGCAGCGGCGGGATGCTGTCCTTGATGTGCGATTCCATCACGTCCGAGCCGCTGCCGCCGAAGGGCGGCTCGCCCCCCAGCATGTGGTACAGTGTCGCGCCCAGCGAATAAAGGTCGCTGCGGAAGTCGATTTCCTTTTCGCCCAGCGCCGCCTCGGGAGAGATGTAATCGGGCGTCCCGAGCACCTCGCCTTCGGAGGAAAGCACCGATTCCAGCGACGACTTGACGAAACCGAAGTCGCCCAGCTTGGCTACGCCGTTTTTGGTGACCATGATGTTGCCGGGCTTGACGTCGCGGTGGACGATTTTTCTGGTTTGCAGGTATTGCAGCGCGCGGGTGATCTGGAACATGATTTCCAGCGACTCGTCGATGTTCATCGCCCCGTCGCGTTCGATCTTGTCCTCGACGGTCTCGCCGTCGACGAATTCCATTGAGTAGTAGAGCGTGTCCTTGTAGCGGCCGACGTCGAAGACCTGGATCAGGTTCTGATGGCTGAGGCGTCCCACCAGCCGCGCCTCGACCAGGAAGCGCTTGCGGAATTCGTCATCGCCGACCCACTTTTCGTGCAGCACTTTCAGGGCGATGATCCTACCCATGCTGAGCTGCCGGGCTTTGTACACCACCCCCAGACCGCCTTCGCCAACCTTGTCGATGATCTCGTAGCCGCCGATCCGGTGGCCGCGGGTCTGGGCGTCGCGCATCATGCGGTCGCGCGCCTTGTAGAGCGCCCACACCTCCTCGGCCTTGAGTATTCCCCGCTCCATGAGGATGTCTTCCAGGTCGCGGCGGGGCTTGCCGTTAAGCGCTTCCTGGTCGATCAGCGCCTGCGCGTCCTCGATCTGCTCGCGCGTGAGAATCTTGTGGGCGATGGCGAGGGTGGAAAAATCTAGTTCTTTACCCAGTTCAGGCATCTGGTTTCCCCGTGGCTGTTTTACGGCGCAGCACCAAGCATATTATAACCCCGCCCCGGAATCCTGGCAAGGAAGTTACCGGCAATCCCCGGCAAAAGCGAAAACGCATTGTTCCTGTCCCGCCGTCTCGATCGAGCCGGGGCGGATGCGCCGGATCGATTCGACCGCCTCGGCAGGAGCCTCGCCCAGATGCACGAGATAGCACGCCAGCATCGCGCCGGTACGACCCATGCCCGCGCCGCAATGCACCGTCACCGCGCCGCCGGACGCGATGATCCGGTCGGTGAAGTCGATGAAAGCCAGAATCTGTTCCGGCGCGGGCGGAGTGAAATCGTCTATCGCCAGATGCAGCAGTTCCACGCCGGAAGTATCGAAATTTTTTCTGTCCGGCGCGGACGTGGTAAGCGACACCACACCCGCGACTTTGTGCCGTTTCAGCAGCCAGAGCGCCTGCTCCCAATCGTAGGGGCAGCCCATGCCGGCCAGCTTGCCGGGAATGACGAAGGAAAAATTCGGCAGCATTCTTACCTCAATCGACCGTGAAGGCGGTGTCGAAATCGAAGCCGTCGGCGAAATCCTCGCGGGTGTCGCACTCCCGTTTATGCCAGCTCAGTTCCTCGCATTCGACCATGAGAAAAACTATCTCCCCGAAATCCTCGGTTCCGGTCACGCCCCAACCCCGCAGAACGTGGGGTGCCAGCAGTCCCCAGCGCTTCTGCGCCAGCAGCCGGATTCCCACCAGCAATTCCTTGCCGGAAACGTGGAAGGAATTCTGCCCCTCTTCCCGTTCTCCGTCTTCGACCAGGGGATGGATGATGCCTTCCTGTATCCACTTGACGGTTTTGCCGATAGCGTCAGACACAAAGAGGAACGCTTCGGTCTGGTAACGCCCGTCTTCCCGCGCCAGGCGGCTGATTATTTCCAGATGCTGTTGGGCAGTCATTCTTCCTCGCTCCCGGAGGGAGCAGCAGCCGGCTTCTCGCCGCCGCCGGACGGGGGTGGGCTTTTTCGTTCGTTACGTTTTTCATACTCGTCGCGGCCGCTTTTCTTGCCGGGCTTGCGTTCGAGAATTTCCGAAATATGGATTTCCTCGCGCGCGCCGTCGCCGAGTTGAATCGTTACGGTCTGCTTGATGATATGCTGGTTGATCACCTCGCCCCGCATAGTGGCGGTGCGGATGAAGTCTCCCCGGCGAGGCAGGTCCTTGCGCAGTTCCGTATAAACCAGATCCTCGAAGCGGAGGCAGCACATCAGCCTGCCGCAATGACCCGAGATTTTCGAGGGATCGAGGGTGGTTTTCTGGATCTTGGCCATTCGCATGGTGACCGGTTCCATGCTGCGCAGGAAGGTGCGGCAGCAGAGTTCGCGGCCGCAGTGCTCGTAATCCGCCAGCAGCCGCGCCTCGTCCCGCACTCCGATCTGGCGCATCTCGATCCGGGTGCGGTAGCGGCGGGCGAGTTCCTTCACCAGTTCCCGGAAGTCGACCCGGCCGTCGGCGAGGAAATAGAAAATCACCTTGTCGCTGCTGAAGAGATGTTCCACTCCCACCATCCGCATGGGAAGTTTCCGCTCCTGCACCGCCTTGCGGCAATAGCTCATCTCCTCCGGTTCCTTCGCTTCCCGGATGTGCTTGATGATGCCCAAATCGGTTTCCGTGGCGGCGCGGAGCAATTGCCCCAGCCCCTTGATCTCACGGTCGATCTGCTGGACGGGATGGAGGATGTCGCCCCACTCGATTCCGCGCTCGGTTTTGATGATTACGGTATTGCCGACGGCAAGCCCTTCCTCGTCGGTCTGGAAATTTTCCGTTGTCGCCATCAGGCCGTAACGGACTGATGCCAGGTATTTGGCCATTGCTTCTCCCAATCATAAAGCTGCCGCGACGCGACCGCGTACCGGCCGCTTTCGCACAACCCGTGATTATACCGAAAAAACGCGTCCAGTCACACAAGATTTGCCAGATATTGTGCGCGGGATGGCTGATCGCTTACCGCATTGGCAAAGTGGAGCACCGCCTGATCACGACTGCGTTCGACCGTCGCATCACGCCGGAAAAGTTCGCACGGGTCTATCATTGGCTCTGGGACATCGAGATGTGCCATGACGAAATGAAGGTGCATTTAATGACGGTGCGCCATGGCAAGGCACAAACCGTATTTCGCAGCAAGAGTCACGAGCTGGTGGAGCAGGAGTTTTGGGCGATGCTGTCGGCGCACAATCTGGCGGTAATTGCGGATTATCTTCTGCTGATTCAGCAGGCGCCGACGGGGGTACTTTTGCGCTTGCATGGCCTCCATCACCGCCAAGAATTCGCCGTTTTTCTCAAATTGGATATATCGACCAGGTGCCCCAAACGTATTCAGCTATTATTTACTGACAGGGTGATAGATGGCGTTCAATGCGATTTGAGGCGATACCTTACCCTGAATTCGAAGGCGGACGGCTAAAGTCTTTCCAGTTTGCTCACCAAGCCGTCGCGCTTGAGGTGGGAACGGTAATTGTCGCGATCCTCGTCCAGGATTTTCACCAGGTATTCGATCTGCCGCTCAATGGCTTCGGCGTAGAGGTTGTGGTCGATGTTCCAGCGCACGCGGAAATGCGGGCGCATCAGCCGGTCGACCCCGCCCAGATCCTTGGTCAGGCGCTTGACGGTCATCTCGTAAAACCCGACTGTCTTTTCCAGCAGGTCGAGTTCGTTGCGGTAGTCGCCAACCTTGCCCTCGCGGAATTCGTGGTAGAGAAACAGCAGTTTCTCCAGGTAGCAGCGGTCACCCATCTGCCCCAGCAGGTCGGCCGTGCCCATCATCTTGCCCAGCATTTCCACATCGCCGCTGTGGAATTTGACTTCGCTGATTTTTACCGTCAAGCCCGTACAGCGCAAGATCTGTTCGGAAATTTTCAGGTCGGTTTGGGTGAAGTCGTTGGCGGCGTAATATTTTCTCATGAAATCGAGGCTGCGCTCAATATGCACCGCCGTGTATTTCGCCCCGGTGCCCTCGTCGTCGTCCTCGGTCTGGATATAGCCGGTGTCGTGCAGCAGCGCGGTGATCAGCGCCAGTTCGATATTATGCAGAGTCATCGGTTTCTTTTCTACCACTGCCCCATGGATCAGCCGCGCCAGCGCCAGGAGTGTATCGGTAGTGTGCTTGAGATCGTGGTATTCGAGATTGCAGGCGCGATAGCCGGGATACCCGCCCTCGAACAGGGCAAGCACATCCTCGAAACAAACCGCGAACCGGGACAGGTCAATAGCGGGGGAAATCTGCGTCATGATGTCTTCCACTTCGCCCATGACGCTACGGGGGCTGGCGGAATCGACCAGTTCGGAAAGTTGCGATTTCTCCATGGATTCCCCTATTGATTTACCAACAAAACCCGAATTCGATGCAAACAAAAGTATAACTTAAGCTCAACACCTTGTCATCCTTGATTTTACGATTAGTTTCTCCTTATGCAAAAATATTTTTTAAAATTACCGTCAAGCAGGAAAGGCAAAACATCCGCCGCAAAGATCAGGCGCGCTCCCATTCCGCGACTGCGCCGGGAACGATGCGAAACAACGGGTGCGGCCGGGGGTGGTCTATGCTATTCAGTTGCCCGGATTTTTCCCGGTCGCGGATTTTCAGTTTACGTTTGAGGTGTTCGAACTCGCAGGCAATTTGGCCGGAAGTGACTGCAATTTTTGCGCGTGAATGCAGTGGCGCGATTTTGGCATGGTCGAAATGATAACCCCGTGCCGACGCTTCGGCATTAACCGCGCGCAGGTAGGAGGCTATCGCGGCGAGGGGATTTTCTGTTTCCCGAAAGCGCGTCAGTTGCGGATGCCGCGTGTAACCCCTGGTGCCGCCCTGCAGAACCTTCTGCGCCAGCAAAGCCTCCCGCCACAAGGCGACCAGTCCCTTAGCGTCGAGATAGCATGGGTGCAATGACCAGAGTCGCATGGCTAAATCCTCACGTACCGCCACGACTTTGGCTGGTCGTTTTCATAAGGCATGTAACCGTGGAAAATGCGCTCGTCGGCGTCGAAGACCAGCGGCAGGAAATAGCGATCACCATCCCACATCGGCAGTTCCATCATCTCGCTCACCGGCACCCACGACAGGTCGCCTTCCTCGTTTTTTGCATAAGGCGTGCCGCTGAATTCCTCGATGCGGAAAATGAACCCCAACCAGTCCTCGCCCTTGGGGCCGAAGCCGGTCCAGTTGATCGTCCCGCGCAAGGTCATGCGCACGACTTCGATTCCCGCCTCTTCCCGGATTTCGCGCTTCATGCAACTGGCGACGTCTTCGTCCGGCTCCATCTTGCCGCCGAGTCCGTTATATTTACCAAGCTGGTCGTCGTCGCCGCGCGCGTTGCGATGCACCAGTAAAACCTTTTCCCTGTCAGGCGAAAGAATGTAACCGAGCGTTCCGGCTATTGGCATGTAGGGCATAGGGGCAGTCTCCAGTTATTTTCCGCACAACCGCAGCAGCTCATCTTTCCCGATCACGGCGACGCCGAGTTCGTTGGCTTTGTCCAGCTTGCTGCCGGCGTTTTCCCCAGCTACGAGATAATCGACCTTGCGACCGACCGAAGAGGCGACCGTGCCGCCCGCCGCTTCTATGATTTTTTTCGCTTCCGCGCGGCCGAGGTTTTCCATCGTGCCGGTCAGGACAAAAACCTTTCCCGCCGCTTCGGTTCGCGCCGCTGCTTCCAGCGCTTCCATGCTTACCCCCGCCACCTTCAGGCGTTCAAGCAAAGCGCTGCCTGCAGCGCTGGCGAGAAAGCGGCTCAAGGATTCGGCTACCGCCGGGCCGATTGTGCGGTTCACGGCTGAAGAGCCCATTTCCACCAGCGAGATTTTTTCCGTGCTAGACGCCAGCAATTCCTCGGGGGATGAAAACGCGCCAGCCAGCGCCTCCAGTTTCAGCTCGCCCAATCCGGGCAGGCGCAGGCTTTTTATTTTCTGCAATAGACTACCGCCGTCGGGGGCTTGCAGAATTTCGCGCACATCTTCCTTCCGCAGTTCGGTATAAATCATTTTCGCCGCCTTGTTACCCAGCGTCCGGTATGCGACCGAAGACCCGGCGTCAAGCGCGGAGATGTTGTCGGCAGTAGCTTCTTTCAAACTTTCCAGCGTGCCGAAATGTTTCGCGATCAGTTGGCTGACCGTTGCGCCGACATGCGGAATGCTTAAAGCCGACAGCACCCGCGCCAGGCCGCGTTTTTTCGATAGATTTAGCGACGCAAGCAGATTGTCCGCCGACTTTTCCTCCAGCCTCTCCAGAGGCACGAGCTGTTCCCGGGTCAGCCGGTACAGGTCGGCGACGTCGGCGATCATTTTTTTCTCCAGCAGTTGGTCGACCACCGCCGGGCCAAAGCCTTCGATGTCCATGGCGTCGCGCGAAACGAAATGCAGAATCATGCCGCGAAGTTTCGCGGGGCAGGAAACACTGAGGCAGAAGTGGGTCACGGTTTCCTTCTCGGTTTCCTCGTTTGTAACGTTGCGCAAAATCTCGCCGCCGCAGACAGGGCAGCTTTCCGGTTCGACGAAAATTATTTCCGCGCCGGTGCGTTTCACCGGCAGGCTTTTCACTACCTGCGGGATGATCTCGCCTGCTTTTTCGATAATCACCCGGTCGCCGACGCGGATATCTTTTTGTCTGATCAGGCTGGCGTTGTGCAGACTGGCATGGGTGATGGTAGAGCCGGAAAGGAAAACTGGCTCCAGGTCGGCGACAGGCGTGATCGTGCCGAGTTTGCCTACCTGCAGGCGGATTTCCTTCAGAGTGGTCTCGGCTTGTTCGGGCGCGAATTTGTACGCCGTAGCCCAGCGCGGGCTTTTCGCGTCGAAGCCCAATGCCGCCTGCTGCGAAAGCGAATTCACTTTTATCACCAGGCCGTCGGTGTCGTAGGGAAGTTCGTGGCGTTTGATGTCCATCTCGTCGCGGAAGGCGAAAATCTCCTCCACGGTTTTGCAGAGTTTGCGCACGGGATTAACCGGAAAGCCCCAGCCTTCCAGTTTCGCCAGAATTTCAGCGTGGGAGGAAAGGCCGTGAGTCGCGCCATCGGGAATGGAATAAATCCAGGCGGAGAGTTGTCTTTTTTCGACCACCTCCGGGTCAAGCGTTTTCAGGGTTCCCGCCGCGGCGTTACGGGGGTTGGCGAAAAGCCGCTCCGCGCCTCCGTCCTCCTGTTCCTGTCTGACGAGCGCGAAAGAGGCGTGCGACATATACACCTCGCCCCGCGCTTCCAGCCTTTCCGGAACCTGATCGAACAGGCCGCCGCCGGACAGGGTTTGCGGAATATCGGCAATGCGCTTCGCGTTTTCCGTCACGTCCTCGCCGACCTTGCCGTCGCCGCGCGTGGCGGCCTGGATCAGTTTTCCGTTTTCATACACGAGCGACACCGCCAGCCCGTCGATCTTAAGTTCGACCACGAATTCAGGCGCGTCCTTGATCTCCGCTTTTTTCAAACCGGCCAGCACGCGTCCGTGCCATTTGCGGATTTCCTCGTCGGAATAGGTGTTGGCAATGCTCAACATGGGAATGGCGTGTTTGACGGTTTCAGGCTTGCCGCTATCCGGAGATTCGGCGCTTGTATGGTCAGACAAAGTCGCGCCTACGGTTTGGGTAGGGCTGTCGGAGGTAACCAGCTCCGGGTATTCGGCCTCGATGTCGGCCAGTTCCCGCAGCAGGGTATCGTATTCCTGGTCGCTGATTTCCGGGGCGCTCTGGTTGTAGTACAACTCGTTGTGATGCCGGATAAGTTCCCGCAATTCCCCGGCGCGACGCTCCGCGTTAGCCTGAAATAATGACATTTCGCCTGTCTCCGCCAATTCCCTGTCTGATAAGCCGCAACCGGCATCGGAAATATAACATATGATGCCACCGGGGTAAAGACACAAAATCGGGGCAGGCTCGGCAATCTTTTTGCACAAAATGAATCTTTTGTATTTGACACAAATTAAGCTGTATTTATATACTACATGCAGTAACTTTTATATCTTTTTTTTGAGGAGAAGCATCGTGATCAAAGCGCGGAAAGAGGCGGAAAATCAGGGGGAACTCACGCTTGGGGAAGCGGGAGAGAGTCAAGAGGAGGGAAAAGCGTGCCGACACGGATCGGAAAAAGAATTCCGGCAGCGCGGTTTGCGACTGGGCAAGCGCCTGGTCAAGGTATTTTCCAGTCGCCTGTATCTACAGAACCGGCTGGAAAACGCGGTGTCGACTGCGCGTAAAAACGAATGCAAGGCACACGAAATCAGCGCAAAAATTAGTCGCATTGATGGCGTACTGGCGGAAATCGACGCCATGTTGCGGGAAATTTGACTGAACGCAAGGTGAAACCGCCGTCGCCGGGGAAAGCGGCGGTTTCGCCTGTTTTTTATTCGACTAGCGAACCAGTTTTGCGCTTTTAATTATTTCGCTTACGCGGTAAACTTGAGTTTTATCATTTCTACGAACGAAAGGAACCTCATGGGTTGCTCATCCGGCAGCGCTCCGGCGCGAGACGAAGGCATCGAACGACAGAAACTGGCTGAACGCATGGCTGGCATCAAGCACAAGGTCATGGTGCTTTCCGGCAAGGGCGGCGTGGGGAAAAGCACGGTCGCGGTCAACCTGGCGGTTTCGCTGTCGCTGGCGGGCAAGCGTGTAGGCCTGCTTGACATCGACCTGCACGGCCCCAGCGTGCCCAAGCTGCTGGGGTTGGAAAACGATAAAATGGGGCAAACGGACGATGCGCTGATCCCCGTGGAGATTGGCGATCTGAAAGTTGTTTCGGTCGGTTTTCTCCTGCCGGAAAAAGACAGCCCCCTGATCTGGCGCGGCCCCATGAAGATGGGCGCGATTGAACAATTTCTCAAAGACGTTGAATGGGGAGAACTCGATTTTCTTATAGTCGACTCCCCGCCCGGAACCGGCGACGAACCGCTGTCTGTCATCCAGCTTATTCCCAATGCCGACGGCGCGGTGATTGTCACTACTCCGCAGGACGTGTCCACCGCCGACGTGCGGCGTTCGATTAATTTCTGCAACCAGTTGAAACTGCCGGTGCTGGGCGTGTTGGAAAACATGAGCGGATTCGTCTGCCCCAAGTGCGGCGAAATCACGGATATTTTCAAATCCGGCGGCGGCGAGAAAATGGCTCAGGAAATGGGCGTCGCATTTCTCGGCCGGATTCCGCTGGACGCCAACATCCCACAGTCCGGCGACGACGGGAAGCCTTACGTGCATCATTTCCGCGAAAGCGAAGCGGCCAAAGCGTTCGCCAAGGCGATTGAACCAATTGCCGCGCTGCCGGATAATTGCGAAATCTCCTGCGCAAGCGGAAGCTGTTCCGGCGGCTGCGCGGGGTGTTCGCTGAAGAAAGAAGGGTAATCGCGATTAGAGGAAATTCCTCTCTGTTTTACAATCGTCATTCCCGCGCAGGCGTGAATCCCGTGGGGAAACCGTACGCAACACCGCCTGGATTCCCGCCTGCGCGGGAATGACGATTCGCATATTTAACTGTAAAAAAGAAAGACTGTTCTTGAACTGAACCGGGTACCCCGACCGGGTGAATTTTCGTACACTATATCAGTATTCTTAAAAAAATAGGCCTATGAAAACAGATATTCTAGCAAGCATCGAAAGCCCGGCAGACCTCGCGCCCTTGAGTCTAGCCGAACTCGAAAGTCTCGCCGCCGAAATCCGCGAGTTTCTGACCGCAACCGTCGGCAAAACCGGCGGGCATCTGGCCAGCAATCTAGGGATTGTCGAAATCACGCTGGCGCTGCACCGGGCGTATGATTTTTCCCACGACCGGCTGGTCTTCGACGTCGGGCACCAGTGTTATGTCCATAAGATCATCACCGGCAGGCGCGACCGGTTCGCCACGCTGCGGCAGTTGGGCGGCATCACCGGTTTCCCCAACCCCGAGGAAAGCGTTTACGACCCGTTCGTGGTAGGACACGCCTCGACCGCGATTTCCAGCGCGGTGGGGCTGGCTGCTGGGTTCCGTCTCGCCGGGGACGACCGCAAGGTGGTGGCGGTGGTGGGCGACGGCGCTATCGGCGGCGGGATGTGTTTCGAGGCCATGAACCACGCCGGACAGACCAAGGAAGACCTCCTGGTCATCCTGAACGACAACGACATGGCAATCGCGGAAACCGTGGGCGCGTTTTCGGAATATCTGACCGGGCTTCGCTGCAACCCCGGCGCGCGGAAAATCCGGGAAGATATCGCGCGCATCTTCGACAGCGTGCCGCTGATCGGGCACTCTCTCTCCGGCTTGCAGGAGCGGCTGCTGGAAATAATCAAGGGGCAGGCCGAACCGACGCATATCTTCAGCGCCATGGGCTTCCAGTATTTCGGCCCCGTTGACGGACACGACCTGTCGGGGCTGGAAACCGAAATCGGCGCGCTGCGGAATATCCGGGGGCCGAAAATCCTGCATGCCGTCACCAGCAAGGGGCGCGGCTTCGCGGCGGCTTCGGCTGACCCTGAAACTTTTCATTCGGCAGTGCCTTTCGAAATCCGCGCGGCGGGAGAAGCGGTTACGCTGGGCGAAAAGAAAAACAGTTATACCGACTGTTTTGTCGAACAGCTTAAACGGATCGCGCGCGAAGACGATCAGGTCGTGGCGATTACCGCCGCCATGCCCGCTGGCACCGGCATCAAGGAATTCGCCGCCGAATTTCCCGGCCGGTTTATCGACGTCGGGATCTGCGAAGCGCACAGCGTGACCTTCGCGGCGGGTCTGGCCAGAACCGGAATCAAGCCGGTGCTGGCGATTTACTCCACGTTTATGCAGCGCGGTTACGACCAGATTATTCACGACGTCGCGGTACAGAAAAATCTGAACGTCACTTTTGCCCTAGACCGCGCGGGATTGGTCGGAGCGGACGGGCCGACTCACCACGGGGTATTCGACATCGCGTTTCTGCGGCATATTCCGGGACTGATTCTGCTGGCGCCGCGCGACGGGCAGGAGTTGGGGCTGATGCTGGAGTTCGCCCTGGGCAATCCCGGCGTCAAGGCTATCCGCTACCCGCGCGGAGCGCCGCCGGAAAATATCTTTCCCGCCGATTATGCGGAAGTGCTTTTAGGTAAAAGCGAATTGCTGCGGAAAGGAAAAGACGGCGCCGTTTTCGCTTACGGTCGGATGGTGGAAAACGCCTATCGCGCCGCAGAACTGGCATCTTTGCAAGGCGTGGATCTGCGGGTAATCAACGCCCGTTTCGCCAAGCCTCTGGACGCCCAGGCAATTGCAAACGCGGCGCGGGAAACCGGTCTTATCTTTACGGTCGAGGATCATGCCCTGCCAGGCGGTTTCGGCAGCGCGGTGGCGGAATATCTTGCCGATCAGAACCTCGCTTGCAGGCTGAGGCGCATAGGCATTCCCGACCGTTTTATCGAACACGGTTCGTGCGCGCAACTGGACGAGATGCTGGGTCTTTCGCCGGAAACGCTGTGCGAGACATTTTTGGCAAACGTTAACTTGTGAGTGGTGCCGCTTTTGTTTTATCAGGAGAATGCCATGAAAAAACTGTCTGCGTTATCTTTTATGTTTCTGATTACGTTTCTCTTCTGGAGTTCGACGGTCGACGCGGCGGCTCAACCGGTTCGCCTGTTTGGCGATAACATGGTTTTGCAGACAGGACGGGAAATCCCGGTCTGGGGCACTGCAGACCCCAAGGAGGAGGTTACGGTTTCGCTCAATGGCAAGTCTGCTTCTGTCAAGGCGGGTGAAGACGGAAAATGGCTGGTCAAACTGCCTGCGATGGAGGTCGGCGGCCCCTATGAACTGACCGTCGCGGCAGGCAATAATATCGTATACAAAAACGTCATGATCGGAGAAGTCTGGCTTTGCTCGGGGCAGAGCAACATGGCGTTTACTCTCTCCTCGGCGCGAAACGCGGAAGACGAAATAGCGGCGGCTGAATATCCCAATATCCGCGGCTTCACCGTTCCCCGTAAAACCTCGCAAACACCCCTGGACGATCTGGAGGGGGGAGGCTGGGAGACATGTTCCCCCAAGACGGCAGGCCGGTTTACCGCGGTCGGCTATTTCTTTGCGCGAGCGGTTCACCTCGAAACAAAAGTTCCGGTCGGATTGATCCACTCCTCCTGGGGCGGCACCCTGGCGGAGGCGTGGACCAGCAGTTCCACCTTGCAGGGAGACCCGGATTATACTGAAATATTGAAGCGGGGCGAGGCGATTCTGGCAGAGGCGAAAAATCCCGAGGTTAATTTCGCGCAGAAGCTGGAGGAGCGGAAGAAAAAACTCGCAGAACTCGCCGCGCTGGAAGCTGATTTCGAGAGCGCCGCGAAACTGACGGCCATCGAACTGGACGACGCGGGCTGGAAAGAAATCACTTTCCCCAGCGCGTGGGAAAAAGCCGGTCTGCCCGGCCTGGACGGCATGGTGTTTTTCCGGAAAACCATCGAGGTGTCGCCGGAAGACGCGGGCAAGGACATGGTGCTGAATCTGGGACCGATCGACGAAATCGACGTCACCTGGTTCAACGGCGAACTGGTCGGCGTCAGCGGCAATTTCGGCGTCCTGGATCAGTCGCAGTGGAACGTCGCCCGCCATTACCCGGTACCGGGAAAATTCGTCAAGGCTGGCAAGAACGTCATTACCGTCCGCGTCATTGACGTTGCGGGAGAGGGCGGGCTGTGGGGAGGACCTGCCGCCAAGATGCAGACCGAGATCCAAGGCGGCAAATCAATTCCTCTGGCGGGAAAATGGAAATACCAGGTCGCGCTGGATGTGCCGGCCGACGTCCGGAAACCGGGTGTGCATAATGTCGCCTCGGCGCTTTACAACGGCATGATCAATCCGCTGATTCCCTACGCCATTCGCGGCGCGATCTGGTACCAGGGCGAAAGCAACGCCGGACGCGCCTATCAGTACCGCAAGCTTTTTCCTGACATGATCAAGGACTGGCGCGGCAGATGGAACCAGGGCGATTTTCCGTTTTATTTCGTGCAGCTGGCGAATTTCACGAAGCGTCAGGAAAATCCGGATGAAAGCACCTGGGCGGAACTGCGCGAGGCGCAGACCCTGACCCTGAGCCAGCCCCACACCGGCATGGCAGTAATTATCGATATCGGCGCGGCTGATGACATTCATCCGAAAAACAAGCAGGATGTCGGGCTACGTCTGGCGCTCTGGGCGCTGGCCAAGGACTATGGGAAGGAACTGGTTTATTCCAGCCCGATGTACGATACGATGAAGACCGAAGGCGCATCGATCCGCCTGTCGTTCAAAAATGTCGGAGAAGGCCTATCTGTGAAAGGGGACGAGGCAAAGGGCTTCGCCATAGCAGGCGCAGACAAGAAATTTGTCTGGGCAAAGGCGAAACTTGAGGGCAACGACGTGATCGTCTCCGCCGAGGAAGTGAAGGAGCCTGTCGCCGTTCGCTATGCCTGGGGGAACAACCCCGAATGCAATCTCTATAATTCGGCGGGGCTGCCCGCCTGCCCCTTCCGCACCGATGACTGGCCGGGGCGCACGATCAATGGCAAGTAACAAAAAAGCCCCGCGCAAGCGGGGCTTTTTCCTGGCGTAACTGTCGCGGATTTTTACGGGATGTCAGTCGCGTGCCTGACAATGGCCGCGTCCATCAGCGCGAGTTCTTCCGGGGACAGGACGAGGTCTCCCGCTTTCGCGTTCTCGCTGGCGTGCTGCGGCTTTCTCGCGCCGCACAGGACAAAGGTCATGCCCGGCTGCGCCAGCGTCCAGGCAATGACGATCTGCGCCGACGTGGCGTTATGCACGGCGGCGACTGGCGCGAACTCCGCCAGCAGAGCCGCGACCTTGCGCCGGTTTTCTACGCTGAACCTTTTATTATTTTTACGCAGATCGTCGCCCTCGAACTCGCGCTCCGGGCCGATCCTGCCGGTCAGCAAGCCCAGCGCCAGCGGCGAATACGCCAGTAGCGATATGCCATGTTCACGGCAGTAGGGAAGGCGGTCTTGCTCCAGGCCACGGTCAAGCATACTGTAGCGTTCCTGCGCGGAATCGAGCTTGCCTAGCTCCTCGTATTCCTTGATCTGTTCGATCGAAGCGTTAGACACGCCGATGGCGCGAATCATGCCTTCCTTTTTCAGTTCAAGTAGCGCGCCCATCGTCTCCGTAATCGGCGCGGTGGAATCCTGCCAGTGGGTCTGATAGAGGTCGATATAATCGGTCTGCAGGCGGCGCAGGCTTTGTTCGACTTCGTAACGGATCGAATCCGCGCCGAGATATTTATACACCGCTTTTTCGCCGATGTTGAAATAATGCGTGCCTCGTGTCTCATGCCAGACCAGGCCGCACTTAGTGGCGAGGACAACCTGTTCGCGCCTGCCCTTGATCGCCTTGCCGACGACTTCCTCGCTGACGCCCTGGCCATAGACGGGAGCGGTGTCGATCAGGGTAATGCCGCAATCGAGCGCGGCGCGGATGGCGTTTATGGAATCCGCTTCGTCGCTGCCGCCCCACAGCCAGCCGCCGATCGCCCAGGTGCCCAAACCCACAACAGAGGCGTCAATACCGGAAGAACCGATTTTTCTTGTGCGCATTTTTACCTCGCTCAGACGCGGATCGTCATCAGGAATTCGGCGTTGGTCTTGTGCGTTTTCATCTTGCTCTGGAGGAATTCCATCGCGTCGACCACGTTCATGTCGTTCAGATATTTTCTCAGCAACCACATGCGGTTGAGCTCGTCGGGATGGACGATGCGCTCTTCCTTGCGGGTGCCGGACTGGTTGACGTCGATGGCCGGGTACAGGCGGCGATTGACCAGGCGGCGGTCGAGGTGCAGTTCGGCGTTGCCGGTGCCCTTGAATTCCTCGAAGATGACTTCGTCCATGCGGCTGCCGGTGTCGACCAGCGCTGTGCCGATGATGGTGAGGCTGCCGCCGTCCTCGATGTTGCGCGCCGCGCCGAAGAAGCGTTTGGGTTTCTGCATGGCGGTGGAGTCGATACCGCCGGACAGGATGCGCCCAGAGTGCGGCGCTTCGGCATTGTGCGCGCGCCCGAGGCGCGTGATGGAGTCTAGCAGAATCACCACGTCTTTGCCGTATTCGACCAGGCGCTTGGCCTTTTCCAGCACCATCGACGCGACGGCGATGTGGCGGCTGGTCGGCTCGTCGAAGGTGGAGGCGATCACCTCGCCCTTGACGTTGCGCTGCATTTCGGTCACTTCCTCCGGGCGCTCGTCGATCAGCAGGACGATGAGATAAACCTCGGGGTTGTTCTGGGTGATGGCGTTGGCGACCTGTTGCAGCAGCACGGTCTTGCCAGTGCGGGGCGGCGCCACGAACAGCGCGCGCTGCCCCTTGCCGATAGGCATGACCAGATCGACGATACGGGTCGACCATTCCGTCGAACTCGACTCCAACACCAGCCGTTCCTCCGGAAACAGCGGGGTCAGATCCTCGAACAGCACTTTTTCCTTCAGCACCTCCGGCTCCTGGAAATTGATCGCCTCCACCCGCAGCAGCGCGAAATAATTCTCGTTGTCCTTGGGCGGGCGGATCTGGCCGCTGACGGTGAGGCCGGTGCGCATCCCGAAGCGGCGAATCTGGCTGGGGGAGATATAGATGTCGTCGGGACAGGGCAGATAGTTGAATTTCGGGCTGCGCAAAAAACCGTAGCCGTCGGGCAGAATTTCCAGCACGCCTTCGCCGTAGAGCAGACCGTTCTGCTTCACCCGGTTCTTGATGATGGAAAAAATCAGCTCCTGTTTCACCATGCCGGCGATGCCCTCGATGCCCTCGCTCTTGGCGAGTTTGCGCAGTTCCGCGACAGTCATGTCCTTAAGGGCGGTGATATGCAGCTCTCCGCGCTTGACCTGTTCGTAGACCTGTTCGCGGCGCACGCCGTGGGCTTCCTGCTGCTCGCTGGTGAGGCTGGCTTCGTATGCCTCCTGCGCGGCCTGAGCCTGGCTGTCGGTCAGGATGCCTTCACCATCCTCCGGCGGCGGCACGTTAATCGTGGCGGTTTCGGCTTTTTCCATCGGCGCCTGATCATCCGACGGCATTGCCGGCTGGGTCTCCTCTTCGGCGACTTCGGCTTCCATCGAGACGAGCGGCTCTTCCATCTCCTCGGTTTTATCCGCGGCAGGTTTTCTTGCCTTCGAGGCGACTTTTTTCTTGGGTGGCATGTTGTTTTTCCTTCCAGATAATATTGATCCTGTTTTCCAATTCGCCAATCAAACCATTATTTTGAATCTCGGCCTCGATGCGCTTCCGATTGCCGTTCAAAAAACCGAGTTGCCGTTCCGACCGCGCGCGCAATTCCTCCCTGCTCCAGCCGCGCGCCGCCGCCCGTTCCTCCCGCACTTGGTCGAAAGCGGAAATGCAGATGATGCTGTCGCATCTGTCGGCCAGCGTTTCGGCGGCGAACAATACCGCCGCCTCCAGCACGACCACCTCGCCGGGCGCGAAACGATTTACCCGCTCAGTCGCGATGCGCATAATTTCCGGATGCACGACGCTTTCGAGTTGGTCTAACGCCTGCTTATCCGCGAACACCACTTGCGCAAGCGACTTGCGGTCGATCTCTCCCCCGGCGGAGAAAATTCCGGCGCCGAAGCTTTCCCTCAGCATTTTTTTTATCTTCGGATCGAGCAAGACCTCGTGCCCGATTTTATCCAGGTCGATAATTTTCGCGCCGAGGCGGGAAAATATTTCCGCCGCCGCGCTTTTGCCGCTGCAAGGCAGTCCGACCAGACCAAACACAAACGCCACGGAAGTCTCCAATCTCCAGTATCGGCATTCGGGAGTTTGCCTTAAACGCAATACGGTTTAACTAAGGGAAAGCTTATTGCGTAAAATAGAAGCGAAACTTCCTCCACTGGATTCCCGCCTTTGCGGGAATGACGACTCGTAACTTATTTCACTTCCAGCCAGTTCCTGCCCACGCCCATGTCGACCAGCAACGGCACGGCGAGTGGCAGCGCATGTTCCATTTCCGCGCGCACGAGTTCGCGCAAGATCTCGATTTCCTCCGGCGGGCACTCGAACACCAGTTCGTCGTGAATCTGCAGCAGCATCCGCGCGCGGGGAGTTTTATGTTTCATGGCCGCGTGCAGATTGACCATCGCGGTCTTGACCAGGTCGGCGGCGCTGCCCTGGATGATGGTGTTGACCGCCTCGCGTTCGGCGCGCGCCTGGTTGGCCTTGTTGCTGCTGTTCAGGTCGGGAATTTCGCGCCGACGCCCCAGCATGGTTTTCACATATCCCGCCTCGCGCGCCTGGGCGATGGCATCGTCGATCCATTCGCGCACGCGGGGGAACTGTTCGAAATAACTGTCAATGAAAAGCTGCGCCTGGGGACGGTTCATGTCGGTAGTCTGGGACAAACCGTGCGCGGTCTGGCCGTAGATAATGCCGAAGTTGACGGCCTTGGCGGCCTGACGCTGTTCCCTGGTGACTTCATCCTCATCGATTCCGGCAATCTCGGCGGCAACGACGCGATGGATATCCTTGCCCTCGGCGAAAGCCTGGCGCAAGACCTCGTCGCCGGAATAATGCGCCAGCATCCGCAGTTCCACCTGCGAGTAGTCAGCCGCCAGCATACTCCAACCCTCTTCCGGCACGAACGCCGCGCGCACGGCTCTGCCTTTTTCCGAGCGGACAGGAATATTCTGCAGGTTCGGGTCGCGCGAGGACAGACGCCCGGTGGCGGTGACAGTCTGCGAAAAAGTGGTGTGAATCCGGCCGGTATGCGGGTTGAGCAGCAGCGGCAAGGCGTCGAGATAAGTGTTTTGCAATTTCGAGTACATCCGGTGTTCCAGCACCAGCGACGGCAAGGCGTGTCCCTGCGCGGCCAACTCGGACAAGGTCGCCTCGTCGGTGCTGGCACCGGTCTTGGTCTTGCGCACTACCGGCAGATTCATTTCCTCGAACAGCACTACCGCCAGTTGCTTGGGGCTGGCGATGTTGAATTCGTGGTCAGCCAGTTCGTGAATCTCCGCCGTCAGGTCGGCCAGCATAAGCGAAATTTCCGCGCTCTGCTTCCTCAGCAGATCGCAGTCCAGCCTGATGCCGACGCGCTGCATGTCGGTCAGAACCAGACTGAGCGGCAGTTCCAGTTCGGCCAGCAGCCGCGCGCCGTCGCCGTCCTCGATCAGCAGTTTGGCGAGTTTCCTCTCCAGGCGATAAGCGATGTCGGCGTCCTCGCAGGCGTAGTAACCGACCTTTTCCACCGGCACCGTGTCCATGGTGACCTGTTTCGCGCCGCTGCCGATCAGGTCGAACGTGGGGATTTTTTTTACGCTGAAATATTTCAGCGCCAGCGCGTCGAGATTGTTGTCGCGCGCGCTGCCGGAAAGAATGCTGCTGGCCAGCAAAGTGTCAAAAGTGATGCCGTTTAACTCGATTCCCGCGCGCCGCAACACCAGCGCGTCGTATTTAAGATTATGCCCGGTTTTGGAAACGTTTTCGTCTTCCAGCACGGTTCTGATTTTTTCCAGCTCCGCCTGCCCCAGTACCGCCTCGCCTTCCGGCCCCTTGAACGGCAGATAATAGCCGGTCGTGGGTGCCCAGCTCAGACTGATGCCGACCAGGTCGGCCAGCATCGGATCAAGCGAGGTAGTCTCGGTATCGACCGCGAAATGTTTTTCGTTTTGCAGGGCGTGATAAAAAGACTCGAATTTGGCGGGAGTGTCGATGACGATGTATTGGCGTTTTTCCTCTTCTACCTTTTTTTCGCCGCCCAGTTGGTGAATCAGGCTTTTGAACCCCAGTTCCTCGAACAGCGGCAGCAACGTTTTCAGATCAGGCTGCTTGACTGCGCCCGCCGCCAAATCCAGTTCCAGCGGCAGGTCGGTTTTGATTGTAGCCAGTTCCTTGCTCAGGCGCGCCTGCTCCGCCGACGCGCGGAGTATCTCGCCGCGCTTGCCCTTGATTTCGTAGGCGCGGTTAAGCAGGTTTTCCAAAGAGCCATAATCGCGGATCAGTTTCGCCCCCGTCTTCTGACCGATGCCGGGTACGCCGGGAATGTTGTCGGCGGTGTCGCCCCATAGCCCCATCAGGTCGATCAGCTTTTCCGGCGTGACGCCGTTTTTCTCGGTGAAGGATTCGACAGTCAGGTAGCGGTCGCGCTGCGCGTCCCACAGGCAGACATGCTTGCTCAGAAGCTGGCCGCAGTCCTTGTCGCCGGAGACGATCACGGTGTTGACGTTGGCCTCGGTCGCTTTTACCGACAGGGTGCCGATCACGTCGTCGGCCTCCACCCCCTCCAGCGCGATGACCGGCACGCCCAGAGCTTTGACCACCTCCATAATCACCGGAATCTGCTCCTTCAACTCCGGCGGGGTGGGTTTCCGGTTGGCCTTGTATTCGGGATAAAGATCGCTGCGGAAAGTTTTTCCGGGCGCGTCAAAGACGGCGATAAGATAATCCACCTTATGGTTCTGAATGATGTCCAGCAGCATCCGGGTAAAACCGAAAATCGCTCCCGTGGGCTTGCCGTCGGGGGAATGCAGTCCCTCCACCGCGTAAAACGCGCGGTAAATATGGGCGTGGCCGTCGATCAAGTATAGGGTTTTAGGCATATCGGGAATAATCTTCACTGTTGCTCAAGCCAATCAGGATTGTTTGAGCGCTGGCAAGACGCGGCTACTGGAGGCTGCAACTGACACAAATCAATTTTTCGGAATTTCCTGCAGCGGTGCGAAACCACAAACTTCTAGCGGGGGTATACTCCCCAAGGAAAGCGCCACGTCCATTTTTTTTTTGGGAATATCGGGAACCAGAAAACGCTCCCCTGATCCGGACAACCTAGAATTTATGTCCGGGCGGAGATATTGTCAAGCAATTTGTTTTTCTTTTTGGTTATTTTACGAACTTTCCCCGCCATCGATAAAACGCGAAATCTCCGCCAGGAAACTGTCCCGGTCGGGAAAAGAGACCAGCGGCGCGGGAACCGACTCGCGGAACCAGGAGCCGTAACGCTTGGCAATGATGCGCCGGTCGGTGACGATTACCACGCCCCGGTCGGTCTTGTGGCGGATCAATCGCCCGAAACCCTGCCGGAAGCGGATCACCGCGCTGGGCAATGAATAACCCAGGAACGCGTTGCCCCCCTCGGCCTCGACCTGCTCGCAGCGCGCTTCGTTGATGGGGTCGGTAAACACCGCAAACGGCAGCCGCGCGATAGTCAGACACGACAGCGCCTCGCCCACCACGTCCACCCCTTCCCAGAACGAATGCGTTCCCAGCAGAACGGAATGGATATCGTTCTTGAAGACGGTGGTGATGTTTTCCCGCGAGCCGCTGCTGCCCTGGGCGAGAATCTGGATGCCGTCTCCCAACAGTTCCTTTTCCAATTTCTGCGCCACCGTTTTCAGCATATCGTAACTGGTGAACAAAGCCAGCCCCCTGCCCTGTGTGCGCCGGTAAACCTCGGCCAGCAGGTCGGCCAGTTCTTCCGCGTAATTCTTGCCGCGCTCCCCCGGCTCGGGCAGAAACAGGGGCACCACCACCAGCGACTGTTTTTTATAATCGAACGGCGTGCCCGCATTCAGTTCCAGCAGCCGCTCCGGTTCCACCAGGCTGAGCCCCAGCCTTTTCTTGAGAAAGTCGAAACTCTTGCGCACGGAAAAAGTCGCCGAACAGAAAATCACGCTCCGCTTGCGGGAATAAACCTGGTCGTGCAGCAGCGCCCCCACTGATCGCGGCGCCGCCCACGCCCGCGCGCCGCCGTGCTTGTCCATGGCGCTTTCGATCCAGTAGACATAATTGTCGTTAGAGCCATCCAAGACGAATTCGGTGTCTTCGGTGATTTCCCGCAGCCACTGCACCGACGCCTCCAGGTCGCGGATGAAATCGACCTGATAGGGCATGGTGTCGGGATTCATGTCCTTAAGATTTTCGCACAGCGACTCCAGACCGCGCATGATTTCCGCAAGCGCCGAAAACAACGTCTCGCGCGCTTCGGTCACGCTTTCCCACTGCGAGGCGATTTTCCGGTCGACGCTGAAGCGAACCGGCCCGCGCCCGCCTTCGCTGCGGGAGAGAAATTCCTTGAGCGCGTCGAAAAATCCGGTCAGCGGCACGTCGATCAGGTCGATATGCCCCATGGTTTCAGACAGGCGCGCCAGGGCATGTTCCCGCAATTCCTTGTCGGCTGATGACGCGGCCTGCATCTGCGCCTCGATGCTCGGCAGCAGCCCGGTGCGGCGGTTTTTCTTGCCGCTGCGGGAAAGCCTGCCCAGGCAAAAACTATAACGCGAATAACTCAGCTCCACCGACAGGTGGCGCGTGGCCGCCGCTTCCAGGTTATGCGCTTCGTCGAAGACCAGTTGCGCGTGGGGCGGCATGGCGGGATTTTTCATATTGATATCGGCGAAGACCAGCGAGTGGTTCGCGACTACGATATCGGCCTCCGCCGCCCGAGCCCGCGCGCGGCGCAGAAAACAGCGCTTCTGGTGCGGACAGCCCTTGCCCAGGCACTCGTCGCCGATGGTGGACAGTTTCGCCCAGAACGCGCCGAAACCGGGACGGTCGTAGACGATGTTTTCGGAAATGTCGCCGGTTTCGCTCCACACCGCCCAGGGGAGGATGTTCAGCATCCGCATCCGTTCCTCGGCGTCGAGTTCCTGCGCGGCCTGCCGGAGGAGATAGGTCATTTTCCGCAGGCACAGGTAATTTCTCCGCCCCTTGATAATGGCGGATTTGAATTCCAGCCCCAGCGCCTGGCGGATCAGGGGCAGGTCTTTTTCAAAAAGCTGGGTCTGCAGATTCTTGGTGTTGGTGCTTACCACCACCGGCACGTCGTTAGCCTTCGACCACAGAATCGACGGCACCAGATAAGCCAGACTTTTGCCGATGCCGGTGCCGGCCTCGACCAGGAGATGCTGCTGGTTGTTGAACGCGGCACAGACCTTGCGCACCATCTCGCCCTGGCCTTCGCGGTATTCGTAGGAATTCATGGCTTGCGAAAGCTTGCCGCCGTTTTCAAACAAGCCGACGGTTTCGGCGACTTCCAGCCGTTGCCACTGCATTTCTTCTTCAATATGCCTGCGCTGCGGTTGCTGGGGGATTTTAGCGTTGAACAATTCCTCCAGCGACTGCGCGTGGCGCCCGAAACCACGGGTAAGAATTTCGCCTTCCAGCTTACGGAAAAAATCGCGATAAGGATGATTGCCGCGCCCGGCCAGGAGGAAATTTATCTCGCTCACGATCGGCAGCGGAATCGTATAGGCCTGTTCCAGGATTTTCTGCCACAACTGGAGCAATACTTCGCAATCAGCCAGCGCGCGGTGCGACCCGCCGCTGGGAAGTTGCAAAGTTTCCCGCAGCGATTCCAGCCCGTGGCTGGCGAGAAAGGGAAAACAGATGCGGCTCAGACCCACCGTGTCAACCAGTATCCGGTCGAACCGGTTTTTCGTCGCGGCGGCGAGAAAAGCCTTGTCAAAAGCGGAATTGTGCGCGATGCAGAGACAATCCTCTGGCAGGAAGGCAAGGAAATCCGCCAGCACCTCACCCAGCGGTCGCGCGTCGTTCAGCATTTCGGGAGTGATGCCGGTAAGTTGGATAATTCCGGGTGCCAGCGCCACCGGCGATTTGGCCAGTTCGGAAAACGACGTGACAATGCCGCCCCCGGCATAAACCGCGGCGCCGATCTCGATTATATGATCTTTGAACGGATCGATGCCGGTGGTTTCCAGGTCGATCGCGACAACGGTTTCATACATGCGGAAAAATTATACATTATCCCCGGTGCCAGACAACAACCATCTGCGATTATGCAAAATTCTTGCAGGCGCGGGGATGTCGGTTATACTGTCATAGACGTATCTTTTCGTGGAGAAACTAATGAGCGAAACAATATTAGTAGTGGACGACGAGGCGGCTATAAGGCGGATGCTGCAACGCCATCTGCTTGACCTGGGATATAACGTGGAACTGGCGATGGACGGAGTGGAGGCGCTGGGAGTCATTGCCCGAACCGACATAGACGCCATTATCTGCGACGAAGTTATGCCGGACATCAGCGGCCTGGAACTGCTGAAAAAAGTCAAACGGGATTTCCCCCGTATCCCTTTTATCATCATGACGGGAATGCCGATGCTAGACCATCTTGACGAATGCCTGCGCAGCGGCGCGGAGGACTATTTCGTCAAGCCCTTCAAGAAAGCAGAACTCGGCGAGATACTGAAACAGGCGCTGCTGAAATTCAAACGGCTGAAAACCGTACTCTCTCCCCGGAATGGGGATTGACATGACCGGCGGCTGGGAATGGAAATACCAGGACGGGGAGACGGCGGCGCTGCTGTACGAACCCGGTAACTGGGGCGACATACTCAAGGATGCCTGGGTGGTGGAGATTGCGCAGTGGCTGCTGGCGCTGGCGGGTCGTAAAAACTTTTCCTATCTCGATCCCTTCGCCGGAGCGCCGGTCTATCCCCTGGGAAAAAACACAGCAAAACGGATGCTGCCGCTGGCGCGGACGCCGCTGGGAAAGTACTGCGCGAAATTCCTGGCCGGTAATCTCTGGCCCTGCGCCGCGACCCTGATAGCGGAGATTGCCGGAACCGGATCGGCGGAGAGAATCCAGGTGTTCGACCTCGATCCCTTGCGGAGAATCAGGCTGGAGACAAGCCCCGCTTTCTCCGTCGCCGACGCCATTTCCGGCTGGGAGGTTCTGCGAAAATTCACCCCCGGCAAAAACGATCTGATACTGATTGACCCTTACGATTTCCTGGCCGAATGGCGGGAACAACTGCCGACCGTGCTTGCCGCCTGCGAGTCTACCTCGGTGCTGCTATACATTTATAACCGATCGGGAAAAGGCAAGGAGCGGCTGCGTGATTACCGCGATTTCCGTAACGCTCTCGACGACGCGCGCGGCAACAGGCCGAAGCTGATCGCGCGCGCAGCCTCCGACGCGTTTCTGCCTTCCGCGCATCACGAGGTGATTTTCCTGCCTCACGAAAGCGCCGCCGCCTACCGCAAGTTCCCCGCCCTGCTGACGCAACTGGAGACGACCGCGCTGGCGATTAACGATCTTATTTCCCGCGCCGCTATCGTGGAGAGATAGTTATATATTTCCGGCCAGACGTTATTCCCCGCGCCCACATAGCCCCGTTCTCCACCGGTTCGTGCTCCACCCGCGGCAACAGTTCCCGCACCGAAACCAGGCTGCACGGCAAACCGGTTAATACTTTTTCCAGACACGCCCTGGCTGCGTCGGCATCCCACACGGTCTTGAGTTTTCCGCTGGCATTGGGCTTCTTGATTTCCACCCGCACCAGCAGCCACCGCGCACTGGCAACCATTCCCTGCCCGTCCTGCAGATAAGGCGTGCGCCGCTCAGGCAAGAGATTGGTGCGGCTTTTTTTCAACTGGATAAGGCGGCTGTCAGCGCCGATCCGCCGCGCGCATTCATCCATGGTTTTAAGTATTTCGCCGTTAGGCAGCAGCTTGCCGCCTGCGTCGGCCTTGATCCGCACCACGAACGAACATCCCAGCCGCTCGTAGTCGTCTCTCTTAACCATGAAGTAAGGCGTGCCGGTTGAGCCGGTATCGAGAAAGCGCAGGATATGCTCTTCGTTACCCAGGCGCTCGACATGATGATTAGTGTAATACATCATGATCGGCACGCCGGATAGGGAATAGGTGAATACCTTATCTTCCTGCTCCAGCGGCGGCAGATAGCTGCACAGAATCTTATCTGCCTTGTGCCGGTTCAGGTCGTCCAACATCGACACCTCGACGGCAAAGACAATAGCGGTGGCGCAACAGATGGCAGCGAAAACTTTGCCGTAATTATTCCGCTTCGCAAACCGCAGGAGCGCGACACCCAGCGCGAAAGCAGTAAGACCGCCGAGGTAGAACTGCGGCCAGTGCCCCGCATACGCTTCGCTCACCTGAGAACGGCTGGAAATGAGCTCACTCACCTTGACCGCCCCGCTTCCCTCCAGCGCCAGCGCCACGCCGAAAACCACCGCCGCGAACAAGACAAAACCGCCCATGATTTTTACTATTCTACCCGCAAGTTTTCTCACTTTATCAAAAACATCCTGCCTGCACAGGGCGGAAAAAAACATGCCTGCCAGCAGCGCCAGCGCCGGGTAGATCGGCAGGATGTAATAGCTTTTCTTGCTGGCCGGAATGCTGAAAAACACCAACGTCACCAACGCCCAGACCAGCGGGAACAGCACCATATTCCGGGGATACGCTTCCTTTTCACGCTCGTCACTCCGCCACAGCAGCAACGATGCCAGCAACGCGAAAAACACCCAGGGCTGCCCGTCGCCCAGGATTTTCAGCACGAAGTAATCCACGTTCTTGATATGGTCGAAACCCGCAAACCGCCCGCCTGATTCGCGAAACCAGACATCCCACGCCACAGGCAGTTCCCGCAGCACCAGCAACGGCCAGGGCAATGCTACCGCCAGCATGACGGCCAAACCCGCCAGGTGATGCCAAACCTTTGTCCCCGGTTCGCCCCAGCGCTCTGAAACCGGCAGATACGCGAAAATTATCAGCAGCACCAGCAGCGGTCCCACCGGGCCTTTTTCCAGAATGGAAAGCCCCAGCGCCGCATACGCCATCAGCAGCCAGAAAACTTTTCTTTCGCCGCCGTCGTTGCGATAACGCCACCAGCCGTAGAGCGATAACATATTGAAAAACAGCAATGGCATTTCGATGCCGGTGGTGCGCGCCTGCCACCAGAAGACGCCGGTCGTCGCCAGCGCCAGGGCGGAAAAAAGACCGGTCAGCCGCCCAAACAGCGAACAGCCCAGCAGATAGACTAGCAGCATCACCCCGACGGCCGCCAGCGCATTGGGAACGCGACTGGCGAATTCGTCCACATCGCCTGAAGGAATACCGGAAACCGCCGCCAGCCAGTACGCCAGCGGAGGCTTTTTCAGGCGCAGATCGTCGCCGATGGCGGGGATGATCCATTGCTGCCACTTGCCGCGCAGGACGATGTCGCGCGTTTCCTCCGCTTTGCCGGTAGTCTTCTGCGTCAGCCTGCGCCTGACCTCGCCGTCGTCGGCTTGCAGCATCTGCCGCGCCACCTGCGCCACCCGCGCCTCACCCGAAGTCCACAGGTCGCGCTTGCCCAGAAACGGAAAAAACAGTGCAACCCCGACCAGCGCGAGCAGAAAAATATCTTTGCCCGACGCGGCGCGCTCCCGGTGCAGATCCTCGGTCATTCCGTCTCCAGTCGGGTGTTATAAAAACACCACGCCCCATGTTTGCGGAAGCGTGGTGCGGAAGGCGTCTGCGGGAGGTTCAGCCCAGCGAAACGCGTTCGATATATTTGCCTGTCTCGGTGTCGATCTTGACCTTGTCGCCCTGATTGAGAAAAGGCGGCACCTGCACCGCTCGTCCGGTTTCGACAATCGCGTTCTTGTAGACGTTGGTAGCGGTCGCGTTTTTCACGCCGGGATCGCATTCGGTAATGACCAGTTGCACTGTCGAGGGCAATTCCAGTCCAACCACCCGCCCCGCCGCTATCATGATGGTCACGACCTGGCCTTCCAGCAGGTAAGAGGCGTCGTCGCCAATAAAGTCCTGGTGTACCTCGATCTCTTCAAAAGTGTCGCCGTGCATGAACACTAGCGTGTCGCCGTTGCGATAGGAGTAGGTGTATTGCTGGCGATCGACGTCGATGGCGTCGATGGTGTCTGCGGCACGGAAACGCTTTTCGATCACCTTGCCGTTTTCGATGCCCTTGAGTTTGATCTGTTGGTACGCCGGCCCTTTCCCGGGCTTGACGTGATCCATGCTGATGATTGCGTAAATAGCCCCGTCCAAGGTGATCGCCTGTCCGCGGGAAAGCTGGTTGATCGGTAACTTCGCCATAACTCCTCCTATTGGTTATATACTGTCAAACAAATGACTTCGTTATTCTCTATTTTTTTCGGTTTTCCGCGTTTTCAATCCCAATGACTCTGCCGTGATCAGCACCACATCGGGGCAATCGGTCAATATTCCGCGCAACCCGTACCCCAGATATTTCCTGATATCGTCGGCTTCGTTGGCGTAAAACATGTTGGCGCAAATATCCGCGTCGCGGACAGCCTGGCAGAAAGCTGGCGTAACGTGCTCGCGGCGGGGCTGCATGAAGACGCAGCCGTTTTCGCGTTGTTTTTCAATCTCTCCCCTGATAGATAATACGCAAAGTTCTATCGCCGGATCAAATTGTCTGACCAGTTTGGCGATTTTCAGATCGAGAACCGTGAGGAAAGCTTTTTTGTACAGGTTGTACTTCGCATACAACGAACAAATACTTTCGATTATGTCATCGCCAGCATAAACCTGGATGTTCATTCCCACAGGTTGTCCGGCAAATTCCTTTAAAACTTCTTCAAAAGTGTTTACCCTCGCATCAGCGCAAGCAGGTTCCGCAAGCCTCCGGCCTGCTACCGACGGTCCTTGGAACCAGGAAGCGTTAAGCCTTTTCAGATCGGCTAGGGAAAATTCCTCTGGCCTGCCGGTTCCGTCTGTAGTGCGATCCAGGGTCGGGTCATGCAAGAGCACCGGCACGCCGTCAGCGCTGGCGCGCAGATCGAACTCAATGATATCGGCTCCGGCCTCGACCGCTTTACGGAAAGCGAGCAAGGTGTTTTCCGGATACCGGCTATTAAAACCCCGGTGAGCCGTCACCACCACCCTGTCGGGGTCGCGATAGAGATCGTTCAACAAAAACACGTGTTTGTCCCTCGCGTATTGCCGGAAGAAAAAGCATATTGAATCAGATGAAGGTTGTCAACGCTCAGGCTTGATAATTTCCAGTCTGCCGTTTTCCAGCAAGGCGAATTTTCCGCTTTCGTACCAGGGCGGTACCACGACCAGTTCCCCGGCGCGCCCGGCGGCGGCAAGAGGATAACGCTCCTCCCGGTGCACATGCCCGCAGACGATCAGGTCGGTTCCATCTGTCACTTGCGGCCAGGCTGCTTCAGGCACGATTTCCTGTTTTGAAAATTTTTCAGATGGCAGCCTGAGCGGTTTTTTCTGCACGCCCGCGAAAATGGATGAAGGCAGGGCAAAAGGCGCGATTCCCATCGCCCACCTTCCCACCGGCCCCTGCAGCAACCAGCGCAATCTCTGGTAGCGGCGATCGCGGACGCAAAAACGGTCGCCGTGCTCACAAGCGACCTTCAACCCGTCCTGCGAAAAATGGTAGCAAGTTCCATGCGGCTCGATGCCATTGTCCGCCAGTACCGACCGCGCCCCCCCGCCAAAAAAACCGTAAAAGCCGGGATAGGATTTACCTGCGCCGATGGCGAAATCGCGGTTGCCGCTGACATGGTGAATCTCCGCGCCCCTGCCTGCCGCGACGGAAAACAGTTTCAACACCGCCGCATAATCGCCGGTCACGCGTCCGCGCCGCTCGAACCAGGCGTTAAAAGCGTCTCCGAGCAGCACCACCCGCGCCTGCTCTCCTTCGTCTAGCAGGCGCTTCAGCCTCGCGTTCTGTTCGGGACAATCACCGGGCAGGAGATGCGCGTCAGCGACAAAAATTGTTTTCGCACAAGTCATTTACAGCTTCCGCCAGCATTTTTTCAAATCGCCCGGCCATTTCCCCGGCGGAGCAGAATTCCCGCGCGTAGGCAGACGCTTTATTTCCCGCGGTTTTACGCGCCGTTTCGTCTTGCAGCCAGGGCAGGATTATTTTTGCCATTGCGCCCGGATCGGCGGCAAGTTCGACCGGCTGGCCTTGTCGATAAACAGAATTCTCCGGCAGCGCCACCGGCAACCCCGCCACCAGCGCCTCGCTCACCGCCAGCGACGGCTCTTTCGCGTACGACACAAACACGTCGCACGCCGCCAGCACGTCGGGAATGTCGCTGCGTAAGCCCGCGAACCGCACCGCCCGGGATAAGCCCAATTCATCCACGCGAAATTCCAGGCGTTTATATTCGCTCCCGTCGCCGGCCAGGATCAGCGCAACTTCCGGCATCTTCGCCGCCACTTTTGCCATCGCCTGCAAAATAAACTCAATATCGTTTTCCGGAATCATCCGCACCACCGCGCCGACTACCGGCGCGCCCGCGTCCAGGTGCAGTTCCCCCCGCACGCGCCAGCCTTCGCCAGTCGAAAAGCGTGCCAGGTCGACGCCGTAAGGAATAACGCGGATTTTCTCTTTCGCCACGCGGAATTCGGTTTGCAGAAATTCCGGCAAATCCCCGCCCGGAACCGCCACGGCGCGCGACCTGCCCAGCAATTCCCGCAAACCCCGCCGCGCGCGCCATCCTGCGGGAAATTGCTTTTCTCTAGCAAGTATCAGCAAGGGAACGGAATTTGGCAGAGCCTGGCGCAAAGCCAATCCTGCATGGAAATCGCACGCTACGATTATTGCCGGAGAAATATCGGAGAGTAGTTTTTTCAGCCCGGTGGCATCCCCTTCCCGCGCCGGATGTATCTGCACGTCTTCCCGTAAGACCACGCCTGCCGCCTGCGCGTAGGAAAACGACAAAATCTGCGGTTGCCACTTTTGCCGATCGAGGGAATTGGCGATGGTCTCCACCGCGCGCGCCGAGCCGCCGATTTCCAGACTGGAGAGCGCAAACAGAACAGGGCGGGAAGGAGTGGACATCACGGCTCCAGGTGTATAGTCAGCAGGAAAATCACCTCGACGTGCTCGTTGTCACCGCTTTCCTTGCGGAACATCTTGCCCACGCCGGGAAGATCGCCAATGCCTGGCACATGGCTTTCTTCCTTGACCTCGTTTTCTTTGAACAGGCCGCCGATGAAAATGGTGTCGCCGTTGGAGACGCGGACAGTGGTGGTAACTTCCCGCGACTGGACGATGGGAATATCCGAGCCGTTACGCCAGCCCGCGATTTCCGACACGCTAGGAGTCAGTTCCAGGTTCACTTCGCCGCTGGGGCTGATACGGGGCTTCAGCGTAAGCTCTACCCCGGTGTTCACGAAATCCTCGACCCTGGTCTCGCTTTCCTCGGTGTACTGGTCGGTATTTTTCCGCCACACCACCGAGCTTTCCGCTTCGTAGCCTTCGCGCGGCGTGACTACCGTAAGTTGCGGATAGTCCTTCCGGTTGGTTGCGTTGGTAGTTCTTCTGACCGGAATCCTCGATCCGGCATGGAACTTGGCGTTCTTGTTGTTCTGCACCACGAGGCGGGGATTGGCCAGGAGGTTTACTCTTCCCTTGCTGGAAAGCAGTTCGATTTTGGCGTTAAGCATATGCAGATACTTGGGGCCAAGTTTGCCAAAAAACGCGCTCACACCCGCCCCAGATGACGACGCGCCGACGCTGCCCGGGGAAATGCCCACGGAATGGAACGGCCGCTGCAGGGTGCCGTCGCCCTGCTCCATGTTGCCCCAGTCGAAGCCGACCCGCTCCTGCCCCCGCCAGGTCACTTCCAGAATTTTCACCTCCACCGAAACCTGCGGGGTCGGCCGGTCGAGCAGGGGCAGGGTGCGCACGATGCTGCGGATATAGTCCACCCGGTCGGTCAGCAGGATCGCGGGATTGTCGGCGTCGACCTCGATTTTTCCCAGTAAAGACAGCTTATGCGCGACAATAGATTTTGCCCGCGCCGGTTCGATATGGAACAGCGGCACCATCACGGTGACAAAACTGTCCGGCTGCCTGGCTTCCAGTTGCTTCAATATCTTGAGGTAGAATGCGGCGTGGGGACTGTCTTCGGTAAAGACCGATGCCGGTTCCAGGTCGACGTCGGTCATGGAAATGACGGCCGTGCTTTTCACCTGCCCTTCCTGGCTGGCGTCGGCCTTCTGCACCGCCAGCCGCACGGTAATCGCGCCCGGCTTACCGCGGTCGACGCCGAGAATCTGGTAGAAAGCGGCGCCATCGGTTTCCACCGTAATTTCGGCCGAATAAATCTCCTTGCCGTTGGCGGAAAACATCAGATCAGGCGTCAGTTGGCTGCCCTTCTTTTCCGATAGCGTTACCTTGCGCACGAAACCGACGGCGGTATTTCCCGGCAGCTTGTAACCGTACAAACCGATGCAGTCGAGGATAAACGCCAGGGACTTTTCCCGCTCCTCCACTACCACGCTTTTCTCGGTGACTTCCGGCAGCACCTCGCCAGCGGCGTTCTGCATATCCTCCTCGTAGGCGTAGACCGCCGTGCAGGAAATCAACACCCGCCCCGGCAGTTTGTCGTCCTCGACAATCTCGATCGCCTTGATTTTCCCAGCCGCGCCCCAAGCCGACAGCGGCAGGAGAAACGCCAGAAACAATAACATAAAACGTGCGTGCGTCATGCAGAACCCTATCTGACGGTGATGATCCACCGCGTCATGCCGGAGCTGATGGTAAAGTTGTAATCCTCCAGCATCTGCTCGCGGGGCTGGAAATAATAAGTCTTGTTGTACGAATGCACCAGACGGTTGTTACTGTCGTAGCCAAAGACGAAAATCCGCGTGCGGATCGCCTGCTTGGAGACATTGCGGTACAGGACGGTAAAATAAACTCTGGTGGAGTCGAAGCGCTTTTCCAGCACCTGAATATCGATGGAATCGTCCCCCTCGGAGGCGTTAGCTACCAGCGGAGCGACGGGGTCTGCCACCACCGGGCTGGGCGCGATTACCAGCGCCGTCGTCGCCGCCGGGGTCGCCATCGCGCCGGGCGGAGCGGGGGTGGAAATGGCCTCGTCGATTTCAGCCCGGATTTTTTGCTGGAGACCGGAAACGTTTTTTTCTTCGCGGATGCAACCGGTCAGATGCAGCAGCAGACATAGCGTGAACAACAGTTTTCGCATAGGCATGGGCTCATATGGGACAGACAAAAGAAGACTACTGGCCGTTGACCTTGGTGATGACTTCGTGCGCGAGGTCGCGGATGATCTGCAGATCGAAGGGCTTGCCCATCAGTTGAGTGAAGCCACAGTCGTACAGGTCGTCCTCGTTCCAGGCGTCCAGCACCGCGCTGATGGCGACGATGGGAGCGGTCACCCCGTGCCGGTGCAGATACCAGGCGATTTCCGCGCCGTGCTTGCCCGGCAGCATGATGTCGACCAGGAACAGATCGAACCGCCGGTTCTGCACTTCCTCCAGCGCGTCCTCACCCGTGCCCACCAGCACGGTTTCCATGTTCTCGCGCTCGAACAGCTCGCCCAGCATTTCCAGCGTATCGCAGTCGTCATCGACCACCAGCACGCGCGGATGATGGCGCGCCTTGATGCCTTCGACGAACTCCTCCTCGTTGATTTCGATAGCGGGATCCAGTCGCCGGGAATTGATATTCAGGGTTTTCAGGACTTCAATCACTTCCTTGACGTCGTGCCCCTCCTCGGCGGCCCATTGGATCACGTCGAGATTCTCGCCCCCGCGTTTCAGGCGTTCTACAATTCTGTCCACCAGTTCGTGGTTGCTGTGGAAGCGGCTGTTGAGCATGCCGAAATCGTTGTTGTCAAGTTCGATCCAGAACTTCTCGCCCTGCAGATGCTCGATCCACCGCTCGCGGCAGAAGGTACGCCAGTACATCTTATGCCAGTCGCGGATGGCACCGTCGCCGATGTCCCGACCAGCCTTTTCCGACTCGATCCACTTGTGGCGATGCGCCTCGCGCGTGGCTTCCTCGAAAATGGTCTTGCGCTCTTCCGGGGGCGGGGCGGCAGGAAGCGGACGAGCCGCGCCGGATTCGTCAACGGAGAGTATATCCTGCAAATCGCTCATCTCGCTATTCCGGGGCGTATTACGTTATAAAACAACCTGTCTTTATAGCATATCACCTAATAGTACCATGAGTAGCACAGATAGGCAAATTTGGCAAGAAAAAAGATGGGAACTGACCTGCGCCCGTAGGGCTATCGCCTCAAAATGAGGTAAAATCCGCCGGAAAAGGCTGAATATCTGAATGGCGTACTGGCTGCAATTATCATTAGACGTTGCATTTTGTAAAGTGAAGCAACTGTCAGTCGTCCCCAGTCGCCGCGGTTGAATGAAAGCTTCCACGAGATCATAAAAAGCCATCAAGCCAGTCAGCTATTTGGCCAATAAGCCGCGAGGTTACGCTTATTTTTAATGCGTTAGCCCTGCTTGCGCCCGTCTGACAGCAGCACGGCTCAATCCGGAAATAGCTTTCTGTTTCAGAAATAAATTTACGTACGTCATTCCTGCGAAGGCAGGAATGACGTCACATAGGGTTTAATCTAAAACACGCAGTGTTCAACCGTATTGCGGCTAGCCGCGCCCGAATTCGGCTTTTATTTTGGCCAGCAAGCGAACGTCGCCAAACAGCTTTGCCGCCGCCAATGCCATTCCCGCGCCAGTGCTGACCGCCGCGTCGTACCCAGCGTCGCTGTCGGCATAACGCAGGAATTCCTCCGAATGCAAAGCCACTTTGCCGACTTTTTTCGGGGTAATGCCGAAAAACGGATGCGCCGCCGGAAGCAGGCGGCTGACATTGGCCATGTCCAGCGACGCGCGCTCGTCGCGACCGGTTCCGCGCGCTACAAAAATCCCCGCCTCCGCCAGACTCCCGGCCAGCACCTCGTCCAGCGTCTGGTTTACCTTATAAGAGAAGTAATAATACTTCTCCCACGTCACGGTCGCGCGCGCGCCGATTGCCTTCGCCGCCGAGACCGCGCAATTCCGCACCCGCTTGCGCAACACCTCCAGGTAATCCTCGTCGAAACTGCGCACCGCTATCCGCGCCTCGGCGAATTCCGGAATCACGTTGCACGCCTGGCCGCCGTTAGTGATGATGCCATGCACGCGCGCGTCCTCGCGCAGATGCTGGCGCAGCGAGTTGATGCCGTTAAAAAACAGGATCGCCGCGTCGAGAGCGTTGATGCCTGACTGCGGGTCGCCAGCCGCGTGCGAGGCTTTGCCGTAAAAACTGACAGTCGCGCGGCGGTTGGCGGTGCTGCCCGTACCGATAACGCTACGCCAATGCGGATGCGCCATAAGCGCGCAGTCGAGATGCGAAAAAGCGTTCTTGCCTATCATCCGCACCTTGCCCGCCAATTCCTCCTCGGCGGGGGTGCCGATGATCTCGAATTGCCCTTTCCAATATTTCCTGGTTCCAGCCATGCCGGCAGCGGCGGCGAGAGCAGTTGTCGCGATCAGGTTATGCCCGCAGGCGTGGCCGATACCGTTAAGCGCGTCGTATTCGGCGAAGACCGCGATTTTCGGTTTCGCGGCGCCGTTTTTCAGCACCGCCCGGAACGCTGTTTTCATTCCGGCATAAGGCGCGGTCACTTCATACCCCAGCGCCGCCAGATAAGCCTTCAGCTTTTCCGCTGCATTGAACTCGTTCAGCCCGAGTTCCGGATTGCCGTGAATGAACCTGCCGATGGCGACGAGATTTTTCTTTTCCGCCGCCACGGCCTGTTTCATTTCTCCTGCGAGGGACATGTTACTCCGCTTCCTGCACATAAGCCTTGTTGATGATTACCGGTTTCACCGGCACATCGTCGTGATAGCCGTGGTTGCCGGTCTTGACTTTGGCGATTTTGTCCACCACGTCCATCCCCTCCACCACTTCCGCGAACACCGCGTAGCCGAAATCGCGCGCGCCGTGGTCGAGCATGGCGTTGTCTTTCAAATTGATGAAGAACTGCGAAGTTGCGCTGTTGACGTCGGAGGTGCGCGCCATGGACAGGGTGCCGCGCAGGTTTTTCAGACCGTTGTCAGCCTCGTTCTTGATCGGCTTTTTTGTGTCCTTCTCCTCCATCTCCGCGTCGAAGCCGCCGCCCTGGATGACGAAGCCGGGAATCACGCGGTGGAAAATCACGCCGTCGAAAAAGCCGTCGTTCACGTAGCCGAGAAAGTTCTTCGCCGTCACCGGAGCCTTCTTCTCGTCCACCTCGATTTTGATGTTGCCGTGCGTTGTTTCGAAAATGACCATGAGTTCTCCTGTCCTGGTTAATGGGCTAATGGGTTAATGGCAAAATGGCGGACTGGCTTATTTCTCCGCTCCGAACTCCGAAAAACTCCGCTTTTTCAAAACATTACGAACGTCATTCCCGCGCAGGCGGGAATCCAGGCGGTGAAATCTTCTCATACCTGTGTACTCGACAAGGGTAAAACTCTGGCAAAGCTTTTACAAAAAAGCCGCTTCCACCAGTATAAGCCTGCACCTCCTGGATTCCCGCCTTCGCGGGAATGACGGTGCCAAGAAAACCCGTCAACGTATCTAATGTGTCAGCGGCGACCCGCCGTAGTCTGCCCGTGCGGCACGCACAGAAACTTCTCATTCTGTCCCAGAAACCGGCAGGGATTGTCGTAAAAGACGTTTTCTATATCGGCGTCGGCGTGTCCCCGGCGGCGCATCTCGAAAATCGCGTCGTGCAGGGTTGCCGGATCGGACGGCCCCCAGTCGCCCGAGGCGTCGACCAGGATGTTGTCCATGCCGTACAGTTCGATCGTGTCCACCACCCGCGCGGGGCTGTTTTTCGTGGTCGGATAAATCGTCATCGCCGCCCAGAACCCCGCTTCCAGCACCGGTCGGATCGTGTGTTCCTCCATGTGGTCGAACAGGACGCGCCCGTGGGCGATATCGCTCCGACCCTTGAAATAGTCCAGCAACATGGTCACGCCTTTTTTCTTATCGGCAAGGTGCGGGGTGTGAATCCAGATCAGTTGATTATATTTCACCGCCAGATCGACTTGCAGTTCGAAAGTCTTCATTTCATTTTTCGTGTTCTTGTTCAGCCCGATTTCGCCGATGCCCAGCACCGTGGGCTTGTCCAGAAATTCGGGGATGAAACTGATTACTTCCATGGAGAACTCCACGTCGTCCGCTTCCTTGGGATTGATGCAGACCCAGCAGTAGTGTTGGATCATGTATTGAGCCGCGCGCGTGGGCTCGAAGGTGGAGATATGGGTAAAGTAGTCGTGAAACGCCTGCGGGCTGGTGCGGTCGTAACCCGCCCAGAACGCCGGTTCGCAGCACGCCACGCAGTGCATGCGCGCCATCCGCTCGTAATCCTGGGTGGTGCGGGCGATCATGTGAATGTGCGGTTCGATAACTTTCATGTTCTGTCTCCGAAAAACATCTTATCTGAAGCAGAGCTATCTAAAGGCGTTAAGCATTACCGCGATCACATCGTACAGCGCGTGGCTGCCCGCGGCGATGCCGAAGCCGCGTTCCTGGTAGATATAGGCGAAGTAAATCCCCGCCAGGGTTCTGAACGCGAAAACCGGAAACACGAAAACCTCATTCGATCCCGGCAGATAGTGGAACAGGGAAAACAACACCGCCTGCGACAGCACCGCCACGAAATAGACCAAGCCGCTACTGCGGGGAAATAGCCTTTGCAGAACCAGAAAAAACAACCCCATCAGCAGCATCCGGAACAGGAATTCTTCATACACTCCCGCCCCAAGCGATAGAATAAGATTGACGAACAGCGACTTGGCAGAACCCGCTCCCGCCGCCATCAGCGCCCGCCCCACCAGGTTTCCCAGCAGGAACGGCGGCAGCGCGAACACCACGCTTTCCAGCAGCATCAATCCCAGCGTACCCGACCGCCAGCGCCAGGGCCTACCGGAAATCTGCTGCGCGATCAACAGCACGATGATCAGAAACAGCAGGCTGATCATTGGCCCGCCTATGCCCAGCGCGTATAGCCATTTCGCCAGGAGGATGTCCGCGCCGTTAGCCCACGGAGGTTCCCCCGACTCCCGGATCATCCAGACTCCGATGTGGTAGAGAATGACAAAAGGCAGCGCGAACACCAGCCCCGTCATGGGCGAGCAGCTGTTTTCCAGATAGGCCTTATAAGGAGAACTCGGCGGCCTGTCATGGTTCCAGTTCATCGGCATGGGCGGATTTACGCTTTCCCGGCGGTTATACGGCGGCATTCCAGATAAAACCGCTTCTCGTCAGCCTCGCCCATGGAAAAGGTTTTCCGGGGCAGGACGCCGTCGACGATGATGGTGCGGAAAAATGAGCTCTTGTCAATCGCGGGGAGGAAGAACCCGATATTGCCGTCTTTCCCGCCGAGGCGCGACACCACCTCCGCGCCGTGTACGTAGTCGATAGTAGTGCCGGAAGCCTGTTTCAGATATGGATCGAGATAATCCTGCAGCGTCGCCACCACCAGCGTCTTAGCCGGTTTTTCCACTTCAATTATCCCCCGGCTCGCGCCCGCGACAAAAGGAATGGCGTGAATCCCTTCCTTTCCCGGAGTACGCATAGCCGTGTTCAGTTCGGCCTTGCCGGGCAGGTCACGCACCGTTACCCGGCTGCCGTTCTTTTCGTGGAAAGCGGCGAATCCCGACAACAGACCCTCCGCATCGACATTGAACAGCACCCGGTGGATCGGCTCGAATTCAAGCCCCGCGTCGTGAATATTCACCAGTTCCACCAGAGCGTGCCGGGCGGGATGATTCATCACCGACGCCGGGTCGCCCGCGTCTTTTTTCATTTTTTCCCAGATCGCCTTGGCGGTGGCCAGAGAGTGATTGCCGTCGCCCATGGCGTACAGCATTACCCCCTTGTCCTTTACATTATACTTACGGTTGAAATATTCCTGATCCGCCAGCTTTGCCAGATTTCCCGCCACCTGCCGGAGCAGTTTTTCATTATCAACCAGGTATCCCCTGATCGAACCGCTGTCGGCCATGAGATCAAAGTCGTACAGTTTCTCCAGCTTTTCCGCGAACAGCGGCTCGATCACGGTTTTTTCCGGATCGTCGATCAGCACCATGATGTGCGGCAGTTCCACGGGTGCGTCCTTGCGGATTTCCACGCGCGGCGGAATGCGCTCGATAATTGTGCCTTCGGTAGCGCGGATCAGGGTTTTCGATCCTGGCGTGTAATCGTAACACTCCAGGTCAAGAGCGACCACCAATCCCTTGCGGCTGGGCGCGTGCGAGGTTTTACGATCCACCAGCACAAAGCCCGGGTTCTTTTCCTCCAACACGTCGAGGGAGAGATACTCGCGCATCTTGCGGTTGATGGAGGAAATTATCTGCGGGCCGTTGCCGCTTTCGAGATAGACTTCCGGATAAATCAGGTTCAGGGTGGAGGGCTTGCCGCCCACCAGGGTTCCGGCATTCCGCCAGTATTCCGGTTCGGAAGTATACTGGTCACACGCCACCACCGCCCACGCCGTCATGTCGGTTCCCTCGCGGGGAAGTAGAATTCTCGGTGCCTGCAAACCGATATTATCGAAATTCATTTCCTGCTCCTATGATTTTGATAGATTGCGATTCGCGCACTTGCCGCGACTTTTACCATACTGTAATGACTGCCACGGTTTTTGTCCACAGTTTGCTGAAGCGATTGGAAAAATATCCCCTCGCCCGGCTTTTTTTTTCTCCTAACTTTTACGGCATTTGTTATTATTGCGCCAACTCTTCGCTTTTATTTTAAGGAAAACAATATGCTCTACTTCCGTGAAACCAGACAGACTCTGCTTCTTCGCAACGCCGGACTGGAACGAAACTGGGTTATCGGCAAAAAGCAATTGCTGCCGCCGAATCAGGAAAACTCTTTCCTCGCCTGCCTGAATTACCAGGGACTTACCGAAGACCGCCATCAAAGCCGTTCGACTTTGCAATATGCCGGAGTTTCGGAACAGAATATTCGCCAGACCGATTTCCTGCCCGCCCACACCGTCGCGGCGATCCGGTTCACTGACGATTTCAGGAAACTGGAACTAAGCTGGAACTTCCGGATCTTTCCGAAAACTCCGGGCTGGGAGTCTTTTGTCGAGGTGTCCACTTTGAGTTTTCCTCTAGACGACTGGCGCACGGATAACCGGAGGGACATCCTAGACGCCATCCCTTTCGAAACCGGCAGCGCCTCTTTTCATCTCGCCTCTTTCCGCGCCGGCACCGACCTGCACAACGAATTCGTCAAGCTCACTTCACACAAACTGAAAAAAGGACATGAGCTTTATCTCGACGGCAACATCCTGCGCGCGCAAAAACCCGACGGTTCCGGCCTCATCCTGGTAAAAGTCTGTCCGGGGCCTGCCGACCGGCGCGAGAAAATACGCGCCAATTTCCGCATCACAGACAATCTCATCACCGTCCTGGGCTGGGGCATTGAGCCTGGCGAAATCGCCACCGGCAAAAAGATCACCAGCCATTCCCTCATTACGATTCCTTTTTCCGGCGGCGAAACCGGCGCGACGCTGGCGCTGCGCAATTTCCTGAAAAAACGCTGGCAGGTCTCGTTCAATTCCCCGGCGGCGCTGATCGTCAATCCCTGGGGCGGCGGCGGTGAATATCTGTACAAGCATTTTTCAGACAAATTCATCGCCAGGGAAATGGAGGCGTCGGCCAAACTCGGCGCCACCCATTACCAGATCGACGACGGCTGGCAGGCTGGCGGCTTTCTGCCCGACCTGACTATTCTTGGCAGGGTCACCGACAAGTCGTTCTGGAAAATCGACCGAAAAAAGTTCCCCCAGGGATTCGACCGGATCAAACAGGTTGCCAGAAAAACCGGCGTCAATATCGGCTTGTGGTTTGCGCCTAATGTAAACGAGGAATACCGCAACTGGAAAACCGAAAGCGAGATACTGACCGCTTTCCACCGCAAGTACGGCATTGATTATATTAAAATCGACGGGGTTTACCACCGTTCGCGGGAGGCGGAAATCAACCTTGATAATCTTCTGCGCACGGTTTACCGCCAGACCGGCGGCAAGGTTCGCTTCAATCTCGACGTGACGGCGGGAATCCGGCTGGGCTTTCTCTACTCCCCGGAGTTCGGTCCCGTCTTCCCCGCCAACCGCTATCCGCAGTCACCGCAGGACTGCCTCCGGAAATATCACCCCAACAACACCTTGCGTAATTTCTGGAAATTGTCGCACTTCATTCCGCCGCATCTGATCCAGGTCGAAGTCCCTAATTTCATGTTTGACCCGGCAGAATTCGGCGATCCGGAAAAATTCAGCTACCGCGACAACGATCCCCACAGCCCGCTTCTCTATGGCGGCAAGTATTGCGCAGCGCTGTCGCTGTTCGGCTCCCCGCTGGCGTGGTTGCAGCCTTCGCGTACACCAAAAGAACTTCTGGACGAATACGCGATAGTTTTCGCCGCCTATAAGGAACATCGGGATTCCATCGTCAAGGGAGACGTCTATCCCATCGGGCAGGAGCCTGACGGCAAAAGCATCACCGGCTTTGCCAGCATCCTTGACCGGCACGGTTATGCCGTTATTTACCGCGAGGCAGGCAAAATTTCCAGCGCCAGGATACCGCTACCCTTCTCCGGCAGTGCCAAACCGGAAACCATCTTGTCCGATACCAGGACAGAAACGAAAATATCCGGCGGCAAACTGGAAATATCCCTCAAGGATTCCCGTTCTTTCGCGTTGCTGAAATGGTAAGGTAATAATACGGCTATAGTTGCCCTTTTGCCGCTTGACAGAATCGCCGGTCGGCAATAGCATGTATGCGGCCATTTTCGCGGCAGCGGTTGGCGGTTTACACTCCGCCTGATTCGTGCGCCATAATCGGCCTCGGAAATAACCAGACGAGGGAAATGTGTCCTCGGGGGACAGGCATGGGTTTTCTAAAAAACATTCTGAATGGGCGCGAAATAGGCCGCCTGGAGGAATTGCTGGATTCGTCTCCGGCTCCCAGCCTGTTTCTGCGCCTCTCCCAGCTTTACCGGGAAACCGGCGAGGAAAGCAAAGCGCAGGAAATCACCCGCAAGGGCGCCGAGCTTTTCCCCAACAGCGAGGAGTTGACCCGCGCCTGCGAAAACGCCGACCGCGTCCACCGCGAGGCCGACAAGGAACGCCTGCGCAGCCGCATCGAACAATACCCCAGCCCCATTCTCTACGCCAGGCTGGCGGAACTTTATCTAAAGGACAAGGATTGGGACGCCGCCGGAGAGGTCTGCCGCCGGGGAGAGCGCTCCTATCCCGATTACGGCGGGTTGTGGTATATCAAGGGCAAGATCGCCCTCGCCCGCGAAAATCTGAACGAGGCATTGCAGAACTTGGAAAAAGCGGTGTCCCTGGACGAATACAACTATAACGCCATGCAGCTTCTGGCCGACGCCTACCTCGACAGCGGGCAGATCGAAAAAAGCCGCCAGGCACTGGAGAAAATCCGCTTCTTCGCCCCCAACGACGAAAAGATCGTGGAAAAACTGGCAAATCTCAACAGCAAGAAAACCGATGTTTCCGCTTCCTCCCCAACCGTCACTGCGCCGGTCGGCGACAAAAGCGACAAGATGAAAACCGTGCAGATACCGGGAGTCCAGACCCAGGACGGCAAGAAGGACAGCGGCGTGGGCACCAGCCTGCACCTGGAGATCAAGCAGATCCGGCGCGTGGCGGGAGTGCGGGGCACCATCCTGATAGACCCTTACGGCCTGGTCATCGCCAGCGATCTCCCCGACGGCATGAACGAGGATCTGGTCGCGGCGCTGCTCACTAATCTCTGCCGCTCCGTGAACGAGTGCGCGCAGGGGCTGACCCTGGGCGAATTCGAGGAAGGAATCATCGACAGCGAACAGGGTCGCGTACACGTGCTTGAAGTGGCGGAAATGACGATGGGCGTTTTCGCGACAGAGGAAACCAAGGCTGGCCTGCTGCAAAGGGCGATCCATACTTTCGCCGAACGGGTCATCGACGTTCACCATTAGACGGATGCGGATGTGAAAGACGTTTTGCGCAAAATCAACAAGATTTACGGCGTACGGGGAGTGATTCTCGTCGGCGCCGACGGCCTGCCCATCGCTTCCGATCTGGCGGAGGGAGAGGACGAAAGCACTCTCGGCGCAGTCGCCTCCAGCGTGGCATCCGCGCTTTCAGGCACGCTGCAAAGATTGGCGCAGGGCCAGCTCACCCGCTTCGTGATGAACGGCTCGGGGGGCAGCGTGGTGTTGCTGCCGGTGGCCTCGGCTCTGTTGCTCACGCTGGTACGCAAGGACGCCAACATGGGCATGATCCTGATCGAATTAGACGAGAAGGCGACGGAACTGGCCGCGCTTTTCAGCAGTTGACAAAGGATTTTTTCACATGGTTCAAATCAATTTCGCCAACCGCGAAGTCAACGTCAAGATTGTCTACTACGGCCCCGGCCGCAGCGGCAAAACCACCAATCTGGAAAAAATCCATGAGAAGGCGCCCAAGGGTCAGATCGGCGAGATGATGTCTATCGCCACGGAAACCGACCGGACGCTGTTCTTCGACTTCCTGCCGCTGGATCTGGGCAAAGTCGCGGGCATGAACACCAAATTCCAGCTCTATACCGTTCCCGGACAGGTCTATTACAAGGCCACGCGCAAACTCGTATTGCAGGGCGCCGACGGACTGGTCTTTGTCGCCGACAGCCAGGCCGACATGATGGACGAAAACCGGCAGAGCCTGGAAGACCTGGAGGATAATCTGCGCGAGAACGGGATCGACATCAACAACATCCCGCTGGTGCTGCAATGGAACAAACGCGACCTGGAGGGTGTGCTTTCGGAAGAGGAGCTGAACAAGCAGCTCAACAAGTGGAACGCGCCCAATTACCCCGCCGTCGCCATTGCCGGGGACGGGGTTTTCCCCACGCTGAAAGCGCTGGCGGGACTGGTAATCGGCAGGCTTAACCAGGAACACGGCTATGACAACGCCACGCCCGTGGTCGCCGCTCCGCCGCCGCCCCCGCCGCCGCAG
>JAGUZQ010000091.1 GCA_020060765.1 Planctomycetota bacterium | reverse complement strand
GAAACCGAATACAGCGAACTGCCTAACCATCTGCTGAGCTTCAAATTCGATCCAGCCACGCCCGACTGGTTTCCCGTGGGCGAAAACAACAAGCTTTATCCCGGCATGTTTGTCGGCACCAAACTGGCCGAACGGCTGGGCATTGCCGTCGGGCAGCAGGTAAAGCTTTCCTACGCGCCGCCGGGGTCGGATAAACTGGCTCGAAAGACTTTTATCGCTACCAGCACTTTCCGTAGCGGTTCGCCGATCAAGGACGACTACGGCATCTTTATCCCGCTTTCCGCCGCGCAGGAACTTTTCATCGAACCCGCTACCGGCGACGTAGGGCGCATTCACGTATTTTCCGTCTGGTTGGACGATCCCTCGCAGGCCGATGCGATGGAAGACCAGATCGCCAAAACTGCCTGCACGGCGATGGAGCCGGTTTCCGGCAGGGGAGTGTCGACCTATACCTGGCAGAAACAATGGCAGTCGGTCGCGCAGGGCATGGCGCATGAAAATATGCTGCAGGAGATCGTGCTGGCGCTGATGGTGGTCTCCAGCGGATTCTGCGTCTTCGCCATTCTCTCCACCCTGGTCAGCCGCCGGGTGCGGGATGTGGGGTTGCTCCGCTGCATGGGAGCAAGCCGCCGGCAGGTTATTCTGATATTCCTGCTGGTCGGCGGGATCATCGGCACGGCTGGTGCGGCGTTGGGCGTAGCCGGAGGCTTGTGGATGTGTTTCCCCGCCAGCGCGCCCCGCGTCGGCGTGTATTTCGAAATGCTGACGGGGCAGCCGCTCTATCCGCCGCACCTGTTCGGCATAGAGTCACTGACCGTGACCGTGTACCCGTTAAAAACCGCGCTCTACGCCTGCGGCGCGGCACTGGTCTCGGTGATTGCCGCGGCGTATCCGGCGGTGTGGGCGGCTTCCTGCCAACCGGTGGAGGCTTTGCGCGATGAGTGAGACTGTCCTGAAAGCGGAGAAACTGGCCAAGACCTTCCACGACGGCGGGCGGGAACTGCCGATTCTCTCCGGCGTCGATCTGGAAATAAAAAAGGGCGAGGTCGTGGCGATTCTCGGTCGCAGCGGCACCGGCAAAACCACTTTGCTGAATCTATTGGGCTTGCTTGATCGCGCCGATGCGGGGAAACTTTTTCTCGCTGGCAAGGAAGCTTCAGCCCTCGGCGGCTCCGACCGCACCCGCCTGCGCGGTCGTACGGTCGGCTTCGTTTTCCAGCATTATCACCTGCTGCCGGAATTCAACGCGCTGGAAAACATCGTTATCGGCGGGTTGACCGGCCTCGGCTCCGGACATGGCATCGCTGTCAGGGCGCGCGCGCGCGAACTGTTGCTGTCGGTCGGGCTGGAAGACCGCGCTACCCATCTGCCCAGGAAACTTTCCGGCGGGGAGCAGCAGCGGATCGCCATTGCCCGCGCGCTGGTGTGCGACCCGGCGCTGCTGTTGTGCGACGAACCGACCGGCAACTTAGACCCGGAAACCGGCAAGACGGTGTTGGATATTTTCTGGAATGTCGTGAAAAGCCGCGAGTCCTCCATTATCATGGTAACCCACGACGAGGAAGTCGCCAAACGCGCACACCGGGTTCTGCGGTTGCGGGACGGGAAATTGTCGCCAGCCTAGCGCAGCTTTTCCAGCGCCGCCAGCATTTCCTCGGCTGAGGAGTAGCGGCGCGCGGGGTCGGCGGCCATCGCTTTCATGATTATCCCCTCCAGCACCAGCGGCACCCCTTTACGCACCTTGCCGGGGCGGACAACTCCCTTGCCGACCTGACGCATGACCTGCACGCCGGTGCGGCCGCTGTAGGGAGGCTTGCCGGTAATGCAGAAATACAGCACCGCGCCCAGGGCGTAGATGTCGATGGCGGGGGTGACGTTTTTGCTGTCGGCGACCTGCTCGGGAGCCATGTACATGGGCGTGCCCAACATCGCGCCAGACAGGGTCAGCGAAGCCTGATCCTGTTCCAGGCACGCCTTGGCCACGCCGAAGTCGACGATCTTGATTCTGTTTTGCTCGTTCATGAGAATGTTGCGCGGCTTGATGTCGCGGTGGATGATGCCTTGCGAGTGGGCGGCGGCCAGAGCGGAGGCGGCCTGCTTGCCGATTTCCGCCACCACGTCCGCCTTGGCCGGTTTTTCGTAAAAAAGGTCGAACAGGGTTTCGCCGGGGAAATATTCCATCGCCAGGTAACAGAAATTCTCGTGCTCGCCCGCGTCGTAAAAAGTCACTACGTTCTGGTGCCAGATTTTCGCGCCCAGCACGATCTCGCGCAGGAAGCGCTGCACGGTTTTTTCCGACTCCGCCTTTTCCGGGATGATGGTTTTGATGACGCACTCGCGTTTGAGCGAGACATGGCTGGCGAGATAGATGCGTCCCATCCCTCCTTGGGAAAGAAGCGATTTGATCCGGTAGGTCGCGATAATTTTTCCCACCAGCGGATCCTTTTCCTCCGCGCGGGTGGCGGTGTCCTGCACCACGGTGCCGCCGTCGGCAACGGTGTCGTCCAGCGCGCCGAATTCTCCCGGCTGTTCGATGTCGGAGGTTTCATCCTCCCCCGGATCGGGATGGTGCTCGGTGATTTCCTCGGGAATTTGCGGTTCGATGTAACGCAGCCGCACATCACCCAGCCGCAGCAGGTCGCCCGCCTGCAGCAAAGCCTTCGTTCCCGGCAGCAGGCGGCGCTCGTTGAGATAGGTGCCATTGCTGCTGTCCAGGTCGATGATCTCGTAACCGCTACCGGTGAAATACAACCGGCACTGGCAGCGGGAAATGCTGTTGTCGTTGATCGCAACATGGTTGGAGGACTGGCGACCGATGTCGATCTTTTCCCCGGCCAGGATGTAATCCCGCATGGAACCCCGCAGGCGGAACTCCTCCCCCTCGCGGCATTCGTAGAAAAGCAGGCTTTCGCTGGCTTTACATTTCACGCAGACCGGTTTGCCCGGATCGGGAATTTTATGCACCTTGCCGCAGGGGCAAGGCAGGAATATTTCTCGCTTCATCGCGCCTCCAAGGAAAAAGCCCTCACAAGGCGCGAGGGCTTTCCCGGTTAGTCCCTGCCGCGTCTACTGGTTGAGGGTTTCGATAACCTTGATCATCGGCAGGAACAGCGCGATGACGATAAAACCGACGGTGCCGCCCATTCCGACAATCAGTATCGGCTCCAACAGGCTCATCAGGGAGTTGACCAGGGTGTCGACTTCTTCATCGTAGTTGTCGGCGATTTTGAGCAGCATCTTGTCCAGTTCGCCCGTCTCCTCGCCGACCGCGACCATGTTCACCACCATGATGTCGAATACCCGGCTGCGCTTCATCGGGTCGGCAATGTTGTCGCCCTCGCGGATGGCGGAGTGGATGTCGCCGATAGCCTGCTCAATCACCTGGTTGCCGACGGCGGTGCGGAGAATACCCAGCGCGTCCAGGATCGGCACGCCCGCCTGGGTTAGTTCTCCCAGTGTGCGGCAGAAGCGCGAGATGCTGGATTTTTTGATAATCATACCGAACACCGGCAGGTATAGCGAGGCCATGTCGGTGTAGTATTTTCCCGGCGTAGTTTTTCGAACCAGTATAAACGTCACCACCGCGCCGATAGGCACCAGCGGCACCAGGTACCAGAAATTGACCAGCACGGAGGCGAAGGTCATCAGCGCCTGGGTCATGCCCGGCATTTCCACGTTCATATCCGCGAACATCTTCTGGAACTTGGGGATGATGAACATTACGATCAGGGTGAGGATAGCGCCGGCGATGGTCATGATCGCTGCGGGATAGACCAGCGCGCCCTTGATCTTGCTTTTGAGCTTCTGGCTCTTTTCCCGGAATTCAGCCAGCCGGTTCAGAATTTTGCCCAGCAGGCCGCCCGCTTCGCCGGCACGGATCATGCTTATGTAGAGATCGTCGAAAACCTTGCCGGACTTTCCCAGGGACTCCGACAGGCTGGAGCCTTGCTCCACCTCGTCGCGCACATCCATCACTGTGTTGCGCAGTGCCCCGGGTCGGAGCATCTGCTCCATGATGTCCAGCGCCCGCACCACCGGCAAGCCTGCTTCGATCAGCGTGGAAAATTGCCGGGTAAAGGTGGTCAGTTCCTTCGAACTGACGCTGCCGGCCATGAAGGCTGAGGTGCGCTCGCGCTCTTGCGCTCCAGCCTTGCGCGCCGAGGACTTGCCGGCCTTGGCCTTGACGCTGGTGGGGTGCATCCCCTTGGCGCGAAGTTTTGTCCTCGCGTCGTCGGCGCTGGCGGCCTCGATGGCGCCATTTACCGCTTTTCCTTTTTCGTCCACACCCTCGTAGCTAAAAGTCGGCATGAGAACTCCCTGCTAAAAAAAAGGATATTGGTGATATTTCGAGGGAGGGAACTTTGTTAGTCTCCAGTCTCCAGTCACCAGTCTCCATCATTTATATTAAAAGTGTCCAGGCCTGGACAGCAGAAAACGGTTTACCTCGCTATTCTGGAACACACTTTTGAAAACAACACCGGAGACTGTCAACTGGAGTCTGGAGACTTATCATCTTTTCCCCGAAAACTAACGAAGAACAAAAAATAATCGACCCCGTCATTCCACCGCCATGGTTTCCCGCACCACTTCCTCGATGGTGGTGATTCCGTCAAACACCTTCAAGAGACCGGCGTCCCGCAGGTCGTGCATTCCGCCCTCGCGCGCGGCGCTACGGACTACTTCGGTCGACTTGCCCGCAATGATCAGATCGCGCAGACCCGCGTTCAGTCGCATGATTTCGTAAATCGCGTTGCGACCCTTGTACCCGATGCTTTTGCAATACTCGCAGCCGCGCCCGAAATAGAACTGCCTGCCCCGGACTTCATCTGGCGTGAGGCCTATTTCGTAAATCTCCTCCTCGGTGGGGGTATAGGCTTCCTTGCAGCGGGTGCAGATGCAGCGTACCAGGCGCTGGGCGATAATCGCCTCGATGGTGGCTGACAGCAGGAAGGGCTCGATATCCATTTCCACCAGGCGCGCGATGGTGCTGGGCGCGTCCTGGGTGTGGAGCGTGCTGAACACGAGGTGCCCCGTCAGCGCCGCCTCGATGGCGATTTCAGCCGTTTCCCGGTCGCGGATTTCGCCGACCAGAATCTTGTCCGGGTCCTGGCGCAGGATCGCGCGCAAACACTTGGCGTAAGTCACGCCGATATCAGCCTTGATCGGCACCTGGATAATGCCGGGCAGCTCGTATTCCACCGGGTCTTCGGTGGTGATGATTTTCTGGGAAATGTCGTTTACGGCGTTAAGGCAGGCGTACAGCGTGGTGGTCTTGCCGCTGCCGGTGGGGCCGGTCACCAGCACCACCCCGTTGGGCTTGGAGATCAGTTCCAGGAATTGCTCCAGGTCTTCCTCCCGCATTCCCAGGCGGTTGATGTCCAGCGCCACCACCGACTTGTCCAGGACGCGGATAACCACGCTCTCGCCGAACATCGTCGGCAGGGAGGAGATGCGCAGGTCGATGGTCTTGCCGCCCATGTTCAGCACGATCCGGCCGTCCTGCGGCACGCGCCGCTCGGCGATGTTGAGGTTGGCCATGACCTTGATGCGGCTGATCAGCGCCAGCGCCAGGCTGCGCGGCGGGTTTTTAAGTTCCAGCAGCGCGCCGTCGATGCGGTAGCGGATTTTAAACACGTCCTCGAACGGCTCGAAGTGGATGTCGGAGGACTGGTCGTTGATAGCCGACAGCAGCACCAGGTTGAGCAGTTTCACCACCGGCACCTGGTTGGCCATTTCGTTCAGCGTGTTTTCGTTCAGATTCTCGTCGTTGTCCATCAGTTCGATCACGTCGTCGCCGTCGATCTTGCTGATCAGATCCTCGATCGATTCCGTGCCGCTTTGCCCATAATGTTTGTCGATGGCGGCGCGCACCGCGCTTTCGTTGGAGATGGCTCCGCGCACATTGCAGTTGAGCATGAATCTCAGGTCGTCCAGGGCGTGCACGTTCTGCGGGTCGGCCATAGCCACTATCAGCGTGTTGGAGACGTCGTCAAAACTGACCGGAACGATGCGGTAGACCTCGGCCATCATCCGCTCGATCTTGCCGATCACCTCCGGCTCGATTTCCAGTTCCTCCAGGTCGACGACGTCCATCCCCATCTGGCTGCCCAGCGCCAGCAGCATCTGCTGGTCGGTCAGCGCGCCCATCTCCTTGAGGATGGTGCCCAGCGCTCCGCCCTCGGCTTTCTGGCGGGCGAGAGCCTCTTTTTTCTGCTCTTCGGTTATGAAACCGTGGCTGACCAGAATTTCGCCCAGGGGCAGGCGCTGCACTGACGGGTCGTAATCTGCTGACATAGTCCTCTATTCCCTGCAATATGCCTATTATCGCTTCTTCGCCGCCAGCGCCTGGCGTTCTGCCTTCAACTGCGCGATCTTCTGCGCCAGCGTATCAGGATAAACGGAATGTAGCATCGCTTCCGCTTCGGTGACCAGATCGCTCTGGTAAAGCGTGAAGAGGTGCTCGTCCAGCAGCATCATTCCCAACTTGGAACTGGTCTGGATCACGGAGTCGATCTTGAAAGTCTGGTTTTCACGGATCAGGTTCTGGATGGCGGGCGTGGTGATCATCAGTTCGTACGCGGCCACCCGACCCTTGCCATCCTTGGCAGGAAGCAGCTGTTGGGACAGCACCGCGATCAGCCCCACCGAAAGCTGCGTCCGCACCATTTCCTGCTGGTTGGTGGGAAAGGCGTCGATAACGCGGTTGATGGTTTTGTAGGCACCAGTGGTATGAAGAGTGCCGAACACGAGGTGCCCGGTTTCCGCCGCTGTGATCGCCGCGCTGATAGTCTCCAGGTCGCGCATCTCGCCCACCAGGATGATGTCCGGATCCTGCCGCAGCGCCCGCCGCAGTGCCTCGGCGAAAGTGGGCACGTCCCCGCCGATCTCTCGCTGGGTCACAACGCATTTTTTATGTGGATGCACGTATTCGATCGGATCCTCGATCGTGATGATGTGATCCGGGCGGGTATTGTTGATATGATCGATCATGCTGGCGAGGGTGGTGGTCTTGCCGCAGCCAGTGGGGCCGGTCACCAAGAACAGCCCGCGCGGCCGCGTGCAAAGCTCCTTCACCACTTCCGGCAGGCCTATTTCGTCGAAGCCCATCAGCCGGTTGGGAATCTGGCGCAGCACCATGCCGATGCTGCCCTGGTGGCGGAAGACCGAGACGCGGAAACGCGCCAGGTCGCGGAAAGACAGGCCGAAATCCGTTCCCCCCAGCTCGGCCAGTTCCTGCTGCGCCTTCTCTCCCGTGATGCTTTTCATCAGCGCGATTGTCATGTCGGGGGTCAGCGGCGTGTCGCCCATGGTGCGCAGCGACCCGCGGATGCGCACCTTCGGCGGCGCGCCCACCCGGATGTGCAGATCGCTGGCGTCGTGCTTGACCGAGGCTTCCAGCAGTTTGTCCATATCCATAGTTGCAATCCCTGTTGTAACCGCGGCGGCGCTAATCCACTTTCTTGGCTACGGTCAGCACCTCCTGCACCGTCGTTACCCCTTCCACCACCTTGCGCAATCCGTCCATCAGCAGGGTGTGCATACCGTCGCGAATCGCCTGCGCGCGGATATTATCGGTAGTGTCTACATTGAAAGCCATGTCGCGGATACGCGAGCTCATGACCATGATCTCGTAAATCGCGCGCCGACCCCTGAAGCCGAGTCCCTTGCAGTTGTCGCATCCCTCGCCGGAATAGAAGGTGTTGCTCTCGATCTGCGCGTCGGTCATGCCTGCCGCCTTCAGCACCGGCACGTCCGCGTTGATTTGGATCTTGCACTCCGGGCAGATGCGCCGGATCAGGCGCTGCGCGACGATGCCCTGGATGGAACTGGCCACCAGGAACGGCGGCACGCCCATGTCGATCAGGCGGGTAAGCGCGGAGGGAGCGTCGTTGGTATGCAGCGTGCTGAACACCAGGTGGCCGGTCAGCGCGGCCTGGATGGCGATGTTGGCGGTTTCCGCGTCGCGGATTTCGCCGACCAGGATGATATTCGGCGCCTGGCGCAGCATCGCGCGGATGATCTTGTCGAAGGTCATCCCCGCCCGGCGGTTGACCTGGCACTGGTTGATGCCTGAGATGTTGTATTCCACCGGATCCTCGGCTGTGATGATTTTCCGGTCGGAGCGGTTCAACTCGTTCAGCGCCGCGTACAGCGTGGTGGTTTTGCCGCTGCCGGTGGGGCCGGTCACCAGGATGATGCCAGTCGGGCGCTTGATCATGCCCTGGAAAATCCGGTAGTCGTCGGCGTGGAACCCGAGCTGGTCAAGGCCGAACATGACCGATTCCTTGTCGAGAATACGCATGACCACGCTTTCGCCGTGGTTGGCGGGGAGGCTGCTGACGCGCAGGTCGATTTCGCGCCCCAGCACCGACAGCTTGATGCGTCCGTCCTGCGGGCGGCGGTGTTCGGCCATGTTCATCTTGGCCATGATCTTGATGCGCGCGATAATGGCGTTCTGCAGGCGTTTGGGCGGAGAATCGACCTCGTAACAGTGCCCGTCCACGCGATACCTGATCCGCAATCTCTCGGCCATGGGTTCGACGTGAATGTCGGAAGCGCGGCTCTTGACCGCTTCGGCGATAATAAGCGTCACCAGCTTGATGACCGGCGCGTCATCGGCGGTTATCTCATCGTTGCCTCCCGCGCTGATGGTCTGGTCGACGAAAGTGACGTCGTTCTGGGTGAATTCCTGGATCATTTCGTCGATCTGGTGTTCTTGCAGGCCGTAGAATTTTTCCATCGCGTCCTGGATGGCCTGGCGGGTGGCGAGAACGGGTTCGATCTGGCAATTTACCACGAAACGGAGATTGTCGAGAGTGTAAAGGTCGAGCGGGTCGCCCATCGCCACGCAGAGGATGCCTTCGTCCTCGTCGTATTCGATCGGCACGATTTTATGCTCGCGCGCGAGTTCGGCGGGGACCATTTCCACCACGGCGGGATCGATGTCGGCCGAGTCCAGGTCGATCATTTCCATGTCGAACTGTTCGGCCAGGGCGCGGGTGAGGTCTTCCGGCTGGATGTAACCCAAGCCCACCAGGACATCGCCCATCCGCTCGTTTTTTTCTTTCTGCTTTTCCAGTGCTTCGGCAAGCTCCTGGGCGGTGAGGCACCCCATGTCGATCAGAATCTCGCCAAGCATTCTGCTGCGGTCAGGCATACTTGTATATCCTTGCAGTAGGCTGATATGGATGTATGGCAATTATCGCGATAAGCGTGGCGGTGTAAACCGCTGCATTACTAATAGGTTGCCGCGCTAGCGACCAATCCCCCCGGATTGCGCGGTCTTGACACAAGATTGATGTTTACAAGTAAAGTGTATGCGGATTTTCCAGCCATGTCAAGAACTGTTCATGCGAGACCAGAAAAAATTGGGTCGCCAGTAATGATAAACCATCGCATAATCAAAATATATCAATTTCAGGCGAACGATTATGTCGATAAATTCTAAACTTTAACCGGATAAAACCGCTAATGAAATAGTGGGCGGGAAATGTTAAGTCGGGATGCGCATTTGCGGGGAGTGGAAAATGGTTACCATGCTGGCGAAACATAATCTGGGGCGGTGCGCGTTGCACCTTGCTGCCATCATCTGGGGAGGGGTGCACGGACACGCCTGCGTGGCGTTCCACCTATCCGGCATATTTCGTGAACTCATGAAAACCTGATCCGCAATCCTATTCATTTGTCTTTGGCGCGGGCTTGAGGCGTTGGAAAACTTCGTCCAGCAATTTGGCGTCTTCCGGCTGCTGCTCATATCCGACCATCTGTGTCTTTCCCTGCCTGGCGATATAATCGTTCATCGCTTCCAACTGCCCGGCGGCGCACTGTTCGATTCCGCCGTAGCCCAGGGGTACGGTCTTGTCAGCAGCCTCCAGCCAGAGCCGGGCCTCGACGAAGCTTTCCTGGCGGCGCGCGAATTCGCCGATCAGATAGAGATAAGTCACGGCCTTGTCTGACGGGCAGTCCGGGCTCTGCAGAACCGACCGCATCAGTCCGCCGGAAAGTTTCAGATACGCCTGTTCGCGCTTGATCTGCTCCAGTCTGGTACTTGCGGACAGGCGCACCGAACACTTACGACGATCAGCTTCTTCCTGCCTGTTCTGCGATTTGGGGTCGGTGCATTCCAGCCACGGGTCGGCCTCGCCCGCCCACTCGCGCGTAGTGCTTTTGTAAACCTGTTCCAGGCAGACTGTCGCCCAACTGGTATAGCCCATGCGGTTGTAGTTGCCGGAAAGAATGATGCGGATAAGCTGGCGCGCCTGGTAATCGAAACGGGTTTTCTGGTCGTAGTACGAGGCGAGGATGTTTATCTTCTTTTCGACGTCGGGATCGACCAGGTTATCCCGATCCAGAGCCTGGGTGATGCGCTGGATGCTTTCCATCAGGTACGACCCGGCCACCGGCTCGCAGGCTGCACGGCGGTACGACCAGGCGCAAAGCCATGCCAGTTTCGCCTGCAACGACAGGGGGGCGTTGCGGCGGCTGTAATACGCGAAAGCGTGCTCGCAACGGACGATATCTGGCAGGGTTTCCTGGCTGAAAAAAGAGGGGAGATCGCTTTTCTTGATTTTAGCCTTTTCCAGATCAATCCCGAACAGATGCGTCTCGACGTCACGCATGTTGGGCTGCAACTGGGAGAGAACCCAGTTTTTCGTCTCCTCGCTCTGCGGTTGGATGAAATCGCTCTGATAGGCGGCGAATCCGCAATCGGGACACAGGGCGATGCCGGAGTAAAACATTACCTTGCCGCTGTAATGCGGGCAGAGATCAGCGTCCACGTCCCGGGAGCCGGGTTCCCGCAGGGGTATCTCCACTTTGGTGCCGCAGATCGGGCAGGCTACCGGTCGGGACGGAATATTGACCAGCTCCGCCAGTTCCTTTTCCGACACTTCCCGGAACCACTTCTTTTCCTGTTTCTGTTTGATCCGGGGGAGATTAGTGTCCTGCGGCTTTTCGCCGCCCGCGTCCTCGCCTCGCGCCATACTTACAGACAGGATGACGCATAACAGCATGAATAAGCTTCTGCTCATTGCTTTCCGCCTTTCAGTTAAAATACCCATAGCAACTTTTATCGTAATTATCGGCGTGAAAATCCAGTCTTTTTTTTAAAATGGGGAGAATCTCGTTGGGCAATCGCATCTTATATAATCTTTTAAAAAAAATAATTATTTCAGAGAAGGATTGTTCGCCGGGGGAAACACTCATTGGCATGAGCGAGAATCCTTCATTCCCCTCGGCCAATTTTTCCTCCGATCCATCCGTGCTGCCGGATGATCCCGCCGTTCTCAATGAAATGATGAGGACGATGGCAGCCGAATACGAACAGGTCATGGCGGCTTATAAGCAGGAGCTGGCTTTGGTGGCGCACCTGCAGCATCAGCTGGAACTGCATCTGCGCCACCGCTTCGGGCGCAGGTCGGAAACTATGACTGGGAAAATGGCTTGTTTCCGCAAGAAGTCATCGAGGCCATGCTGGCGGCGGTCGGGGAGACGGGAAAAATCCCTGCGGTGAAGGAAGCGGTCAGCTACGAGCGGGAGAAGTCGACCTGCCGGAAGCGGAAAAGGCCTGCTCGGTCACCGAACGGTCACTATCTTCCGGTTTCGTTCCTCGATTCACCATGCGCAACATTTTGGACCAAGTCACTGAAATAGTTCTATAGTTTTATTTGACTAAGAAAAAAACGGAGATATACTCATGATATAACGATATATCAAGGTAATCTAGATGTGTTCGTGTTTTTCCTGGCAGGATCCAAGAATGAAATGAAAGTCCGCGACTATTCAGGATATAGCAGCACGCGTCGGAAATTGAACAGGGAATAGCGATTGTGTCGAAGTAGCGTTTGTCGGCGGAGAAACAGTTGCTGCGCCCAAAAGTTAATCCAAACAATTGCTTCGGGGGGATAAAATGAAAGTCAGCAAAAATCGTTACTTTGCCTACCGCTCGTTTTGGCCGGAAATCGAGACTATGAAGAAGTTCCGCGACTGCGGGGTTGACACTTTCATGTTCATGGTTTCAAACGTGAACAATTCTCTTGGCACTCCCTATACCAAGTATCCGCCGGTCTGGAAGTGGAATGGCGTTTATGACCTGGAGCCATTCGATCAGCAGGTAGGCGACATCCTCAAAGCTATTCCCGATGCGAAATTGATGTGCATGGTTGACCTGAACACGCCGCAATGGTGGACGCGCTACCTTGGTGCGTTCGGGGTCAGGTACGACACTTTTTACGAATTGGGAAAAATTTCTCCCAGCCCAACCTGGCGGAACGACGTGTCCGACTATCTGCAACTCGTGTTGGAACATGCGGAGAAGAACTATTCCTCGCATATGGTGTCATACCTGCTCGGTTGCGGCGGCGCGACCGAATGGCACGACCGCTCCCGCGGTGAGGAAAGCGTCTATCGGCTGGCAGCCTGGCAGGAATGGCAACGGGCGCATGGCATGACGCCGGATGACATCCCTGGCAGAATCGAGCGCGACACCGGCTCCTACGATTTTTCCAACGACTACAAGCCGACCGGCTCCTATTACAACGGCATCGATCCGACAGGTTGTTACGACAAACTGTTTCCGCAAGGCGTGGGGTTGCTGCGCACTCCCGAGAAAAACCGTGCAGCCATCGATTATTGGCGTTTCTGCAATGAGTTCAACGCCGATACAGTGGAATTCCTGCTGGGCAAAGCGCGGAAAAAAATTCGCCCCGAAGCGGAACTGGGCGCCTTTTTCGGCTACGGGTTTGGCTGGTGGACTATGACCTCCGGGCATCTGGCTTATGAAAGCCTGCTCGATTCGCCAAACCTGGACTTCTTCATGGCACCTATCAGCTATACCGGGCGCGGCATGGGCTGCGGCAGCACCTGCGCAACGGTGCGCACGACCATCAACCGCAAGGGCAAGCGCATGTTGCAGGAAATGGATCAGAGAACGTTTTCCTCCAACCGCAAGCTGGCCGATTATTTCGAATTGCCCGGACACTCGCCGAAAAATGAAGAGAAGGTCGAATGGAACGATCCTACCGATTCCAAGGAATTGAGCCGCAAGTTCGCCCTCGCCGCCGACGGCACCTGGAAAAATGAGCGCGAAGTAGTGACCGGCATGAAGAGGGACATGGCTTTCAGCCTGATCCACGGCGATTCGCTGTGGTGGTTCGATATGTGGGGCGGCTTCTATCAGGGCGAAAAGGTGTACGAAAACCTGCGCCGCATGAAGGAAATCTGGGACGAAGAAATCGAATACCAGGCTCAGGACGTCGCCGAAATTCTCATGGTGATGGATCCGGAAAACATGTATCTGCTCAACGACATGGACTCGCGCTGCGGATTGTTTCATGAAAAAACGCTGGCGGCGCTGAGCGTCTGCGACCTGCCCTATATGGTCTGTTCGTTCGGCGATATCGAGCATTTGAATATATCCATGTTCAAGCTGGTCATTTTTTGCCATCCTTTCATGCTGACGGAAAACCATCGTCGTGTGCTAGCGGAAAAAGTCTTGAAGGAAGGGCGTAGCGTTCTTTGGCTGTATGGCCCCGGGGTAGTGCGGGAGGGCAAATGGAATCCCGGGAACGTTGAAACCGCCTGCGGCACGCCTTTCAAAACGCCGGGTCTGAATCGAGTTTCCATGAAGGAGTGGACGTCACTTTACCTGCACGATCCACTGAATTTGACAGTTGAGATGATGCGGGAAATGGCGGTTGAAGCCGGATGTCACGCCTATTGTTCGCATCCTCGTCCAGTATCTGCCAACAGTCGCCTGCTGTCGCTGCATACTGGAAAGGCCGAGGTGGTGGAAGTGATCTTTCCCAGGCGATACGGGGACGTGATGGAATTGTTTTCAGGAAAAACATATCGCGACGTTTCAAATATCGAGGTAGCCACCGACGGAGCCGACACTTTTCTTTTCCGTGTCAAAGACTGATTTTAGCGAGGAATGAAAATGAAAAACGGATTGATTCGCGCCGCTGACGGCGTATCGTTCGCCCGGAAAGCGGTGGGGTTCACGCTGGTGGAACTGCTGGTGGTGATCGCGATTCTCTCTATCCTTTCGGGATTGCTGATGCCGGTGCTGTCGTCGGCCAGGAAATCGGCGCATAGCATCGCCTGCATCAATAATCTCAAACAATGTGGAAGCGCCGAAAATATGTATGCTGATGATCATGGGGACTTCTTCCCCTTCGCGGCTCCTCCCGGCAGTGCCAGTCCCCGCTGTTTTCATCTGGCGGCTATCATAAATTATCTGCAAGTACCCAAGGATACCGTGCTTGCCAAAAAAGGTTCGCAAGTATGCCCTTCTTTTGTCAATCCCTTTACAGTTGATGTACCGGAAATGCGGCTGTGGTATAATCCAACTTCCGGCAATAACTTTTACTACAGTTACGCTGGCACCCATTATGCCAACTCTGCCGACCCATACGGTACCAGCCCGGCCAGGCGCAGTCGTTACCGTAGTCCCTCGCAGACCCTGCTACTTACCGACGGCACCTCCCAAACAGTCTACCGCTATGTGCAGAGGTTCTATGTCATCCACCTGGGCGGATTCAACAACGCCTGGGTCGACGGACACGTGACGCATGTCAAAACCCCTTATCCGGATGAAACCGATATAGCATTGTTTTCCGCGCCGGATAAGTATTTCTACCAGAAAGACGACACCACCACACCGCCTTGGGGCGAACAGAAGTAACACGGGCTTCCTCAGGCAAAAAACCGAACAGGAAATATCCCTCACTTTTTTACGCAAGGAAAAATCATGAGCAAGAACAAACTTCCTGAATGGGCTAGGAGCGAAAATGTCCGGTGGGCATTCTGGGGTTGGGATCCGCTCCCATATTATCGCAGATTGGGCGGCATGAAGGAATGGTACTTCGGAAACAACCGTTGGATGGAGGAATGGTGGGATCGGATTTACGACCCCGATACGGTCAAGATGATGGCTGATATCGGGGTGAACATGATAGTTCCCCAGTTCTATAAAGGGGCGGGGCTGAAGTTTGAAACCGATTTGCGGGGAAAACTGAATCCGCTTATCGAGAATTGTCATAAGCACGATATCAGGGTAGTGGGCTATACCCAGCTTGGGACAATCTTTCCCGAGTCGATGAAATTGGAAGAGCCGGAGTGTCCTGAATGGACGGTGCGGGAATATAACGGCGATATCAAGCTGTGGAACTATTATCGCTGGAGAAAATGCTGCAACCAGCCAGGCTTGATAAGCTATATGAAAAAGGTGATAGATGTCGGCGTGGAAATCGGCATAGACGGATTCCACTTTGACAATGCGGCAATGTTTCCCTGTTACTGTGATCGTTGCCGCCAGGGATTCCGCGATTACCTGACTGAAAAAATCAAAACTCCCGAACGTATGTGGATTACTGATTTTCGCGCAGTCGAGCCGCCGCCGCCTTCTTCGGGCGAGCATGTCCGCGACCCGATGGAACAGGAATGGCTGCGGTATTCCTGCGAAAAGGGCGCCAAAAATATCGGGAAGCTTGCCGACTACATCAAACAAATAAACCCCGAGCTGCTGGTCATGGCCAACACCGCGTTCCCGCGTTATGAAAAATGGTCGCGAGAGTTTGGAATCGACCCCGCCGTTTACGGGAAAAAAGTAGATTTCATGGTGGCGGAAAATGTGAATTTTCCCGGTTTTGAACGGGGCAAGCTGACAACTCAAATAGAGGCATTTAGCTTTGCCGATGCCATAGGATTCGAGGTGTTTCCCGCCTCCTGGGTGCAAAATTACGAAAATGGAAAAGTTGACGTCATCTCGAATTCGGCGCAGGCCAAGATGGCGATAGCGGAACCGCAAATATGGGGCAGCGCCCCCGGCATCCAGCACGGACTGCGCACGGTAGGTGGTTCTTCCGTAGTGATCGACGATCCGGAAATTGCCGCCGGGTATGGGGACTATATCCGCTTTTTCGACCAGCACAAGGAGTTGCTCCGAGATGCGCGGCCGTTCGCGAAAGTAGGGATATTACATTCCTTTGACTCGCTTACCTTGGGCGGGCACGAAGTATATATGTCATCGTCAGGAATCCAACTGACCTTGATCTCGGCCAATATTCCTTACCGCTTTATCATGGAATCAGATCTTTCGGTTCTGAAAGAATTCAGCGTAGTGTTAGTGGCAAACCTGCTATGCCTTAGCGACGCCACCTGCGAAAGATTGATCGCTTTTGCGCACCAAGGCGGGCGGCTTTACATCTCCGGGAACAGCGGCAAGTATGATGAGAATTTTCTGGAGCGCCGCGAAAACGCCTTTGCCTGCCTTGCCGGTTATGCCAACGTCGCATTTTTCCCCGACGTGCCGGAAGCCTGCCCGGAAGTCGGAGCCATCGATTTCAAAATCTGCGACTGGCTGGGCACGGAAATCAATCTGCCGCCAAGACACGAGGAAGTGGCGAAAGAAATCCGCAGCCTATTAGGAAATGATAATTTTATTCGGGTGGGCGCTCCCGCTTCGGTTGTCGTAACGCCCCGGATGTTGCCTAACAATACGCTTGCCTTGCACGTTCTTAATTACGACCATGCAAACAAGGTGGACAAAGTCGAAGTGGAACTCAGGTTGTCGTTGGCGGAAACGGCCTGCACTCTATTCAATCCTGATCGTAATTTAGAACAAAAAGTGAAGATTGACGGTATAGCGGGAGCTTATACGATTTCATTCCGGGAACTTGAAACCTATCAGGTGGCGGTTTTCAAATTGGCGTGATGACCGTGGACATTTGCTCACGGACAAATGCAAGAGGGGGATTCATGACTGCCGGGAAAGCTAAAAGTTTTATCGAATCCGAACAATATCATTTCGGCGCGAAGATGCGCGTGCCTGTACTGGAAATCACCGGTGCGAAAGACGGCCCCCTGTTGGTAGTCGCCTCTGCGCAGCATGGCTTGGAACTGAATGGCGTCGCCGCTATCGAACAGGCGTACTCTAAAATCGATCCATTGCAATTGACCGGCAGAATTGTTTTTCTACCAGTTATGAATCCGCTGGGGGTATGGACGCGGCGGCAGGAATTTCCCAACGACATGGCTCGTTACGGCAAACCGCTGGATGTCGAATGCAATATGAATCGTCTGTGGCGGGCAGATAGGGAAAATGTACCGGCTTGGGAAATTACAGAATTGGTTTGGGAACGCTATGCCAGTCAGGCGCAGGCGGTCGTAGACCTGCATGGCTGGAGCAGTCTCAGCATGTCACTGGTCTGGGGGAACGAGGACAACCTCGAGATGACGCGTAGCTTTGGCTTGCCCTGTTTCATGACTGTTGGTTACGCTGAAACAAAGGGCACGTTGTCTTATGCGGCGCAAGGGGCTGGCATACGGTGGGTGACCTGCGAACTCGCCTCCCAGGATTTGCTTTACCGGGATGAAGTCCGGGCGGGAGCGCGCGGCATCATGAATATTCTGCGGTACCTGGGAATGCTGGAAGGTCGGTTGAACCTGCCTACGCTGCAATACGAATTTGCAGAGGGTCATGCCGAAACCTTACTGAACGTTCCGGTTGCCGGTTTGTTGGTCAGCGATTACGCCAAGGGCGAAATCGTACGGGCCGGAGAAATCGCGGCGCGGATAGTCTCGCTGGACAACCTTGACACCCTGCATAAATTCGCGGCGCTTCGGGACTCGCTGCTTTTTAACATTGGCGGCGCCGAATCCAATCACCGGGGACGCGCCCATGCCGTGGTTTTTCCGGGACAGGTGGCGGGAATTTTGAAACAGGTCACGCGGGAATGGGATAATACTGATTCCAGTATTAAGCGTTAGTAGAGGCTGTATTTTTCATTTTGCTTTGAAATGTTTTCGAAAAAAAGGAGGTTGCGATGATCGATAACGGTTTTATGGCCACGCTAATGCTGGCAACAGGGCTTATCCTGGGCTTGGGGCAACTTGCCTTGGCGGCGGAACCGGAACTGGAAAAAACAGCCGCCGCTATCCGAGAGGAGGCTGTGCGTCCGAATGGCGATCCGGAAGGCCATCAGCTTCCGTTGTTCGGGGTATGGTGCCCCGGAACGCTGCCAGTCAACGCCCATCGTTCGCCCGACCGGCAGATGGAATGGATCGCGCAGGGACACTACGTGCTGCCTACTTTTGATTTTCCCGTAATTCGCGGCGGCGGCGACCGGCCGCCATTGCCGGAGAATATAACCGAACCGGACACGCAGAGATTCGATTCATACTATACCGAATCATTCCGGAAAGCCGCCGCCCTCCGCCTGCCGTTCGTGCTGGTGGGGACGCAGTGGGAATGCCTGCTTTCCCGGTCGCCGTATCTGGATCTGCCGGAAAAAGACAACCCCAACGTAATCATGCCAGACGGCAAGGTGGAAAAAATCGAGAAAAAAACCTTTCCCGGCAAGGTCTGCCCGTTCGGGTCAATCGCGCCGTGGGTCGAGGTCGGCAGACTATGGACCGACAACCCCTGGATGAAACAGTTGCAGGAATGGTATCCCGAGCCGCCGCTGGTGGTGATGCTCTCGAATAACGAGCACAGCAGGCAAACCTGGATTACCTTGGAACAGAACAAGCGTTTCATGCAGCGATACGGCAACAAACTGGAGGATGACGACTTCAAGCGCAAGGTAGTCGGTGAAGGTTATATCGACCGCTACCGTGCTTTACAAAAAGGGATGCGCGGAGGATTAGCGAATGCAAACTGGAAAGAAAAAACGGTTTTCATCGCCTATGGCGGCGACGGCGCGGTCTGCATGGGGCGCTGGCCGGGATGGATGAATTATTCGCTCCATACCCAAGACCGGGTCTCTCCCATGCCTCTCATGTGGGACGGATGCAGCACCTCTTATTATCAGAACCATTGGAGTATGGAAACCGATTACAACGTTTTCAGCCCGCAAGTTAGTTATATGACAGACGTGTTCATGAAGAACGAAGCATTGCGGGAAAATCCGAATTTCTGGTACGAGGTTTCGAGTTGGGACGGCTACGACGGTTCGGCGCACGAAAAGAAACTGCACGAAAAGCAGATGATGAGCAAACGGGAATTCTATCTTGCGCAACACCAATCCTACACTCCGGCAAGGTGGGCAGGGTTCAATCGGTTCGGCATGTGGTTGCTCAGGCCGCGCGTATTGCGCGATTTTCACTACACAGTTCCGGGCGAGGAGGAAATGCCTTTCTTGGCGGCGCTGATGGAGGCGGTGGACGAGGTGCATGATACGCAGATTCTGCGCGAGTTCTGGCGCAAGGGAAGCTTGGTCCCGAACCGCGCCCACCCACATCCGTATCAGTGTGATATTCCCGAACAATACAAACATCGCGACCGTTGGTTTCTGCTTGATGCCGACGTCAACCCGCAGGAATATCCGCTGGATTATCACTGGCGGATTCCGGTCTGGTCGCTGGCGCTGGTGCGGGGTGAGGCTCCCCAGCGCCAATGGCTGGTGCTGGCGCAGTCTCCGCTGCATGAAACAAAAGAAGCGAACGTGACCATTCCGGACTATAAGCCGGTCAAGGTCACGGCTACGGTTGGCGGTTCGTTTTTCCTGGTCGATGAAAAAACCGGAGCAGTGTCCCAGGTTGAAACCGTGACCAGGGCGAAGACGTTGCAGGCGTCTGCTGCGGAATAGGGGAAATCCATGTTTGATGTAAACCGCGATCCGCGCAGCGAGGAAATGTACCGGCTGTTATGCCGACGCGGATATGACGCGATTATTTCTTACGATGACGAGTTAGCCGGTGATGAAATACGCCTGGAGTCGTTGCCTGTCATCACTGACGGCATCGCAACGGAAATGACAATCGCCGCCGCTGCCGATACGGAAGTTTTTCTCACTGAAGCTTTAGGGCTGTCGCCAGCGCCGGGTAGTCGTTTCGTCATTCGCGCGGAAATCAACGACAATGCAGGTTCCGACAGGCGCGCGCATATGATCGAAATAGGCGAGAGCGGCGTTATTATTGGTGGCGCAAGCGAGTGGGGCGTGGCTGCCGGCTTTTACCATTTGCAAAGACTGCTCAAACTCCGGGGCGCTCCCATTCTCAAAAAAAGTATAATTTATTCGTCTCCCCGGCTCGACCCGGCATTGGCGTATCCCGCCTTCAAGCGCGACACGACTACGGATTTCGACTTTCCGGAGGCGTATGACGAAAATTATCTGCGCTCCATCGCCCGAGCGGGTTACACCGGCATTCATCTCAATTTTTCATCCAGCATGTTTTCGCGATCCGTCGCCTATTCTGAACTGGACAATCCGCAAGCCGCAGAAAACTTCGCCACGCTGAACAGGATAATCGCCATTGCCCGGAGATGCGCGCTGGAAGTTTACCTTTCATATTATTCGGTACCGTTACCGAGTGGGCATCCGCTGTTTTCGCGGATTCCCGCCATGCGCGGCAGCCGGATCGTCAACACCGATTCGTTGCATCCTCTCTGTTGGTCGTCGCCGGATACGCGGAAATATTACCGCGAACATTTCGCCGACCTTTTTCGGCGGGTCGAAGGATTGGCCGGAGTATTGCTGATCGTCGGTTGCGAGGGGATGCTGCATTGTCATACGGCGTCCGAACTGGATTCCGGGCAACGCGTCACCTGTCCCGCCTGCGCGGAAGCCGAGCCGGAAAAGATCGTGGCGAAAATGATGAACGAAATCGCTGGAGCAATAAAAGCATCTTCCCTGTCCGCCCGGTGCATAGTTTGGACTTACGGCATTCACACCTGGAGCGCTGATCGTGGCGAAAGGATGATCGAACTGCTTTCACCCGACTGTGAACTGATGACAAACTTCGACACGGGAGACGATTTTATTCTGGAAGGAGCGAACGGGCACGTGTTCGACTACTCCCTGCGCTGTGTCGGCCCGGGAGAAATGTTCCGGCGTCATGCCGAATGCGCGAAGAAACGCGGCGTCAGGCTGCACGCCAAGTGTGAGAGCGGCCATCCGCTGGAATTCTATAATTTCCCTACGCTTCCGGCTCATACCCGCTGGGGAGGGAAGTACGATAATATCGTGCAGAGTTCCGCCGAGGGCGCGTTGTTCAACTGGAAGTTCGCAGGCTTTACCGACCAGATCCCGGAGGAACTCGCGGGTTTGATGAGTTGGAGGGGTTGCGAATCGTCCGAATCTCTGCTCAGGAGGATCGCTGCGAGAGAGTTCGGCACCGAGGCGGCAGAAGCAGCAATGTCTGCTTGGTGTAAATTCGACCAGGCGATGGAGTATCATCCTTTTTCCGGCGAGACAGCCGGTTATTTCAAAGGGCCGTTCTATATCGCTTTTGCGCATCCACTGATTCTCGAGCCGTGCAAATTGGAGGGGTTGACACCGGATTTCTGGACCAATTTCGACGCGGGTCACCTAATCGGCGCGCACGGCCGGCCGCGGTTCGTGACCGATCTTTCCTGGACACAGCCTTTCGGCGTGGAGGCGATTCTTTCAGCTTTGGGAAAAATGGAAAAGCTTTGGCGCGAGGGATGCGGATTAATGCCCGATACTCCACGCCTTGCAAAGCACCGGGCGCTGGCGCGTGGATTTTTGTGCATGCTCCGCACCGCCGCCAATCTGGTGAAGTTTTTCGACGTGCGGGACAATATGTACAGGCAGGCATCAACGTTGGAATCGTACCGCCGTAACATCGAAAAACTGAGGGCGATCGCGATCGAGGAATTGGAAAACTCACAGGCAGGATTGGAGTGCCTGCAGAAAAATCCGGCGCTCGGGTTTCAGTATACCTACCGCGCCGCATTTACGCGAAGCATGTGCGAGACAAAGATTTCGCATACCCGAAATTTGATCGAGCGAGGGTTGCCGCAGTTATGGTACAACCGCCGTTTTTCGTTGGGAAAAACCGCCGAATGGCTGCATACAGACGGGAGACAATAAATATGCGTGAAGGAATTTTTCCGCTGCGCGTAGCGCACATCGACATTGGTCGCCAGCCGGAGACAGTAGATTTCATCAAGCGCTTCATCAAGTTCAGCGCTGATAATGGCTATAACGCAGTGGAACTGTACCTGGAGGGAAGGGTGCGCACCGCGAGTTTTCCGTATCATCCGACCGAGGAAAGTTACAGCCACGAGCAGATGCAGGAAGTCGCCGCATACGCGGCGTCCCTGAATATCGAGATCATTCCGGTAGTATCGATTCTCAGTTGCGCCAAGCTTTTTCTTAAGTATCACGAGCTGGAACATCTGGCGGAACTTCGTGACTCGGGAACCGGTCGTTTCTGGCATGATCGAAAAACCATGTTCTGTCCTTCGCTGCCGGAGACAGGGGATTTTCTTGAAAAATACCTGACCGAGATTTCCGAATTGTTTCCCGGCCGTTTTTTTCACGTTGGCTGCGACGAGACCTGGGATATTGGCTACTGCGAACGATGCCGTCAAAGACTTGAAAATGGCCAAAGCGAAGCAGACATATTTTTGCAACACCTGCTGCTGGGTCACGAAATTTTAACCGGCAAACTGAAACGCCGGATGCTGGTTTGGGATGACATGTTCGAGTTCTATCCCGAGGCGCTGGAAAATCTCCCTCGCGATATCGTCATGGTGTGCTGGCAATACCAGGAAAACTCCGAGCCGGTCAGGGCGCATTTTCTCAATCATCTCGTTACCGACTTGCTGGGAGAATATGACAGACTCGGTTTCGACTATCTCATCTGCCCGGCGGATTTCATGACAGTTCACAACGTGGAGACTTTCACCCGCTACGCCGCCAAACACAAACCGTTGGGAGCGATTCTGGCTACGTGGGAAAAGTGGGACGCCTTCATGCCGCAAAGCCTGCCGTGGGTAGCCTATGCCGGAAGATTATTGGCCTCCGGCCTGACCGGCAGGCAGGAGTGCATATTTGCGGAAACAGTGCGCGACTGCCTGGGGGTGGACGATCCGGTATTGGCTCAGGCGCTGTATTCGGCTTACAGCATCGGCTTCCACAAGGATCGCAAGATTACGCTGGAATCGTTCCTGACGGAATATGAAAACGACTACAAGCACGGCCGCATCCGGCTGGTCGAGACATTGCTGCTGTTGCTTCCACCGCATCTGGAAAAAGTTTTGCCCGAGGCGCGCGAGATATTGCGGGATTTAATTCTCACTCTGAAAAGCGAAAAAGTAAGTTTTGAGTTTAATAAAATTCTTCCGTTGTATTTTGACGAGAACCCTGATTACGCGGAACTTGATAGGCAAATGGTGGAAAATATCTCCCGGTTGGAAGAAGTGGCGCGCGAACGCATAGCCATGTGGCATCGGGTTCGCCCAGGGATCGTGCCGTGCAACTCCGAGACTTTATATAATGGATATCTGGTCAACATGCGGGCAGCTCCGGAGAAAGCGAAACGTAGCGGGTATGTGAAAGTCCATTTTTTCCTGCCGGATCAGTACTGTGCCCAGCAGGTACGGCTACTCGTCCGTTACCAAAACGGCGGAGAGTGGGAGGAAATCGCTTGCGGGCAGATGAAAGCCCTGCCGGATATGGATTGTTTTTTCTCAAGGATATTTCTCATCGACCGCGAACAGGTTCCCGTCGCGCTAAGAGTTGAGACCCGCGGCTATGGCGGCCAGGGCTTCACTTACTTCGAAGCGGCCAACAATACCGGGCGTTACACTCCGGATAAAATATTGAATATTTCGGGAATATTAACTGACCCCAATCGGCTTTTGACCTACGATTGGAAATGGAGTTATGCGGGAGAGGTTGATGTGGAAAAGGCGTTCAGGAACCGAGATATAGCGGAATTGACACACAGCTTTGAAATAAGTTTGCGGAAAGAATAGCTGTTGGTAATAGTTCGCGAGCGTAGCAAGTCTCTTCCGCCGCTCTCCAGAGTTCCGGTTCGATTAAATGCTCATCGTCCATCGGTCGCCTCTAGAATTGATGTAACTCCTCAAATCCGGCATTTTGACGCAGATAGAGTTCTGGCGACAGACAAGATGGATCAATGAGCAATGCCAGTTATACAGATTTACCGGCAGTAATCTTGTCGGCGTTTTCCAGTTTTGCCAGCGCGTCGCTCAGTCGGATATGGGTTCTGATCCGCGCCAGCAGTTCCTTCTGCTGAAACGGCTTGCGCACGTAATCGGCGCCGCCGCAGTCGAAACACTCGTCGATGCGCGCCGCCTCGTCCTTGGCGGTGAGAAAGATAACGGGAATATCGAGGGTTTTGGGCGTGGCCTTCAGCATCCGGCAGAGATCGTAGCCGTTTATCTCCGGCATCGTCACGTCGGTGATGATAAGGCTGGGAACAACCGTTTGCGCCAGTTCCAGCGCTTGCACCGCGTTACTCGCGTGAAGGACTTCGTATTTTTCTTTTTTCAGAATGCCGTCCAGCAGGGCGACGATGAACTCGTCGTCGTCCACCACCAGTATCTTTCTGTTTTCCATTTATGGAACTTTCATGTAAATATACCTTTTCTGGTCACCGTGGCAAACACGTCTTATCCGCGCGCGAACCATCTGCTTGGCGGCAGATGTTCATCGTTTCGCGGAGAGTTAAAAGGTTGTTGAGTCTGTATGTGCCAGTTCAGCAGCTTCCGCAAAAGTTTCTCGCGGATATCGGCGTACTCCTCCGTGGCGAAAAGGTTGTCGTATTCGCGTGGATCGTCTTCCAGGCTGAAAAGTTCGCCCAACTCGTCGGTTCCGTCGAAAGTGTAATTGAGTTTGTATAGGCGAGTGCGGACGGTTTTCACGCCCAGATATTCGCTGAAGACGGCGTCCCTCTCCGAATCGGCGTCTGACTTGAGCAACGGAAGCAGGCTCTGCCCCTGCACGCACCGGGGCGTTGTTATGCCAAGCAAGTCGCAAATAGTGGGAAAGAAATCGACTTGTTCCACCAAGCCTTGCTTGACCTGCCCGGAGGGGATTTCTCCCGGCATATTCCAGATCAGAGGGACGCGCAGGATGGCGTCATAACTCCAGCCCTTGGCCATGCGGGCATATTCGCCGGCGTAATCCCCGTGATCGGAACAGAAGATTACCACTGTATTTTCGCGCAGGGCAAGTTCGTCCAGTTTGTCCATGATCAGGCCGATTTCACGGTCGATCAGGGAGATCAGGGAATAATATGCACACAACGCCTCACGCAAGGTTTCCTCGCCGCTGACCGATGTGCACCATTTCAATTCGACATTGCGATTGAAATAGAACGGCGTTCCTCCGGGGATTTTCTCCTTCTGATTTTCCGGAAGAGTTATCTTCGCAGGGTCGTAAATAAATGGGCAGCCCTGGGGAACGGTCAGCGGCGGGTGAGGGCGTTCGAAACTGACCTGGGCGAAAAAGGGCTTGTCCTTATTCTGCAGTTCGAGATACTTTGTCGCTTCCCGACCGGTCCAGACTTCGAGGGAATGCTCCACCGGCACGGCTGGCAGATCGGAGAGGCAGAACTTCTCCACATCTCCCAGGTCGTCGTAAAGGTGGTGCAGGTCATGCTTTTTGAGATACTGGTAATAGTCGTGCGCGCGGAAAGGGGCGTCGGCGTGGTAGCACAAGCGCTCGTAATCGAACCCGTGCGTGGGCCAGCCGGGGAGATGTTTCTTGCCGATCAGCGCAGTGCCATACCCGAAATTCTTCAAATAAGCGGGTAGCGACAACAGCGAGGCCGGGATACCGTCGGTATCGCTGCCGAAGACGCCGTGGGTGTGGCAGTACTGCCCGGTCAGCCAGGACGTGCGGGACGGAATGCAAGTGCCGTGCTGGGCGAAGCAGTTGTCGAAGCGCACTCCTCCCGCAGCCAGCCGATCCAGGTTAGGCGTTTTTACATCGGGATTTCCCATATGGCCAAAGCATCGGGCGTGATGTTGATCGACCATTATCATCAGGACATTTTTTTTTGCAGCAGCCATGAATTTCCCTTTGCACGCGATTTTTCAAAACCGGATTATCCGTGCCGTAAAGATGAAATCGTTCGATCACTCTCCCGCGTCCAGGCTGGAGGCGAGTTCCTGCAGTTCGCGAATCTGGCGAACCAGTTCTTCCTTGCGCACTTCCTCGCGTTCGACAATTTCCTTCGGCGCTTTCCGGATGAATTCCTGGTTCTGCAACTTGTTGTTGATCCCCAGCAGTCCTTTTTCTTTAGCTTCCAGTTCCTTGGCGATGCGTTTCTTTTCGACTTCGACGTCCATCAGTCCAGACAGCGGCACGTAGACCTGCACCCCTTCCAGCACCTCGGCGGCGGACTGCTGGGGTTTTTCGGCATTGCAGCCGACGGTGAGATCGACGACATAAGCCTGCGATTTGATCAGGGCGGCGAGATTTTCCAACTGAGTGGCGGTTTCCCCGTCGGCGGCGCTGACCAGAACCGGCAGTTCTTTGCGCGGCGGGATGTTGAACTTCGCGCGGATATTGCGCACCGCGCGCACCACGTCCTGCACTTTTTTCATCGAGTTTTCCGCGTTGGCGTCGCGCAGGGTTTCGTCGGCCTCCGCCCAGGGGCAAAGCATCAGGAATTTTCCCGCCGCCGCCGGTTTCGCGCCCAGCCCGCGCGCCGGAACCACCTGCCCAAGATTGCTCCAGACCTCTTCCGTAAAGAACGGCGCGATTGGATGCAGCAGCACGAGAATCCGGTCGAGCGCCCAGGCCAGCACCCGCGCGGCAGTCTTTGCGCTATCGCCTCCTTCGCGGAAGCGCTCCTTCACCATTTCCAGGTACCAGTCGCAGTAGTCGCCCCAGATGAAGTCATAAATTGCCTTGGCGTAATCGGCGAAGCGGTAGCGGGCGAGGCATTCGCTTACTTCTCCCGTCACCTGCGTGAGCCGGGACAGAATCCAGCGATCCTCGAACAGCAGCTTGTCGGCGGAAATCTCTTCAGCGCCCGCGTCGACCTGCGCCAGATTCATCATGGCGAAACGGGAAGCGTTCCAGATTTTATTGATGAAGTTGCGCCCCATCTCGAACCGCTGGGGGCCGAGTTTCAAGTCTTGCCCGTCGGTGGTGAGAGTGGCCAGTGTGTAGCGCACCGCGTCGGCGCCGTAGCCTTCGTACTCGAATTCCTTGCCGAAGCGGCTCTGTTTGCCGCCCTCTATCATCACGATCGGGTCGATGCCGTTGTCGCGGCTCTTGGACATGCGCGCGCCGTTTTCGTCGAGAATGGTGCCGTTTATGTAGACGTGCGAAAATGGAGCCTCGCCCCGGAAATGCAGTCCCATCATTACCATCCGCGCGACCCAGAAATAGATGATGTCGCGCGCCGTCACCAGCACGTCGGTGGGATAGAAATATTTCAGGTCAGGCGTTTCCTCCGGCCACCCCAGCGTGCTGAACGGCCACAGGGCGGAACTGAACCAGGTGTCGAGGACGTCGGGGTCTTGCGCGATTTTGGCCGAACCGCATTTCGCGCATTTGTCCGGATCGGTGGAACTGACCGTCATTTCCCCGCAGTCCTCGCAGTACCACACCGGGATGCGGTGCCCCCACCAGATCTGGCGGCTGATGCACCAGTCGCGCACGTTTTCCAGCCAGGAGAGATAAACCCTTTCCCAGCGCGGCGGATGGAATTCGACCTTGCCGTCATTGCTGGCGGCGATGGCTTTTTCCGCCAGGGGCTTCATCTTCACGAACCACTGTTCTGACAGATACGGTTCGATCACCGAATTGCAGCGGTAGCAGTGGCCGACGGCGTGATTGTGGTCGTCGGTTTTTTCCAGCAGTTTTTTCTCCGCCAGTTCCTCCAGCAAACGCTCGCGGCAGCGGAAACGATCAAGGCCGGTGTACTTGCCCGCCTCTTCCGTCATTTTGCCGTCGGGACCGATTACCGTGATCTGCTCCAGGTCGTGGCGCAGACCCATCTCATAGTCGTTGGGGTCGTGGGCGGGAGTGATCTTCACCACGCCGGTGCCGAACTGCGGATCGACATACTCGTCGGCGATGATGGGGATTTCCCGATCCATGATGGGCAGGATAATTGTTTCCCCGATAAGGTCTTTATACCGGTCGTCGTCGGGATGAACCGCCACGGCGGTATCGCCCAGCATGGTCTCGGGGCGGGTGGTGGCGACCACCAGGTTGCGGCGCTTGCCCTTGACGGGATAGCGGATATGCCAGAGATTGCCTGCCTTGTCCTCATGCTCGATTTCGTCATCGGCCAGCGCCGTGTGGCAGCGCACGCACCAGTTGATGAGCCGGCGGCCGCGATAGATCGGCCCGTCGTTATATAGTTTGACAAAGACCTCGCGCACGGCGGCGCTCAGTCCCTCGTCCATGGTGAAGCGCTCGCGATCCCAATCGCAGGAGCAGCCCAGTTTCTTGAGCTGCTGAATGATGCGGCTGCCGTACTGTTCGCGCCATTGCCAGACGCGCTCGACGAATTTTTCGCGGCCGATGTCTTCCCGGTGAAGGCCGTCTGCTTGCAGCGCGCGTTCCACCACGTTCTGGGTGGCGATACCGGCGTGGTCGGTGCCGGGCAGCCACAGGGCGTTAAGCCCCTTCATCCGGGCGTGCCGGATCAGGATATCCTGCAGGAGATTGTTGAGAGCGTGCCCCATATGGAGAATGCCGGTCACATTGGGCGGCGGAATTACAATAGTGTAAGGCTTTTTTGCGTTGTCAACCTTTGCCTGGAAGCATTTGGCCTGTTCCCAGGCCGCATACCACTTAGCCTCGACTTCGGCGGGCTGGTAATGCTTGGGCAGGTCAAGGTTTTTGCTGTCAGTCGTACTCATGGAGTGTGCAACCTTTCTGAATCAGGGGATAACAGGCGGGCGGAAGACAATTCCCCGCGATTTCAAAAGATATAATTATGCACGTTAAATCAGGATTCGCATTAAAAAACTGGAAAGAAGAGGCGATTTTTCAGTGCGTCATCCTGCGCAGGCAGGAATACAGGCGGGAAAGCGTAGTGGGCGTAAATATGTTCGTTTTGCAATTCTATTGCAGAGATGTACCGGCACAAAAGTGGGATTTTTTGCTGCGACTGCAAAGTTATAACTGCTTCATTACCTTGGCTACCAGGCTGCTCAGGTCGGCGCCGCGATAGGGTTTGCGCAGGAATTCGCACTGCCCCTGCAGCTTCAACAAATCTATTTCCGTGTTTTCGGCATAACCGGAGGAGATGATGATCTTCATCTCCGGCCAGTTCTCCCGGATAGCGGCGAAACACTCGCGGCCGTTCATGTTGGGCATCTGCATGTCGAGAATCACCAGATCCATGCGGCCGTTTTCCCGGAAGAGGATTTCCATGGCTTCGCGCCCGTCCTTGGCGGTTTCCATCTCGTATCCCAGATTTTCCAGCAGAGCCGCTATTGTGGAGCGGATGACCGGTTCGTCATCTACCAGCAAAATCCTGCCTTCTCCCCGGATGTGCAGGGAGGGGACGGATTTTTCCGCGGAACCGCCATAAAGAGGCAGGCCGATTATGAACGTGGTGCCTTGGCGGTTCTCGCTGCTGACTGAAATGTAGCCGTGATGGCGCTGCACCGTGCCATATACCGCCGCCAGCCCCAGCCCGGTGCCTTTGCCGGCGGTCTTGGTGGTGAAGAAAGGCTCGAAGATATGCGGCAGATCGGAGGGGGCAATGCCGCAGCCGGTGTCGACAACTTCTGCTTCGATGTAACTGCCCGGAACCAGTTCTGGCGAATAGGAGCTATCAGCCTCGGTTATTGTCCGCAGGCGGGTGGTGAACTCCAGTTTGCCCCCGTCTGGCATGGCGTGCGCCGAGTTGATACCGAGGTTGAGAAAAATGTTCTGTATCTGGGGGGGATCGCCGACGATGTAGCTATGCGGGGAGTTCAGCCTGGTTTCGATTTCGACCTTTTTGTCGACGCTGCTTGAAAGCAGCGCCACTGCGTCAAGAATTGCCGCGTGCAGATCCAGCGGCATGTTTGCCTGCAATCCCTTGCGGCTGAACGCAAGCAGTTTGCCGGTGAGTTCGCCTGCCCGTTCCGCTGTCTCCAACAATAGCCTGATGTATTTCTGCGCCGGAGGGTCGTCTTTCAGTTTCGCCTGCAGCATCTCGCCCGCGCCCATGATTCCGCCCAGCATGTTGTTGAAATCGTGCGCTACTCCGCCGGCGAGCTGGCCGATGGCGTCCATCTTCTCGCTCTGGCGCAGCCGTTCCTCTAACATGTTGCGCTCGGTGACATCCCGCACCATGGCTACGATATGGGGTTCTCCGTGCAAAACAATCGAACTCAGGCTGACTTCGACTTCAAACGGGGAGCCATCCTGGCGGATATGTGTCCAGTCGAAGGCGTGTAGCTTTCCCTGCAGAGCCTGAGCTATCATCATCTTCGCTTTGTCTTTCGAGGATTTCCCGTCCCGCTGCACCGGCGGCGAAAAACGGTGCGGCGTGGAGCCGACAAACTGCTCCCGCGAACAGCCGAACATGCTCAGGGTCATTTCGTTGCATTCGACGAAGGTATCGCCTTGCAGCACCATGATCGCATCGTTGGCATGATCGAAGATGGCGCGGAAACGCTCCTCGCTGTCGCGAAGTTCTTCCTGCAGGCGATAGGCTTCTGTTATGTTGCGGAAGACCAGCACCACCCCTATCGTCTCGCCGAAATTATTGCGGATGGGCGCGCCGGAATCGGCGATCTGGTATTCGTTTCCCTCCCTGGACAAAAGCATGGTATGGTTGGCCAACCCTACCTTGGCGTTGGTGCGCAGTACAATTTCTGCCGGGTTTTCGCAACGTTGGCGGGTCTTGGCGTTGACAATGTGGAATACTTCCGGCAGGTGTTTGCCCAAGGCCTCCTTCGCGTCCCATCCGGTCAGGGTTTCCGCCGCGGGGTTTATGCGCGTCACCCGACCGTCAATATCGGTGGCAATCACCGCGTCGCCGATAGACGACAGCGTGACCCTGACGTTTTCCTCGCTTTGCCGTAGCATTTCCGTAGCGCGAATGCTGCTTCTGGCGGAACTGTAGGCTTTCCATGCCAGCAGAAACGCCAGCCCGCCGGCCAGCACTGAAATCACCACTCCAGTCAGCGCGACCTTACGATCCAGATCGGCCAGCGAGCGTTCGATGTCGTCTACGTAGACCCCGGTGCCGATGATCCATCCCCAGGGCTTGTAGGCCATGACGTAGGATATCTTTTTTTCCGTTCTGGATGGATCGTCCATCCATTGCCAGTAATACTCGACATAACCCCCGCCTTTTTCCTCCGACAACGTAATCATCTCGGCGAAAAGCTTGTAACCGGTAACGTCGGCAAAGTCGCGCAGCTCTTTCCCTTCCAGATCTGTGCGATAGGGGTGTACGATCATTTTGCCATTGCTGTCGATGATCCAGTAATAGTCCTTGCTGTTGGAGCCGTAGCGGAGTCCGCGCAGGCGGCGCTTCGCTCTGTCCTGCGCCTCCTCCAGAGTTATCCGGCCCTCGATGACTTCCCGGTTGCGGCTTTCCATGCTGCTGATCATCACCTGCGTCAGATGCTTGACCATCTCCCGTTTCTGGCTGTAAAAGGATTTTCCCACGGTGGGAATGAAGAAACAATACGTGGAGATAAGAAACAGCAGCAGCACTGCCAGCGCAGGGCAGGCGATCAGCAACAACTGCCAATATAGAGTCAAGCGCGTTTTATACATGCCGCGAGACCATCCGATTTGCCTGGAATATTCGCAAGACTTTACCCGAGTTCAAACTACTACTAAATCAAACTCCTGTCAATTGTTTGTTTGGGGAATGTTCAGGGTGATATTTCAGCAGTGCCTGTAAAAAAAAAGCGGGGGAAGGCATGTAGCCTTCTCCCGCTTGAAAACAGCAAGTCCTGCCGTTCAGGTGTTGATGTTGATTTCGCCGATGTAGCTGTTGTCGGTGGCGT
>JAGUZQ010000090.1 GCA_020060765.1 Planctomycetota bacterium | reverse complement strand
GTGCTTTCGGAAGACGTGGTGGACGCGGGAGGGCGGCTCACTCCGGCTGCGAAAAGCGCGGCTGCCGCCAGCGGTCTGGTGCCGGGGAAAGGCACTGGCCTGGGCGGGCGCGTGACTTCGCAAGACCTGGTCGCGCCTGCCACCAAAGCTGCTCCCTCCACAGCGGCGATTCCGGTCGGCGAGACGGTCGAGTTGCCCTATATCGGCATCCGCAAGCTGATCGGCGACCGGATGATGGAAAGCCTGAACAGCCACGCGCAACTTACGTTCAATGCCCACGCCGATGTGTCGGGACTGCTGGCTCTGCGCCAGAAGATCAAGGACAGCGGCGAGGCTTTGGGCTTGCCCAACATTACCTTGAACGACATGATCTGTCTCGTCGTCGCCAAGACTTTGCCGCGCTTCCCCACCCTGAACGGAATTTTCGCCAAGGCTACCGGCAAGTTTGTCCGTCGCACCGATGTGCAGCTTGGCATTGCTATTGACACCGAACGCGGATTGATGGTGCCGGTGGTGCCGAATGCGCACGCGCTTACTCTCTCGCAATTGTCCGGCGTCATCCGCGATTACGCTTCGCAGTGCCGGAGCGGGGCGATTGATCCCGACTTGTTGTCGGGCGGGACTTTTACCGTGACCAATCTCGGCGCGATGGGGATTGAGAGTTTCACTCCCGTCCTGAACACGCCGCAGGTCGGCATTATCGGCGTGTGCGCGGTGGTGCAGACCGCGCAACCCGACGGCAAGGGCGGAGTCGCGTTCAAGCCGCTGATGAACCTGTCTCTCACTATCGACCACCAGGTAGTGGACGGCGCTCCTGCGGCGCATTTCCTCAAGGCGATGGTGGACGGGATTCAGAATTTTGAATTGGCGATGGCGAGATAGGGACTAGGGGACTAAGGGACTAAGATTTTTTTTCGTTGGTTTGTTTGCATAACCGAATGTTTTTCTTAATCCGGCAACAGGCGCAAAGCGCCTGCAAGAAATCTTAGTCCCTTAGTCCCCTAGCAACTTAGTCCCTGATAAAGAAAGGAAAGACATGTACGACGTAATAATTCTCGGCGGGGGGCCGGCCGGATACGTGGCGGCGGAGCGCGCGGGGGAATTGGGCAAAAAGGCCTTGCTGATCGATAGCGGTGAGCACGGCGGGGGCTTGGGCGGCGTGTGTCTGAACTCGGGCTGCATTCCGACCAAAAGCATGTTGTTCGGCGCGAAGACCTATGACCACGCCAAACACGGCGCGGTGTTCGGCGTGACGGCGGAGAATGTGAAGTTCGATTATACCGTGATAAAAAAACGCACCGAGGAGTTGCAGGCGAAACTGGGCAAAGGCATCGAAGGCCTGATGAAGATGAACAAGGTCGAAGTGGTGCGCGCGCGCGGGAAAATCGTCGGCAAGAATAAAGTCGAGGCTGACGGGAAAACCTACGAAGGCGCGAATCTTCTGATCTGCACCGGCTCGCGGCCAATGGTGCCGCCGATTCCGGGGCTGCGCGACAACGTGAACGCCATCACCAACGAAGGCATTCTGAAGCTGGAGAAAATGGCCGAACATCTCTGCATCATCGGCGCGGGCGTGATCGGCACGGAATACGCCAGCCTTTACGCCAACGTCGGCAAGAAGGTGACGGTGGTGGAGATGTTGCCGAAAATCTGCGGCGCGGTCGATAAGGAACTGGCCAAGACCGTGCAGAAAAAATTGGAGGATCGGGGCGTCACGTTCCACCTCTCCGCGAAAGTGACGAAGATCGAAGGCACGAAGGTTTTCTTCACCGACAAGAAAGACGCGGAGCAGTCGGTCGAGGCGGACAAAATCCTCGTCGCGACCGGGCGCGCGGTCAACACCGCCGAGATCGGGCTGGAAAGTATCGGCGTCGATTTCGATCGCGCCGGGATCAAGGTCAACGACAAGGCGCAGACAAATGTTCCGAATGTCTACGCGGCGGGCGACGTGACGGGGCGTTGGCAGCTTGCCCATTTCGCCAGCCGACAGGCGACAGTCGCCATCAGCAACATGTTTGGCAAAACCGAATACTGCCGCGAAAAGGCGATTCCGAGCGTGGTCTACACCGACCCGGAAATCGCGTGCGTCGGTTTGACCGAAGAGAAAGCCGAAGAAAAAGGCATTTCCATCAAGACCGCGAAAATGCCGCTCAACATCAACGGCCGGTTTCTCGCCGAAACCGACGGCGAGCGGTGCGTGTGCAAGCTGATTGTCGGCGCGGAGCATGGCGAGATTCTCGGCCTGCACCTGATCGGCCCGCACGCATCGGAAATGATCGCGGCGGCGGCGGTGGCGATTGAATCGGAGTTGCGCGTCGACGAATGGAAGGAAGTAGTCTTCCCGCATCCGGCGATTTGCGAAGTGATGCACGATGTTGCGTTCCATGTGAAGTAAGGGACTAGGGGACTAAGGCTCTAGGGGACTAAGATTTTTGTTTTCGTCGAATTGTTTGCATGACCGAATATTTTGCAGCAATCCGGCGGCAGGCGCAAAGCGCCTGAACTTAGTCCCTTAGTCCCCTAGCAACTTAGTCCCTAATAAACGAAAGAGACTGGGAATTTTGCCATGGCGAAAACCTATCGTGATCTTATAGTTTGGCAACGTTCTATCAGTTTGGCTGAACAGCTTTACGCCGTTACCGCGACCTTCCCCAAGTCGGAACTTTACGGCCTTGTTTCCCAAATCAGGCGTAACGCGGTTTCGATTCCCTCGAATATCGCGGAAGGGAATTCGCGCCGGAGCAAAACAGATTATGCCAGATTTATCACTATCGCAATGGGCACGGTTTTCGAGCTTGAAACCCAACTGCTGATCGCGAGGAATGTCGGCTACATGAAGAATGATGAATACGAGGAATTATCAGGAACCATTGACAATATAGAAGCATTGCTGGCGGGATTACGGCGGAAACTGGAAAACAACTTAGTCCCCTAGTCCCTTAGTCCCCTAGTCCCTAAAGAAAGGCAAATCATGGTCAAATCAATCCACATCAAACCGAAAGACATCCGCAAGAAGGGAATGCTGGAACTGGAGGCGATTCCGCTTAACCAGTATTCCACCCCCATCAAGACGGCGGCGAAGAAATTTCCCGACGGCGATCTGCTCAGGATGCACCGCGACATGTGCGTGCTGCGCGAGTTCGAGACCATGCTCGACCGCGTGAAGAAGGAAGGCACCTACGAAGGCATCGCCTATAACCACAAAGGCCCCGCGCACCTTTCTATCGGCCAGGAGTCGCTGGCCGTGGGGCAGGCGTATTCGCTGACGACACAAGACTACAGCTTCGGCAGCCACCGCAGCCACAGCGAAATCCTTTCGCGGGGACTGCGCACCATCCAGCAGCTTGACGACAAGGAGCTGATGGACGTGATGAAGAATTTCATGGGCGGGGCGACGCTCAAGCGCGTGGAGAAGGACGCGGACAAGAGCGTGAAAAGCCTGGCGCTGGATTTCTTCATCTACGGCACGCTGGCGGAAATCTTCGCCCGCGAAACCGGCTGGAACAAGGGGCTGGGCGGCTCGATGCACGCTTTCTTCACGCCGTTCGGGGTCTATCCCAATAACGCCATTGTCGGCGGCAGCGGCGACATCTCGGTCGGCTCGGCGCTGTTCAAGAAAGTCAACCAGCAGCCCGGCATCGTCATCGCCAACATCGGCGACGCGTCGCTCGGTTGCGGGCCGGTGTGGGAAGGCTTGTGTTTCGCGACGATGGACCAGTTCAAAACCTTGTGGGAGGAACCGTACCGGGGCGGTCTGCCGCTGATCGTGAATTTCGTCAACAACCATTACGGCATGGGCGGCCAGCCGGTGGGCGAGACCATGGGGCTGAAGATTCTCGCGCGCCTGGGCGCGGGCATCAACCCCGAGCAGATGCACTCCGAGCGCGTCGACGGCTTCAAGCCGCTGGCGGTGATCGACGCCTATACCCGCAAGCGCAAGCTGATCGAGGAAGGCAAGGGGCCGATCCTGCTGGACACCACCACCTATCGTTTCAGCGGCCATTCCCCTTCCGACGCCATGAGCTACCGCACCAAGGAGGAGATGGACGAGTGGCTGGCGGTCGACGCGATTGACGAATACGCGGGAGAACTGACGGGGGCGGGGCTGGCTACGCAGAAGCAGATCGACGGCAATAAGACGTTCTCGCGCGCGCTGGTGCTCAAGGCTTTCAAGAAGGCGATCGACCCGGTCGTCAGCCCGTATCTCAATCCGGAAAATACGCCGTGCATCGAGAAGGTGATGTTCTCCAATCAGAAAGCGCCCAAACTCGCCGACCGCGCGGCGGAAGCGCTGATCCCGAAAGAGGAAAATCCGCAGGTGCAGCGCATTGCCAAGAAGACGCGCTTCGGTCTCGACGCGGACGGGAAGAAACTTTCCGGCATGAAAACCATCGTGCTGAAAGAGGCGTTGTTTGAAGCTATTCTCGACCGCTTTTACGAAGACCCGACCCTCTGCGCGTGGGGCGAGGAAAACCGCGACTGGGGCGGGGCGTTCGCGGTCTACCGCGGCCTGACCGAAAGCCTGCCTTATCACCGGCTGTTCAACTCGCCTATCAGCGAAGGCGCGATTGTCGGCGCGGCGGTAGGCTATGCCATGAGCGGCGGGCGGGCTTTGGCGGAATTGATGTATTGCGATTTCATGGGTCGCGCGGGAGACGAGATTTTCAACCAGCTCGCCAAATGGCAGAGCATGAGCGCGGGCGTGCTGAAAATGCCTGCCGTGATCCGCATTTCGGTCGGCAGCAAGTACGGCGCGCAGCACAGCCAGGACTGGACCAGCATGGTCGCGCATGTGCCCGGCCTCAAGGTCGTCTTCCCCACCACCCCTTACGACGCCAAGGGCATGATGAACACCGCCCTTACCGGCACCGATCCGGTCATGTTTTTCGAAAGCCAGCGGTTGTACGACATGCCGGAAATTTTCGAGACCGGCGGCGTGCCGACCGGTTATTACGAAATCCCCTTCGGCGAACCGGCCTTGCGCAGGAGCGGCAAGGATCTGACCATCGCCACTATCGGCGCGACTATCTACCGCGCGCTGGACGCGGCGAAGATTCTGGAAGATAAATACGGCCTGACCTGCGACGTGTGGGACTTGCGCAGTTTGGTGCCGCTCAATTATGAGCCACTGGTGGAAAGCGTGAAAAAGACCGGCAAGGTGCTGCTCGCCAGCGACGCCTGCGAACGCGGGTCGTATCTGCACAACGTCGCCAGCAACCTCTCGACTCTCGCGTTCGACCATCTCGACGCGCCGGTGGCTGTCGTCGGCAGCAAGAACTGGATCACGCCCGCCGCCGAACAGGAAGACAGTTTCTTCCCGCAGGTGAAGTGGCTGCTGGACGCGGTGCACGAACGGATCAAGCCGCTGCCGGGGCACGCGGTGAAATACAACTTCACCAACGGCGAGATGCTGCGTCTCAACCGGCTGGGGGTGTGAAACCTGTTCGCGCCTATATTGCCACCGAAAAGCCTCCCGGAAACGGGAGGCTTTTTTATGCTATATGGCTGTGTCTATTGGCAGGGCGATAGCATTAAAAATAGCTGTATTTTAGGGGGGCACCTATGACCGTCGATTTCTGGTTTTCAAAGCATAATTTGCGGAAACCCCTTACCCCGGCCCTCTCCCCTTGCAAGGGGAGAGGGGGATTTTTAATGCGATAGCCCTGTCTTCTGGCCGCAAGAAACGGAATTCCCTTGTTATGGCGCCTCCGTGTCGCTAAAATCTGGCCTCTGCAAAGCTTTGATTGTATCTTAGGGATAATCGCCTTATGGCTCGCGCGTTATTGACAATATGGCTGGCGCTGGCGGTGCTGCTGACGGGGTGCGACCCCAACGGTTCTTCCGGATCTTCGGGGCAAAAGATTTCCGCCGCGACGCCGTCGTATGAATTATTGGAATCGGCGGTGCGGCGGCGCGCGCGGCTGGCCTCGGTCAAGGCGACCGCCGCGATGCGGATTTACGATAAGGGCAATGATTTCGGCCTGCGGATCAATACCAAGATCATGGCCGCCAGCCCTGCCTCGCTCAGGATTATCGCATCCAAAGCGCTGGGCAACATCGACGTCTTCGACGCGGTCGTAATCAAGGACGATATCGGCTTTTACGTGCCCAGCAAGAAGACGCTGTACCAGGGGCAGCTGACTGATCTGGAAAAAGCCGACGTGTATTTCCGGCCTGACGAAATCCTGAACAACCTGCTCAGGCCGGAGACCGGCCTGCTGCTCAAGACCTGGAAACCGGCGCAGGCGTATAATCGCGGCGCGCTGGTGGTGATCGAGGAAGAAGCGGAAAATGGGAAGAAGCGCCTGCGGGTGACGCTGGATGGCAACACCGGCGACATCTCGGCGGTCGAAACCCTCGACGCCGACGGGCAGGTAGCTTTTATCAGAAGCGCGGGTCGGTACAAGGAAGTTGCCTCGCTTTCCGCCGGGCGCGAATCAGGCAAGATGTTCCCTTATTGGCTCAAGCTGGAATGGCCGAAAGAGCAGCGGTTCGTGGAAATTTCCTTCAAGACCATGGAGACAGACCAGGAACTTCCCGCCGACGCGTTTGAGCTGGAAATCGGCGGCAAGTATCGCACCAAGGCGATCAGCGACATCGAGGTCGACAGCGACAAGCCGGAAGCCGCAGCGGGCAAGTGACAATTGGCGAAAAAGGATCATTAACTACAATGCCCCGCAAATAGATGAACATAATGCCAAAAACGTTCTCCCCCTTTCAGGTGGAGGCAATGCGGTTAAGTTAAGGAGATCAGCCTTCTGTTTTGTCAATAAATTTACGCATGTCATTCCTGCGAAGGCAGGAATCCAGTGGGGAAACCGTACGCAGCACCGCCTGGATTCCGCTGGCAGCCAGCCCCTGGCCTGCGCGGGAATGACGATACAGGTTTTAACATAATTAAACCGTATTGCTCCTAACCTCCCCTGGAAGGGGAGGAATATTGGTGTCACTAAGACATGAAGCATAAAGCCTCCGCGCCGGTTGACCCAGGCGCGTTCTGCAAAATTGAAAGAAGCCGCCCTTGATCCGAATCCGCATCCTTGAATGTATTGCCTATCTTTCCTGTCGTCGTTACAAGTCGGTTCTGCTGGTCGCCTGTCTGCTGACCGTGCTGGCGTGGCTGCCGCCGCTGCTGGTGGGGATGCACAAGGCATTTGACATCAGCAAAATGCTGCCGCAGGAAATTCCCGCCGCCCAGGCCTTTACCCGCGCGATCACCGATTTCGACTCCGCCGACGAGGCGGTGGTGGTGTTCCGCCTGAACGGCACCGACGAGGATCTGCGTATTGCGGGCAAAGTCGCCGACCTGGCCGCGGACGAACTGCTGAAATGCGACGAGGTGAAGAACGCGTTTTGCCGCAAGTTCCGCCCCGAGGAAAAGGATTTCTTCGTCAAGGAGGAACTGCCGCGCCGGGGGTTGCTGCTGCTGTCGGAAAGTTCGCTGGAAACTATTCGCGAGGATTTGGAACCGGACAGGATTCGGCGTTCGGTGGCCAGGACCGCGCGACGTCTGGGCAGCAGCGCGGTGAAGGGCGACAAGCTGCAGGAGATGATCGCCCTGGACGCGCTGGGCATTGGCGGAGTAATCCAGCGTTCCGTGAACAAGGTGAGCGAGAAGCTGCAATCGGGCGACGCCGACGGCTATCTCGTCAACGACGCCAAGACCATGCTGCTATTGGTGGTGCATCCCAAGTATCCGGCGCAGAGCATCAGCTTTTCCGAACGGGTGATGGAACTGGTGCGCGAAAAGACCGAAGCCGCCGCCGACAAGCTCATGCCTCCGGCTGCGCGCAAGGCGATGCTGATCGAATACGGCGGCGGCTACGAAATCGCCTGCCGCTACGAAAGCCGTGTCAACACTGCCTTGCTTTACACTCTGCTGACCAGTATGCTCGGCGTAATCTGCCTGTTTGGTTACTGCTTCCGCCGACCCGGCGTACTTCTGTATATCGGTGTGCCGCTGGTGATGATCGTCAGTTGGACTATCGGCCTGGGCTGGATTATTTTCGGGCAGCTCAATATCGTCAGCTGCGCCTTCGCGGCGGTGCTGGTGGGGCTGGGCGTGGATTATGCCGTCCACATCTACAACCGTTATATCGAGGAACGCACCCAGGGCGTCGGCGTGGAGGAATCGTTCCGCGTCAGCCTGACCAGCACCGGCTGGGCGGTGTTTATCGGGATGGCGACGACGGCGCTGGCCTTTCTCGCCCTGAACGCCACCCGCTTCACGCAACTGTCGCAGTTCGGGGCGCTGGCGGGAATCGGCATCGCGCTGTCCGTGCCGGGAATGCTGTTTGTCCTGCCTGCGCTGATTACCCTGCGTAACGCCTACGCGCCCGAGCACGCGCGCACGTTGTGCCCCACGCATTTCCATCTGCCGTGGCTGGCGGGGGTGATCGATCGCCACAAGAAAACCGTGCTGCTGGCGGGGCTGCTGTTCGCGGCGGCTTGCGGGGCGAAGTTGCTGCTGCAACCGCAGGATCTGGCGTTTGACGAGAAAATCAGCAGTCTGCGCCCGGAAGACCGCGCCTTCGAACTGGGCGGTGAAATCGCGCGCGCCTTTTCCAGCCGCAATCCCAACAAGCTGATGCTGCTGGCGGGCGGAAAGACCGAAACCGAGGCATTGGAAAAAGCGGCGGAACTGGTCGACGGCTGCCGCGACTTGCAGGAGCGGGGGATGCTTTTGGGTTATTCCTCGGTGATGAAATTCCTGCCCCCTCCTTCGGCGCAGCGGAAAAACCTGGAAATTCTGCGGCAGATAGATTTCCTCGCCGCCGGGAAAACCTTCCGCGAGGCGCTGGACGAATACGGGCTTGATCCGTCCGGGTTCAAGTTTTCGCTCGATCTGCTGGAGCGCCACGCGCAACTGGTCAAGACTGGCGAAATCATTCTCCCCAGCAGCTACGACGACACGGTGCTGGGGAAATGGGCGAAGCGGGAAGTGACGCGGCGGCGGCGCATCCTGGATCTGCGCAATCCCCTTCCCGCCAATTTGCCCGCGACTTTGAAACTGGCCAAACCCGCCGTGACGCTTGGCGACAAGGAAATCTATCCCGCCGAAAAGGAACTGAACCGCGAGGAACTGGCGGCGCTGTGGAACACCGATCTGCCCTACGACGACCGGGTCAAGCGCGCCACGGTTTACGACCACGGCTGGACGGTGAAGATAAACATCTATCCGCCGATGCTGGAGGAAAGCAAGACCGCCGACCTGAAAATAACCCCGCTGTGGCTGGCCGCAGTGCGGCAGCGGCTGGGGCTGGAGGAGGACGACGGCAAGAGCGGCGAAGCGGGCAAGGCTTACCTGACCGGCACCGCCCTGCTCGCGCACGAACTGGCGGGCGTGGTGAAGGACGATTTCTTCCGGGTGTCGTGCTGGATTTTCGGCGTGGCGGCGCTGGTGCTGGCGGCGTTTTTCTACCGCCATCCCCTGCGCGTCCTCTACTGCCTGCTGCCAATCGTGCTGGGGCTGATTTACCTGTTCGGGATCATGGCTTTCGCGCAGATCAATTTCAATTTCATCAACGTCCTGGCCGTGCCGATCATCATCGGCCTGGGGGTGGACAACGGCATCCATCTCGTCAACCGCTTCTACCAGTCGGGGCGGCAGCTGTTCCCCGTTATCGCCGACACCGGCCGGGCGATCATGATTACCACTCTCACCAGCATGGTCGGTTTCGGCTCGCTGGCGGTCGGCGGCTACCAGGGCATCACCAGCATGGGCGTGCTGTCGATTATCGCACTCGCCAGCAGCCTGGTCGCCAGCCTCGTCGTATTCCCCGCGATTCTCGGTATCTTCAGCCCGCCGGAGGAAATTCCCGCCGACCCGCAGGCCGATCAGGATTGACACCACCTCCCCGCCGCGCTATAGTAAAATTATGCGGGATATTGAACCCGGAACTGTTTTTTCAGGAAAGCTTCTCTATGCTAAAATATGCTCTCGTCGTCTTTTTATTTTCGGCAAGTTGTCTGAATGCGGGTGAAGAAGTTCCCCTGTCGGCGGAGGAAATCGATTCCACCCTCGACGGCATCCTCAAGCGGGCGGGCGAAATCACCCGCCTCTACGCCGACATCGAGACCACCAAGACCGGCGGCGTTTTCGCCAAGCAGAGCGTGGCGTTTGAAACCCTGTGGCTGCAGGCGCCGGACCGGGTCAAGCTGATCAACCGCGGCGCATCGCGCAAGCCGGTGCCGTGGGACGAGTGCAGCCTGCTGCTGTTCGACGGCGAACATTACTGGGAACTGGAGCCACGATTCGCGGAAAACGAACCCCGCATCGCCACGCGCCGACCGGTGAAGCAGGCGGGCGTCAATCAGGGCGCGGGTCTGGCGGGGTTCTTAAGCTATTTCCTCCTCGGCGGGCGCGACACCGCTACGGTAAAGGAGTTGCGGGAGGAATTTGAAATCTCCGGCTTCAGGGAAACCGACGAGACCGGCGCGAGTTACCATTTCATCCTCAAACCCCGGCAGGAAGGCGAGGCGATGGAGCTGTGGTTCCGGGAAAACGAAATCCTGCCTTGGAAAGTAAAGACTGTCGAAAAGAAAAAGATTATCACGATCGGTAAATCCGACGGCGGGGAAAAGTTCAAGCTGGTGGAGGAAGTGCGCGTCCTGAAAAACCTGAAAACCAATCTCTCCGGCCTGGAGCCGTTCACCAGTTCGGTCTTTATTTTCCCGGTCGAGAAAAACATGACTGTCACCGACGAGCAGACCGGCGCCCCTGTTTCTCCCGAGCAACTCGCGGAGGAACTAAAGCTGCTGCGGAAAAAATTCGAGGCGGAGGAAGAAAAAGCTAGGCAAAAAACCGGTTCCGGCGATAATGCCAATAGTCGGGACTAATGGGGAAGCGCCGGATTTCGCGAGGGGAGGAGACGATGGGCATTAAGTTGATGGAATGCGAGGGCTACCGGCTGGTGAGGATCACCGGTTTTCTCGACGGCCACACCTCCGAAAGCCGCGACCTGTCGGAACTGCTGTGCTGTTCCCACCACGACATCGACAACAACCACGTGCTCGACCTCTCGGCGGTGGAGTATGTCAACTCCACGATGCTGGGCAACTTCGTGCGCTTTCTCGGCTCGTCCCAGAAAAACAATTTCCAGGTGCTGATCCTGAATCCCCCGCCCAGCGTACTAAGCGTGCTTGACCTCACCGGCCTGTCCCATGTGCTGCCGGTGGTCGCATGCGAGGCGGAAATCATGCGGGTTCTGGGCGCGGGCGCACTCCCCGCGCTGCCGGATGAGGAGGTGGATTACACCGCCCTGTCCAGCGAAATCGAGGATCTGATCATCCGGGGCGAAGCTGCCGAAGGCGGCGGCGAACTGGAACGTATCGTCGGGAGCTGATTTCCATGGGTCAAGAGCCGCGGGATAACGAGGCCGGTTGCGGCCACCCGCAGATATTGAAGCAAGATTTGCCCAGCCTGAAGGGGCGCCTCGCCCGGCCTCTGCTCCTGTTTATGTTTTTTTTCTGCATGGGCGCGTTCGGCTATTTCCTGATCGACCTGCTTAACGGCAACCCGCGCCCCTCCGTCCGCAACTGCATCTACCAGACCGCCATCCTCCTGACCGGCGTCGGTTTCAGCGACGTTCTCGAATCAAACACCACCTGGGTCGGCGCGCTCTACACCTCCTGTCTCGCCTTCCTCGGCCTCGGATTCCTGATGTATTTCATCTCGACCATCACCGCCTTCATAGTCAGCGGGGAACTGTCGCAGATACTGGAGAAAAAGAAAATGCTGAAAGAGATTGCCGCCCTGGACAACCATTTTATCATCTGCGGCGTGGGCGAAACCGGCCGCCATATCGTCTCGGAACTGATCGAGATCAAGCGCCCCTTCGTGGCGATCGACACCCACCAGGATCGCCTGGAGAAATTGCGCGCGCTTTCCGAGTTCCCCTACCTCGTCGCCGACGCCTCCGACGACGACGTGCTGGCCGCCGCGGGCATCGGGCGCGCGCAGGGGCTGATCTCGACCCTGCCCGCCGACAAGGACAACCTGCTGGTGGTCATCACCGCCCGGCAGATGAACCCCGGCCTGCGCATCATCAGCCGCTGCGTGGAACTGGAGAACAAGAAAAAACTGATGAAGGCGGGCGCCAACTCCATCGTCGCGCCCAACATGATCGGGGGGCTGCGCATGGTCAGCGAAATGGTGCGGCCGACCGTGGTTACTTTTCTCGATACGATGATGCGCGACCGGCGGGCGATCCGCTTCGAGGATATTCTGATTCCCGCCGGGCACCCGCTGGTCGGCAAGACCCTGGCCGAGGCGAAGTTCCCCAAAATCGCGGACATCAATATCATCGCCGCGCGGGAAAACCTGGCGGCGGAGTTCACCTATAACCCCCACGGCGACCTGACCCTGAAAGCCGGCATGTGCCTGATTGCGGTGGGCGATCCCGCAGGGATAAGCAAGCTGCGCGCGCACATGGCGGTGCAGGCCTGACATGCCGACCCGACCGCTTTCGCCGCCGGAAACCTGCGCGCGCCTGCTGTTGCGCGCGGCATTGGGCGACAGCGCTGAACTCAAAAACTTTCTCGCCTCCGCCGACCCTTTTGCCATAAGCGAAACCGCCACCCGACACGGACTGGTCAATCTGGCGGCTCATTTTTTGCATCAGGGCAATCACACGAAAAATATTTTGGATTTCGACCAGCTTGCCGAATGCGCCCGCAGGCGGGCGGCGCTGCAACTGCTGATGCTGGAAACCATGGCCGAACTGGGAGAGGCTTTTTCCCGCGCCGGAATCCGCGCCGCCGTCACGCGCGGCTTTTCGCAGGCAGGCAGACTCTATCCACCCGGCTGCCGCGTGGCGGGAGACATCGACCTGGTCATCCCGCCGGAGTATTTTCCCGGCGCGGCGGAATTGCTGGCGGCAAAAGGTTTCACCCCTACCCGCAATCCTCCCGACCAGCCTTTCGCACGCGGAAAGGTTACGCTCGATCTGTCGGAATGCCCTTCCGCATTGTTCACGATTACGCATTTTCCGGAGGAAAAAACCGCCTTTGCCGAACTCGACCGCGATTGGCAGCATAAGCTATTACAGGCGGAAATTCCCGGCCTGTACGAATTCCCGCCTGCGCTGGAATTCCTGGCGTCTGCCCTGCACTACGCCTACAAGCACCGCTTTGTCCGCCATGTCTGGGGTCTGGATCTGTGTTATCTTCTGCGAGAGCTGGATGGCGCGACTGTCGCCCAAGTCGCGGAACTGGCGCGGCGGGGAAATGCGGAACATATTCTGGCGCGCACGCTGGAGCACCTGTCGCAAATCGTCGGAATGCCGGTCGGGGAAAACCTGCGGCAACTGCTGCCAGCGCGCGATCCGAACCTGGCGCGGTCTTTTCTGCTGCGGCAATGCGCGGCGCGCCTCACGCCGCCCGATACCGGCTATCTGCTGGCGTTGGCCTGCGCAAGCAACCAATGGTTCCGGCTGAAGCTGTTAGGGAAGATGCTGCTGCCGCCGTCGGGGGATTTGCGCAGGCGGAAAATAGCGACGGGAAAAATCACGCCCAGACAGAGATTCAGGCATTACCTTTCCCTGCCGCTCAGACTCAAGCGCGCCGTGTTTCCTCAATGAAATTCACTGCGGCTGATCGCCGAGGTCTCCCACCCTGGCAAGGAGATGATCGACCTGGGACAAGTCGAAGTTCTTGTCGTCAGCGTGGTCATAAATTATGTTGTACTCGTCGGGGAAATCCTGCCTGATGGCTTCCCGCATGTAGGTGTTCCACTTCACCAGCCGCGCCGCCGCCCGGTCGACCGAGTCAAACACCACCTGCAGGCTGCGGAACGGCTTGACCAGGTATTCCTCCGCGCCGGCGTGGAAGGCGCTGTTGACGGATTGCTCCGCCGGATAGCCGGTCATGAGTATCACCTGCGTGCCGCCGTCGCTGGCCTTCAGCCGGCGCGTCACCTCGAACCCGTCCACCCCAGGCATGCAGATGTCGCACAGCACTATCTGCGCCCCGAACAGCTTGACCAACTCCACCGCGCGCTCGGGATTCTCCACCGCCACCGCCTGATAGCCGTGACGGTTGAACGCCTCCACCAGCAGATTGCGCAGCAGATGGTCGTCGTCGATGATCACTATCCTGATGTTGTCACAAACGGCCAAGGACATTTCGTTTCTCCACTGGACGGCAGGAGGAATATATTCAACTTTAAGCATACAACCTCAACTCGGCTTTTGTCAATCCAAAATCGCCAAAGTGCTTGAAGCTTTATCCCTGGCTACCGGCATAAGCAGTCCCACGCGGTACTTACGAATGCAATCCGCATCCATGCGCACCCCTTCCATTTTTTTTCACGCATGATATAATGGCGGCAACGACAGGCAACAATGCCACCCCCGTTGAGGAAAATCCCGGGGGAAATCTTTATATTATCTTTTGCGGGAAAACCTGATGCGTAAATTTCGCCTGCCTTGCTTGGCGCTTATTTTTCTGTCAATCGCCGCGTCGCCGCGCGCGGGGGAATTGACTCCTCCCACCGGCGACCAGATGTTTGTCGCCAAGGTCGACACCGCCGCCGTCACCTTCGACCAGATCGTGGAGCTGTGGGGCGGCGCGTGGTACCGCACCCTCTGCGCAGTCCGTTCCGGCACTCTGGATTGCGAGGCGGGCGACCGCAAGCTGCAGGAGGAATGGGGCAGAGCGCTGGACAGCGCGGTGCGCGAGGAAGTCTTCTTTCAGGAAGCGACCAGGAGTTTCGAGCAGAACATGCTGGCGCGCATCGACGCGATTTACGAAGCGCAGAACTCGCACCGCAATTCCGACCGGATGCCCCGGAGCATGGTCGACCGGATGGTGCGGGAACAGTTCGAGCGCGTGCGCAGGCGCAACCTGGACCTGATGTCGGAACACTATATCCGGGAATCCGGCGGAGCGGCGAAGCTTAAAGCCACGTTGGAGCAGAAAGGCATTTCCTGGCCGGAGTGGCTGCGGCGGCTGGAGCGCAAGGCCTTTACCCGCGGCTACCTGTCGGAGTTCATCACCTCGCCGGTGGAACCCCGCCCCGCCGACGTGCGGCAGTATTACCAGGATCATCCCGAGGAATTCACCCGCCCGGGCGAAATCAAATTCCGGCACATCCTCTTTTCCGCCGACCAGCGCGGAGGAGAAACCGCCGCGCGCGTCGCCGCGGGCAACGTCTACCAGGCCATTGTCGAGCAGAGAATCTCCTTCGAGGAGGCGGCCTCCAAGCATTCCGACGACGCCCCCAGCAAGGCGCGCGGCGGACTGGAGCAGGGCATCGCCGACGACCCCGAACGGGAGGCGTGGCTGGCCGACCTGCGCGACGCCATCCGCAACGAAAAACCGGGGCAGATCGGCCCTATCCTCGTCAGCCCTATCGGCAGCCACCTGGTGATGCTGCTGAAAAAAGCGGACGACAACCGCATCCCCTTCCAGCAGGTGCAGAAACAAATCGTCGACCAGATGCAGATGCGGGAAGAGGAAAAAAAGTCGCGGGAACTGTTCGAGGAATTGAAGGCGCAGGTGAAGATAATCATCCTCATGCCGAATTTTCCGAAAAAATATTCCTGCGCCCGCAGCCTGCGCCAGCAGTTCCCCGCCTACCGCGTCGGCCCCCTGGCGGAACCGGGCTTGCAGGATTTGCCTTAACGATAGTCAGGATGCGTCTCGATCAGTTCCCGGTTCGACACCGCGTAAACCGGCAGATCGTCGAACGACGCGGCGAAATCTATGCCCGGCGTTTCCGCCGCGATTTCCAGTTTCCATAGAATCGCCGGAGTGCTTTCCCCGTCGCGCGGCGGCTGGTCGGCGGGCAAGGCAAAGACCAGCGGAATCGCCGAGCCTTTGCTTTCATCAGCCATGTCCTCGTTGAAAGCCTTTTCGCATTCGTAAATTACTTTTTCCACTGTATTCCGGTGCTTGCCGCTGCCGGTTGTGATACTGGTAACGCATTTCAGTTTTGCCTTAATCCCGCCTTCCGGAAAGATATGCCTCTTTACCACCAACAGGATGGTTGCTTCCTCGCCTAAAGCCAGCGGCAGGCGCGGGAACACCAGCGTAGGCACTCCGTATTTCAGATAACGGAGCGTAAGATAGACCGCGCTTCCCATAATACAGAAATCAATCAGTTGAAACAAGCCGACTATGCCAAATGCAAAGGCGGGAGCGTGGCCGTCCTTGAGCAGGGCGATCCAGAAGATCGAGAGAAACAGCGCCATAAAGATGCCAGTGCCCCAGGCGGCGAGCACCTTTTTAAGCGCCCCCCCCTTCACCGAAAAAGTTTCCCATTTTCTCTCCGCACGCCAGGGGCGGGTGGGATTATCGTCCAACAAGCGCCGCTTTCGCTTTTCCCCAAGCACTCCGAAAACGGAAGCGAAGAGCAGGCCGCCTCCAACCAACGCGAATACCAGCCCAAACGGCGGCAACGCATAAAGAGCCAGCGAAGTGTCGCGGAAAAGAATTGCATCCTGCGGATTGGCCGGATTCACCAACGCGGGAAAAGGCTTTTCCTTTCGCAGGTGCTCCTGCAACAGCCGGAAGTGTTTATTGTGATATTCATACTCGCTGGAACTGCCGCCGATAATGCCGACCCGGTCATTGGTGTAGGTCTTGCCGCCGAAGCCATATTGATAGCGGCAGTTGACGCTGTAGGTGTCGCTGTCGTCGCCGGAGTGAGTCTCCAATTTCGCCGACAGTATCCGCGCGGGAGTCTCGACCCAGCTTTCGCTTTGAATATATACCGACCAGCCGTACAGGCCGTAACCCATGATGCCGAGGCCGGGCAAGAGAAAAAACAGCGAGAAGACGCACATGCAGCCTGTTCCGGTTTTGGCCAAGGCTTTTCCTGTCTTGTTGTTTGCGTCGTTCATGTCGCGGCTCCCGATTACGTCTTTGATATGTTTTGACTTGGTCAAAAATAAGGTGTTAAATCTTCAATGGAAACGGGACAATAACAACCTTACGAATAAGCATAAAAACTTCCGACCGTCATTCCTGCGAAGGCAGGAATCCAGTGGTGAAATCGTTCGTAACTATGCTGGATTCCTGTTTTCGCAGGAATGACGTTTCGAGGAAATTCCGTCTAGCGCCTGCTCCAGCAGTTCCGCGTGTTTCTCCCAGGAAAACAATTCCGCCTGCGCGTAACGGCGGGAATTAGCCGCGTACTCGCTCCGCAATTTTTCATCGTCGACAATTTTTTGCAAGGCTTTTCCGCACGCCTGCGCGTCGCCAACCGGGAACAGTTCGCCGCACCCGGCGGCGCGCACGATCGCGCCGACTCCGTCGGCATCAGAAGCTACGACGGGAAGTCCGGCGGCAATCGCCTCCAGCAAGGCGTTGGAGCGGCCTTCGCGCAGGCTGCTGATGGCGAACACGTCGGTCGCGCCGAGATACGATTTCACTTTTTCAAAAGGAACTTCACCCGCGAAAATCACGCTATTGCCCAAGCCCAGTTCCGCCGCCAGCCGCTTCAGTTTTTCGCGTTCGCAACCTTCTCCCAGAATAATCAGGCGCGGGTCGACGCAGTCTTTACGCAAAAGCGAAAATCCTCGCAGCAGCGTCGCGTAATTCTTCACCGCCGCCAGCCTGCCCACCGCCAGCACGCAGAAACAGTTTTCCGGAATGCCGAGTTGTTTTTTCAATTCGTCTTTGTCTGTCGGCGCGTCGGGGAGGTCGATGCCGTTGGGGATGGCCAGCGCTTCTTTCGCGTATCCGGCGGCGAGGATTTTTTCCCGGATTTCGGCGCTGACGCAGATCACCGCGTCCGCCCGGCGGCAGGCAGATTGCAGAATTTTCCGGTAAACAAAATTGTCCGCCAGATCGCTGCCGCGCAGAGACACCGCCAGCGGCGTCTTCCCTTGCGCCGCCGCCAGTCCGCAGGGCGCCCAGTGCGCGTGGATGACGTCGTGCGCGGCGCATTCATTTTTTACCGCGCCGCGCAGGGCAAGCAGGAAAGACGGCAACGCCAGCCACGCGCGCCAGGAATTGCGGAGATTGTCGGGAATGCCGTTGCCGTAAGCGACTTTTTCCAGCGCGTCAGGCGCGTAACGGAAACGCCTGACCGTTATCCCGCCGCGAGTTTCGGACAAAGGCAGGCCTGTTTCGTGAGGGCATAAAACCGTTATCGCGTGCCCGCGCGCGGCCAGCGCCAGGCAGGCGGACTCGATGAAACGCCCCGCCATGTCGTCGACACGGCGGGGATAGGATGTGGTGACGGTAAGTATTTTCATCGCTACAGCAGCCGTCCGGCGGGGTCGCGATCAGCCAGCGGAGGACCGAGAATCTCCACCAGCATGATCGCTTCGCGCAACGCCGAAGGGTTGTTGCGCAGGTCGCGGATCAGGTTGCCGCTCAGTCCCAGATGGGAGCCGATCTTTCCCGTCCTTTTTTTCGGCGCGGCTTCGGAGGCCGCTTTAAGCTGTTGTGCCGCTTTTTCGGCTTCGGCTTTTTTGCGTTCGAGTTCCGCTCGCTTGCGCTTCGCCAGTTCCTTGCGGTGGCGGATATCCTCTTCCTGGCGTTTCAGGTCGTCTTCGCGCTCGCGTTGCTGCCGGGCGCCGCTGGCGGGTATGTCCAGAAACTGTTTGGCCAGCCCCTGGATAATGTCCTGCAATCCCGGCGCGGCGGCTGGTTTCGGCGGCGCGGGTTCTTCTTTTTCGTAGCGGTGATGCTGGAGCGGCGCAGCCTTCTTATCCGGCCGGTGTTCCTGCTTGCCGACCGAAGACGAGGCGCTTTCCGCTTTTTTTTTCAGCGAGTTGAGCCACTGCTGCAAGTCGCCTGATTGTCCTGACATAATTTTCTCCGTTCAGGTTGTCGGGTTTGCGGGTTGTCAGGTTGACAGGTTGTCAGGTTAACGGGCTGTCGGGTTAACGTATAATACCGTCTCCCTATTTGCCCGTCTCCCCGTCAACCTGTTTACCCGTCCACCCCTCAACCCGTTATTTGTCGTTGGTTTCCTTATCGCCGATGGCGTCGCGCATACTGGTGTCGGCCTGGATGTTTTTCATGCGGTAGTAATCCATGATGCCCATGTTTCCGCTGCGGAAGGCTTCGGCCATGGCCAGCGGAATCTGCGCCTCGGCCTCGACCACCTTGGCGCGCATTTCGCAGATCCGCGCTTCCTGTTCGGCCTGCGCGGCGCGGGCTTCGGCGGCGCGCTTTTCGGCGTCGGCCTGCGCGACCTGCTTGCGGGCGTTGGCGCGGTCGATGTCCAGCTTCGCGCCGATGTTCTCGCCCACGTCCACGTCGGCGATGTCGATGGAGAGAATTTCAAACGCCGTCCCAGCGTCCAGACCCTTGGCGAGCACCGCCTTGGAGATGCGGTCGGGGTTTTCCAGCACCTGCGTATAGCTGTCGGAGGAACCGATGGCCGAGACTATGCCCTCGCCCACGCGGGCGATGATGGTGTCGTCGGTCGCGCCGCCGATCAGCCGTTCGATGCAGGTGCGCACCGTCACGCGCGCCTTGGCTCTGACCTGAATGCCGTCCCGGGCGACCGCGTCGAGGGTGACCTTGCCGTCGGCGGCCTTGGGACAGTCGATCACGCGCGGGTCGACGGAGGTGTTCACCGCCTGCACGATGTCGCGCCCGGCCAGGTCGATGCCGCAGGCGCTGTTGAAGGTCAGGGCGATGTCGGCCTTCTTGGCGGCGATCAGGGCGCGGATCACGGCGTTCACATCGCCGCCCGCGAGCTGATGGGCGGCCAGCGCGTCGTTGCGGATTTCAAGACCCGCCTGGTTGGCCATGACCAGCGCCTGCGCCAGCACCGGCACGTTGCCGCGCGCGAGAAAATGCCTTTCCATGAAATTGGTGCTTATGTTGATGCCGGCCTTGTGCGTCATGACCATGGCGGAGAGGATGGTGCGGTTGTTCACTTTCCGCAGCCACATGCCGATCAGGTCGCTCAATCCCAGCGGCACCTTGCTGGCCATGGCCTGAATCCACGGCCCGCCGAAAACCATCATGATCCACAGAAAAAGCACGATAAAGACAATGACGCCCAGCCCGATTCCGCCCAGAATGAGCTGGGAGTTGCCCAATGTCAACATACCTTCCATTTTTTCTCCTCCGCACCGATAAAAAAGAATTGTTCCCGAAAGTTATTTATCCGACCGCGACCACTATACGGTTCATCCTGGCGTCCACCACCTTGATCCGGGTCTGCGCCTCGATCAGCATGCCGTCGGTGACCACGTCCAGCGTCTCGCCGGTGTCCAGCCGCACCTTGCCCGCCGGGCGCAGTTGCGTCAGCGCCACGCCGGTCTTGCCCAGCAGCGAACTGGTTTTGGCGTCGGTCTCGGCGGCTTCCTTCTCGGCATCGGCCCTGACCTCGGCCCAGACTTCCTTGCCGGGGCGGTGCTGCTCGGTCAGATAGAATTTTCTGACCATCGGCAGTTTCGACCCATAAGTGAGGAACAGGTACACCAGCACGATTGCGCCGACCAGAACCCCGCCGTTCATCAGGACGAAACTCACGGTCAGATCCCACTGGTTGTCTTCCATGTACGGGGTGCCGAATTCCGGCATGAAGGCTAGGTACAGGCCGGTGAACATGAACAGCAGCCCCAGTATTCCCGGCACGCCGAATCCCGGAATCACCGCCACCTCCAGCACGATCAGCACGATGCCGATGATGAAGATTGCTATCTCGTAAATGTTGGCGTTGCCGCGCATCAGCAGGTACGCGAAGAAAGACGCGAAGCCGATAATGCTGATCGCTCCCGGCAGGCCGAACCCCGGATGGCTCGCCTCTACGATCGCCCCCGTCACGCCCAGCAGCAGGAAAATCCCCAGCAGGATTATCTCCCACTGTTCCAGCCCCAGGTCGATTTTCGGCAGCAAAGAGGACAGTTCAAAAGAGCCAACCGGAACGTCGGCGGTGATGACATCCGTCAGGTCGATGTTGTTGTCGGCATAGTACTCGGCCTGCGACTGCAGCACCTTGACGGCGATACCGTATTCCACCGCCTGCTCGGGCGAGAGGCTGACCAGTTTGCCTTCGGGAATGACTATCTTCGCCGAGGTGATTTTGCGCGTTTCACGACCCTTCTCGATATTGCTTTCCAGCAGTTCATAATCGTCCTTGCTGTAGAACTCGCGCGTGCCATCGGAGAATTTCACCTCATACACCTGCATATCGCGGCTGACCATCGCCTCCAGCAGCCGAACGGGAAAACCGTTGGCGGTGGCGTGGGAGGCCATGATGCCACGCACGTCGGCTTCGATCTTTTCAAAGTCGCGATCAGTCATGTTCTGGCTGCCGTACATCAGCATCGGCTGCACGTCGCCGATGCGGCTGCCCTTGACCATGAATATTTCCTGGCACGCGGTGGAGACCATTGCGCCGCCGCTGACTGCTTTTCTCAACACAATGGCGACGGTGGGTATCTTCCACTCGTTGCCGCATTTCAGAATCTTGCGCGAAATCTCGTCGCAGGTGTCGACCACTCCGCCGGGCGAATCCATTTCGATAATCACCAGCCGCGGCTTTTCCCGGCCGATGCGCTCGAAGGCCACGTCGAACTTCCCTTCCATCCCGCCGAAGGATTCGCTGGCGATGACTCCCTTGATTGGCACCACCACCACTTTCCCTTCCCACGACGGGGACGGCGCGGCGGCAGCTGGTTCCGACTTCTCCGTCGGTTTGTCCTCAGCCTGGCAGACTGCGCCAAGCGCCAGCAAAATCAGAAATAACGCGATATTTTTCATATCCCTGTCTCCAGTGAGTAAATGCCCTTGAACATCATAATCACTTTACCATTTTTTTGCAAAGCCTGTCTTTTACAAAAAAGCGGGCTGTTTGTAAGAGGGGGGAGGGTTGTCGGGTTGACGGGTAGACTGGTTGACGGGTATTGGGGTGGGCGGAAATTGAGGGGTAGCACAGGTTCTCGAACCTGTGCGCGTCAGCGCAAGAATCAATGGCAAAAAGCCTGCAAGAGAACTTCCGATACTTTTACCAACAGTTCTTGCTTAGCCCCGGTTCAAGAACCGGGGCTACCCCTCCGACGACCTCACAACCCGTACCCCCCGTATCCCCGACAACCTAAATCGCTATTTTCGCAGCGTTTCCCTGCATTTTTCTGCCGTAATTTCCGATAATAAGATATGGAGTCTGCTTTGTCGGCAGGCCAATGTAATGTAACAAGCTCCGGGAGACTTGCTTGTGCGGATTATTGTCATAGCAGCCGTCCTTTCATTTTCAGCGACGATATCTGCCGCCGAAACCATGCAGCAGACCGTCCGCAACCACGGTTTTGAGCTGACCGTCGCTCCTGTCGACCGGCAAAGCCTGGACGCCCGTACGGCGGACTTATTCGTAACCCGCTTCCCGGAAAAGGGTTGGAAGATGGTTGGCCCCTGCGAAGTGGTTACGACCCCGTATGGGCGAAAATTCAAGCGCGTGGTGCGGGTGCCGGAAGACGGGGTATATTATTTCACTTCCCGCGCCGGTGACGCGGCCGGGAAAGCTCCGGCTCCGCGCCCTGACGAACAGCCGCAGGTCAGGGTACTGGTCGACAGCACCCAGCCGACGGTGGAACTGTCCTCACCGCTGGGTTATGAAAAGCTTGTCCCAGGCAGCGTTCTGCCCATCGTCTGGAAAGCGCAAGACGATAATTTCGGCGACGCTCCCATCCGCCTCGACTACTCCGAAGACAATGGCTGCACCTGGCAACCGATCACCGACCCGACCGACAACGATGGTCGCGAGGACTGGACCGTACCCCAGACCAAGGCTCCCGGCATCATGATCAGAATCACCGCCACTGACGTGTCAGGCAACCTGCGCTCGGTCGCCACCCGCAGCCAGATGGAAGTGGCGGGCAATTCGGCAGGAAAGCCTCTTAAGCCGGAAAGTTCCATCAAGAGTCTCGGTGATGAAACGACCGGCGACGATCTGCTCAAGACCAAGCATCCGGAAATGGACGGCAACGCCGAAGGCCGCGCCTATTTCGACCAGCAACACCTCACTTCCAGCCACGCCGCTTATGTCGCCTATCTCATGGCGGGCAATCTCGTGCGGCAGGAAAAATTCAAGGAAGCCCTCCGCTATTATCGCACCGCGGTAGACACCGACAACGAATTTGACGAAGCCTGGAGCGATGCGGCGCTGGTCTACAAGCAACTGGGGGCTTTTCGCACCGCCAAGGAATGTATCGACCAGGCTTTGCGGATCGAGCCGCAGAATCCCATTTATCATCATCACCAGGGCGAAATTTTCCAGACCCACGGCATGTTCCTGCTCCAGCGCAGCCTCGGCGACCAGGACGTGGCCAACGCCGACGAGCTGATCCACCTCGCGGTAAAGGCTTACGGGCGCGCCATCGAACTGGGGCAGAAACAGGGGCGGCTGGCGGAGCGCGCGGCCAGCTTTTTCCGCCTGGGCGAAATCTGCTACTACGTAAACCGCGACCCGTTCGGCGCCCGGAATTACTGGGAAAAAGTCCTGTCGCTGCATACCCCCACGCCCAACCTCGACGATATCATGCACGACCAGGGTACGGAATCCTATGACAAGACGGTGAAAATTTACCGGCGTTACACCGAAATGCAGGTGGAACTGAAAACGTGGCAGGGCTGGTCGGAGCAATATATCCGCGACCTGGACGAAATGGCGCGCCAGGGCTTTCTCCCCGCCACCGCCGACAATTCGGCAATCGAAATGAGAGACATGCACGAAGCCGGAAACTACATGCGCCGCGACGTGAACGACGACAACGCCATTTACGGCAAGGTCGCCGCCGGCAAAGCCGCTTACGCCAAGCCCGGCTACGGCAGCATTCCCGAGGCGGGCTCGGTCCGACAGGTGGTTCCCGCACTTCCTCCGGAATCCACCCGCAGCGTCCAGTTCGGGCAGTGGGCCGACCCGGAACTCGCCCCCGCCGCGCGCAAGCCTTACGTCTACTCCGCGCCGACCGCTCCCTTGCAGCCGTTGCAACGGGTGCATAAAAAGACCCAGTTCTCGGAGTGGGGCGATCCCAAGGCTGCCGGGTCTCCCACGCCTGCCGAGCAGGAGTCTTCCGCCTGGCGTCTGCCGATTTTCGGCCAGCGCAACGCTCCCGCGCCGACCTATGCGCCCAACGACTACCGCAATCCGGATTACGGCAGCGCGGCAAATTCCCGGGTGGTGCCGCCGCCTGCCAGCAGTTCGTTTATGGATTATTCGCGCAACAGATAGTTTTCAAACACATAAACCACGGATGGAATATTACCGCTTAAGGAGAAAGCCATGTCTGACCTAACCACTTTGAATGAAAATTATTTGTGGCACACTGCCTGCCGTTTCGCCAAACTCATGTTCAAAACCGGCGACAGTTGCCGGGACAAATATCTCTCCAACTCCATGCAGAAAACCGCCCTGCGCCTGGTCACGGCGGTGACTGAATCCCACGAATGTGATAATCCTCTCCTCGCCGCCGAACACATCGCTTTGGCTGAGGCCTACGCGCGGGAATTGTCGCACTATCTCGCCCTGGCCGAACGAAGCCGGGAACTGCCCCCCCATCTGCTCAACCAGGCCATGGACAGCCTGGACGAACTCTGGGCGGAATTCGGCGGTCTCAGGAAAAGCGCCTGACCCTTCAATAAACACCTTATCAGAAAATTGCATTAAACGAATAGGTTGCAAAATCAACAGATTTCGGTATGATTTGACATCCGTTATCTGAATTTCGCGTATCTGGGGGTTGTCAATGCAAGCATCGCTGGTGGAAGGCGTTTCGGCCGTAATTATAATGGAAAACGCAGCCGACATTCTGCCGGAATTTTTCCGCAATCTGCGCGGTTGCGAGGTATTCGAGGTGCTGGCCTGCGACTGTGGCTCCACCGACGCGTCCGTCGCCATCGCCCGCGACAACGGTGCCAATCTTTTCCGTGCGGGAGACCTGGCCGAATCCGTCAACAGCGCCACAGACCACGCGCGCGGTTCGGCTTTGTGGTTTCTCTCGCCCTATTGCTTTCCGCCGGAGTTTGGCGGCAATTTCATTCTCGACGCGCTGGAAATGGAAAACGTGGTCGGCGGGCATTTTCCCCTCGGGCGCAGGCCGGGTTCGAGCCGGGGTTATTTCGACATCCTGACCAACAACCTGTCGGCGAATTTCCGGCGCAGACTCATGCTCGAACAGGGGCCGTATATCAGCCATCATGCCTACGAGGATATCGGCGGCTTTCCCGCCGATGGCTCCGGCCTTGCCGGGCTTTTCGCCAAGGCGCGGAAAAAAGGCAAACTGTTCACCATGCCCAGCCCCATCCTCATCGCCTGACCAGTTGAAACAAAAAAACCTTCCGGTAAACCGGAAGGCTTCAATAATTTGGTGCGGAAGAGAGGATTTGAACCTCCACCCTATTGCTAGGACTTGGCCCTCAACCAAGCGCGTCTGCCGTTCCGCCACTCCCGCAAGGCAGTTGATTTTTATGAAGCGGATATGATACCGCCTTTCCCCTTGATGTCAATGGTTTTTCTCTTTATATTGCCGGTTGCATCTGCGCCTGCAAAGCGCTATGATTCCGGCAGTGACTTTTTTCTCCAGCCATCTCATGCGAAAGGCTGAAAAATATGCCTGGCAAGGAAGAATCGCCTGCCCTTGGTTTGGCGATCAGGCAGATCGAAAAACAGTTTGGTATCGGCGCACTCATGCGCCTGGGCAGCGACTATAAATACGAAGGCCCGCCCTCCATTTCGACCGGCTCCCTCAGTCTGGATATCGCCACCGGCGTAGGCGGTTTTCCGCGCGGGCGGGTGGTGGAACTGTATGGCCCAGAATCCTCCGGCAAAACCACCCTCGCGCTCCACGCCATCGCCAGCGCGCAGGCTACCGGAGGCACCGCCGCCATCATCGACGCGGAACACGCGCTCGATCCTTCATATGCGAAACGCCTGGGCGTGAATCTGGACGATCTACTGGTTTCGCAACCGGACTGCGGCGAACAGGCGCTGGAAATCTGCGAACTGCTGGTGCGTTCCGGCGGGGTCGACCTGGTGGTGATTGATTCGGTGGCGGCGCTGGTGCCGCGCGCGGAGCTGGAAGGGGAAATGGGCGACAGCCACATGGGGTTGCAGGCGCGGCTGATGAGCCAGGCTTTGCGCAAGCTTACCGCCATTGTGAAAAAGACCGGCACCACGGTGATCTTCATCAACCAGTTGCGCATGAAAATCGGGGTCATGTTCGGCAATCCCGAAACCACGCCCGGTGGCAACGCCCTGAAATTCTATTCCTCGCTCAGGCTGGACATCAGGCGCATCGGCGTGCTGAAGGAAAAGGACGAACCGGTCGGCAGCCGCGTGCGGGTGAAGGTGGTCAAGAACAAGGTCGCCCCTCCCTTCCGCGAAGCAGAGTTCGATATCCTCTTCAATCACGGCATCAGTCTCGAAGGCGACCTGCTCGACATGGGCGGGCAGCACGGCATAATTTCCCGCAGCGGTTCCTGGCTCAGTTACGGCGAAACCCGGCTGGGGCAGGGGCGCGAACAGGCGCGGGGATTTTTGCACGAGAATCCGCAGGTGAAACAGGAAATCGCGGAGAAAATCCAGGCGGCGATTGGCGGGTGAATGAGTTGCTGAGGGACTAAGAAAAGCATTCTTAAGGCGCGATGTCGATAATTCCCGATTGCGAACAAATTACGCAAGTAGGTGAAATCACCGACAGAAATCTTAGTCCCCTAGTCCCTTAGAGCCTTAGTCCCTTGCCCGTGCAGCTTTTCCCGGTAGAATTATCGCTAAACTAGGCGCACTTTTTTCTGACATTTACAGTTCTCATATCGAAAGGAACCAACATGGCTTTACGCACTCCGCTGTACGAGCGTCACGTGGCGCTGGACGCCCGCATTGTCGATTTTTCCGGATGGGACATGCCGGTGCAATATCCCGAGGGCATTCTCGCCGAACACAACGCCACGCGCGAAAAAATCGGCATTTTCGACACCTGCCACATGGGCGAATTCCTGTTTGAAGGCGAAAACGTGCGCGAAGCCCTGAACATGGCTTTGGCGGGAAGTTTCAAGAAACTCGGGCTGGGGCGCTGCCGCTATACATTCATAACCAACGAAAACGGCGGCGTGATCGATGACGCGGTGGTGATGCTTTTTTCCGAAACCAAGGCGTGGATGGTGGTTAACGCCGGCGACATCCCCGGCGATTTCGAGGCGGTGAAAAAGTCTCTCCCTTCCGGCATCACAGCGACCAACCTCAGCGAAAAAACCGGCAAGCTGGACGTGCAGGGGCCGGAAGCATGGAAACTGGTCAAGGACATAACCGGCCAGGATTTCCGCGTCATGCCGTTTTATTCCTTTATCGAAATCAAGTGGCGCGGGCGGGACATGATTCTCAGCCGTTCCGGTTACACCGGCGAACCCGGCGCGGAACTCTATGTCGCTGCTGAGTTTGTGGGGGAATTGTGGGACGAGCTGCTGGAAAAAGGCAAGCCCTTCGGCGCAGAGCCTTGCGGCCTGGGCGCGCGCGACACTTTGCGCCTGGAAGCGGGCATGCCGCTGTACGGGCATGAGCTGACTACCGAACTCAATCCCATTTACGCGGGATTTGAAAAGTTCGTGGTGCTGAAGAAAAGCGAGAATTTCCCCGGCAAGGACGCGCTGCTGGCCGCGCAACAGAAACTGGAGCAGAACCCCGAAAGCCTGGAAGTCCTGGTTGGTCTGAAAATGGAAGACAAGCGCACGCCGCGGGCGGGGTTTGTGGTCAGGGACGGCGAGGCGGAAATCGGGCGGGTCACTTCCGGCGCGATCGGCCCCACTGTCGGCGCGACTCTGGCGCTGGCTTATGTCAAAAATAAATATGCGAAAACCGACGCGAAACTGGCGGTGGAAAGCCGGGGCAAGCTGATTCCCTGCGCGGTGGTCGAATTACCGTTTTACAGCAACCCGGCCTTGCGGGAAAAGACGGAGTAGAATCTTTTGTCTGAAAGGATGAAAAATGAAACTGGTGCTTTTTTCCAAGGAACTGAAAAATCTCTCTGAGATTGAACTGATCAGAATCGCCAGCGAACTCGGAATCGACGGCTATGACCTGTGCGTTCGGGACGGGTACCAGGTTTCTCCGGCAACTGCCGAAAAGGGACTGTCTAAACTGGTAAAAAAGCTGGGCGAAGCCGGATTGGCCGTGCCGCAGATTACCTCTCCCGGTGATTTTCTGCTGCCTGACGACTCGCGAGCGGAACCGATCCTGGCAGGAATGCAGGCAGCGGAAGTGAAATTCCTCAAGCTGGGTTATTTCAAGTTCGATCCGCATGAGGAGGATTACTGGGAGAAAGTCGATCATATCCGGAAAGCCTTTTCCGGCTGGGAAAAACTGGCGGAAAAATATGGCGTGACGATCTGCTATCATACCCACCAGAACCGGTGCATGGGCATGAACGGCGGCACGCTGGCGCATCTGTTGAAGGGGTTCAATCCAGACTATATCGGCGCCTATCTCGACCCGTTCCACCTGCGTGCGGAAGGCGAGGAATTCGCCGTCGCGCTGGCGATAGTGAAAGAGTATCTCAAACTGGTAGCGCTGAAAGACCTTACTCTCCACCGACGGGAAAAAGACAACCACGGCTGCGTGCAGTGGGAAATTGTCGAAGCGGGACACGGCATGGTCGACTGGAGCGCGGTATTTTCCGACTTGAGCCGGATTGGCTACGACGGGCCGTATTCAGTGCATTGCGAGTTCGAAGGCTTGGGGAAAGAAGAATTGCTGGAAAAAGCGAAACGGGAAGTGAACTGGTTCCGGGGAAAAATCGGAAAGTCCTGATTGGCATATACATACAAGCACAAGCAGATCAAATCGACCTGCTTGCGTAATTTTCGAATTTTAAGGTAATCTGGAATTCAGCCTGCCTGGGCCGCTTCCTTGGCGGCGGGGTCGAGGGGATTACGCACTGTCAGCGGGTTGACAAAACGGCAGAAAGTGGTGCGTGCGCAGACGGCAGTGTCCATACAACTCATGACCGTCACTTCGACCGTGCCGTTTTTCAGAATTTTTTCGTCGACCAGGGCATCGACCAGGGCTTTGCGTTCGCCGCAGTAAATTTTTTTCTTTTTAAGCATTTTTCCAACCTTATTTAAATTTCTGGTTAAAGTTGATTTCCTCTGCTTGAAGGCTAAAAGATATATATAAATTATCGGCAAAATCAAGGTTATTTTTCGCTTAATCCGGTTTGGCCGAAAAAGATTAAATCGTCGGCGACAGTTTTTAACTTGCTTTTTTACAGGCATGGAGTAATCTTTTTTTGCATAAGACATTCCTGTTATGGGGATTAAGGCAGCCTTGAAAACTGGGGGAAAAGCTTTTGGATGCTATCCGCATTGAAGGTCTGGTGAAAAAATTCGGATGGTTTTTTTCGCGGCGCAAGATTCTGGCCGTAAATAATCTGTCGCTGTCGGTTGAGGAAAACCAGATTTTCGGTTTTCTGGGACCTAACGGCGCAGGCAAAACCACCACCATCAAGATACTGCTGGGTCTGGTCATCCCCGACGCCGGAGGTGCCAGTATTTTCAACGCCGACGTCAACGACAAGGCGGTCAAGGGCAGAATCGGCTTTCTGCCGGACAACCCCAGCTTTTACAACCATCTTTCCGGGCGGGAATTCATCGCCTTCTGCGGCAAGCTGATGCACATCGACCGCATGAACCGCTACCGCCGCGCCGACGAACTGCTGGCCAAGATGGGGCTGGCCGAAGCTGGCGACGACAAAATTGAAGGATATAGCCGCGGCATGATGCAGCGCCTGGGGATCGCGCAGGCGCTGATCAACAATCCCGACCTGATCATCCTGGACGAGCCGGTGAGCGGCCTCGATCCTCTAGGGCGGCGGGAGGTCAAGCAGATTCTCATCGACCTGCGCAGCGAAGGCAAGACGGTGTTTTTCTCAAGCCACATCCTTGCCGACGTCCAGGAAATGTGCGACGAGGTTTCGATCATGAATCACGGTCGCCTCTTGCAGAAGGGACCGATGTCGACTATACTGGGAGCAAAGGGTACCCGGGTCTACGCCACCGGAATTTCTCCGGATTCTCTTGACAAAGCGGACTCAATCGCGCGTAATATAGTAAAAGATGGCTCGCGCTGGGGCTTTGACGTGGCAGATGCGAAGGGTAAGGACGCTATCAAGGCCTTTATCCAGCAACAGGGTGGGCAGGTAGACGAAATCACCACCCAACGGGAAACCCTGGAAGAGGCTTTCCTGCGAAAAATCGAGGAAGACGAAAAATCCAGAAAGGAGGATTCAAAATAATGGAAGACATTATTACGATCGCACAAAGTACTTTTTACCGTGTGGCCAGGCTCAAGGCGCTGTACGTTATCCTGGTGATCTGCGTGTTGGACGTGGCCGCTATGTCGGCGTACAAGGAACTGTCGATGGGGCTGGAAAAAGAGCTTGTATTCGACTGCGCTTTGGCGATTTCGCTGGTGGTGGGGCTGATTACCTCGATGGTGGCGGCGTTCGAGATTCCGCGTGAGCTGCGCGAAAAGACGGCGCAGTTCATCCTCTCCAAGCCCATGGGTCGCAGCGCCTTTATCTGGGGCAAGTTCCTGGGCGTGAGCGCGCTGGCGGTATTCAACGTGGCGTTTATCATCATCGGTTCGCTGCTGGCGTACCGGCTTTCCTTCGGCGAAACCAACTGGGGACTGCTTTCCGGCGGCATACTGGTGGCATCCGAGGCGGTGACGCTTACCAGCCTGGGACTGTTGTTGAGCATCTTCCTGACCGACACCCTGGCCGCCATCGGGCTGTTCGCATTTTTCGTCATCGGTCACTGCGTATTCATGATCGAGCGCTGGAGCGGCGGTAACATCCTCGGCAACGCGGCGTATTACCTCCTGCCCAACTTCTATAACTGCGATGTGAAGACCGAACTAAGCCACGGGGTTGACGTTCCCGGCATGTTTGTCGGCATGGGTGCGGTTTACGGCATCGCCTATGCCTTTTTCGTCACTGGACTGGCCATCATTATTTTCAACCGTAAGGACATTGCCTGAGCGACAGGCGCGGATTGATAGCATTGGTTTTTTTTAATATAGACGGAGGTAGAAAAATGCAGAGATTTCCAGCCGTTAGTGCAGCGATCATGATTGTCGGCCTGGCCGTGGCGATCGGCATCTCGGTCAATATGAAAAGCACCCGCGTGGAAAAGTACAAGATAAACACTTCCGCTCGCGCGGAGATGGTCTACATGCCTTGGGTCGGCATCGACAAGTTCTGGGCCGACATCAAGTGGATGCAGGTCATCAACGACCTGGGCAGCCTCAAGGACAAGATGGACGAGAAGAAAGCCAACTACTTCTATCAGCAATTCAACACCATCACCAACCTTGACCCGGATTTCGCCTCGGTCTATGCCGATGGCGCCGCCAACATCGCCTACCAGGATCTGGATAAGGCGCTGGCGCTGATCGAGCGGGGCAAAGCCAAGGCGGTCAAGGCCGACTGGCGCTGGCCCCACCAGGCCGCACACTGGATCATCCAGATCAAGGTCAATCCGGAAAAGGACGAAGCCAAGCAGAAACAATACCGCCAGGAAGCTATCGATTACCTGCAGGAAGCGGTCAGCCTCAACGCTCCTTGGTATGTGGAAAACATGTTGCTGCACAACACCGCCAAGCTCCAGGGCAAGTATGGCGACGAGTACCTGGAACTGGAAGCCTGGAGCGAGTATTACGAAAAGCGCTCCAACGAGTTGCGCGGTGCCGCGGGAGACGCGGGCGGGCCAGAAGGTGCCGGAGCGGTCGACCCGGGATTCGGGTTCGACGGGCAGGACTCGGTGCTGAGCAGGTTGCGCGAGCGCATTATCCAGCGCTGCCGCAGCATCATGCCTGACTTGCTGGCCAAGAACGAAGTCGACAAGCAGAAGGTGGTACGCGCCATTTTCCGCAAGGTCAACCCCGAAGGCCATTACGCGCCCAAGAGCCTGGCCGCCTATGCTCCCGGCGACCTGTTCGACCCGCTGCTGGCCGACACTCCCATCACCCCGTACGGCATCGACCTGTACGACTACGAGATGAACGGGCGGATCGTGACCCTGAAAGGCCCCTTTAACACCGTGACTGGCAAGCCTGTCGCCGAGACCTTCAAGGAACTGGCGGAAATGATGCAGAAGGATGGCAAATCCATCCAGCGGCTGGCCGCCCATCATCCCGACAAAACCGAACCAAAATAAAAGTCTCTGCCGGAAACTACAGGCGTTGATTTTATCCGCCCCGGCTTTTTTACGCCGGGGCTTTTTTGTTCTTCGTGATTTTTTAGGGTAATTAGCTTTTTTCAGGGAGATGCGAGGTGCTGGATTTCCACGTGATCAAAACCATCGGGCAGTACACTTTCCTGCGGATCATGACGGGATGGTTCCTGCGGCTTCTTGGCGGCGGTGCGGTGCTGGTGATGATAATCCTGTTTCTGGGAGGACCAGACCCCGAGGAAGCTTTGATCTCCCACCGCGCCGACGTGCTGGATTATATCCTGCCGCTGGCGGGGATGCTGATCGTGATCGTGATGGGCGCCACGGAAATCCCCCGCGACATCGACACCCGAACCATCATGATCCTGCTCTCCAAGCCCCTGACCAAGATCGACTATCTGCTGGGAAAATACGTGGGGCTGGTTTACGTGGCGGGCGTCACCGTGGCGCTGATGGGCGTCGCCTGCATCGTCGGCTGCGCCGTACAGGGAATGATGCCAGACTGGAACATCCTGCAGAAAATCGTATTCGCGTTCCTCCAGGCGGCGATTGTCGCGGCGGTGGTGATAACCCTCAGCACCCGCCTGAACGAAATTCCAATTATCTTTTTCGCCGCCGGCTATGCCGTGCTTGGCTTTTTCATCTTCTACCTGCACGCCTTCGTGATGGATCCGCATTTTCCCGAAACGGTGAAACTGGTCATCCGGCTGATTTATTACGCCGTGCCCAACATGCGGTATTTCCAGATCGCGCCGGAGGAAGTGTCACGGGAAGGGTTTGTCTCGGCGGTGCATTTCTTCAGCGCGATCCTGTATGCCGCAGCGTATTCTGCGGTGGCGCTGGTGCTGGCGTCACGCAGTTTCCTGACCAGGCATGTGGCGGGGTAATCGGTCTCCGGTTTACAGTCACCAGTCTCCAGTTTTTTTTGGCGTGCGATTTCAGGTCTGAACTTGCGGAAATCGGCACTGGAGACTGGAGACTTTACTCGCTTTCCCTCGGAACCTCACAAAAGCCGCAAACATTCAGCCCGCAGCCTGCGCATTGTCCTGGCGCGCAGGGAGGGGTGAGTTTTTCGCCGCAGGCCTTTTCCCGTTCCCTCAGGAAAAAAGCGCGGGAAATACCGGTGTCGAGGTGGCTCCACGGTTCCGGCGCGGCAGGGTCGCGGCGGCGGCAGGCGAAATGCGCGCTGTCGATCCCACACTCCGCGAACGCCGCTTTCCACAGTTCCGGCTTGAAATGATCCGACCAGCCATCGAGCCGCGCGCCTTTTTGCCACGCCGCCAGAATCACTTTACCCAGCCTGCGGTCGCCCCGGGAGAAGACGCCTTCCAGGTGGCTGGTAAACGGGTCGTGCGCCTTGTACGACACGCTTTTGCGGTTCACCAGCCCCGCGACCAGGCGCTGCTTTTCCGCCAGTTCATTCGGCGCGCTCATCGTTTCCCACTGAAAAGGCGTGTGCGGTTTGGGTACGAAGTTACTCAGCGACAGGGTGGCGGCAGGCTTGTGCTTGCCGCCTTTTTTGCGCAATGACGCCACGGCGTTAGCGAGGCGCGCGATTTCGCGCAGGTCGTCTTCGGTTTCGGTCGGCAGGCCGCACATGAAATACAGCTTGATGCCCTGCCAGCCCTGGGCGTAGGCTTCCGCCGCCGCCGCCAGCAGGTTATCATTAGTGACATGCTTGTTGATCACCGCGCGCAGGCGGTCGGAACCTGCTTCCGGCGCGATGGTGAACCCGCTTTTCTTGACCGATTTGAATCGCTTGGGAATGCCGGACAAGGCGTGATCGACCCGCAGACTGGGCAGCGACAGGCTGACGGCCTGGGGAGCGAAAAAGGCGTCCAGCTTTTCCACCAGTTCGTCGAAACGGGAATAGTCGCTGGAACTGAGCGAAAGCAGCCCCACTTCGTCATACCCGGTGTTGCGATAGCACGTTTTCGCCGCGTCAAACAGGATGTCGACCCCTTTTTCACGCTGCGGGCGGCAGATCATGCCAGCCTGACAGAACCGGCAGCCATTGGGGCAGCCGCGCATGATTTCCAGCGTGATACGCTCATGCACGGTTTCAAATACCGGTACCAGCGGAGCAAGAGGGATGGGAGAGTTTTGGAAATCGGCGACGATGCGGCGCTTGACCGGATAAGGCGCGCCGCAAGGCGAGCCGCATACCGCGAGGCAGCCGTCGGCGGTTTCTTCCGTTTCGTACAACGCGGGAACGTAAACGCCGGGAATCTGCCGCGCCAGCAGTTGCAGGATTTCCGCGCGCGAGCCGCCGCCGTTGGCCTTGAGCGCGCGCAGCAACAGGACAATTTCGCCAAACGCCTCGTCGCCCTCGCCGATGAAAAACGCGTCGAAAAAATCACTCAGCGGCTCGGGATTGAATGCCACATGCCCACCGGCGATGACAAGCGGAGCGCCTTCCCCGCGTTCGAACCGGGTCAGGGGAATCCCGCCCAGGTCAAGCATGGTGAGAATGTTAGTGGCGCCCAGTTCGTAATTCAGGGTAAAGCCCACCAGGTCGCAGGCATTGAGCGGCGCGCCGGTTTCAAGCGTGCGGAGCGGCAGCGATTTTTCCCGCAGCTTTGCCTCCATGTCCGGTCGGGGCGCGAACACTCTTTCGCACGCCACGCCGGGCAGGCGGTTAGCGACTTCGTAAAGAATGCGCGCGCCGTAGTTGCTCATGCCGATGGTGTAGAGGTCGGGAAAGGCGAGGGCGACGCGGAAGTCAACCTCTTCCGGCGGCTTGACGATGGCGTTAGGTTCGCCGCCCACGTACTGCCCCGGGCCTTCCACGGCGGACAGGACTGATTCGAATTCCGGATTTGGTTTCAGTTTGAAACTCCAGCGACGGGTAGCCTGTTGCAATATTTACATTTCGTGGGATAATGCTAGCGATTCTGTCTAGGGTTGCAAATCCTTTTTCACGGAAAACCTCATGCGCCGTCATTACTTCATACTCGCCGGGATATTTCTGCTGTCGCGCGCCGGTTATTACGGGCTGGGGCTGCGGTTCGACACCGAGTCGCTTTCGTATTACTGCCAGTATCTCGATCTGCCGCTGCTGAAGGAACGGCTGCTGGAAAGCCTGTATTATCTCCATTCCCAGCCGCCGCTGTTCAATCTTTACCTCGGGGTCGTGGTGAAACTGTTCCCGGAGAATTTCGCGCTAGTTTTCCACCTGACGTTTATTCTCTGCGGCGCGGGGCTGACCTGGGCGCTGCATACGGTTATCCGCCGACTCGGCGCGTCCCTGTGGCTGGCGACGGCGGCGACGATAATTTTCATCTGCAGCCCGTCGGTGCTGCTGTTCGAGAATTACTTATTTTACACCTATCCCCTGACCACTGGGGTGACGCTGGCGACCGCTTTTTTCCTGCGCTATCTCGACCAGAACCGCGCGCGCGACCTGGCGCTGTTTTTCGTTTGCCTGTCGGCGCTGACGTTGACGCGCAGCCTGTTTCACCTGGGACTGATGCTTGTCGCCCTGGCCGGAATTGTGGCGCTGCGTCCGCGCGAATGGAAAAGGGCGGTGCTGGTTTTCCTGATTCCATTTCTGCTGCCGCTGGCGGTTTATACGAAAAACAAAATCGAGTTTGACAACTTCGGTTCCAGCACCTGGCTGGGGATGAGCCTGTTTGGCATGACGCGGCGGCTGCCGGAGGAAGACCGCCTGGAACTGCGGCGGAAAAACCTGACCGGCGATTTTTCCCTGCGCGAACCGTTCAATCAGATCGACCAGTACCGCGACCTGCTGCCGGAATTTCCGAAGCGCGGCATTCCGGCGCTGGATGAGGAAAAAAAACTCTGCGGCCTTCCCAACTACAATCATCCCGCCTATATTTTCATGGGCAAGGAATATCTCCGCGACGCCAAGACGACGATCCGCCATTACCCCGGCGTCTATCTGCACCTGGTCGCGTTCGAGTCGTTCGCGCGCTATCGCCTGCCCGCGTCTGACTGGAGTTTTTTCCGTAACGACCGGATTCCGGTTTCAGTCAAGAATTTGGCGGGATATTACAGTTACCTCGATCTGCCGTTGCTGTTGCCGGGGCTGGCGCTGGCCATCGTCTGGCCGTTGTGGCTGCTTAACCTTCGACTGCGCGGAAAACCTGGCGACGGTAAAATGACAGCCAAACTATGTTATCTCTGCGCGCTGATTATTTACGTGACGCTTACCGGCACCTGCATCGACTTCGGCGAAAACAACCGTTACCGTTTCCTGATCGACCCGTTGCTTCTTTCCCTGACGGTTGCCTGTTGCTGGCAAATTATGGAGAGTATAAAATATGGCAAAGAGAATTCCGCAGATTAAGCCCTTTCCTTGGGCAGGCTCGAATAATCCCGACTACGCGCGTTACATGCGCGAGGAATGGGGCGTGCCGGTGCATGAGGACAGGCGGCATTTTGAAATGCTGAGCCTGGACATTTTTCAGGCCGGACTGTCCTGGGCGATTGTTTTGCGCAAGCGCCAGTCGTTCCGCCGGGCATTCGCCAACTGGCAGATAAGAAAAGTCGCCGCCTTCACGCCGGACGATATTTCCGCGCTGCTGGAAAATCCGCAGATCGTCCGCAACCGCCGCAAGCTGGAGGCGGTTGTCCATAACGCCAGCGTCTTTCTGGAAATCAGAAAACAGCACGGGAGTTTTGACAAATATGCCTGGGATTTTGTCGGCGGAAAACCGGTGCTGCCGCCGAAACCTTACCGCGATTGGAAAGACCTGCCTGCCTCGACCCCGCTGGCGGCGGCGCTGGGCAAAGACTTGAAAAGACGCGGCTGCAAATTTCTCGGTTCCACGCTGGTCTATTCCTACATGCAGGCGGTGGGGCTGGTCGACGACCGGGTGTGGATGACGGGTTGACGGGTTGTCGGGTAGACAGGTGGTCAGGTTGACAGGTGGTCAGGTTGTCGGGTAGACAGGTGAAAGGGTAGACAGGGTGACGGATTTTTTATACAGAGGGGAAAACTTTCAGCCGGTAAGCAGTTGACCCGTTAACCTGTCAACCCTACAACCTGCCCCCCCGTCCACCCAAATCAAAGGAAAGCCGATGAAACTGAGCGAACACGCCGACCGCACCGAAAAAGAATTGGGTATCCGGGCAGAGGATATCCACAAGTGGATCGACGGCTTTTTCGACGGCGAGGGTTTCGACCAGATGCTGCGGATGGGTCGCTTCCCCGGTTTCGACCCTTACGATCACCGCAAATACCGGCACTGCGCCGAGGCGCTAACCGAGGCTTACGAGGAGTTTTCGGAAAAATACACCAGGGATCAGATCAAGGCGGTGTTCGAAAGCCACGTGAAAGACGATTACAACGGCTACCTGCCGCACCGGGAGGATTTTCAGAACGGCACCTTCACCGACAAGTACCACGACGACGCGGAGCGGGAAGAGCGGGAGGCTATTTTAGACCCGGTCGAACTGGCGGAATATTTCGAGCAGAAATCGGCGGCGCTGCGCAAACCCGGTTCCGGCGGCGAGTCGCTGCCCTTCGTCCTGCGCATCGTCCTGCCCACCGCGGTCGCCATGCTGCTGCTGGTGGTTTCGGTGTTCAGCATCGTCATCCCCTCTTTCCGCGCCGACATGCTGGACAACAAAAAAGAGATGATCATGGAACTGACCCTCGCCGCCGAGAGCGTGATCGAGAATTACATCCGGCAGGAGGAAAGCGGGGAACTGACCCGCGAGGCCGCGCAGAAGATGGCCGCCGAGAAGGTCAAGGCCATGCGTTACGGCGAAAAGGGCAAGGATTATTTCTGGATCACCGACATGCACCCGCGCATGGTGATGCACCCGTATCGCCCCGATTTGACAGGCAGCGACCTCTCGGAATTCCGCGACACGCAGGACAAGTCCGGCAAAAAGCTGTTCGTCGAATTCGTCAACATCGTGCGCGAACAGAAGGCGGGCTACGTCAATTACGTCTGGCAGTGGAAAGACGATCCCTCCCGCTCGTCGCCGAAACTTTCCTACGTGACCGGCGTTCCCCGCTGGAACTGGATTATCGGCACCGGCGTCTATCTCGACGACGTGGAGGCGGAGATAGACCGCCTGACGCGCAGTCTGCTGGCCGCCTTCGCCGCGATCTCGGCGGTGGTGCTGCTGATCCTGGGCAGCGTGGTCTGGCAGTCCGGCAGAATCGAGAACAAGCGGTTGCTGGCCGAAAGCGGACTGCGGGAAGCGAAGGACCGCTACCGCGCGCTGGTGGAGGCGTCCAACGAAGGCATTATTCTCGAAGTCGGGGGCAAGAACATCTACCACAATCATGCGCTGCAACGGATGCTTGGCTTTGACGAAAACGAACTGGCGGGAAAAAATATCCGGGAATTGCTGGCGCCTGACGGGACAGGCGACGCGGCAACTAACGCGGGTTTGAAAAAGCTGTACGCGGGGGAGGTGACGCCGCTGAAATGCGAGGCGCGGGCGCTGACCAAATCCGGCGGCGCCGTCGATGTGATCCTGAAAATCTCGCGGATATTTTTCTCGAAAAAGAACGGCCATGTCATTTCTTTCCGCCCCATCCGGCGCGGTCGGGCTATAGGCGCGGCGGAAGCCATTGTCCAGCCTTCTTTTCAGGAGGAGCAGCGTTCTGAAATCCTGGCCGAGATCGGCGCAAGCGAAAGCGCGGGGCATATCATCCTGTCGCTTGACCGGCTGTCGCTGCTGGTGAGGGACATGATCGACTACGGCGCCAACCCCGGCGCGATCCGCCGGGCGGTGGGCGGGATTTTCGACGCCACCCTCGCGCGCGCGGCCACGCTTGCCCTGCGGGAAGCGGGAGAGACAAACCTCCCCCACGCTTTCCTCGTCCTCGGCAGCAGCGCCCGCCACGAAATGACGATGTTCTCCGACCAGGACAACGCGCTGGTCTTCGCCGACGCAAACGAAGCGGATTTGCGCAGGATCAACCGCCAGTTGCTGGGCTTCGCCGACCGGATCTGCTCGTTGCTTAATGAAGTGGGCTATCCCTATTGCACCGGCGGACTCATGGCGGTAAATCCGAAATGGTGCCTGCCGGTGGCGGAGTGGAAAAAGCGGTTTGACAAATGGGTCTCCGACGCCTCGCCGGAGGCGATCCTGGAGTTCAACGTGTTTTTCGATCAGCGTTGCGCCTACGGGGACGGGGCGCTGGCGGATGAACTGTGGCGCGCGATGGTGGAGACGGCGGAACATTCGCCCGTGTTCTACTCCCAACTGGTCAGGAACTGCCTGCTCTACCAGGCGCCGGTCGATCTGCTGGGGCATGTCAAAACCCATCGCCGCGACGGAGCCAAGACCGTCAATCTCAAGGAGTGCTTGAAACCGATCGAGGTTATTACGCGCATCTACGCGCTGAAACACAAAATCCGGGAGACAGGCACGGTCGAACGTTTGCGGCGCTTGCTGGAGACAGGCGTCATTACGGATAAATTTTTCGCCGAGGTGGTTTACGTCTTCGACTATCTCTGGAAAATGCGCTTCTGCAACCAGATTGTCGCGCATCACGATCTGAAGCAGGTCAACGACGAATTGAACGTGGCGGCGCTGACCGAGGCGGAGAGGGCGAACCTGGGCAACGTCCTCTCCCAGATTACTTTCTTCCAGGAAAAGCTCTGCACCGACTTTCTCGGCTCGCCCCTGTATAAAACCATTTCGGAATGACCGCGATTGCCCTGCGATATTTTCCCCTTTGCTCCGAATTTTCTTGACGGAAAAACGCTGCCGGTTAACAATTGAACCAGCGAAGTCGTAACTTTTGCAGGAGAATAAAATGAAAGTCGCGGAAGGACAGATCGGTCGGGTTTTTATCATGCGCCTGGACGACGGCGACCTCGTGCCCAACACCATCGAGGAATTCGCCGCTGAGAATAATATCAAGGTCGCCTTCGTCAGCCTCACCGGCGGCGTCGGTCGGGGAGAAGTCATTGTCGGCCCCCACGATTCCGACACCCGCCCCATCGAGGCGATGCACCTGCCAGTCGAGGGCGCGCACGAAATCTGCGCCCTGGGCGTGCTCGCGCCCGACCCCATCGGCCGCCCCGTCCTGCACATCCACGGCGCGATGGGTCGCAATGGCGTGACGCTTACCGGCTGCCTGCGGCTGGGCGTGGAGACCTGGCTGGTGGGCGAAGCCATCATCTACGAAATCCTCGGCTCCAACACCAAGCGGGTCGTCGATCAGGAAAATGGTTTCCTGATGCTCGATCCCGACAGCGGCGCCGCTCCCGCCCAGCCGGAAGTTGTTGTCGCCGCGCCGGAAAAGACTTCCGGCACCAAGATCATCAAGGCCAGCAAGATACTGCACATCTTCAACGCCGAGGTGAACTGATTACGATTATTTAAGTGCGCAATCTTTACCGTCCACAGACAAGGAGAAAACATGGCAGTAAGTTACAAGGAACTGGGTCTCGTGAACACCCGCGACATGTTCGCCAAAGCGGTCACCGGCGGTTTCGCCGTGCCAGCCTTCAACTTCAACAACCTGGAGCAGATGCAGGCGATTATCCAGGCCTGCACCGAGGTGGAAAGCCCGGTGATCCTGCAAGTTTCAAAAGGCGCGCGCAAGTACGCCAACCAGACCTTGCTCCGCTACCTCGCCCAGGGCGCGGTCGAATTCAGCAAGGAAATCAACAAGGGCAAGAACATCCCCATCGCCCTCAACCTCGACCACGGCGACAGCTACGAACTCTGCGTGGACTGCGTGGAAAGCGGCTTCTCCAACATCATGATCGACGGCTCCCACCTGCCGTATGACGAAAACATCGCCCTCACCAAGAAGGTGGTGGAATACTGCCACGCGCGCGACGTGACGGTCGAAGGCGAACTGGGCGTGCTGGCCGGCGTGGAGGACGAAGTCTCCGCCGAGCACCACACCTACACCCAGCCAGACGAGGTGGTAGACTTCACCAAGCGCACCGGCGTCGATAGCCTCGCCATCTCCATCGGCACCAGCCACGGCGCCTACAAGTTCAAGCCTGGCCAGAAGGCGGAAATCCGGCTGGACATCCTCAAGGAAATCGAGAAACGCATCCCCGGCTTCTGCATCGTCATGCACGGCTCTTCTTCCGTGCCGCAGGATCTGGTCAAGATCATCAACGCGAACGGCGGCAAGCTGTCAGACGCCATCGGCATTTCCGAGGAACAGATTTCTCTCGCCGTCAAGAGCGCGGTGTGCAAGGTCAACATCGACTCCGACGGCCGCCTCGCCATGACCGCCGCCATCCGCAAGCATTTCAACGAACATCCGGAACACTTCGACCCGCGCCAGTACCTCACCCCCGCGCGCGACTGCCTGAAGGAATTGTACAAGCACAAGTGCGTGAACGTGCTGAAAAGCGCCGGGCACGCCTGGGATTGAGCCGGAAAAATATCAGAACGCTCCTCCCTTCGCGGGGAGGAGTTTTTTTTGAAAGACACGGTTATGAAAAAGTTCGCGTCGATAATCCTGCTGGCCTGCCTGCTGATTCTGCCGGGAGCGGAGCAGAAAAAAACAGCCGCCGTCCTTGCCGTCGGGTTCGGTCCTTTCGGGGGCAGACCTGCCAACGGTTCCTGGTCTGCCGCCAACTCGCTAAAGGAGAAAGTCGCCGCCACGCTGGAAGTCCCCGTGGTTTGGGGCAAGCCCGGCGAAATGCTGGCTGCGCAGTGGGAACAGTCCAGGCCGGAAATCGTGCTCTGCTTCGGGGAAGGCTATCCCGGTTTCTTCGCCGTCGAGGCGGTCGCGCGCAACGAGCGCAAGCCCATCAAGGACGTGAACGGCAACCTTCCGCCCGCGGACAAGATCGAGCCTGACGGCGCTGAAATCCCCGCCAGCGCCCCGGTGCTGGCTGTCGCCAAGGCCATGACCGAACGCGGCTTCCCCACGCATGTCTCCACCGACGCGGGCGGTTACCTGTGCAACGAAATGCTGTACGCCGCCGAACGGCTCAAGGCGAAACATCCGGAAATCAAACTGGTGTTGTTCGTGCATGTGCCTCCGCCGGGGCAGGCGGCGTTCCTGCCGGGGCGAGCCGTCAAGAGCGATGACGAGTTGCTGGCCGCGTATGCCGATAATCTGCTGGCAGTATGCCGGAAGATTGTAGAGGAGAGATAACCATGTTGAAAAAAATGGCGGCGTTTGTTTTTTTTCTCTGCGGGGCTTGCGCCTTCGCCGAGGACACTACCCCCTTGGACACGAAGATTCCGGAGTCGCAGGAATTCATGGTCGCCTGCAAGGTTCCTGACGGTATCGAACCGCTAAAGAAGGACGAGCCTCCCGGCGGCATCTACCATTACCGCCTCTGGCTGCCGCAGGGATATCACGACACCGAGACGCTGCGCTATCCCTGCATGTTCATCGCCAGCCCCAGCGGAGACGCCAAGATGGGCAATATGGCCGAGCGGCTTAAGCGTGACCGGTGGATCGTCATCATGCTGGTGGAATCAAAAAATCATTCCTATGCATGGCTGAACAGTTTCATCTCCGCGCACGACGACGCCCTGAAGCGGGTGAGAATTCTTGACAACGCCAAGTTCACCACCGGTATGCCGGGAGGCGCTCGCTGTGTCAGTGCGCATCCGCCTGCACGTGAAGGGTTCATGGCCGTAATTCTGCAGGCTGCCGGATTTTTCGCCGAAGTGGAATCGGTGAAATATGCCGCGAAAAACAAAGAGATTATGTATTTCGGCACCTTTGGAAACACCGACATGAATCTGTATGAAAGTCTGGAAGTGCGCCTCGGACTTCCTGCTGATACGCACCGCGCAATCGAAGTCTTCGAGGGCGGTCACGCCTGGGCGCCGACCGACGTCTTCGATCGGGCGCTGGATTGGCTGGAGAGAAAAATCTTTGTCGAGGTCGACTACGACAAAAACCTGAAGGAAGCCTGTCTGTGGTATCTGTCCAACCAGGAGGCGCTGCTCAATTCCGCCCAGACCGATTTCGGCAAATACGAACAGGCGGAACTGCTGCTGGAACTGGCGAAAAAGTACAAGCTCAACAAGGACGAAACCTTCGCGGAAAAACTCGCCGCCTGGAACGGCCTGGCCGACCAATTCAAGGACACGGTCAAGGAAGAGCTGAACGCGAGAAAGGCATTCCTGAAATTACGGGAAGAGGAGGAAGGCTATTTCTGCGGAGGCGGTTCCAAAAAATTCAAGCAGTGGGCAAAGCTGGTCAAGCCCGAAAAGAAAAAATCCGCCCCGCCGCATCCCCTGGTTGCCATGGCGGAAAAATACGCGAAGATGGCGAAGAAATATCCCGACAGCGCCTATGCCAAAAAAGCCGAACAACGCGCATCTGCCCTGACGCTGGAAGCCACGGCCAAGCCGAAATACAGCTCGACTCCCGCTTTCGAGCGGCGCTGAGTTTTAGAAGTTGGTCAAAAATAACTGTCGAAGGACGGCGTTCGGTTTTCTCATTTTTTATCGATTCGTCATTCCCGCGCAGGCGGGAATCCAGGAGGTGTTGCGTGCGGTTTCTCCCCTGGATTCCCGCCTGCGCGGGAATGACGTTCGGAAGTTGGAATATTTTTGCGTGAGTCTGGCATTTGTCCGCCCTCGCGAAAAACAGCGCTTCTGTCGTACGGTTAAATATATACGAAACAAAAAGTGCGAAACTCGTACTTAGGGTTACTCAGGCCGAATGCACGGTATGGCCTTCGCCCTCGGCATAGTCGACCAGCACCTGGATGATGTCGTCGGGAGTCCGGGCGTTCAGGATTTTCCCGCGCGCGGCGTCGTTGGCGAAGAAGTGCGCGCAGGCCGCCATGATCTGCAGGTGCTCGCCGGGGTTGCGCCCGCTGGTGATAAACATCAGGATCAGGTTACAGGGGTTGTCGTCGACTCCGCCAAAGACAATGCCTTCGCGGTGCTTGCCCAGCACCATCACCGGCTGGTCGAGGCTGATCAGGCGGCAGTGGGGCATGGCGATGCCGTGACCCAGGCCGGTGGGCGCGAGTTTCTCCCGCTCCAGCAGCATGTGCCGCGCCTGTTCACGGTCGATGTGCTGGGGCGAAAGCCGGATGGCGCGTTCGGCCATGCGTTCGATAATTTCGTTTTTCTTGTCCCCGCGCAGGTCGAGAATGATCGCGGTGGGCGAGAGATATCCCAGCAGTTTCCGCGCCGCCTCGGAGATGCCGCACTGCACCGGCGCGAGCTGGACATCCTCCTCTTCCTCGTCGTGGCGGAAGCGCGCCAGCGCGCGTTCGACCTGGAACACGCCGAAGATGCCGAAGAAAACGATGCCGATCAGAATGATCCCCGCCAGTTCCGGCTGGCCGAGAGTATGGCCGACAAACACCGCCTCCACCGCCGCTACTCCCGTCTGCGGCATGAGCTGCGCGGGCAGCGCCCGGCAGACCTTGGGCGATTCCCCCGCCAGGCGGCAGGCCGCCCAGTTGCCGGCCATTTTGCCCAGCGAGCGCAGAACGATGTAGATAAACGCCAGCCACAGGGTATGCTTGTCAGCCGCGTCCAGCGACATCGAAGCGCCGACCATGGCGAAAAACGCGAGGTTGAAAACCGTGGTGATGCTGTCGATCTTCAACGAATCGAAAATCGCGAACGAATGCAGGTTGGCTACCATAAATCCCGCCAGCACCGCCGACAGCAGGAACGGCAGATGCAGGTAATATGCTATCCCCGTCCCCAGCGCGACCGATCCCAGCGTAATCAGCAGAATTTCCGCGGAAGGCGAGGGATGCGCCGCGAGAATGCGTTGCAGCAGCGGGCGCGGCTTTTCGTGCCGGGGTTCCAACTCCTCGAACACCGCCGCTTCCTTGTTCACCAGCAGTTTCAGCAGCAGGAAAATGCCTACACCGATCAGCAGCGCCAGCCCGATCTCGGTCGCGACGTTGGCCAGCACCGCGCCCCCCCCCGGCGACGCGTCGGCGGCTTTCCCCGGCCGCTTGGCCATCTGCGTCAGCAGGGAAAAAATGAAAATGCCGATCAGGTCGGTGATAACCAGCGCGCTGGCGGTGAGGTGGCGCAGGTGGCCTTCCACCCGCAACTGGTTCATCAGCACAAAGGCGATGGCTGGCGCGCTGGTGATGCCGATGCTGCCGATCAGCATGGACTCCATGAATCCCAGGCCGCCCACCCAGTGCAGCCCGCCCGCGACCAGCGCGAAGGTCAGCGCGGAATGGAAAGCTCCAATCAGCAAAGCCTTGCCGCCGACCTTGCGCAAGTTACTGAGGTGCAGTTCCTCGCCGATGCCGAACGCCACCAGGCAGAGATAGACGAAAACGAAAAAGCGGAAATTGCCCATGACCAGGTCGTAGGGCGTCATGCCGTCGCCCAGGATTCGCATGAAATGCAGCGCCGGGGCGCCCACCAGCGCGCCGCCGATCATCTGACCCGTAACGTCAGACAGCCTGAGCCGCCGGAAGACGCGCCCCATGACGTAGGCGCCGAGAATGACCGCGCCCATGGCGATCATGTGCAGGGGGATGGAGACGTCGAGAAAATCTTTCAACACGCCGCCAAGTTTTTCGGCGGCGCGGGCGGCTTGTTCGGTTTCCAAACTGTCATCCTGTAATCAGATGGCGAAAGTGCCGCAATCATAGCACGGTTTGGAATCTTTTCAAGGGGGAAGTGGCGCGGCGAGTGGAAGGTCAGTCGGTGTCGTTTTCCAGGCGAGACATATAGTGGAACAGTTCGGCGAGGCCGTTGGCGATGTTTTCGTAGCGTACTACGACGCTGGCGGGGGCGGAAAGAGTGGTCGGCGCGAAATTCCAGAGCGCGCGGACGTTCAGCGACACCAGCCGGTCAGCCACTTCCTGCGCGGAAGCGGCGGGCAGCGACAGGATGCCCAGGCATACGCCGTTTTCCCTGACGACTGGTTCGATCTCCTCCGGTACGCGCACCCGTAGCGAACCGATTCTTGCGCCGGTTTTTACCGGGTCGTTGTCGAAAACGCCCACCACTTCCAGCCCGATCTCCAGCAGACCCGGATACAGCACGATCGCCCGCCCCAGGTTTCCCGCACCCACCACTATCGCGCGATGCGGCACGTCGATACCCAGCACATGTCCGGTCTTTTCCAGCACGTCGCGGGTGATGTAGCCCACGCGCGGGCAGCCGCGCACGCCGATGACAGAAAGATCCTTGCGTACCTGGGTGGCGTCTGCGCTGAGAAAGTCGGCGATTTCGGCTGAGGAAACCGTGACGCTGTCCGCGACCCTGGCTTTGACGAAATCATAATAGCGGGTGAGGCGCTGTACCAGGACGCGCTTCAGGGCGTGTTGGGCGGGATTATGTTCGGGGGCGGAATCGGTTCCGTCCGTCATGCAGTTCTCCACAGACGCAGTCGGCGCAAAGCGACAGCGTCACTCGCATAATTCAATTTATGCTGAAAGCCCAAAACTGCCGTGTCGCCTGGCGGTTGATTCTCCCCTTGAGTGAGGAGAATTTTTACATTTGCTGCCAACGACATAGTTTGATATTGCGCCGCACCGAGCGCGCATAATGCGCCCGGTGCGGCCACTGTTGTCAGCAGTTATTTCTTACCCGATGTACTTGCCTCTGGGCGTATAACCCGTGTGCAGCAGGTGGTGGCTCTTGTGTCCGCAGGGGCCGTCGGTCAGGAACTTGCCGTAGATTTCCAGCACCGCCTTGTTCTCATGGGACTTGCGCACGACCGACCGGTCGTCTTCCGCGTAGATCGCGCGGGCGCGGGCGGCGCGGATCTCGG
>JAGUZQ010000099.1 GCA_020060765.1 Planctomycetota bacterium | reverse complement strand
TAGTCGTCTCCTCTAGAGGAAGGCTGAATCCTTCCACCGTATGTATCGACCATTTGCCGCCTTCTCATTCATCCTTTTAGGGCTGACAGGGTACTAGTCCCTGAAAAACTATTTTTTTCTCGCCACCATCAATTCGATATCTTCCTGCAGCGCCTGCAAATCTTCCTCGTGCTCGACCTCGTCGGTCATGATCTGCAGGGCGAGGTTGTACGTGACCGGGTCGTCGTCCCTGGTCTCCTTCATCATGGCGTTGTAGACACTGATAGCGCACTGCTCGCCCTTGATGTTCTGTTCCAGCAGTTTCATCACGTTGGGATCGACCGGGGCGTCGTAGCCGCAATTGGTCAGTTCGTACCAATCCTTGGGCGAAGTGGCGGGAGTGCCGCCGAGCTGGATGATGCGGTTGGACACGAGGTCGGCGTGGCGCAGTTCGTCGGCGGCGTGCTGCAGGAGTTCGGCCATGACCGCTTCCTTCATCGGCCCCTTCGCCAGCTTCGCGCCCAGCCAGTACTGGTAATACGCCAGCCATTCGTCAGCGTAAGCCTTGCCCAGAAGTTTCAGAACCTTTTTCACGCTCTTGCCGACAATTTCACGCCCGCGAGTGCCCATGGTTTCCTCCTCTTCATAAAAAGGGAACTTTCCCCGCCACCCTCGACTTACCGAAAAACATTGCTAACAGGATACCACTTCCGGAAATTCTGGCAAGAGGAAAAGATGTCGGGGGGGGGGGACGGGTAGACGGGATAACGAGGGTGACGGGTGACCGCATTAAAATCTCCCTCGCCCCTTACAAGGGGAGAGGGAACTTGTTTTCCCTTCAATGAAGCTTTCACGGTAAAGTGTAGATGCCACTTGGGCGTATTAATTCCCGAAACACAGCTATTTTTAATGCGATAGCCCTGTAAAATGCGCCCTTCCGGAAATAAGCTTCGACAAAGGAATACGGCATAACGGGCGTCATTTACTCCGCAATGATTTCCCCGCCTGGATTCCCGCCTCCGCGGGAATGACGCGCGTAACTTTAATCTGAAAACAAAACAACCTCTTTCGCCACCCGTCCACCTGCCCCCCCGTCAACCCGTCACCCCTTGTGTATCCGGAAAAACGTGGCGTACAGTACCGGCGTCACCACCAGCGTCAGCACCGTGGCGAAGGTCAGGCCAGCCATGATCGTTACCGCCATCGCCACGAAAAACGCGTCCGTGATCAGCGGCGCCATACCGAGCACGGTGGTGAAGGCAGCCATGCAGACCGGTCGCACGCGGCTGATAGCGGCGTCGATAATAGCTTTATATTTATCCTTGCCGGAGGCGGTTTCCAGGTTGATCTGCTCCAGCAGCACGATCTCGTTTTTGATCAGCATCCCCGAAAGACTAAGCACGCCCAGCAGCGCCATGAATCCGAACGGCTGCCCGGAAACCAGCAGCCCCGCGGTCACGCCGATAAACGACAGCGGCAGGCCAAGGAAAATGATGATGGGGTGGCGCAGGCTGTTGAAGAGAGCGACGGAAATAACGAACATCGCGGCGAAAGCCAGCGGCACCTTGGCCATCAGCTTGCGGTTGGCGTCGCGCGATTTTTCGTATTCCCCGCCCCAGTCCAGTTCATACCCCGGCGGCAATTCCAGCCTTTTTTCGATTTTCGGCGACAGCTTTTGAAACAAGTCAAGCGCCGTTCCCCGCCGGAAGTCGCAGCTTACCGTAATCGTGCGCATCCGGTTGCGGCGCTGGATGACGGGGTCTTCCCAGCCGATGGTTCTTTCTTTCACCAGCTGGCTGAGCGGCACAGTCTTCCCGGCGAAGTCGCTCCAGATCAGGATCGAATTGAAATCGTCGACGGATTTCCGTTCTTCCGGCACGGCGCGGGAAATTATCGGCAGCAGGGCGTCGCCCTCGCGGTAAATCCCCAACGCCTTGCCGGAATAAGTCATGGCGATGGCGTTGTTGACCTGCGGGCGGGTGACCCCGGCGCGGCGGGCGTTAGGCTGGTTCAGTTCCAGGTAAACGGTCTTTACCGGCTCGCGCCAGTCGTCGCGGATAAACTGGGCGTCACTCTCCTGCTGCATGATTTCCTTCACCTGATCGGCCAGGACACGCAGAATTTTCTTGTCCGACCCGCGCAGGCGCGCCTCCACTGCCTCGGCGCTGGGTCCCAGGCGGAAGCGGCTCACCTTGGTGTTGGCCTGCGGCCATTCCTTCCTGAGATATTCCTTGACCAGGGCGGCGGTCGCGCTGATATTCTCAAACGAGTCCACGTTCACCAATATCTGCGCATAACTGGGATAGGGCATTTCCGGGGAATAGGTAAGGATGAAGCGCATCCCGCCCGCACCGACGAAAGTCGCTGTCTCATCCACGTGCGGCAGGCTACGAACGTAGCTATCGATCTCGCGGATGCGCTCGGTGGTGCGGTCGATATGCGTCCCTTCGGGAAACCAGGCGTCGACCATGAACTGCGTGCGAGGCGAGGAGGGAAAGAAATTGCGGCTGATGAAGCGGAAACTGTAGAGCGAGACCGCCAACATCATGACAATTATGACAATAAACAGCCACCGCCGGGTCAGGCAGAAATCCAGCAGCTTTTCGTAGAGGCGATAAAAATACCGGTCGTGCGGGTCGCGGGCAGTTTCCGGAGATTCATTGAGAAACAACACGCACATCAGCGGCGTGACCGTCACCGCCAGCACCCAGCTGAGCAGCAGCGAAATCGCGATCACGGTAAACAGGCTGCCCAGAAATTCGCCGGTCGCGTCGGGGGAAAGTGAAATCGCCGCAAAGGCCAGGATTGCGATAACGGTCGCGCCCAGCAAAGGCCACTTGGTTTCATTGACCGCCTCTATCCCCGCCTCCTCGTGGTTCATGCCCCGCTGTTCCTTGACCATGATGCCGTCGGCAACGACGATGGCGTTGTCGACCAACATCCCCAGGGCAATGATCAGCGCACCCAGTGAAATCCGCTGCAGGGTGATGCTGAAGTATTCCATGAAGATGAAAGACGTGAGAATGGTCAGCAACAGCACCACCCCGATCAGTACTCCCTCGCGCTTGCCCATGAACACCACCAGCAGCAGGATGACGATAATAACCGCCTCGACCAGGTTGATGACAAAACCGTCCACCGCTTCGGAAACCGTTTTCGACTGATAGCTGATAATGCCGCGCTTAAGCCCGACCGGGGTAACCTCGTCCAGTTCCGCCAGCCGTTTCTCGACCGCCTGCCCCATTTTCACCACGTTGCCGCCGGGGACGGGGGATATCCCTAAGCCGATGGCTTCCTCGCCGTTAAACAGCATCCGCGTCCGCGGCGGGTCGTAATAGCCGCGCCTGATGTCGGCCAGGTCGCGCAGGTAGACCTGCTTGTCCTTCACCGGAATCAGCAGGTTACCAATGTCCTCCACCGACTGGAACAGGCCGGTCGTGCGCACCGGCACGTGCAGGTCGCCGATGCCGACCTTGCCCGCGTCGCAGACCAGGTTCTGCTGGTTCAGCACGGCGATGATGGCACTGGGAGAGACGCCGAATTTCGCGATCTTCGCCCGCGACATTTCGACATAGATCACTTCCGTCTGCTCGCCGCTGAAAGCGATTTTCCCGACATTGTCGCACAGCAGCAATTCCCGGCGCAGGAGATCGGCGTGGTCTTTAAGTTCGCGGTAGCTGAATCCCTTGCCGTACAGCGCGAAGAAAATGCCGTAGACGTCGCCGAAATCGTCGTTGACGATCGGCGTCTCCACTCCCGGCGGGAAATCCCCCTGCGCGGACTGCACCTTCCGGCGCAGTTCGTCCCATACCTGCGGGAGCGAATCCTTGTTATACTTGTCCTTGATGTCGACGTAGATGATCGACAGGCCTTCCTTGGAAATGGAACGCACCTTGTCTAGTTGCTTCAGTTGCTGGACAGCGGTCTCCAGCGGGTCGGTCACTTCCTCCTCTACTTCCGCGGGGGAAGCGCCGGGATACTGCGTATAGATCACCGCGGTCTTGATGGTGAACTCGGGGTCTTCCAGCCGACCCAGGGCATTATAGGATTTGATGCCGCCGAAAACCGCCAGCACCGACAACACCACCAGCAGGGTTCTGTTCTTGAGGGAATATTCGACGAGACTCATTTCTGCTCACCGCCTTCGGGCGTGTAGGGACGCACTGCCATGCCTTCGCGCAGCAGATCGACTCCCGCCGCCGCCACCTTTTCCCCGGAGGCCAGCCCCTGACTGACGGCGACGAAACCGTCGCCCCAATCCTCGAACACGACCACGCGTTTTTCCAGGGTATTGTCCTGCTTCAAGACGTAAACGCATTGCGCTCCCGCCGGATCGCGGAAGACGGCGGTGACTGGCACGGCCAGCAGCTTAACTCCCGCCTCATCGGCTATCGCACCGATGGTGACGCTGGCGGTCATGCCGGGCAGGATGGCGCAATCCTCCGGCGCGTCCATGACATAAACCGCCGCGAAAGTCTGGGTAGCGGCGTCGGCGTCGCCCTTGCGCTCATGGAAATTAACGACGAAAGGTTTTTCCGGGAAAGCGTCAAACAGCACCTTGGCTTTAGCCAGTTCCCCCGGCTTGCTTCTGGCGACAAGCTGTTCGGGCAGATCGACCACGATTTCGATTCTGGCTGAATCCTGCAACAGCACGATCGGCTGCTTGGCCGCGACATGTTCGTGGTTTTCCGTCAACCGCCGGGAAATTACCCCCGTAAAAGGCGCAATCAGCTTCGTGTCGTCCAGCGCCTTGGTTTCGATGGCGAGGTTGGCTTGCGCCACATCGTAAGCGGCCTTGATCTTGTCGTAACTGCTTTTAGGCACGGCTCCGTCTTTCCACAGCGTCAGGGTGCGCTCGTAATTGAGTTCGATCTCGGCAAACTGCGCCTGGCTGATGGCAAGGTGATTGGCAAAGTCGCGCGGGTCAATGCGGGCGATCACCTCGCCTTTGCTGACCTTGCGCCCTTCCCGCGCATCAAGCTCCACCAGCGGGCCGCTGACCTCGAAGGCGAGGCTCACGCGCTTGGAGGCGCGGACGTAGCCGGGAAAACTCGCGCCGCCGGTTTTCGCCGCCGGTCTTGCCTCGGCGATTTTCACCAGGCGCGGCGGGATTTTTATTTCTTCTCCCGCCTTCGGCTTGCCACCCTGGAAAAATTTAAACCCCAGCAAAACCGCCACCGCCACGGCAGCGAGCAGCAATGTTTTTTTCGCATTGACGCCAAGTTGCATTCGTGTCTCCCGAGACTTGTACCGTCATTCCCGCGAAGGCGGGAATCCAGGCGGTGTTGCGTACGATTTCCCCACTGGATTCCCGCCTGCGCGGGAATGACGTGTTTAAGTTTAAATTAAAACAGAAAGATTTTTCCTTGCTTGCCGGGAAAGTGAGAAACTCATATTTATGCCAGCCCCGCCAGCATGGCTTGCAGAATGTGGTCGGCATAACCGTCGATCACCTCCGCATCGAAATCCTTCCGACCCATTATCCGCAGCAGCGGCTCTTTGGCATGGATCAGGAAAAACACCTGCGAGCAGACCGCAGTCGCCCACGCGTGCGCCCGCATCTCCGGCTGCCCCGGCTTCAGTTTCCGGTAAAAGTCGAACAGCGCCATATGCTCCGGGCGGAAGGTTTCGCTGATCAACTCTGCAATCATGCCCGAAGGGCAAATCAGTTCCTGCATAATCAGGCGAATTTCCCAATCCTCCTTGCCGTTTTCCAGCATCCGCTCCAATTCCTGCCTGATATAGACAGACAGGATTTTCGGCGCGTTGCGGGGATCGCCCGGATCGACGCCCAGTTCCGCCGCCACGCCGCCGACGTTGCGCCGACAATGCTTTTTCAAGGTATAACGGAAAATCTCGACATACAAATCCTCTTTCGATTTGAAATAATAATGAATAGCGCTCAGAGGAGTCCCGGCCGCCTCCGCGATGGTGCGGGTGCGCACCGCCTCCAGCCCGTGCTCGGCGAAAAGCTTGCCGGCGGCAATAATCAATGCCAGCTTGCGTCCCCGCAACTCCGGCTTTTTTCTCTTTGCAGCCATGCTCCAACCTTTCCTGATAAAAGACAGAAAACGCATTAGGTCATCTGACCAAGTATAGGTCATTAGACCTAAAATGCAAGTATTTTCTTCACTTTTTTAAATTGGCGGAAATGCGGCGTGAAATATTCGTTGTAAACGAAAAAAAACTGCGCTTTTTTTAATCCCTGGGAGAAATGTTTCACGTGAAACATTGTTTAGTCGTATTTATTTTTATGTGTAATATTTACGTCCGGCATCAACTTTTACCGTACGCATATACTATTGGTATTTATTACTTAATGTATTTATTCCTATCTGAAGCCGAGGTGCCCCGGCCGCAATATGATTCAGTCAGATATCAAGGAAGGAGATTTCAGGAGTGTTGCGGCTATACCTCTACCACCATGCCCTCGCGGGCGAGGAATGCGCCGGGAAAGAGTTTTTTCGCGTCCTTTTCGATTACATCCAGCGCATCATCTTCGCGCTCGGGATCGTGGTGGATCAGCGCCAGCTTCTCCGCGCCGGTCAACTGCGCGGTCTTGATCGCCATCTTCACCGTGCTGTGACCCCAGCCTTTCTTGGGGGGATTGCCCCGGTAGTAATCTTCATCGGTGTATTGCGCATCGTGGGCGATCAGGTGGGCGCCGGAAGCGAACTCGCACAACGTCGGCTCACCTTTTTCGCGCGCCTCGACGTCGGTCGCGAAGACATATATTCTGCCCCGATATTCAAACCGATAGTGCAGGACGCCGAGTTTCGTATGGTTGGGATTGGCGCAGACTTTCACCACCAGGTCGTCGGGATCGGCACCTGTTGAGCTGCACATCAACTGCGGATTCTGCGCGCCGGGGCGGAATCGCAGCACCTCCCCGCCCATCAGGTTGCCGAACGTCGCCAGCATCGGCATTTCGTCCAGCGCCACGGGATGATAGGGCGAAACCAGCAAATCGCGCAGTTCCTGGTAAATGTCGCCAGCGAAGGTCTTGGGACCCAGGATGGAAATGATCGTGCTCTGGAAATAGACCGGCTTGAAAAACATGAAACCGAAAGTGTGGTCGTGGTGGACATGGGTGAACAGCAGGGTGGCGCAGATCGGTTCCTTGGTCTTTAAATGCCGATTGACCAGTTCGATGCCCAGCGAAATTATGCCGGTGCCGGCGTCGACGATTATCGTATGCCCGCCGGCCTCGACCACATTGCAGGTGGTGTTGCCGCCGTAGCGCAGCGTGGCCTTGCCCGGAACGGGATAGCTGCCCCGTACCCCCAGAAAGCTGACCCGCATCTTGTTCTGCTCTTCGTCCATTGATTCCTGTCGCTCCGGTTACGCGCTTTTCGACTCGGTGAGTATCTCGAAACCGGTCTCCAGCCCCACCTGCGCCCGGGGATGGGCTTCCTCGTAAACCGCCTGCATTTCCCGGGCGGTGACGTGGGTATAGATCTGCGTGGTGGAAATGTTTTCGTGACCCAGCAGTTCCTGCACCACCCGCAGATCCGCGCCGCGCTGCAACAGATGCGTGGCGAAGGAATGGCGCAGAGTATGGGGGGAAACTTCCGGCGAGAGGCCGACCTGCAGGGCATAGGAGCTGATCATCCGCCTGATGCTGCGCGTGGTCAGGCGCTGGCCGCGAAAATTCAGGAACAGCGCCCGGATATCGGATTTTGCCTTGTCGCGCCTGGCGTTACGCAAGCCGATATATTCGATCAGCGCCTTGATCGCGTAGTTGCCGACCGGGTTAATCCTTTCCTTCATGCCTTTGCCGCGCGTACGCAGCACCTGCCGGTTCAGGTCGAGGTCGTCGCAATCCAGGCCGACCAGCTCGAATGAACGCAGCCCCGCGCTGTACAGCAGTTCGATAATCGCGCGATCCCTGACGCCGATAAATGTCTCGCCGCCAGGAGCGGCCAGCAGGCTTTCCATCTCTTCTATCGTGAGAAAGACCGGCAGTTTCTTGTCCAGTTTGGGCGTACGCACACCGAGTGCAGGATTGGCCTGCATCAGGCCGCGCTTGATCTGGTATTTATAGAAACTTCTCATCGCCGCCACCTTGCGCGCCATGGTCTGCTTGGAAATGCCGTTTTCGTCGAGTTGCGCCATGAACCCGCGCACGATCAGATTGGTTATCTCCCACGGAAACAGCTCAACCTGGCCCGACTCGGTCAGCCAGACTACGAACTGCGCCAAGTCGACGCCGTAATTGCGGGTGGTGTGTTCCGACATGTTGCGCTCGTTGGCGAGATACCGCAGAAAATTGCCGATTTCGGGATGAGCCACATCATTCAGAGTAGACACGTAAGCCCTTTCAAATCCTTGCCAACAGCCGCCGCCGTGACTACGCACAGCCAACGCCATCGAACGCCTCTGCCAACTTCTTCCCGACCGAAACCGGAAGACAGGCATCGTTACCTAATCTATCGTCAGGATTTGTTATCGGTCTTCAGGGAAAGTCCGCCTCTGCCGCTCAAGACAGGCACCATGCGTCGCCCGGCACACGCAAAACGCTTTACACCATATACTTATATTATCAAGAGTCCGATTCTAGTTGACAAAGTTACGGTTATATCCATACCGCGCGGAGGGGGATTCACAATACGGTTTAGTAAGGAAAATTTTCTGTTTTCAGAAAAAACTTACGGTCGTCATTCCCGCGAAGGCGGGAATCCAGTGGGAAACCGTACGCAACACCGCCTGGATTCCGCTGGCAGCCAGCCCCTGGCCTTCGCGGGAAAGACGGTAAAAGTTTTTTTCTTAATTAAACCCTATGGGGGGATTCAGATCGTGATATCAATGCGGTGGGGGCTGCCGGATGAGGTAGCGGGAGACTTCTTTTCCTCTTCCGAATCATCTTCATCGGCGGGAATCTGGCGTCTGCGTCTTTCGCGGCGGCCCTGCTGGCGTTCCTCGTCCTCGCGGATGCCGTCGTTTTCGCTTTTTGGGGTTGCCTCGACGGTTTCGCCCGCCTTGCGCGCCATTTCCTCGTTGAGAGGCACCAACGCGCCTTCCTGGGCGTTAGCCACTTCCGTGCTGCGATGCTGCACCAGCTGCACAAGAGAGGATTTAATAATACCGTCCTGGTGATTGATGATTTCCATGAATCTGCATCCCTGCCAAAGACTTATCCTACCTTTATCTTACCCGATCCGGGATGCTTACGCCAAGAACATGTTTCAACCTCTGACGGAAACCTATGCCTTCGATGCGGTCGGCGCATGGGGCTTGAACTTGTTGCGGAGGAATTCCAGGGTCTGGGCATGGATCTGGCACACCCTGCTTTCCGACAGTTCCAGCACCGCGCCGATTTCCTTCAAACTCATGTCCTCGAAGTAATACATCACCAAAACCTGTTTTTCCTTTTCCGCCAAGCCCCGGATCGCCACCTCCTTAAGTTCCGCGCGCGCGAGTTCCGACAGCGGGTCGGGGATGCGGGTATCGGCCATCATCTCGATCTGCCCCAGTTCGTGGTCGTCGTCCTCGTCCCACTTGCGGTCAAGCGAGACCATGTTTTTCACCTGGGTTTCCCGGACGAAGGAGTCGAACTGCTCGCGGGAGAGATCCATATGTTCAGCCAGTTCCTCGTCGCTGGGTCTGCGCCCGAGTTTGGTTTCCAGCTCCTCGCGGCTGCGCACCAGCTGGTTGGAGCGGCTGCGCACCAGGCGCGGCGCCCAGTCCAGGCGGCGCAGTTCGTCCAGGATCGACCCGGAAACCCGCGTGGAGCAGTAGGTCGAGAATTTGATTTCCCGTTCCGGCTCGAAGCGGTTGATCGCGTCGATCAGCCCCATCGTCCCGGCGCTGATGAGGTCGTTGACGTCGATGAAGCTGGGCAGGTTCTTGGCCATCCTCTCGGCCGTCTGGTACACCAGCGTCATGTAGTGCTCAATCAGGGAATCGCGCGCGACCGGATCCTTTTCCCGGATGAACTTTTCCCATAAACCGGCCACCTCTTCCTCGCTGAACTGCGAGAGAGGCCCGTAGTAGTCATAATTGTTCGCCATATATACCTCCTCTGATTATTGTCAACTCAAACCCCACTGGCGGCGGAAAGCGTTACGCCTCCTCGTCCCCCTCCGGCTCCCCTTCGACCGCGGTTTCGTAAATCTGCCTGGCGCGATAGCGGCGCTCCTCCTCCTGGGTGCGGCGCTCGCCCAGCACTTCCTGAATCAGGCTGATGCCGAGCTTCGCGTAAAACGGCCCCAGAATGGCGAAGTACACGATCAGCACCACAAAGACCCGGGTGAAGAAATCCCGGTCGCTCATCGTCGGCAGATTGAACCATTTCCGATACAGCCACGTACCGGACATCACCACGAACGCGATTATGGTAAACAACCCCGCCAGCCTTCTGGACATTTACCACCTGCCTCCCGCCTCGCGCCGGAACTCGTCCCAGCTACCGTCCAGTATCATCTCCGCCAGAGGAGCGTCGGCGGCGGGCAAAACATTTTCCATGTATTCCTGCCCCCCCGTCACGTACGACAGCAGTCCGGTCGCGCGCGCGGCGACATTCAGGATCAGGCCGTAGGCGGCGGATTCGTCCAGCTTGCTGAAGATGACGCGATTGACGCCGATCTCGCCGAATTTTTCCACCGCGTTCAGCACGCTGCGCTCGGAGCTTTCCCCGGACAGCACCAAGTGGGTTTCGTCCGGTCGCGCCGCTTCCAGAAAATCGCTCAGTTCCTTCAGCGCGCGCTCGCTGCGGGGAGAGCGCCCCGCCGTGTCGATCAGCACCAGATCGCACGCCTTAAGTTTCTCCAACTCGTCGCCCACCCGGGAAGGGTTGTCGACCTCGCGGATCGGCAGCGACAGCAGGTGCCCGAGATTGCGCAATTGCGCGTCCGCGCCAGGACGCCGCATGTCCTCGTTGATAATGCCTACGCTGCGATTACGGCGATAGACGAATTCCACCGCCAGTTTCGCCAGGGTAGTGGTCTTGCCCACTCCCGCCGGCCCCACCAGGGCGACGACCGTCGGGCGGCCTTCGCGTAGCGTAATCGGTTGCGCCGGGCTGACCAGACGCGAAACCGACTCGCGCAACGCCCTCCGCAGAGCCTCGGGATTATCCATTTCCGCCGGAGAAAAAGCGCCTTGCAACCGCTCCACCATTTCCCGCGCCACGTCCTCCGCCACCTCGTTTTCCACCAGTTGGCGGTAAGCGGCCAGCAACGATTCCCCCACCGGCGGCAACCCCCCCCGCGCCTGCAGCGAGAGAAGACTGCGCATCTCCTGCGTGAAACTTTCGAAACGTTCCCGCCCGGCAGCCATTTTCGCGTCGATGTCATCCAGCCTCTTGCCCAGGCCGCTGCCCGAAGGCTGTTCCGGCAGCCGCGCCAGCCGCTCCTCCCGTTCTCCGGGCGAAGCCACGGCGGAAAGCGCGGACGCCGAATTCTGACGACAATAGGTTTTCTGCAGCAGGTTGACCGGCGCCTGCGGCTCGGGTGCCTCCATCGGCTTTTCGGCAGAGGCGATAATCTCCACCATTTCGTCACCGCCGAGGAATCCCCGCAACAGGCCGCTTTTCTCCTGCTTGAGTTCCCGCTTCTCGATAATGTAGGCGTCCTTGCCCAGTTCCGCAGTGACCTTCTGGATCGTCTCCGCGAAGGAGCGACCCCGGAATGATTTCGCGTTTCTGGTCTTTGCGTCTGTGTTTGACATACTCGATTCCATGACTTCTTACTACATATCCACCCGCACCATGCCCAGGCTTTCCACCTGGAACTCGGGCAGGACTTCGTTGTACGACATTACCACCAGCATCGGCAGCGCGCTTTCGGTCATGCGCTTGACGTGAGCGCGCACCTGCGGGCTGGTCAGGAGCAGAGCCGAATGCCCGGCGCCCAGTTGCTTCTGCACTTCCTTGGCGACGGCATCGACTATTTTCTTGCCGATGGCGGGCGGGATCGACATGAAGGAGCCGCCGTCGGTATGCTCGACTTTCTGCTGGATCGCTTCCTCCAGGCGCGGGTCGAGCGTGACCACGAACATCTTGCCGTCCTCGGAATATTCGTTGCACAACCAGCGGGACAGGGCGTTGCGCGCGTACTCGGTGAGGATTTCCGAATCCTTGGTGCGGCGACCGATGTCGCCCAGCACTTCCAGGATCGCGGGCATGTTGCGGATCGACACCCGCTCCCGCAACAAGGCTTGCAAAACTTTCTGAATATCGGCGATGGAAAGCAGGTCGGGCACCACTTCCTGCACGAGGTTGGGGGCGTACTCGCGGACGCTGTCGAGGAGCTTGCGCACTTCCTCGCGCGTGAGCAATTCGTGCGAACGCGATTTGATGACTTCCGTCAAGTGCGTGGCGACGACGGTTTCCGCGTCCACCACCGTATAACCGGAACGCTCGGCGTATTCGCGGTTGCCTTCCGTCACCCACACCGCGGGCAGGCCGAAAGCTGGCTCGGTGGTTTCGATACCGTCCACGCGACCGGTCACCATGCCCGAATCCATCGCCAGATACTTGTCCGGTTCGGCGGTTCCCTTCGCCACCGGCGAGCCCTGAATCTTGATCACGTACTCGTTGGCATCGAGCTGGATATTGTCGCGGATGCGGATAGGCGGAACAATGATTCCCAGTTCCAGCGCCATCCGCTGGCGGATCATCTGCACCCGCCCCAGCAATCCGCCTCCGCCCTCGCTCTGGCTGGAATCCACCAGCGGCACCAGCCCGTAGCCGACTTCCAGTTCCATCGGGTCGACATGGAGACAGGTTTCCACCTTTTCGGGGGCAGCCGCCTGTTTGCGGGAAGAAGCAGCTTCGTTTTCCGCCTTGGCCATGGCCGAGGTCTTCTCGGTCTGCGCGACGCGCACCATGTTATACCAGCTCAGTCCGCAGATCGCCGCCACCGCCAGCAACGCCGTTGACGGGAAAGGCGTAATGCCTAACAATCCAGACATGCCCAGCGAACCCAGCAACACGGTAGCGATAGCCAGGGGTTTGCGGTGGCCAAAAAGCTGACCGATCACCTCGTCGCCGAAGCGCGCCTTGCTGGCGCTGCGCGTGACCAGCATACCGGAAGCGATACTGACCAGCAACGCCGGTATCTGGCTGACCAGGCCGTCGCCGATGGTGAGAGTGGTAAAGACCCGCGCCGCCTCGTAGGTGTCCATTCCCTTGATCAGCACGCCGATAATCAGCCCCGCGAAAATGTTGATAAGGGTGATGATGATGCCGGCCACCGCGTCGCCGCGCACGAACTTGGACGCGCCGTCCATCGCGCCGTAGAAGTCGGTAAGCTGTTTCAAGTCCTCGCGCCGCGTGCGCGCCGTGTTCTCGTCGATCAGCCCCGCGTTCAGGTCGGCGTCGATGGCCATCTGCTGGCCCGGCATAGCGTCCAAGGTGAAGCGCGCCGCCACTTCCGCAATCCGGGTGGCACCCTTGGTGATGACCACGAACTGGATAATTATCAGGATAATGAAAATCGTCAGGCCGATCGCGATTTCATTGCCTCCGACAAACACGCCAAAAAAGCGGATCAACTGCCCCGCCGCGTAATCGCCCTGCTCGGCGGCGTTGCCGAGAATCAGGCGGGTGGTGGCAATGTTTAACGACAGCCGGTACAGCGTCGCCACCAGCAGCAGCGAGGGGAAAGTCGACAATTCAATCGGCTTGACCACGTAAATGGTAGCCAGCAGCAACAACAGCGAAATTGTTATATTGATCGCCAGCAGAAAGTCCATCACCCCCGGCGACAGCGGCACCACCATGATCGCCAGCGTGCCCACCAGGAACATCGCCACCACCAAGTCGCGACTCTTGGCGTAGTAGCTGCGGATAAAATCCCCGCCCCGGTTCAGCATCGCTTGCGCTTCAGGCACCGCTTACTCCCGTTCGAGTTGCTAAGTTGCTAAGTACAACACCTCGCAAACAAGGGATCAAAACATGCAAGGGACTAAGACTCTTGTCAAAGATTTCCTGTTTTTCGTAAGTTTCTCGCACTCAGGGGTTATCGGCACCACGCATGCAAAGGATTTTTCTTAGTCCCTTAGAGCCTTAGTCCCCCCTAAGCCGCTTCCGCCATCGCCCGGCGGTACTCGGCCAGTTTCTCCCCGCGTAACACGTGCGACAATATTTCCGCCAGCGCCGGGAACAGCGCGGCGGGAATCTGGTCGCCGATTTCGATCTTGTACAGTTTCCGCGCCAACGCCGGCGCCTGCCAGCAGGGTACGCTGTGCTTGATGGCGATTTCGATAATCCGCTGCGCCATCTTGTCCACGCCCTTGGCCACCACCACCGGCGCGTCCATGCCGGGCTTGTACTGGATGGCGACGGCAAAGTGGGTCGGGTTTCGCACCACCACTTCCGCCTGCGGCACATCCTGCATCATGCGCTGCATCGCCATCTGCCGCTGGATCTGGCGGCGTCGCGCCCGGATCTGCGGGTCGCCCATGTCGTCTTTCAGTTCCTGTTTCACTTCCTGCTTGGTCATTTTCATGTCTTCGTTTTTCTGGTGCCACTGATAGGCGAAGTCGGCAATGCCCAGCACCAGGAAAATCGCCGACAGCCTGATGCCCAGAGTCACCACCGCCTGTCCGCAGTGCATGAACATCTGCCCCGGCTCCATCTGCGTCAGCGCCACCGCCGCCGGTATCTCCACCCGCAGCGTCAGGTACGCCACCGTAATCACCACCCCCAGTTTCAGCAGATTCATCACCAGCGTCATCAGCCCGCGCAGGCTGAAAATCCGCTTCAGCCCGTTGATCGGGTTAATCTTGTTCAGATCCGGCGTCAGCGGATCCCACGAAAATACAAAACCGAACTGCATCACGTTGCCGATCCAGGCCAGCAGGAACACTGTCAGCAGAAAAGGCGCCATCGCGTAAACCGTCCACATCAACCACTCGTACGCCATCGGTATCTGTTCCAGATCGTCGGGCGGAAGAACGTTGCCCAGATCCTGCTGCAGAAACCGCTGCATACACGCGTGCATCCAGCGAAAAATCGTATGGCCGCCGTACTTCAGCATCAGCATCGACCCCAGCAGCACCGCCGCCGCCGCGAGGTCGCGGCTCTTGGCGACCTTGCCCTGCTCGCGCTCGCGCTGCTTGCGGCGCTCGGTCGCGTCTTCTGTCCGGTCGCCCGCGGATTCATCGGCAGGCATCTGTTATTCTCCCGGGTAACTGTCAAGTTACTGAGTTGCTGAACGGCAGGGCTTCGCCTTGCCATTAAACTTCCGCGCATCTCCTATCCAGTCCCCTCTCCCCCTGAGGGGGAGAGGGCTAGGGTGAGGGGGGCGCCAGCCATCGCCGCTTTATACAAACGTTGCGAACAGGCGAAAAATCCTCGAATGATTTCCCAGTTCGCGCAGCGAATCAGGAAACCCCTCACCCCGACCCTCTCCCCTTGTAAGGGGCGAGGGAGTTTTTTATGCGAGCGCTTTCGAAGAAAACGCGAGCAACTCAGCAACAGTTCAACTCATCGCATGGTGCAGCGAATAAACCGTACTCTCCAAATCCTTCGCCATGTCCCGCAGCGCGTCTTCCAAAGCCGCCAGCATCGCGGGCATCATGCACATCAGCGCCGTCATTCCCAGAGCCACCCGGAGGGGCAGACCCAACACCATGATGTTCATCTGCGGCATGGTGCGGGTAATGAACCCCTCCACCACGCTGTTCAGCAGCATCACCAGCAACACCGGCATCGCCAGCCGTAACGAAACCAGGAACATGCTGTTCATGTGACAGGTAGCCTGGTGATTGATCTCCATCGCGAACCGGTCGTACACCAGCGTGCCGATTCCAACCTGTTCGTAGCTGAACTTCAAAACATTGACAACCGCCAGATGCAGGCCAGCCACCAGGAACACCAGCAGCGCGAGATTCATCTGCAAAAAACCGATCAGCGAAACCTGTTCGTCGGTCGTCGGGTCGATCACGTTGGCCATGGCAAACCCCACCTGCTGGCCGATCAGTTGGCCGCCGAGTTGCGCCCCCATGAAAACCAGGGAACTCAGGAACCCCAGCGACAGGCCGACCGTCAGTTCCTGCAACACCAGCAACCCCAGTTCCGTCGCCCCCAGCGTGGTCGGCACCACCGCCGTCTGCCGCGCGAAGGGAAACATCAGCAACGCGAAAAACACCACCAGCCCGATGCGCGCACGCAGAGGAAAATACTCGGAACCGAAAAACGGCGCATACACCGCCAGCCCCGAACACCGCACCAGTACAATGCCGAAAAACAGGTACGAAGCCAACATGCCGTCAATCGTGACCAACCGTTTTCCCCTACTGGCCGGACATCAGCGCCATCACGCTTTCCGTATACTCGATCATCACGCTGCTCATCCACGGCAGCGCCGCCGCCAGCGCCACCAGCACCGCCAGCATTTTCGGCACAAAGGTGATGGTCATCTCCTGCACGCCGGTCACGGTCTGCACCAGACTGATAACTACGCCCACCACCAGCGCCGTCAGCAGCACCGGCGCCGACAGCAACACCGTTACCCACAGCATCTGGTTGGCGATGTCCATCACGTCCTGCATTCCGGGAGCCACTCGCTATCCTCCCGCCAGTTGCGGCACGATATCCGCGGGGAAACTGGTCACGATCCCCTCCATCGTCAGCCGCCAGCCGTCGACCATCACGAACAGGATGATCTTGAACGGCAGGCTGATCATCACCGGCGGCAGCATCATCATGCCCATGCTCATCAGGATCGACGCAATCACCATATCCAGGATCAGGAACGGCAGGTACAGCAGAAATCCCATCCAGAAAGACCGCTTCAACTCCGAGGTGACAAACGCCGGCAGCAACACGTGCGTCGGCACCTGCTCACGGGTGAAGGACGCCTCGTCTGCCACCGGCTTGCCGTACATTCCCATGAAAAACTGGATTTCCTCGCCCCGGTTGTTTTCCATGCAGCCGAACATGAACGCCCGGTGCGGAGCCATCACCCGCTCGAACATCTCCTCCTGCGTCATCGGCCTGCCTTCCACCAGATCGCCGTCCAGATACGGACGCAGGCCGTTGTTCCAGGCCACCTCCCAGGTCGGAGCCATGATGAACATGGTCAGAAACAACGCCAGCCCCACCATCACCTGGTCGGGCGGCAGGGTATTGGTACCCAGCGCCCGGCGCAGAAAACTCAGCACAATCACTATGCGGGTGAAACTGGTGGTCAGGAGAAGAATACTCGGAGCCAGCGTCAGGAAGGTCAGGAGCGCCATCGTCTTCAGGACAGTGGCTACCTGTTGGGGAGTCTTCGCCTCCGCCAGTCCGCCGTTCTCGACCGTGGGCAGATAATACCCGACCGCGTCATCGGCCGCTCGCGCGGAACCGGAGGTGAGAATATTTCCGAGTAAAATTGAAACCGCGAGGAAAAAAAATATCCCCGCCCGCGTGTTTCTCAACCTTTCCCCCTTAATCCCCGCGAGGCGTTACTCACTGGCGCGCAGGCTTTTCACCCGCTGGCGCAGATCGTGCAGTTCCGTCGCCAGTTCCTCGCCAGCCTTTTCCATTTCCACCGCGTTAGCAGCGTTTTCCTGTTTATCCGCCTCGCGAGTAAACAGCCGCTGGAACAGATTATTTGCCGCGACCATTTTCCGCGAAGCGCATTCCTCCGTTATCCGTTTCACTTCCTCGCCGTCGGCAATCTCGGCCAGCGGCGAAAGCGAATCGGGAGAAACCCCCACCACCAGCACCCGCGCGCCGACCTTGACCAAGGCCAGATAGCGCCGCTGATCCAGATGCGTGCGCCCCAGCAATTCCATCCCCGGACAGGCAAACAGTTGCTTGCCGCCAGGCATATACTTTTTCATCCCGTACAGCCCACCCCATAAGATCAGGCTCAATACGAACAGATAACCCACCAGCTTCGCAAAAGCGATCCAGGGGCTGATGCCGGGCGCAGACTTTTCCTTCGCGGCTGATGTGGCACCGGTTGGCGCGGCACCGATCAGCTTTTTTTCCTCCTGCAGAAGTACCTGGTCGCGAGGAGGCGCGTTTCTGGCAGGCTCTATTTTTTCCGGTTCGACCGCCCTCTCCTCCCCGGCGGAAACAAGACGCGGGAAAAGCGCGGCTAACCCCAATATTAACAAGCAGCAATGCGTCCGGAAAAAGTTGAATTCCGGACTGACGGGCAGTATTGACAAACTATCCCCCCTCCGTGAAACGGGATTACTTTACATTAATGCAATAATCCGGATTCGGGGGCAGGAATTCAACCATAAACCCGGAATAAATTGGAGTTTAAGAAAAATTATCGCTTCAGGATGGAGCGCTCCCGGTTGGAGAGGATTTCGGTAACTCGCACGCAGAAATAATCGTTCAGCACCAGAACCTCGCCAAAAGCTACCAGGCGCCCGTTGATCAGAATATCCACCGGCGCGCCCGCGTCCTTGTCCAGCTGCACCACCGAGCCTTCGCGCACGCGCAGCACGTCCTCGACCGTCATGTGGGTACGACCGAGTTCAATCTTGACGTCGAGGTCGACATCGTACAACATATCGATGCTGGCTGCCTCGCCAGAAAATTCACTGAAGCCACCGTCACTGCTGAAATCAGGCAGATCCATCGGTTCAGCCGCGCCCAGCAGCGCCCCGAGGTCTCCCCCGAGATCGCCACCGCCGTCATCCCCCCCGCCCGCCAACAGGGCGTCGATATCTTCCTGGCTCAGTTCTTCCGGCATGTCGCGAGTCTCCTGCAAAATTCCGCCACCAGGGCTGTTTTTTTACTGCTGCAAATAGAACGTCGGCAAAAATACTTCCGTAACCCGCTTGGGATCCAGCTTGGGTTCTATCAGATCCAGCTTGATCTGGGCGAGTTCGTCGTTGATCATCTGCTTGACCCTGACCTTGATTTTCTCCTTGCCGCTGGCGCTGGAGAGTTGCGCGTAGGTCTGCTGGCTTATATACTGCATCAGGCGGTCGCGGATCAGCGGTTCCATTCTCTGCACCGCTTCCTTGAACTTGTTCCAGTCCTCGTCGGCGATAGTGAAATCGGAGCCTTTGGTGAGTTCGTCCTCGGTCAGTCCCAGGTTGACTGTCAGCGACATGGCCAGCGTGGCGGTGGTTCCCGTCGGCATGGGAATGCTGTAGTTGAGGTCGTCTATCACCACAGTGTGGGCGTTGTAGACCTTTATATCCTGCAGGGTGACTTTCTTTTCCTCCTCGCTGCTTTTGATGCCGCTGGCGGACTGTATCTTGAGCACCACCAGGAAAAACGCGGCTTCGATCACCACCACCGCGATAACCACAATCCATCCCTTGGCGCCGCCCAGGAATCCGCCGCCGCCGCCGGATTCTTCCTTTTTCGCACTGTCTTGCGCTTCGTCTTCAGGCACGGCTTTCTCCTGTTATTCCAGGGGGACTAAGACTCTATGGGACTAGGGGACTAAGATTTCCCGGCGAAAGCTTATGCTGTTTCCGTCTGCCTTATGCAACCGCGGCAAACGTTGCGCGATAGAGCAAAATCTTAGTCCCTTAGTCCCCTAGTCCCGAAAAATCACTGCTTTTTCTGATCGACGGAGTCTATTTCCTTGATGAACTCCTCGGTCATGATAATCTCCACTCGCCGGTTTTCCTCGCGACCGACGTCGGTGAGGTTGGTGGCGCGCGGCTCATTGTCGGAGCAGCTCACCACCCGGAAGCGCCTCGGGTCGATGCCGCCGTAGTTCGGGTCGGCCAGAAAGCGCATCACCGCGAAGGCACGCTCGTAACCCAGATACCACAAGTCGCGGTCGACCCGCCCCGTCGAAGCGGTGTGTCCGCGCACCTCGATCCGGTTCTTGAACCCGCGCAGATCCGGCGCGACCTGGGTCAGCAGCAACTGCCTGCCTTCCGGCAGCAGCACCGCCGAGTCGGCCTCGAACAGCGACTTGCCGCCGACAATTACTTTCATTTTTTCGTCCTCGACGATGGTCTGCACCGCCGTGTGCTTTCCCGGCGGCCCCCGCCTGAGGACGTTGCTTTCGGTTTCGGTCATCCGCTGGGCCTGCACGAAAACCTGCACCGTCGCCTTGTATTTCGGCAACACGCCGAACTGCTTCTGGAACGCGCGCATGGTTTTGGACAGCTTGTCCTTCTTGATCTCCGACATGGTGAACAGCAGCACGAAAAAGCACAGCAGCAGAGTCACCATGTCGCCGTAGGTCAGCATCCATTCCGGCGCGCCTTCGGGAGCCTTTTCCTCTTTTTTCGGCATCAGCTATCCTTGCCAAAATCGCGCATCTTCGGCGGCAGGAAAATCTTCAGCTTCTGCTCCACGATGCGCGGGTTATCTCCGGACTGGATGCTCATGACCCCGCGCAGGACGATTTCCTTCAGCAGCATCTCCTCCTGGTTGCGCAAAATCAGTTTGTCGGCGATGGGACCGCACGCATAGTTGGCGACCACCGCGCCGTACATGGTGGTGATAAGCGCCACCGCCATGCCGCTGGAGAGCTTGGCCGGATCGTCCATGCCGCCCGAAAGCATATTGATCAGACCGATCAGCGTCCCGATCATGCCCCACGCCGGGGCGTACTTGGTGAACAGCTCGTAGGGCTTGCGGCCTTTGCCGTGCCGCGACTCGATATTCTCCAGTTCCGTATTCATGATCTGCTCGATCAGTTCCGGGTCGGTGCCGTCGACGGCGAGTTGGATACCCTTGACCAGGAACGGATCCTGAATAGTGTCGGTCACGTTTTCCAGCGCCAGAATGCCGTCGCGGCGCGCGATTTCGGCGAATTCCACCATGCGCTTGATCAGATCCATGGGGCTGTCGGCCTTGTGGAAAAAGACGTGTTTCGATATCCCCAGAGCCGCAGTCACCATTTCCAGCGGGCAACTGATCATGGTCGCTGCCAAGCCACCGCCCAGCACGATGAAGAAACTGGCGGTGTCGTAAAACACCGGCAGGTTGGGAATGCCGATGCCGATAAACACCACGCAAACCACGCCTGTCACGTAACCGATTACGGTTGCCAGATCCATGCCAGCTCCAGGCTATCGTCCTTGAAAACACCTCTTGGGAACTAAGGCTCTGAGGGACTAGGAGACTAAGGCACTGGTCAAAGATTTCCCTGCTTGCCGTAAGTTTTTTGCAATCAGAAGTTATCGATACCGTGCCTGAAACAGATTTTCTTGTCCCTTAGTCCCCTAGTCCCTTAGTCCCTTAGTCCCTTAGTCCCAAATTTCACAAATCCATTCCCGGCGGAAAACGGGTAGAACGGACATATTCCACCGCCCGTTCGATCACCGTGTCGATCGATTCCTGCACAAGGATTTTTTCGCCATCGCGCAGTGTGATAATAGTATCTGGCGTCTCCTCGACAAATTTCACCAGCCCGGCGTTGACCACCAGCGGCAAGCCGTTCAGCCGCGTCACGCGTATCATTAGCTCCACTCCAGGCCGCGCCTGCGACCGAGTAACCAGAAAAGAATACCTACCGGTTTATCGGCCATTCCCGCGCCCGGCTTGACGCTGATTGCGCCATTCCGCAAAATAACGGAGACAGCAGCCGTTTAAGGCTCCCGTCCCCGTTTATTCAAACCCCTGCTACCGGCGCGTTTACCGCTTCAGGTTGACCAGTTCCGTCAGCATTTCGTCAGAAGTGGTGATAACCCGGGAGTTAGCCTGGAAGCCGCGCTGGATCGTGATCAGCTTGGTGAATTCCTCCGACAGATCGACGTTAGAGGTTTCAAGCGCGCCCGAGCGCACCCCGCCGCGACCGCCCACCCCGGCGAACCCGACCTGCGCCGAGCCGGAACTGGGGCCTTCGTAGAAGAGGTTGTCTCCCGCCGCGATCAGCCCGGATTCGTTGGCGATCAGCGCCACCGAAATCCGCCCGATCGAATCGATCACGCCGTTGGAGTAGACGCCCTGGATCACGCCGTCCTGGGTGACGCTGAAGCTGTCGAGCGTGCCGGGAGGGGAACCGTCCTGTTCCTTCAGGTTGAAGTCGCTTTCCGAAGCGACGGAGGTCATGGCGCTGAAATCCAGATCCTGCGTGGCACTGGTGGCCAGCCCTTCCTGCAGAGCTATGGTGAGGGGGAAGTTCACGCCCTGGTCATCGAGGCTGAGTTCTATGCCGCCGCTTTCGGAAAGCTCCGCGCCCTTGACAAAGCGGCCTTCCGAGTCAAAGCGGATCAGGCCGGTGCCGACGTTGGAACTGGTGGTGATCTGGTTATTGGCGAACTGGAAATCGGCGTCGGTGTCGTCATCGGAATCGGCTACCCAGCGCCAGGTGCTGAAGTTGCTGTCGCGATCGACCAGACTGAGCTGCATCGTCACTTCCTTGGGGTTGCCCAGCGAATCATACAACACCATGTTGGTGATCGAGCTGCCGCCCTGGATGGCGCTGTAGTCGCGGTCGTTCTGGAAGATGTCGGTATACTTGACGTTGTTGTAGACGATTTCGATGTCGGTGATGGCGTTTTCCGAACCGAGGTTGCTGACGACCGAGAGATTGAAGGAGTCGCCGTCGTTGACGTTGTCGCCGTCGTAGTCGACGTCGTTAATGTAGCTGCGGGTGAAGGAACCGGCGGTCTCTACCGGCGAATCGTAGGGTTCCTCGCCCGCTTCGGTGGTGACGCCGCCGCCGGTGAGGTCGGTATAGGCGCCGCTGACGTTGCCGGTGATCTTGACCGTTCCCATCACGCCGCCCTGCAGGCGAGTGGTGTCGGCTTCAATGTCATCCACGCTGGAGACATCGGCAAACTGGTCTGTGCCGCCGGTGAGGAAGCGCATGAAATGCGCGAAAGTGTTGGCGGGATTCGTAGCCGTATCGTTGTACACGAAAGTGGCAGCGTGGCTGCGCCCGCCTTTGGCGAAGTTTATGGTAATCTCGTCACCGTTGGCAATGCCGTCGAAGGGCTTTAGCCAACTGTTGCCGGAAAGATAATACACGTCCGCCAGGTCGGTGGCCATCGAAGCCGCCGCATAGGTGCCGCCGCCCGCATCAATGGACAGCGGAGCGGTCGTCTGCACCGAGCCGCCGTTAATCATGCGTTCGTTGCCAGCCACGTTGCCCCCGGCGGCGGTAAGCACTGTCCAACTGGTATCCACGTTGGTGTCGCCCAGCCACGCGCGCGTGCCCGCATAGGTGTCGCCCACGGCGGGGACGCCGTCGGTGGGCAGAAGCGGATTGCCGCCGCCGCTGTCGCCGACCAGTTTCAGGCCGGTGGAGATTTCCTGGTCGGAGTTCAGGTTGCCGCTGTAGGAGGCCTGGGTGGTTTCTTGCGCCGCGCCGGTCTTGCCGATGGGAATGATCAGGTCTTGCACGCTGCCTGCGGCGGGAATCTGGCCGTTGACCGCCATCACGCCCTGCACCTGCAAACCGTTACCGCCCAGCAGGCTGCCGTCGGTGCCGAGGTAGAAGGAGCCGTCGCGGGTAAAGACGTTGCTGTTGCCGTTGCGCAGGACGAAATAGCCGTTGCCGTCGATCATCATATCGCGCTGGTTGCCGGTGATGTCGGGCGAACCGGCCGAGAAATCCTTGTTGATGCTGCCGGTCTGGGTGCCTACGCCCAGCATGATGGGGTTGATCGCGCCGCGACCGGTCTGCGCGTCGGCGGCGGTGCCTCCCTGGAGAGTCCGCTCCAGCAAGGTGCGGAACTGGAACACGCCTTTTTTGAACGCGACCGTGTTCACGTTGGCCAGATTGTTACCGATGTTGTCCATTGCGCGCTGGTGGTTGGTCAAACCGCTGATCGCGCTGTACAATGCCTGACTGAGTCCCATTTTGCATCTCCTCACTTGCCGCACAGGTTTATACGTTTTTACAAAGAGGTTTCCTGCGCTATTCCCATCAAAAAATAATATTTTTTTACTTTTCAGATAAATTTATCTTACAGTTCGTCATTCGGCTTCTGTAGTTTCGGCGTCAGACGAGAAGGCCACAGTCACGTCGGTGACCTTTTCGAACGGCACATAAACTTCGTCAGGCAGTTGCAACAGGACGTTGCCGTTCTGCACGCTTGCATTAAGCACCAGTCCCTCGACGTCATTGCCATTGGTGTCCTCGCCGAAGACATAGTTGCCGATCATGCCGCTGGCCGCGCCCAAACGATTGTCGTAAGTGAGCCAGCGCAGGAGCGATTCCATCGTCGCGTCGTTGGTGGTGGCTTCTATATTTTCCACATTGGTCACGTTTTCGTATTTCAGTTTCTGCAGATTGTCAAGCTGGATGTAGACCGTGTCATCCTTGAGCATGGCGTTGATGACGGTGCCGCTGGCTTCGCTGCCGTAGTCGTCCTCGCCGGTGATCTTCTTGCCCACCAGGTTGGCCGCGCCCTGCATCTGGCTGTCCTGGCTCAACTGGGCGAGATTGTTGTTGGTGTCGATCTGCTCGTCCAGCGCCTGCAACTGCGCCATCTGCGACAGGAACGCGGTATTGTCCATGGGGTTGAGCGGATCCTGGTTGGTCAACTGCGTGGTCAGCAGCTTCAGGAACTCGTCGTGCTTGACATAGCTATTATCCGAGGAGCTGGCGGTACTCGCCGCTTCCGACGCGCTCGAAGTATAATAGTTTTCGGTATTGCTGACAGCCGCAGTCATGGTCATTCCTCCAATTACACAATCACGTTAAGCGCGCCGTTGCCCCGGTAAGCCGCGTTTTCCTCTTCGACCGCCGCACCGATCGCCTGGGTCTCGCCCTGGCTGGCGGGGTTACGATGTTTGCGCTTGCCCTGTCCCGTGCCGTTTTGGGAAGCGTCCCCCGCTCCCAGCGAGACGTCGAAGCCGCGCAGTTCCACGCCCTGCACCTGCAAAGTCTGCCGCAGATGTTCCAAACCGCTGGAGAGAATGTCGCGCGCCTCGATGTTCTGGGTATGCAGCACCGCGCTGACCGAACCGTTCCTGACTTCCATCCGCACGGTCACGTTGCCCAGTTCCGGCGGGGACAGTTGCACGGTAATCTGTTTCAGGCCGTTAGAGCGGGAGGCGCTCATCATCTGGCTGATACGCTCGATGTTTTCGTTCATCACTGCCGCCCTGGCTTCGTTGTTGTATTGAGCCTGCGCGTTCTGCGACGCCTCGGGGCGGCTTTCGGCCTTGGCTGTGGCGGCGATATTCAAATCCGCGTCGTCGCCGCCAATTGCTTCGACCGGCGCGCGTTCACCGATTTTCATTTCCCCGCCAAGTTCCGCATCAACCGCCAGCTCGTTGCCGGAAACGCTGTCATGTTCCGAATCCTTTTCCTCTTCCTTGACGACCTGCGGCTTGACTTGCTTTTCAACACCGGATTCCTGCTCGATTATCGTTACTGGCATTTCAGCCGCAAACTCTTCGACAACCGCGGTTTTCTCTCCAGTGGCGACTGGTTCTATTTCCGTCTTGCCAGAAACCGCCACCATATCATTCGCAAGTTCAGCAACCGGTTGCGCTGCAACTAACTGCTCCTTGAGCGCGCCGTCGCCAGCAAGTTTCTGCCAAAGAGACGCGTCGGGCATTTCCTCTCCGGCGGAAACCGCCACCACCTTCACCGCCAACGTGCGCAGAATCGGGGCGGGAATCTCTTCCAGGGATATACCTTCCGGCGCTATTCCGGCTTCGTCCAAAGCCTCGGCCACAACACCGGCCAATTCCGCGGCAGGCATTTCAAATATTTTCGTCACCGCCTCCGGCACCAAGTCTTCCGCAAGCGGCAAATTTGCGGTCATTCCCCCGCCAGCCTGCAGCCCCGCCAGCTTTTCCGTCAGGACAGAAGCAAGTTTTTCCAGATCCCCGGCGGTAATGTTTTCCACTCCCGCCAGTTGCGCCAGACTCGCGGCCAGATTTTTCATCATATCAGAGACAGGCGCTGCAGAAACCTGAGTCGCATTTTCTTCTTCAGCCGCCAGCATGGCTTTCAACATTTCCAGCAGATCAACCGGCTCGACGCCGTCAACCCCGGCGACTGCGTCTTCCTCCGCGACAGTATTATCCTGCGGCAGAGGCTGGAAAACACCGCCCGCACCCGCCGCCGCCCATTCCTCCACTTCGGCAAACTCGTCGGAATCCATGCTTTCCACCTGGGAACGGTCGAGATCGCCCCGATCCACCAGTTCCCTGATCCGTCCCAGGATTTCCTGCTGGCGCGGGCTTATCTCTATCTTCTCAAACTGCGTCGACGTGTTATCCGCGCCCTGCGCCTCCAGGCCGCCAGTGAGGAAAGATCGCACCATGTCCAGGAAATCGGTTCCGCCCGCGTCTTTTCCGCCGGAAGATTCCGACTTGCCGCCGGTATTGAGCGTCGTCAGCAGTGATATCACGCTAGATTGTTGCACTGTCTTCTCCTGCTTTTTTCAGGGACTAAGACTCTAAGGGACTAGGGGACTAAGTATTGCTGCCGCATCGGCATAGTTCCTCCCCTGCCAGGGGAGAATATTGTCGATTCGTGGTTTGTTCACGTATTTACGGGACGCTGCACTTAGTCCCTTAGTCCCTCTACGGTCCGTCCAGTTCGCGGTTGCGGGGCGGAGCCGGAGGCAGGGCTTCGCGCTCGCGATCGATGGAAAACACCAGTTGCGCCGCGATTCTCCGCAGTTCTTCCTCTTCCATAATTTCCGGGACGGAAGCTTTTCCGTCTGCTTTGTCCGGCACTTCCAGCGCCCGCCGCTCCTTAACCTCCACCACGTTTTCCGTCAACTTGCCCTGCGGGTCGGTTTGACTGTAAACCACGTCGGCCTTGCCACTGAGCACCACTACGCGGCTTGAAGCCGCCTCCTCGCGGAACAATGCCGCGTCGGTCTGGTTCAGCGTCAGCCGCGCAGTACCTGCAACAATCAGCATGGGCGACGGAGTACGGGTATTTTTCCTGACCCGCACACGCGCGCTGCCTTTTTTCAATTCCAGATCGCTCTGGCTCACGGTCACGGCCTCGCTTTTTTTCTCCACGTTTTTCTGCACCATCCGTAGAATTGAATCCGCGCCGATTTTCAGCCGCGAATTCATGCCGAAAATCAATTCCAGCGAGGAATTCATCCCCACCTCGAACTGGTCGCCTACGTAAGCGGCGTCGCCGGGCTGAACTCTGCGTACCATTTCCCGTCCTCCCGCCTCGTTCCGGCGCACATTCACCAGGCCAGACACTTCCTTCACCCGCGCCAGCTCCCTGACTTTTACTTCCTTTTCAGTGACGCCGGTCGGGGTTTCAATGTTTTCGATCGGAGCTTTCTGACGCCAGTCGCGATCCTCCGCCTGGCAGACGCCAGCGGTCAGAAGCAACCAGGCGCACAGAGCCATACGGCATCCCGCGCCAGCCGCCAGGGGCACAACCGCCCCGATCAGACATCCTTGTCTGTGGGAAGAGGAGTCCGGACATCCCTGCGGACCAGCCTCACGTAGAAATAGGTTTTTCACCGAGAGGTGGATTGCAAGTCGCGCGCCAGAAGTGGAATTACTTTTGCCTGAATGATGGGATTGAGCTGACTGTACACCGCAAATGCTTTAGGAGCAGGCATTTGCGCCAGATACAAGGCGATTTCCGAAGGAGTTAAAAAGTTCTTTGACTTGGGATTAGTCCATTCCCGCACCAGTGCTTCGGGAGACCAACCGGCATATTTGTTTTCCAGGATCGGCAAAATCTGCTGGCGGGTGCCGGGATCCATTTCGGTCAGCACCTCGGTAATCTGACGCGGTTTCATGAGCTGGCGCATGTAACGGGCGACTTCTTCCTTGCCGCTGCGCTGAATATGCGCCTGGAGGAAATTCGCCAGATCTGCGGCGTCCATGCCGGCAATGGCCTTTTTCAGATTCTCGCGGTCGGCGTCCAGTTCGGTCTTGGCGTTTTCGGTTTTACGGGTAACGATCAGCGAGTCCAGCAGCTCAAGCTGTTTCTTCTTGCCTTCCACCTCGTCGCGCAATTCGGCGAGACGTTTCTGCTCGGCCTCCAGCAGGCGACGCAGGGTCTCGGCGTTTTCCTGCTGGATTTTTTCCGCCTCGCGCGCGGCCTCGGCGGCAGGCACGCGGATAGAGGGCTTGCCTTTTTCCAGGTTGAGCTTGTCCATGAATTTCTGCTCGTCGGCGAGAAATTCCTGATAGCGCTGGTAGTCTTTATTAGGCATGGTGTATTTCCGGTTGCCCACCAGCACCTGCGCCATTTCCAGCAGATCCTTGCCGCCAATCTGCTTGTTGTAATACTGCCAGCCGATCAACATCAGCAGGCTGATGTAATTCAGCGCCATGACCGACAGAAAGATGTAAAATGCCGTCGACGCCAGCGATTGCTTTTTCGCCATGGGTCAGTCCTCCAAGTTTATTTTTCCTCTTCCAGCCTGCGCCGCCGCGCGCGGATGGCGAGTTCGTCCAGTGCGCTCTGTTCCTCGTGGGCGGCAGCAGCGTCGTGTTCGGCCTTGCGCTTTTCCTCCAGAATTTCCAGCGCCTTGCGATCACGCTGCGCACCCACCAGCGCCAGCCGCTTGGTTTCGCGCACCGCCTCCAGTTGCGCCAGTTTTTTCGCGTTCTGCGCCAGCCGCAATTCCAGCGTATTCATGTAGCGATAGGTTTCGACCACATCGTTGAATTCAGCCTTGCCCTGGTAGAGTTCGCGAATATCGTCCTGGGTGCCACCGCGCTCGGCCTGCATGCTTTCACGGCGCATCTTCTCTTCATCGACCGCGCGGTTGGCAACGGCGAAATCCTTTTTCTTCTGGGTCTCGATAATCTCGCGATACTTCAACACCGGCGCGAGACGGAAATTGAATTTCTTGGCCATTAGTCAACCTCGCCAATAGGCATAGACAATTATAAAAAACATGAAAAGCAAAAAGCCGTAACTCAGACTCAAGCCTATGATCGCTTTATTTATATGCAACAGATCGCTATGATCCCGCATCCTTTCCAGCGCCATATTTCCCAATATTATCGGCAGAAATATCGACGGCAGAAACATCCAAAAACACAATCCCGACAGCATTGCCAAAGTTGCCAACATACATGCAGGCATTCCTTTTGCAATAGGAAGGGGCGTCTTTATCAAAGACATCTGCCTGCATAAGCGCCTTTTGTAAAAAAATAACACTGCGGCCACAACATTAACCGATATCAGATAAACAGCGCATAAAACAAAAGGCACACATCTCATGAATCACCTGTCAGCCGCCAATTCCCATATCCGCTACCTCCTCCCCCCGCGCGGACTGGGGCGGGGCACTGTTCCCCTCTGCGGCGGCGGAGTGGGAGCAGGGCGCGCGGGGGCGGTCGTCGCGGGGCGGCGGCACTGTTCGCCCAGTTGCAGCAATTGCTTCACCGTTTCCTGATAGTCCGCCCGTTCGTTCATGTCCTGCCGCAGAAAATCGTTCAACCCCGGCATGATGGCGCGCGCCTGGTCGATTTCCGGATTCGCGCCCGGAGCGTAGGCGCCGATGTTGATCAAGTCCTCCGCGTCGGCATAGGCAGACAGCATCCGCCGCAAATCGCGCGAGGCGGCGACTTCTTCTTTCGAGACAATCTCGGTTTGCAGGCGCGAAATACTCTGCATCACGTCGACCGCCGGGAAATGGCCGCGCTGGGCGAGTTTGCGCGAAAGGGCGATATGCCCGTCGAGAATTCCGCGCGTGGCGTCGCTGATCGGCTCGTTCATGTCGTCGCCTTCGACCAGCACCGTGTACAGGCCGGTGATCGACCCGCGCTCGCTCGCGCCGGAACGTTCCATCAGCCGCGGCAGCATCGCAAAAACGCTGGGGGTATAGCCTTTCGCCGCCGCGACTTCGCCGACCGAGCCGCCGATGTCGCGCTGCGCCATCGCCATGCGCGTGACCGAGTCCATCAGCAGGGCGACGTCGGAACCCTGGTCGCGGAAATATTCGGCAATCGCCGTCGCCACGAACGGCGCCCGCACCCGCACCGGCGCGGGCTGGTCGCTGGTGGCGATAACGACTACGCTTCTCTTGAGGCCTTCCGGCCCCAGGTCGCGTTCGAGAAAATCTCGCACCTCGCGGCCGCGTTCGCCCACCAGCGCGATGACGGAAACCTCCGCCGAAGTGAAGCGGGAAATCATCCCCATCAGCACGGATTTGCCCACACCGGTGCCGGCAAAGATGCCGATACGCTGGCCGCGCCCGATAGTCAGAAACCCGTCAATCGAACGGACGCCGGTGGGCAGAACCTCTTTAATGCGGGGGCGCTTGACCGGGTCGGGCGGATTGGAATAGATTGGCCTGGTAGCCGCGGCGAAGAGCGGCCCCTTGTCGTCCATCGGCCGACCCATGCCGTCCAGCACCCGCCCCAGCAGTTGCGGCCCGACCGAGACCACCTGCTGGGTCGCCACGCACTGCACGAAGTCGCCCGGGCCGATGCCGCGCATTTCGCCCAGCGGCATAAGCTGGCTGATACCGACTTCCTGGTTGAAGCCGACCACCTCGGCCTCGACCTTCGCGCCGCTGAGACGGGCGTGAATTTCGCACAAGCTCCCGACCGGCACCGGCAGGGCGGAAGTCTCCACGACCAGACCCACCACGCGCCGCACGCGCGCGGAAACCCGCGCCGGAAGAATCTGCGGCAGTTCCGCCAGTTTCTGCTGAAAAATGGATTCCGCCATTGCTCGACACCGTTATATTAGGGGTATCGTGTTGTAAAAGTCAATAACTTTTTTCATATTTTTTTGTAAAAAGCATAAATTATTTATTTTCAATTACTTACTGGATTCACTTCAGCGGATACCGCATGAGTTTGCGCCTGCGCCGTCGGCGCATTTCCGCAAATATGGTTATATTTTGTGCTAAACACTGCTGTTCGTGATTCACCGCCCGAAAACGAACCTGACAAGGACAAATGAAAACGAAAACAGGTAACCGTAAAAAAATGTCTCCAGCCGGATGGTGGAACGGTCATGTCGCCTGCGCCGTCGGCCGATGTACGACAGCACGCCTCCCGCCGCAACCGGGGAAAACAGCAGATTGACCATCCGCAGCCACTGCGCTTTTATGAACAGCGCCGGGAACAGCCAAACACTTACCAGTCCGATAGCCAGGCCGCACAAGCAGTAACAACCAATATAAAACGCGGAACTTCGCTGGTTGAAATCGCGAAAACCCCAGAGGAAACTCCGCCCGATAATTTCCGCGACAAAATTTGCCAGCAATTGAAATATTACCTCAAAAGCAAGGTCGCCTAAAAAGTATGCGATTATTTCAATAACTGCCCACATATGTGCCTTTGCCGTTATCCATCGGGTAGCCTATAAGATTTCTATCCGGGCGCGGAGCGGGGCAAGTTTCGGCGCGCCAACGCCTGCCGGAGACTTACACTTCGCCATCGCTTATTTACATTCCGCGTTACGCTTTTTACTCATCGCGTACGTCTTTGCTAAAATAAAATAAATCGCCCGATTGGTCTTTATCTCGTCCCTGGTCATGTTTTCAATTTCCTCATCCTTGACTCCGGGGTCTTCTTCTATTTCGACACAATCCGCCAGACACAGATGTTTTACTTTGCCGGTCAATTTCGCCGTCAGGAAAAAACATGGCGCGTCGTCGCCGGAATAAGAGCGTATCGATTCAAAATTGGCTTCGCCCAACTCCTGGCAAAGTCTGTCGAATTCGGAATCCGCAATAGCCGATTGCAGGGAAAACGACCCGCTTGTGAAATCAAAGACTTCCCGCAAATAACGGATTTCCGCCCGCCCCGCCTCATTGCGGAACAGTACGGCAAGATTGTAATCCGCGCAATCTTCGCTGCCCCATTCAAGGAAAATCGAATTGCCGGATTCGGACGGGAGGAAACCGTTCAATCTGGCCAGAGCTTTTTCCCTCAGGCCAAATTTTTTCCAAAAGTAAAGAATCGAAAACAAATCATTTCTGACTTCGTCCGTATTGTCGCCTATTCCCTCGGCTTTTCCCGCAAGCGTTTTCATCTCCGCAAAATCCGGCAGATACCCGGTCGATCTTTGACACCCGCATGAAATCAGGCATATTGCAAAAATCAGCACATGGATTTTCATAGCTCTCCTTGATTGCGCAGGTGGCGCAGGCGTTTACACATCGCTGCCAAACGCTTGTCGACTGACTCTCCGCCGCCCCTTCCTTCAGCGTCTCTTCAGTGTTAAGCTCAGGGAAAAATGGCGGCGCACCGGTTTCGCTCAGTTCCAGCCCCCTGTTTTTGCATAGCCTCCGCACGGCGTCGCAGTAGTCAGGCATCTTGTATATTTCAGTCCTGATCAGCGACCGAACGATCATCACCTCGTCGTCGGGCATTATATTTACCAGGATGCTGGGAAACTCGCCCTGCGGACTGAGGCAATATATGACTGTCGCAATGCCCAGTTCCGGTATCTCGTCTTCGTCGACCTCGCGCGCGTCTGTCCATTCGTTAAAATACGCCAGCGTCTGTTCGATCTCGGCGGCGTCGGTAGCGATTATCGACTTCTTCGCCGCGTGGTCGATTATTTTGATCCACTTGGCTTTTCCCAGCGTTTCCTTAAGCGGGTTGTTCCCCAACGCCTGCCGAATCGACGCACGCTGCAACGCGAAAAAGACAACCGCCGTCGCGAGTAACATTATTGCCATGGCTGCGAATGCGATTTTTTTCATGTCCGTCCCTATTTCAATATTGCGACGGATTAACTAGGGAAATAATTTTGCGTCGTCATTCCCGCGAAGGCGGGAATCCAGGCGGTGTTGCGTAAGATTTCCCCACTGGATTCCCGCCTCCGCGGGAATGACGATCCGTAAATTTTACTATCCAATAGAACGATATTTCCTTAACTAAATCGTATTGATCCTACCCCGGCGGCGGATTGGTCAGGCCGTCCAGTCCCGACGGTTTTCTTGGCGGCGGGGGGATGTCGCTGGCGGGGAGCGGCTTGGCCTTTCCCGCAGGCGGTGGCTCGGGCGCGGCGGGGCGCGGCTCAGGCTTCGGCGCGGGAGAGGCGGGAACCTCCGGCATTTCGCCGGGCGCGATTGCCGTTTCCGGAAACGCTTCGCCTCTCCGTTCACCCGCCAGCAGCGCGCTTTCGATTGCCTCCAGTTGTTTTTCCAGCCGCATGTCGACTTCGTTTTCCCGCCCCCGGATCAGCAGCCCGCCCCGCGCAAGCGTTTCATCCGGCACGAGGTTGACCTTGCCCAGGTCGGTGAAGGCGCGGCGGATTTGCGGCAGTTCCTCCTCCATCACCGCCACGTCCTCGGGATGGGCGCACACCACCAGGTCGGTGCGGTCGGTCGCCAGCGCAATCGCTTCCCGCAGCGTTGACCTGATTATGTCCGGATTCGCCGACAGCTCGCGCCGCACCAGCCGCCGGGCTACCGCCAGTGACAGGTTCAGCAAATCAGCCTCGGCCTCGGCCTGCAGGCGCAGCTTGTTTTCCTCCAGCAGGTTCAGCAGCCCCGCCAGCGCCGGAGCCAGGGTTTTGGTCTTTTGCTCAAACGCCTCGCGCGCGGCTTTTTCCCCGGCGGCATAGCCGTCTTTTTCTGCCTTGGGGAAGCCCTCGTCGTAGCCTTTTTTATAGCCGTCATCGTAGGCGGATTTTTCGATATCTACCGCCTGCACCCCGGCGGCGTCCAGTTTGTGCTTTGCCTGTTCCGCAGCGCGTTTCAATATCTTGGCCGCCATCATCCTGACGTCCTCGAACTGGAACGGCACCGGCCGGAGACCGGCGGCGTCTTCGTCTTTGATGAGGTTCTGGTGAATGTCGGTCATGCGGTTACCTGGGGGACTAAGAGACTAAGGGACTAGGGGACTAAGTTTTTTAGCGGTAATTTCTCCCATCACTCAACGGGAGGGGGGTCGATTTTCCCCCTTTATTGTCGAGCCTTTTGGCGATATCTATAATCCTTTCCTGCGCCGCTTCGATGTCGGCAAGTTTCGCAATGCCGATAGCGTCGATTGCATCTTTCAACCTATCGCCTTCAGTTTTTCCCAACGCACGGCACAACTTCGCCAGCAGTACATCGGAAGCCGTCTTGCACGCCAACGCCAATTCTCCCAGTTCGATCTGCGGCAATAGAGTTGTCAGCGAATCGTCGGAAAGCAGATAGATGTCTTCAAAGACGCACATCCTGCGCAACAATTCGGCATAGAGTTCCGGATCGTCCTCCTGCAAATGCCGAAGTTCTTCATCCTCAGGTTCGTATTTCTTGGACATTAACCCGTCACCCTGTCAGCCCACCACCCGCGATCACACCACGATATCTTCGTCGCCGCCGCGGCCCTGGATGATTACTTCGCCTGCTTCCTCCAGGCGGCGGACGATGTCGACGATGCGCTGCTGGGCGCCTTCCACGTCGGACAGGCGCACCGGCCCCATGAATTCCATGTCTTCCTTGATAAGCTGGCTGGCGCGCTCCGACATGTTTTTGAAAATCTTGGCCTGCAGTTCCTCGGACGCGGTCTTGAGGGCGAGGGCGAGTTCGTCGTGCTCGACCTCTTTCAGCACCGACTGGATACCCTTGTCGTTGACCAGGATCACGTCCTCGAAGACGAACATCAGACGGCGGATCTGCTCGACCATGTCCGGGTCTTCCTCTTCCAGATTTTCCAGAATGCCTTTTTCCGTGGTACGGTCGACGAGGTTCAGGATTTCGGCTATGTTCTCCACGCCGCCCGCTCGCTCCAGATCCTGGTTGACGATGCCGTCGAAGCGCGATTCCAGCCCCTGCTCGACCATGCGAATCGCCTCGGGAGTGGTCTGTTCCATATGCGCGATACGCTTGACGACTTCAAGCTGTTTCTTGGGCGTCAGCCCGGCCAGCACTTCCGCCGACTGTTTCGGGTGCAGGTGCGCGAGGATGAGCGAGATGGTCTGCGGGTGCTCCTCGGAAATGAAAGTGAGGAGGTTGTCGGTGGCGGCTTGTTTCAGGAAGTGGAAAGGCGTTTCCTGAATCGACTGCTCCAGCCCTTCCAGAATCGCCGCGGCTTCCTCGGGCGAGAGGCTTTTTTCCAGCAGGGTGCGCGCGTAGTCGAAGCCGCCACTTTCGACATATTTGCTCGCCAGTTGCAACTGGTAGAATTCCTTGACGACCGAGTCGCGCAATTCCGGCAGGATGTCATCGCTGAGGCGCGCGATCTCCATCGACAGTTTTTCAATCTCGTCGGTGTTGAGATTGCCCATGATCTTGGAGGCGGTTTCGGTGTCGACGGAAATCATCAGGATGGCGGCCTTGCGCAGGCCGGTGGTGACTCCGTCAGAGACTTTTTTCTGCGCTGGCATCAGTAGCTCTCCCGGCTCATCCAGCGGCGCACCAGGTTGGCGGCCTTGCGCGGATCCTCGGCGACGGCGTCGGAAATCTTATTGCGTACGGCCTCGAATGACGCCTGGTTCTGGTCGGCCTCGCTCACGCTGGGCAGCAAGGAGGCGGAAAGGTCTTCCTCGCCGGGAATCACAATCTCCTCCGAGGCGATGGAGCGCTTGGCCTGGGCATAGATGAAATACACCGCACCGAACAGCACGACCGCCATGATGATGGGCACAAATTTCTCGTTGATCATGTTGAACAGTTTGGTGCTGGCCGGAGGCGGGAGCGGGTCGGGCTCGGTGCGCGGCTGCCAGGGGACGAAGCTCAGGTCGATCTTGTCGGCGATGTCGGCGGTCTTGATTCCGGCCGCGCGCGCGATCAGGGTTTTCAGCTTGTCCTGCTCGGCGGCGGAGAAAGCCTGCGTCGATTCCCTGATGCCCTTGACCTGGCCGGTGACGGGGTCGATGACTTCCTTGCCGTCGGCGGTTTTTTCGGGAATGATCTTGCCGTCAGCGTCGCGCTGGTACTGGTAGGGAAGATGGATCAGGGCGCTGACGCTCTTGTCGATGACTGTCGGCGCGACAGTGCGGAGTTCCTTGCGGTGGCCGGGCTGGAAACTCCGCTCGGCGAGTTTGCGGCTTTCCTTCGTCTCCTCCACCGTGCCGCCGCCCGCGGCGTTCACGTTAGCGGCGCGGTCGACGTTGGGGCCGGTGCCCACCTGATTGCCGGGATGCTTGGTATTACTCATTTCGCGCTTCTCGGTACGTTCACGGGTAATCTGTCCCTCGCGGAAGTCGAGAGTCTCCACCTCCACCTTGTCAAAGTCGACGGTGTGGAAGACGAAGGCGTCGACCCCGCCGCCGAACTCGATATTGGGCACGCTCGACAGCAGCAGGTTTTCCAGTTTGTCCTTGAGATCGTCGTTGAGCTTGCGCTCCATCTCCCACTTTTTCGCGGCGACGTAATTCATGTCGTCAGGGGCGCGGGCGCTGAATTGCTTGCCGCTCTGGTCGGTCACGACCACGTATTTTTCCTCCAGCCCCGCCTTGGAGGCGGCGACCAGGGCGATAATGGTGTTGGCCATTTCGGGATTGAGCGACTTGCCTAGCTTCATCACCACCCGCACCGAGGCGCTGGGCCGCATCTGCGGGCGGAAGAGGCTGTTAGCGCCTTCGTCGCTGTAGACGACTTTCGCGTCCTTGACGTCGTCGATGCTTTCGATAAGCAGTTTCATCTCCACCGCCCGCGCGGCGCGCATGGCTTCCTGCGATTTCTCGCGCGTGTCGGCGAAGTGCCAGGCTCTGATGGTTTCCTGAAAGCCGTCGCCCTCGTCTTTTGGCAACAGATTTTCCTGCGCCAGAAAGAGAACCGCCTTGCGGGAGAGATCCATCGGCACCCAGAGTTTATAGTCGTCGCGGAACTCGACCGGGGTAATGCCGTTGGCCTCGAGCCTATCCTTGAATTCCTTGGCCTGCCCCGGATCGATCTTGCGCGGCAGCGGCACCATGCCTTTTTCGTCGGTACCGCTGCCCACCCACATCACCATCGCCAGCGACACCGCAACGGTGAGCACCAGCGTCATCACGCTGGCTTTCTGGGTGCTGGTCATTTCCTGCAGAACCGACCGCGCCTCGTTCATCAACTGTTTGATAATTTCCATCCCCGTTCCCCCCGGAATGCGCCGCGCCTCCGTTCTTTTCCCCGCCTGTCAAGACGCGGCCCCCTTTTACGCGGCATTCGTCTGTGTTAAGTTACTGAGTTACTGAGTGGCAAGGCTTCGCCTTGCCACATTACTTTCGCGCACCTTTTGTCCAATCCCCTCACCCCGACCCTCTCCCCTTGTAAGGGGAGAGGGAGTTCTTTATGTGAGCGTTTTCGAAGAAAACGCGAGCAACTCAGCAACTATTTCCGATTGAAATTGAAACCTGCGGCAAAAAAAATATCCCTAAAACGCCTGAAACCCCATGACGCATCGCGCCCGGGGTTGTTGCCTGAAAGGATATTCGCGTCTCTGTTTCCTCCGTCTATTATATCATATCTTCATTCTCAATATTTCCTGGTAGGAATCAACCAGTTTATTTCGAACCGCCATCAAGGTCTGGAAAGCAACGTCGGCTTTTTCCACCGCGCCCATCACCTTGGTGATGTCGGTTTCCGATCCGGTCATGAGGCCTTCCACCGCGCGGTCGGCGTCCTGCTGCATTTCGTTGACCTTGTTCAGGTTGTCCAGCAGGAATTTCTTGAAATCAGCGCCATTGGCAGTATCGGTCGCCCCGAGTTTGCGACTGTCGCCGGTGGCGCCCGCGCCGCCGATAGTGCCGATGTTGACAGGATCCAACGCCATTATCTTTCTCCAGGTCAGGCCAACAACGCCTTCCTTTTATTATACTCCGCTCGCGCCCCTGTAACCAATAATTCCGTCAGCACACAATCCACAAGTATTATCGGTCGTCCAGTCAAAAAAGTTTATCAACACTAACCGTAAACTTCTAGGCGATAATCTGCAACGCCCCGCGCAACACCTGCTTGGCCGATTCCATCGCCGTCAGGTTTGCTTCAAAAGCGCGCACCGCCATCATCATATCCACCATCTCCAGCGGCACCTGCACGTTGGGATAAGCGACAAAACCCTTTTTCTCGCCTTCGGTAATCGCGTCCGGATGACCGGGCTGGTACTTGTAGATCAGGTCGGTGCGGGTGTCGTCCTCGATCTTGTCAACCGAGACCCCCAGCTTTTCCGAGCCGGTCATGTCCACGTTGCCGGACTTGAAATGGATCACCTTGCGCCGGTAGGGGTTGGGGTTGCCGTCGGCGTCGCGGGTGGTGTTCACGTTTGCCAGATTGTTGGCGTGCATGTTCATCCGCGCGCGTTCCGCCCGGAGTGCGCTGGCGCTGATATCCATCATGGTGAAAACGCCGCCTACCATCTTTTTCGTCCGCCTTTTATTTTCGGTTACCGTAATGTTTCAGAATGCAAAACTTCGGAAAAACCTTTCCGCGTACGTTTAGTTGACTTCCGCCAGTTCGCAGGCGAGTTTTCCCACTGTTTCGCGCACGAGTTCCGCTTCCGCCTCGATCTGCTCGTGGTTGAGCATATCCATCGCCTCGATATCCCGTGCGAGTTTCAGCATCCGCTCCAGTTGCATCAGCAGGGAGTTGGCGTTAGCGATGAATTTTTTCAACTCCGCCACCCGCTTGCGCCCGCGCATCGCCTGGATGTTGGTGGGATACGACAGGCAGTAGCGCCGCACCTGTCGGGCAAGATTCCCGATAGCCTCGCAGGCGAATTTCGCACGTTCCTTACAGACACCTGTTTTCATTACCCATCTCCTAATCAGACCACCCGGTCGCGCAACGCGTCGCGGTAAGAGTCCAGCTTCTTCTTGTAAGCTTTCTGCAAAGTTTCAACCATCATGCCGTTCTTTGCCAGCTCAGACATTTCCTTTTCAATCACCACCGAATTTTCGTCGTGACGCTCTGGCCCCCACTCCTGCCCGGCGTCAGCGCGGGCAAAGGGATAATGTCCGCCCGCGAAATCGATCGACGGCGTGTCGCCGATCTCGAAATACGAGGGGTGACTATCGCGCCGCGCCTCGATCGCCTCGGACAGGGTTTGGGTAAACTCCTGCTCAGGCATGACCTTGCGCTTGTAATACGGCGTCTCGACATTAGCGATATTGTTCATGATCGCCAGTTGTTTCTGGTAGGAAAAACCCAGCGACGCATCCATCAGGGGCAAAGTTTCGCGCTGAAAAAGACTGTCAATCCAGGTACCCATGATTTTTCCTGTTAAACGGTTTCACGTCGCCCTATGTATTCCAATAAGCGTGCCAGAATCAGAAGCTGGCGACATATTGAAAACAATTACCATAAACTCATGGCCTGATAATATGTTACGAATACGGTAAAAGTTGTGCAAGGGGATATTTGCGGGAATGCGCTTTTTTTTTGCGGCAATTTCTCCGGCAGATTTTTCCCTGAGCAGGCAAAATCCGCCGCGCGTGGACATATTTGGCTTAAAGAATTACGACTGAATGACCTGCAGGAAGCTGTTGGCGTTTTCCAGTTCGATGTTGATTTTTTCTATCATTTCCGGCAGTTCGTCGCGGTCGATATGCAGGCAGTCCCAAGCATCGCGCGGCAGGGAAGGCTTGTTGAAATCGCCGTTGGCGCCGTATTTTTTCAGGCGGCAGATATAGCTGGAGAAATTCAGGATAGCGGCGTAAACCCGGCTTCTTTCCGGACATTCCGCCAGGTTTCCCTGAAAGCGCAGCGCTTCCTGCACGGTGACGGCGAGTTTCCACTTGTTACCCAGCCAGTAGCCCAGTTCGGAGAAACTGGTGTCCAGTAACTCTTCCTCGGCCTGGGCGAAGGATAACTGGTTTTCCTTGGCGGTGGCGATAATTTTCTGGAACTCGGACGGGGTGTACTGATCCAACACCAGCTTTCCCATCCCGTGCAGCAGGCCGATAACGAATGCGGTGTCGGGATTGACGCCTGGCTCGCGCTTGGCCAGAAAATTTGAAACAGTCGCGGTGCCGACCGAGTGAGCCCAGAAATCCTCGTAGGAAAAATCCCCTTCTCCGTCGCCGAACAGGTCGAACACCGATGCGCTGATGGCGAGACTCTTGATCGTGTTGAATCCAAGAATCGCAATCGCCTGCTGGATAGAACTTACGCTGTTGGGAAGGCCATAAAAAGCGGAATTGACCAGCTTCAGGATTTTCGCCGCCAGCGCCGGGTCGTTACGCATGACATCGTTGATATCCTTGGCGGAACTTTGCGGATCCTCCAACAGCGTCATGATGGTGGTAACAACCTGAGGCAGGGTAGGCAAATCGACAATGCGGTCGACAATATTTTTCAAATCCGGCCGTGACATAGACGCCTCGTAAAATTTGCGAGAAAGAATATTATTATATTACAACTACAACTGTAGATAGTGTTAATTTATCGGCAAGCTGTCAAGGATTTTCACAACAAGCTGTAAAGTATCTTGCGCGCGCGCTTGACTTATTGCCACATTTTCTGCGCCGCACGCAAAACCAGCTCCCATTTTTCCCGCAACCGCTTGGGCGAAACCGGATACGCGGTCTTGATTTCCTGCGCGAACAGGGAAACCCTGAATTCCTCCAGCATCCAGCGGAACTGGCGCAGCTCCTCGCCGATAAAACCGGTCGCGTCGAGTTCGCGTCGGCGCTGCGCCTGGTAGTTCTGCCAGAACGGATTGAATTCCTCCGCCTTGGCCCGATCCCGCGTGGGCTTGACGCGAAGCTTTTCCCACCGCAGCCGCAGCGCCTCCAGGTAACGCGGCATCGCCTCGACGTCGGCCAGTTTCATCTCCCGCAGAAATCCGGAAAAGATCAGCGCCTGCAACTGCTCGATCATTTCTCCCCGCGCGGCGGCGACAGCCTGACCTTTAGCCGCCGGGAAAATCTCCACAGCGATTTTCCCCGCTTCGGGCAGAAAAGCGTCGCAAGCTTCGCCGAAACGATAGGCCAGCCCGAACACCTCTCCCCTGCCCTGCTCCAACCGGCGGGAAAAATCCTCCCCATCTTTTATTCCCGGATTTTCGACCAGGTCAAACGCTTCGTCCAGGGTCGCGCCGAGAATGTCGTTTTTCAATTCCTCTATTTTTCCGCCGAAAGAGGCGTAAACGGATTTCGCCCTGTCGCCCAGCGCCAGACTTTTCCTGATGTTACGTAACTGCGAGTCCAGTTGCAGCGCAAACAGCCGCCGCAGGCCGAAGCGCGTCAGGCAGGCCGCTTCCGCGCGCGAGTCGCGAATCCGCAATGCCACGGATTTGCCCTCGTCGACCAGCGCGGGAAAGCCGACGCACTTGCCGCCAGTTCCTTCCATTTCGATCTGCTCGCGCCACTCGCCGAAAACCCAGTCCGTGATTTCCGTCTGTTCGTATTTTTCGCGGGAAATCTCCACCCGCGTTTCACGCGCGGCGACCGACAACTCACCGCGTAGTTTTTCCAGGTCGCGACCGGCGCATAGTTCGTTGCCATTGGCGTCGATGACGCGGAAACGCATTTTCAGAAATTCCGGCAAATCATCCAACCGGAAATCGCCCGGCACTATTCTGATTTTACGGATTTTTATCAGCGCGGCGGTCAGCGCCTCCTCCAGCGGCTTTTCGCAATGCTTCAGGAGTTTCAGGCATTCTCCGCAGGTCTCCGGAATCGGCACCAGTTCCTTGCGCAGTCCCCGCGGCAAGCCCCGCAGCAGCAGCGCCACCTTTTCCGCCAGCAGCCCTGGCACCAGCCAGTCGAAACGCCATTTTTCCAGATGCGGCAGAACTCCCACCGGCACCGCGCAGGTCACCCCGTCGTCGTCGGCGCCGGGATTGAAGGCGTAAGACGCCTTGAACAACATTTCCCCCGCCGCGATTTTCTTGGGAAAATTCCTGCCGTCCAACCCGCCGGAAGAAACCATCTCCACGTCTTCCCGCCGCAGAAAAAGAAGGCGCGGATGTTTCTTTTCGGCGCGGTCGAGCCATTTTTCCAGCGACACCCGACTGCACACTTCCGGCGGCAGGTGCCGGTCGTAGAAATCATAAATCGCCGCGTCGTCCACCAGTAAATCAGTACGGCGCAGACGGTGTTGCGTTTCCTCGATTCCTTCCACCAGCTTGCGGTTGTGGCGGTAGAAATCGCGCGAGCTTTGCAGTTGCCGTTTTACCAGCGCGTCCTCGATGAAAATCCGGCGCGCCTCGACGGGGTCTATCATACTGTAGTCGCGCCGCCGCCCGTCGACGATGGTCAGCCCCAGCAACGTCGCCTGTTCCGCCGCGCGCACGAACCCAGTCGGCGCGTCCCACTGCGGGTTGCTGTAGGAGCGCTTCAGCAGATCGCCTGCCTGCAGTTCGATCCATTCCGGCTTGACCGTGGCGACTGAGCGTGCGAACAGGCGACTGGTAGTGACCAGTTCCGCGCACATCACCCAAACGGGCGCGGTGTTGAATAAGCCTGATCCGGGGAAAATATGGAATCGCGTGCCGCGCGTGCCTGCGTAATCCTTGCTTTCCTTGTCGTACCGCCCCACGCGGCTGAGAAGACCCGCCAACAGGGATTGGTGAACCGCTTCCGGTAAAGCCTTGGCGCGGTTGGCTGACAGGTTATTTGTTTTCGCCAGTTCCCGCAGTTGCCGGACAGTGTTGACCCATTCCCGCATCCGCTGGTAAGACAGGAAATGCTGAGTGCAGACTCGCCGCAGTTTGCTGTTGCTGTCGGCGGATTTCTGCGCATCCTGGAAAAACTCCCACAGTTTCAGCCACCCCAGAAAGTCCGATTCCGGGGTCAGGAAGCGTTTGTGCGCCGCGTCGGCCTCGCCCTGTTTCTCGACCGGGCGCGCGCGCGGATCCTGGATCGACAGCGCCGCGACTATGATCGACACTTCCTCCAGCGCCTGGTTTTTCGCCGCCGCCAGCAGCATCCGCGAAAACCGCGGCTCCAGCGGAAAGCGCGACATCTGCCTGCCGGTTTCGGTAAGCTGCCTGTCCTCGGTGATAGCGCCCAGTTCCAGCAATTCGTCGTAACCCGCGCGGATCATGGCGGAAGTCGGCGGCTCGATAAAGGGAAACTCCTCCACCGCGCCCAAGCCGCTGCTCATCATCTGCAGGATCACGCTTGCCAGCGAACTGCGCCTGATTTCCGGATCAGTGTATTCCGGTCGCGCGAAGAAATCGTCTTCCGGGTACAGCCGCACGCACACGCCCGACCCCAAGCGGCCGCACCGACCCTTGCGCTGCTCGGCGCTGGCTTGCGAAATCGGCTCGATCAGCAGCCGCTCCACCTGCGTGCGGTAATCGAACCGCTTGATGCGCGCCACCCCCGAATCGATCACGTAACGGATGCGCGGCACCGTCACGGAAGTCTCGGCCACGTTGGTGGAGACTATGATTCGGCGCTTCACGCCGGGATGAAAAACTTTACGCTGCTCGGCGGGAGTCAGCCTGCCGTACAGCGGCAGCACCTCGGTTTCAGGAAGTGCTTTCCGTTCCAGCGCGTCGACGGTTTCGCAGATATCCTGCTCGCCGCTGAGAAAGACGAGAATGTCGCCCGGCTCTTCCTTCAACACCAGGGACGCAGCCACTTCCGCCACCTGCGCGGAGAGGTCGGTGTCTTCGCCGGCGGCGGGGCGGTAACGCACCCTGACCGGATATGTCCGCCCCTCCACCCGCACGATCGGCGCGCCCTCGAAAAATTCGCTGAATCGCTCCACGTCCAGAGTCGCGGAACTGACAATGATTTTCAAATCCCGGCGCGCCGGAAGAATGTTTTTCAGATAGCCTAGCAGGAAATCGATATTGAGCGAGCGTTCGTGCGCCTCGTCGATAATTATAGTATCGTAGGCGGAGAGAAATTTATCTCCCTGGGTTTCTGCCAGCAGGATGCCGTCAGTCATGAATTTAACAAAGGTTTTCGGCGAGACCCGCGAATCAAACCTGATCTGATAGCCGACGTCGCCGCCGGTTTCGCCGCCCAATTCCTCGGCCACGCGCTCGGCCATGCTGATGGCGGCGATGCGGCGGGGCTGAGTGCAGCCGATAGCGCCGCCGACTCCGCGCCCCATTGCCAGGCAGATTTTCGGCAGTTGCGTGGTCTTGCCGGAACCGGTTTCGCCCGCGATAATCGTTATCTGCGATTTTTCCAGGACTGCCTTGATATCCTCGCGCAGCACCGCCACCGGCAGATCGTCGGGGAATTTCGGCCGGGGCAGGTTTTTCCGCCGCCACGCGAAAAGTTCCCGCGATTCCGCGTAGCGGCCTTGCATCTCTTTCCAGATCCGGTCGGAAGGCTGACCGGCGGCCAGCCGCTGGCGCAGGATTTTCAAGCCGCGTCGCAAACCCGGCCTCTCCGCAGGCATGGCCGACTTGATCCCGGCGGAGAATTTTTCCAACTCCTCTGGCGAGGGAATATGTTTCGTTTCGCTCATGCTTGCAGAATCTTCCGGTAGATTTCCGCGCATTGGCTGCCCAGACGGCGGCTGTCGTACAACTCCTTGGCACGCGCGCACCCGGCCTGCCCCATCGCTTTTCCGCGCTCCGGTTCGCCCAGCAACTGCGCCACCGCTTCGGCCATAGCTTCGACGTCGCCGTGCCTGACGAGGATGCCGGTTTCTCCGTCGACGATTATTTCGGAAGGTCCACCCGCATCGAACGCCACCACCGGCAGCCCCGCCGCCATCGCCTCGACCAGACAACGCCCGAAAGATTCCGGCGGATTGGAGCAACTCACCAGCAGATCACCAGCGGCGTACACGTCGGCCATGTCGTCGATCAAGCCGGCATATATCACTTTATCCGCCACTCCGAGCGCTACGGCTTTCTCCCTTACCAGCGTTTTGTAATTTTTTAGATCCGGGTCGGCAGTGGCATAGATTTCGTCGCCCACCAACACCAGTTTTGCGCCCGGATTTTTCTTCGCCGCGACGGCGAGAATCTCGACTGCCGCCACTTGGTTTTTCAGCGGACAAAACATGCCTGCGTGCAAGATCACGAGGTCGCTTTCCGCCAGCCCCCATTCCTTTCTCCTCGGTTCCCGCTTTCCGTTTTCGTATTCCCCAACGCGAATGGCATTGGGAATTATGACCGCGCATCGCCGGGCTTTCTCCGAGCGGAGACTGTCCCGCATCCCGCGCGAATTCGCGATCAGCGCATCCGGCACGGCTCCGGCCAGCCAGGAAAAGATTTTTCCTTCCCGCGTCGGCCTCGTCAGATCACGCAGATGCCAGACGAAAGGGACACGCGCAAACAATTTCAGCAAAACGCAGAGGTAATGGGTTTTGTAGGTGTTGGAATGAACCAGCGCGATTTCTTTCCGCTTGATTATTCGCGCCATCTCGCGCGCGCAACGCAGCGCATCGGCAAACGCGCGGATCAGCCCCGACACTCCCCCGCCCCCCGCGCGGCTGATTGCGCGTGTGCCTCCCAATTCGATAAAATGGAGCGGCACGCCGAGTTTTTCTATTTCGTTTGCCAGCGGCCCCTGCTCGAACAGCAGGACTTCAGGCGTCACTTCCCGCCGGTCGAGACTGCCCAGAATGTCGAGCAGGCTCCGCTCCGCCCCGCCCAGGATGGCGGTGATGTCGGCAAACAAAACCCTGATTGGCTTCTCGATTGGCACGCTGGTTTCTTCCGGCACAGGCTACCCCCGGGCGGGATACGCCGCCTTTTCCATCCAGCGGGAGGCGTAATCCTGTTCGCCTTCATCGGGATACAGCGGCATCAGCCCCAGGTAGCACTCGTTCTCGTTGCCGTGCCAGACGCTGCGGATGGAACACATCAAAACCAGCGGGGGGTCGGCGGGCTTGCCCATGATTTCAATCGTGGCGTTTTTCCCCTCCGCCATGCAACTGGCGAAAAAGGCGGTCGAAGAGGCGCTGGCGGAGAATTCAATCCGCCGGGGAGTAAGCACCCGCACCATTCCTTCGTAAACCGTCTCCTCCTCCTTGTTGCGAAAAAAGCAACGCGCATTCACCTCCACGACGCGGTGCGAATCGTAGTGCGCCAGGTGCACCCGCTCGATAACGACAAAAATGGCGAACAGCGCGCCCACCGCCAGCAACACGAACGCCGCGTCAATGTTGTCGGCCTTGCGTAACAGCAGTGCGGCGAAGCCAGTGGCGGTTCCCAGCAGGCAGATAACCGCGACCGTCTGGTTCACGCTCAGCCCGAGACGACGCAGGCGATGAGCCAGATGGTTGTGATCGGAGGCGAAGGGACTGCGAGTGTTGCGCAAGCGCAGGAAAATGACGCTGGCGGTATCATACAGCGGCACGCTCAGCACCAACAACGGCATTATCAACGGGGCGAGACTGGCGTTGTCTTTCTGCATGAAATCGCTGACAAACGGCACCGAAGCGAGAAGAAAACCAAGAAACAGGCTGCCGCCGCTGCCCATGTAGGTCTTGGCCGGATGCCAGTTGTGCGGCAGATAGCCCAATATCACACCCAGTATCGCCGCCAGCAGAACCGCCACCACTTCCTGCCCAGTTACCATCATGAAAATCAGCAGGATTCCAGAAGCGACCGCAGCCACGCCCCCCGCCAGCCCGTCCAACCCATCCAGCAGATTGAAAGCGTTGGTAATGCCCACGATCCAGACCACGCTGACGGCAAACACGATCAGCACCGGCAGCGCGCCCATCGAAGGGCAGACTCCCATCAATACCAGCACTACCGCGCAGAATAATTCGCCGCCGATGCGGAAGGAGACGCTGGCCTGGCGAATGTCGTCATACACTCCAAGCGCCACGATCAGCAGGCAAGTGCCGCCGAGAGACAATAACCCCCGCAAGGCTTGCGGGCTGGGCTCAGGAAGATAATTGCGCAGCGACCCGGGCAGGAGTTCCCTGCCATAAAGCAGCACCAGGACATGCCCTGCCACCACCAACAACAGCGCGCAAAACATCGCCGCTCCGCCCAGCAACGGCATCGCGTGCGCGTGCTGGCGACCGCCGACGGGATGGTCGAGCACGTCCCATCTGCGCGCAAGCGAAATTGACAGCCTGACCGACAGCCAGGACACCGCGCTGGATACGATAATAAAATATAACACTACAGGGATCGCCTGGCTCATTTCTCACCTCCGTCGGCAATGATGCGCCGTCATTATAATCCGCCGTCTTTTTTTGTCCAGAACTATGCCGCGATCATGTCGGCCAAATCTCCCGGTATAATTCAATATATCTAGACGCCATCTTTTCCGCGGTGAACTCTTCCCGTAGCCGCTCGCGCCCGGCTTCCCCCAGGCGATTGGCAAGATCATCGTCCTCAAGTATTTTTCTGCAAGCTTCAGCCAGTTCGTCGGCAGAACCAGGCGCGACTGTCAGCGCCTCTTTTCCGTCGCGGGCGACCCAGGGCACGCCGCTGCGCAGGCTGGTGTTAATAACCGGCTTGCCCGCCGCCATCGCCTCAAGCTGCACCACGCCGAAAACCTCTGCCGGAGCAATCGACGGCAGCACCAGCGACCGGCATCCCTGCAATGCGCCGATCTTCTCCTCCTCCGAACAATTTCCCAGCCAGACGCATTTTTTTTCGACGCCCATTTCCGCGGCGATAGCCCTGGTTTCGTTTTCGGTCGCGCCGGTTCCGATCAGGGCGAGACGCGCCTCGCCCGGTAGAATCCGCAGCGCCGACAGCAGTACGTCCAGCCCCTTGTACCAGCTCATCCGTCCGACAAAGAGAAAGTAAGGGCTATTCAGCGCCTGTAACTTTTCCGGCAGAGGTTTTCTATCCGCGAACGGGGCGGGGTCGATGCCGAGCGGAATGTTGACGCATTTTTCGGAAAACTCCCGCAATACGCCTGATTCGATTTCCTGCCCCGGCCAGGTGGTGACGATGCGCGCGGCGCGCCGAAGCACGGCTTTCAGCAACGGCTGCAGCAGTCTTCCGGCGAGTTTCTGGCGCACGACGTCGCTGTGATAAGTTACGACCAGCGGAGACTTGCCGCCTGTCAGAACCGACGATAACCACCCGGCCAGGTCGGCGAGAGGATTAGGCGCGTGCAGGTTCATGATTCCCGGCAGTGACCGGTAAACACGCCAGCAGTAGGTCGGGCTTACCGGCAGGGAATGCACCGAAGCGACTCTTCCCGCCTCGACAATGGTTACCCCGTTTTCGTGCCGCCGGACAGTAGCCAGTTTCGTGCCGCTGACCACCACCTCCACCTCATGACCGTGAAAAGCAAGCTGTTCCGAGAGAAGATGCAGAAAGCTTTCGATCCCGCCGCGATAGGGCGGGTAATATTTTCCCACCTGCACGATGCGCATTTTCAGATCTTTCTGCCCAGCAGAACGCTTTTGCGAACTTCCAGAAAATCCAGCGCCGCGAAAAAATTCTCCGCCCCGGCCTGGAAATCAGCCGGAATATTTACCTTCAAATGCGACAGTCCGCGTTTCTGCGCCTGCGAGAACGCTGCCTCGACCAGACCCCGCCCCAGCCCCTTACGGCGATATTCGGGCAGCACCGCCACGTACTGCACTTCCGAAACATAGGGATTAAACGCCGCCGCGCCGACGATGCGTTCCCCGTCGCGGGCAAAGAAGCAGCAGTCCATCAGGTCGATCTGGGAAAAATAAAAATCGTCCGCCGCCATCAGCGTATCTTCCGCCGGAGCGGTGTCGATGCCGACTTTCCGCTCACGCGCTTCCTCCGCGCGCAGGCTTTCCCCGAAAATTGCCAGCAACAGTTCGCCCAGTTTTCCCTGATCGCCAAGCTGCGCCGCGGCGATAGTCAGTTTTTCAGCCATATTTATCAGTCTCCAAAATAAAACACCTCGGCATTATAACAAAAACAGGAAAAGCTTACGGCATTTTTTTTAGCAAGTGATAAAAAAGAAGCCGCTTCCGGAACGGAAGCGGCTTCAGCCCGCACCTGTTGCATCAACTTGTAGTCAATGCCGCATGATCCCGCCTTCGCCATAGCCGTAGCGCCAACTCGCCTCGATCATCAGCGCGCCGAGAGCGGTCTGCCCCACCCTGCCCCAGGCCGCGCCGTAGGCGTCTGTTTCCGGATTCCAGGAGCCCTTGTTCTCGCGGCAGGAGCCGGTGCGCACCTGGGCACCGTTAAGATATTTCTGCAGCGGCACGCGCCATTCATCCCAGGAGTTGGAGTTGCGACCCGCCTGCAGAACGCCCAGCGTACCGTAATACCAGCCGTAAAAGTCGCAGTTGCCCTTGGCCGGGGTAAGGTTGGCCAGCGTCGTCCCCAGCGCGGCGCGCACCTGCGGGTCGTTACGGGGCTGTCCCAGGAACTGCAGGCAGCACAGCGACACCGCCACCAGCCTGCCTGCCGCCGGAGCCTTGGAAGTAGCGCCGCCGATATCGGCGATGCTGGAAGCGTTTTCCGTGGCATAGATGGTCTTAGCGCTGTCGTATTCGCAGACCGTGGCGCGCTTGAAATATTCCGCCGCCTTTTCGAAAGTTTCGTACGGCACATGCAACCCTGCGGTCTTCGCCGACTTGATCGCCATCGTCCACCAGCCCGCGACGGAAGTGTCGTTGCGCTGGGAAGAGGGCTTATAGTCCCAACCGCCAGCCGCGCACTGGCTGCTGACCGCCCAGTCCACCGCTTTCTGCGCCGACTTCAGCAACTTTGCTTCGCCGGTCATGGCATATGCTTCAGCCATGGCCATAGTTGAGATGGCAGCCTCATATTTGTGCGGCCCGATCGAACCGTTTTCCGCCTGCCTGGTCAGCAGCCACTGCACCGCTTTCCTGACATTGGTTCTGTACTCGCCGTACTTGAAGGAGTTACCGTCGGCGAGAAAGGCGAGAGTCGCCATCGCTGTCACCGACACGTCGGTGGCCTCATGCCCGCCGCCGCCGTATTTGGCGTTGCTCCAACTCCCGTCTTCTTCCTGGTGCAACGCCAGCCAGCGCAGGGCGCGTGCCAACGTGTCAAGGTCGGTTTTCTTGATGCCGCCCTTGGTGCCGGCAATATATTTACCTGGGCCTCTTCTGTTGTTGAACTTACCGCCCATCCCGGGGGGAGGACCGTTGGAGATGACGCCAATCGTGGGAGGCCGACTGTCCTCTATATTATCGAAAACGGAATCCACGTTGGCTCGAAGATCGTCTTCAGGCGCAGAAAGATCGTTGGGCAGATCAGCGTCGGTATTGATATCGGTCGTGACGTTGACTTCAGTCGGTTCGATCTTGTCCATTACTTCGACTTCGACTTTTGTATTATCAGGCATATCCGGGGGAAGGTCGATGGAGTCATCATCAGGAACCGTATCGACAAGCACAATTTCCGGAGGAATCGGACGCGGTTTCCTCGGCCTGTTTTCCACCGGGATCATCAGCAGAATCAGGAACAGCATGCCATGCACGCCGATGGAGCCCACGTACCACGGCGCGCCTTTCCATTCGCGCTCCAGCGCGGAGGCCAGGGTTTCCTCGCGTTCTTCCTCTTTTTCGTTTTCGGCATATGCTTTCATGGCGCGCCCTCCCGGAGACAATGCGACCCCGCGCGCGTCTGCGGAAAACCGCGCGCGCCGTAAAGCCGCTTCGACCTGAACCAAAAAAAATACCCGGCGGGATGGAGGCAAAAGTGAACTGTCGTTTCGAGCCTTCAGCCTTGACCCGCTTCCGGCAACCCGCGTTGTTTTCTTCCGCCCCGCTTCCACCTTTCTCAAACGCCTCCGCCGGAAAATGGTTCACTATTTTTATCTTTTTCCAGCCGACCGCCGAAAAAAATCGGCGAAAAATCTCGACTTGCGGCGCGCAAACCGGATGATATGTTTTTTGTTCGCATTCGGAACTTGGTCAAGAATAAATTTGCGCTTAACCTGTTTTCTTTGTTTCGTCATTCCCGCGAAGGCGGGAATCCAGGCGGGGAAACCGTACGCAACACCTCCTGGATTCCCGCCTTCGCGGGAATGACGGTCGAACGTTTTTTGGTTATCATGCAAGTTTTTCCCCGGTTTTAGTTGAATATCTAACAGTTAATTTTGACCAGGCACTAAGGAAATACACTCCAATACCGCCACACCGCTTCCGGGAGACCGCCATGCCGCAGTTCGCCACCATTTCCGATCCCTATCTCTTCTGGACGCTAGCGGTGGTCTGCGGCATGTTCGTAGGCGTGGCCAAGAGCGGCATCCCGGGAGTAGGCATTCTCGCGGTGCCGCTGATGGCGCTGGTTTTTCCGGCCGGTCTCTCTACCGGCATCCTGCTGCCGATGCTGGTGGTGGGTGACATCTTCGCGGTTTCATATTACAAGCGCCACGCGGTCTGGACTTACGTCCTGCGCTGCCTGCCCTGGGGCGCGGCAGGAATCGTCGCCGGGTTTTTCATTCTCAAGCATTGCCAGTTCTCCGAGGAAAATCTGAAACACATAATAGGTTCTATCGTCCTGGCGGTGCTGGCTGGAGGCTGGTGGGTAAAACGCAAAGGCGACGGCCTCAGCATTCCGGAAAAGTGGTGGTTCGCCGCGACGCTAGGGCTGATCGGCGGGTTCGCCACCATGGCAGCCAATGCCGCCGGGCCGGTGTGGATGGTCTACTTCATCGCAATGAGCCTGCCGAAAAACGAATTCCTCGGCACCGGCGCGTGGACGTTCCTGATTCTGAACACGTTCAAACTGCCGTTCAGCTATGCGCTGGGCTACATCAACGCCGATTCGCTGAGATTCGATGCCATGATGATTCCGGCTATCGTGGCGGGAACCCTGCTGGGAATATTCGCCGCGAAAAGGATTCCGCAGAAAGCGTTCGACCTGCTGGTGAAATTCCTCGCGGCGGCGGCAGCCGTAAACCTGCTGCTGAGATAAAACATATCTTCTTGACAAAAAGACGAATTCCTGCTTTGCTGAACAGGTCGGGAAAAATTCGAATGTTGTACGTCGGAGAAATTGGATGGCAGAGGCCTATCCCCCCACCGATAATACGGGCGCAAACCCAGAAGGCAAAAGCGCCTCCTGGATCAGGCATAAGCTCAACAATCTCCACAGCGGCGCGCTGGCGCTGTCAGAACTAATTCTGGAAAACCGCGACCTGCCCGAAAAGCTCCGCTCCCAACTGGCGCAACTGCGCGAAATCATGCTGCACAGCATTTCCCTGCTCGAAAACGGGCAGGCAAGACCCCAGGCTAGCCCGACGGAACCGGAACAGGAACAGGATCTGTCGCTGCCCAGTAGCGACATACTGGTTATCGACGACGATGATAATGTCAGACTTATCTTCGCCGATTACCTCACACACGCCGGAGCCTCGGTCAGAACAGCTGAAACCTTCGCCCGGGGAATAGACCTGTTGAACGAACAAAAGCCGGACTTGATCGTGACCGACCTGAATATGCCGGACATGGAAATTCCTGAGTTTTTCCAGAGATTGAAAGAGATCTGCGGCGATTCCGCCCCCCCGATCATCCTCGCCAGCGGTCGCGACTCTAAAGACAAGCTACCGGCTGGCGTAGAGGAAATTATCCAGGCGGAAATTTTCAAACCTTTCCGTATGAAATCCGCTCTCCTTCTGGTGAAAGACATACTCCGGCGCGGCGACGGGGAAAATGAGTCTATCCGCAAGGCGCTGGTGGTTGAGGACAACGAAGTGATGCGACAGGTGATGTGTGAAGTCCTCGCGCAAAGAGGCTACCGCGTGCAGGCTCATTCCAACGGCATCACCGGGCGAGAGGCCATAGAAAGGGAATCCTTCCCGCTGCTGCTGCTGGACTGGAAACTGGGCGAAATTTCCGGACTCGACCTGTGCCGGGCGGCGCGCGCCTCCGCCCCTAACCGCGACAGCCATATCCTCATGATTACCGGCAAAAACCAGCCCGAAGACCTCGCGCAGGCGCTGGCCGCCGGAGCAGACGATTATCTCTGCAAACCTTTCGGCATGGATATTTTCAACATCCGCCTGACCGTCGCCGAGGAGAATATCGTCAACAGCCGCCAACGCCGGAAAGCCGAGGCAGACCTGCAGGCGGCGCACGACAAACTCGAAATCCGCGTGCGGGAGCGAACCGCCGAACTGACTTCGCTCAACCTGAAACTGCGGGACGAAATCGCCGTGCGCACCGAGGCGGAAACCAGGCGGAAAGAGGCCGAGGATCAGTCCCGCCTCCAGCAGGAGCAACTGCTGCAAGCCGACAAACTCGCGGCGCTGGGCACCCTCGTTACCGGCGTCGGGCACGAGATCAACAATCCCAATAATTTCATCATGCTGAACGTGCCGCTGATCAAGGACGCCTGGACCAGCGTGCTGCCGATCCTGGACAAGTACGCCGACGGCAAGGCCGACCTCTGCGTCGGCGGCTTGCCGTACGGTGAAATGCGGCTCATGGTCACGGAAATGCTGGACGACATCATGGAAGGCGCGCGCCGCATCAAGCGCATCGTCGGCGAACTGAAAGACTATGCCAAGCCCCAGCCAGAAAAAGCAGACGAAACCGCCGACGTCAACCGCTTGGTGGAATCGGCGGTTTCGCTGCTGGACAACTTCATCCGGAGACACACCCGCAAATTCTGCGTTTATCCCGGCCAAGATCTGCCTCTCGCGCGCGGCAGTTCCCAGCGGATCGAACAGGTGGTGATAAACCTGATGCAGAACGCCTGCGAAGCACTGGCCGATTCCTCCCAGGCGGTAACCGTCTCCACCCGCTTCGACAGGGAAAAGAATATGCTCGAGATTCTGGTCGAAGACAGGGGTTGCGGCATGGATGCGGAAACTCTCCGCCGCGTGGCCGATCCCTTCTTCACCACCAAGCGCGGCAGCGGCGGCACCGGCCTGGGGCTTTCCATCTCCAGCCGCATCCTGCAAAATCTTGGCGGCTCCCTGCAATTCCACTCCGAGCCTGATCGCGGCACGACCGCGATAGTCTCCATCCCCGCCGCCTGCGAAACAAAAAGAAGAGGCGCATGATCCAGTATCCCGACAATCCCATCCTGGTCGTCGACGACGAGCCGCTGATCGCCAAGAGCGTGGTCACCGCCCTGCGCGCCAACCAGATCACCAACGCTCTTTCCGTCTGCGACAGCCGCGAGGTTATGCCCCTACTGAAAAGTTCTCCGGCGGAAATGGTGTTGCTGGATCTGTCCATGCCGCATTTGGATGGCCTTAAGCTCCTCGGTCTGATCGTGCGCGATTTCCCCGAGGTTCCGGTCGTGATGGTCACCGCCGACGACGACGTCTCTACCGTGGTGGAATGTATGCGCCAAGGCGCATTTGACTATATCGCCAAGCCGGTGGAAATCGCCCGCCTGCTGGCTACGGTCAAACGGGTAGTGGAAGTGCGCGACCTGCGCCGGGAAAACCAGCTATTGAGAACATCCGATGGCGAAGCCTCTATCGAGCACCCGGAGGCATTCGCTGAAATCATCACCGGCAATCGCAAGATGCTTTCCTGCTTCCAATATCTGGAAGCGGTCTCCCGCACCAGCCATCCGCTGCTTATCACCGGTGAGACCGGCGTAGGCAAGGAACTGGCCGCGCGCGCCGCCCACCACCTGAGCCGACGCGAAGGCGAGTTCGTAGCCGTAAACGTAGCGGGAGTGGACGACACCCTCTTTTCCGACACCCTGTTTGGGCACCGGCGGGGCGCGTTCACCGGTGCAACTTCCGACCGGAGGGGAATGCTGGAATCGGCGGCTGGAGGCACTCTCTTTCTCGACGAAATCGGCGATCTTTCCCCTGCCAGCCAGGTAAAACTCCTGCGCCTGATCCAGGAACGGGAATACCAGCCGCTGGGCGCGGACAGGGCGCTGAAGACCGACGCGCGGATCGTGGTGGCGACCCACCGCGACCTGGCGGAATTACAGGAATCGAAAGCTTTCCGCCGCGACCTGTATTACCGCCTGCGCGCGCACCATGTCAACCTGCCGCCGCTACGCGAACGGATGGACGACCTGCCGCTGCTGGTTAACCATTTTCTGGAGCAGGCGGCGGAGGAACTGGGGAAAACCGCTCCGACACTGCCGGAGGAAATCTACTGCCTGCTGGGAGCCTATCCCTTTCCCGGCAACGTCAGGGAATTGCAATCGCTGGTGTTCGACGCGGTCAGCAAGCACAAGTCAGGCAAAATGTCGCTGGAAGTATTCCGGCAGGCACTGGGTCAGGAACAGTCTCTCCCACTGCCGGAAGCGTCACTCACGTTCGGCGCGCGCCTGCCGACGCTGAAAGAATGCCGCGACCTCCTGATCGACGAGGCGCTACGCCGCGCCTGCGGCAACCAGTCGGTAGCCGCGAACCTGCTGGGCATCACCCGCCAGTCCCTGAACCAGCAGTTGCACAGAAACGAAGGGAAGTAGCCATTAATTCTTGATGCTTTTTGCCAGGGGAAGCCCCAACGCCAGGAAGGTAAGTATGAATTCAATCGCATATAAATTACGGATTCGGTTGAGAGTGTGATAGTATGGCGGGTATTGCCTGATAAGAGCTTCGCATTCCCGCCCGATAACCTCATATTCCTCAGGCTGAATCTGCTCGCCAGCTTTTTTCCTCTCCTTAACTTTTTTTTCAAGGTCATTCAACAGCGATTCGCCTTTATCTGCCTTCACCTTTCCCTCTTTATCAATTTTTATCGTAGCGATATGGATGCCAACCACCACAAGCAACAAAACGCACGAGAGCGCAAGCCGCAAATGTTTGCCGCCTACCTTGGTATTGGCGCCGGGCAAGGTCTGCCACGCTTTTTTGACAGAAAGATAGCGGCCTGCAAATAACGAGGATACGGGAATTACCAGAATCGCGTACCAAGCCGCGACATAGGCCAGATAATCCAGTGGCTTGCCGCCGCTGACATCAAGATCGAACACGCATAGCACACCGATGAAAGCCAGCACCAGAACATTGACGAATAAAATACATTTGCAGAAAAAAATCATGATTCACGACTATCCGCTACGGGCAATAGCTTCATTCGGAGGCTTTAGCCTTCCCCAATCACGTATGATAATCGGCATTGATCTTCACGTAGTCGTAGGAAAAGTCGCAGGTAAGAACAGTCGCCTTTCCTTTTCCCATCCCCAGATCGACATCGAGAGAAATCTGTTTGGCCTTCATCTGTTCCGACAGCGCCGCCGCGTCGAAGCGGCAGGGCTTGCCCTGCTGGAACATGGCCTCGCCGCAGAGAAAAATATCGGTCTTCTCTTCCCCCATTTTCGCGCCGCTGCGCCCAAGGGCAGCGATGATCCGACCCCAGTTCGGGTCGTTGCCGAAGAGCGCGGTCTTGACCAGAGGGCTTTGGGCGACTGTCCGCGCGGCGAGTACCGCGTCGGCGTCGTTTTTCGCTCCCGTGACATTCACCCGCACCAGTTTGGTCGCTCCCTCGCCGTCGGCGGCGACCTGCTCGGCCAAGGACAGGCAGACAGCCTTCAACCCTTCCGCGAACGCAGCGTAACGCTTGCCGCTTGTCTTGTCGATGATTTTCCCGCCCGCCTTTCCGCTGGCGAAAACCAGGAGCGTGTCGTTGGTGGAAGTGTCGCCGTCGACCGTCACGCGGTTAAAGGTTTCCTCCGCGATCTCGCCCAGAGTTTTCTGCAACACCGTCGGCGAAACCGGCGCGTCGGTGAGGATGAACGCGAGCATGGTCGCCATGTTGGGCGCGATCATGCCAGATCCCTTGCAGACGCCGGAAATCACCGCGCCCAGTTCCGGAATTTTAGCCGACGCGGTTTTCTTCACCAGATCAGTCGTCATAATCGCCTGGGCGAATTCTCCTTTCCCGGCAGAAGCGGAAAAAGCCTCGGCCAGCTTTTCTATGCCGCCCAGCATCACCGGCAGATTGAGCTGATGGCCAATTACTCCGGTGGAGCAGATCAACGTCTCGGCGGTTTTGCAACCGAAAGTTTCCGCCACTTTCGCCGCACAGGCCTTGGCGTTGTCCTCGCCTTCCTTGCCGGTGCAGGCATTGGCGTTGCCCGCGTTCACCAGCAGGGCGCACACCTTGCCTGCCGTAGCCTTGAGATGCCTGCGGCATAGTTTCACCGGCGCGGCGCAAACCTTGCTGGTAGTAAACACCCCACCCGCCGAGACCGGTTCTTCAGCCAGGATCAGTCCGTAATCAAGCTTGCCGGAGGCCTTGATCCCTGCCTTCACCGCCCTTACCTTGAATCCGGCTACGTCCTCCAAATCGACAATGTCATCTTTATTCATGCTTGCTCTCTTATAAAATCGTTAATCCTCGCGCGGCTTGCCTGCCGCCTGACGCCGGTAATCTTGCCAGAAATCCTCAGTAGCGCAAATAGATTTTCACAATCTCAAAATGTATTTTATCGCCAAAAAAGAAGCGCCGGTAAACCGACGCTTTGGATAGTTATAAATGAATCATGTGGAACCGGTACAAGCTACTCCCCTTCTTCAACATTGGCCGCCTTCATGGCTTTCGCTTCTTCCTGGCAGATGATTCCGTCGCCGTCGGCGTCGTACTGCTTTTCCACTTCCGTATCCACGATTCGGCGGCGCACAAGTTTCTTCTCCTCGTCGTCCAGCTTGCCGTCGTGGTTGAGATCATAATGTTTGTGGAAGCGCGCCTGCATTAACTCCTTGCGATCAAGCCAGCCGTCCCCGTTTTTGTCGAAGCGCTGTTCCCGCTCGGTGTCTACCTGGCGGCGCTCATAAAGCTTGGCTTCCTTTTTGCTCACCTCGCCATCGTTATTCTTGTCCATGCGCTCGTGTTGGTCGATCTTACCATCGTTGTTGGTATCGTTGCGCTCAAAGCGGCGTATGACATGGGCTTCTTTGGCGTTGATCTTTCCGTCATCGTTCTTGTCAAAGCGTTCTTCCAGGGTAGTATCCACCTGTCTGCGTTCCGCGACTTTTTCGGCGTGCTCCGCCTCCTTGGTGCCGATTTCTCCATCGTTATTCTTGTCTATCACTTCATGCTTGTCAATCTTGCCGTCGTCATTGGTGTCATTGCACTCGAAGCGTTTTACTTCTTTCACCGTCACTTTACCGTCGTTATTGCGATCCATCTGCCGCGCTTTTTTCATCCTGCCTTCGCCTGCCCAGCCAGTTCCCATGCTTATCGCCACTACTGCCGCCAACATGATCTTCATAAGTCTGCACATGACATCTCCTCCCGCAATCTTTTCCTGAAAAACGTTTCTTATCTCATCATACATAACACAAGCACCATTCCAATCAGCAATATTCAGCAAAGATAAACAAAAAGCATCCAGCGCCGCTTGCGCTAAAAAACCTAAACACTTGACATCATGGATGTTACATCGACAAGTCGAGACAAGACAAATCGCTTCTTTCAACCATGATGTAAGAGTAAAGAAAATAATGAATGGCTTTTCTCATGCGGGAGTCGTGGTATTTCCCTACAGGTGTGTTATTTTCCATCGAAACTTACTGCATCCGCAGCAGCGCGCAAGCCGCCATTGCAGCGGTTTCGATACGCAGAATATGCCTGCCCAGCGAAACCGGCGCGAAACCGTGCTCGGCGCAGGCGACGCTTTCCTCTTCCGTCAGCCCTCCTTCCGGGCCGATCAGAATCAGCGTTTCCGGAGCGCTGGCGGCGTGGGCGACAAACTTGATCGCCTCTTCTCCTTCCCGCGCCGCCACCAGGCAGCAGCCTTTTATTTCAAGCGACAAGATTTGCATGAAAGCCACCGGCGCGAAAATTTCCGGTAGCCACGCGCGGCGGCATTGCTTGCCCGCCTCCAGCGCCCAGCGCCGCCACTTGTCGGCGTCGCCCTCGCCGCGCGAGACGCTGCGCTCGAACAAAACCGGCTGAATCGCGGATACGCCGAGTTCCGTACATTTCTCCACCAGCAACTGCCAGCGCTTGCCCTTGGGGATAGCAGTGGCGAGAATCAATCTGGTGGAATCTTTTTCTGCGCGCGAAATTTCATCCACCCTCACCGCCACCCTTTTTCGGTCGCAGATTTCGATCACCCCGGTTGCGGTCACACCCGCGCCGTCGAAGAGATCGACCGCCGCTCCTTCCCGCAGGCGCAGCACTCCCCCGGCGTGGCGAGCCTCTTCCTCAGGCAGTTCCACCAGGCCGATTTGAAGATTGCCCGGTTCGATATGAAAAAGGTGTGCGTGATGCAAGGCTGTAATTCCTATTGCAGAAAATCCACGACCAGCGCCGCGACATATTTGCCAATCGCGGAACTGGCGGTCAAACCGGGAGAATCAATCCCCGCCAGATTAAAAAAACCGTCCAACCCGCGCGCGGATTCGTGACAGATATAAAAATCGCGCGCCGCCTCGCCCGAGCCGGAGAGCTTTGGGCGGATGCCGCTCATATCGGGAGACAGGTCGTTCTCCACGATGAAAGGCAGATAGTTTTTCACGTCGTCGTAAAATTCTTTCCGGTGCGAGCCGTCGACGGCGTAATCGATTTCGTCGACGTAGAACGCGCTTGGTCCCAGTTTCAGGCCGCCGCCGAGATCGACCACCGTGTGGATTCCGAGGCTTTTCAGGTTTTTCTCCGGCGGAGGATAGACCAGCATGTTCACCAGTTTCCGCTTGGCTCCCTGCACGGAAAAATACTCGCCCTTGCACAGGTGCAGTTGCAGGCCGCATTGCTCCGGCACCATTCCCGCCAGCCGCATGATAGCCTGACTGCCCAATCCGGCGGCATTTATCACGGCTTGCGCTGTGCAGGAATTTTCGCCTTCCGCGTCATGATAATATACTCGCCATCCTCCCGAGATTTTTTCCAGCCCCGTGACTTCCGCTCCGCACACCGCCAGCGCGCCGTCGTCCTCCGCTTTTTTGCAAAAAAAATCCATCAGGCTATGCGCGGAGAAAATCGCGGTTTCGGGCGAATACAAGGCCGCCACCGCCGCGATCCGGGGCTCCATGCGCAAAGTCTCCTCGCGCCCGAGCAGCGTGAGATTTTCCACCCCGTTCTTTTCGCCGATATCTTTGAGGATTTCCAGTTGGGTAATTTCGTCGGCGTTGCGGGCAATAATCAGTTTTCCGCATTTGCGATAGTTGACCAGCCCCTCCGTCGCCAGCCGCTCGATTATCCGACGGCCGGAAACGCATAATTCCGCTTTCAGACTTCCCGGCTGGTAATAAATCCCGGCGTGAACCACCTCGCTGTTGCGGCTGGAGGTTTCGCGCCCCGTTTCCGCGTGGCGCTCGAACAGGGCGAGGCTTTCGACCTTGTCCGAAAGTTCGGCGGCGATAGCCAACCCGACCGCGCCGCCGCCGATGATTGCTGCTGAAAAATCCATTTCTTCTCTTTTGCGATTACTTCATGCAGGCAGGTTTGTCGCCGTTTCTGCGGTGGTAGGCGATACATTCGCAGCATATGCCTTTGCGCGAACAAGGCTCGTAAGTGCAGGGGCAGTTCTTCTTGTTCTCTTCCTTGTTGGGGCAGTCTTTCATTTTCCTCCCTCCGTCTTCGTCGATAAATACTATTTCAGCATCCGCGCTATTTTCGCCTTCGTCGGCGCGGAAATCACCCCGCGTTCGGTGATGATGCCGGTAATGAGATTCGCGGGGGTCACGTCGAAGGCGGGATTATAAACCGCCACATCCTTTGGGGCGGTCAGTTTGCCGAAGCCGCGCCGGATCTCGTCGCCGTCGCGCTCCTCGATCGGGATCTGCGAACCGTCAGCCAGCGACAAATCGAAGGTGCTGGAAGGCGCGGCGATGTAAACCGGGATGCCGTGATGCCTGGCCAGCACCGCCACGCCGTAGGTGCCGATCTTGTTGGCGGCGTCGCCGTTAGCGGCAATACGGTCGGCGCCGACCACGATCATGTCGATTTTCCCCTCGCGCATCACCTGCGCGGACATATTGTCGCAGATCAGCGTAACCGGCACTCCAGCCTGCATCAACTCCCACGAAGTGAGACGCGAACCCTGACACAACGGCCGCGTTTCGTCGGCGAAGACACGGATATTTTTCTTCTGCGCAAAGGCGGAATAGATCACCGCCAAGGCCGTGCCGTAAGCGGAGGTCGCCAGCCCCCCCGCGTTGCAGTGGGTGAGAATGCCGAAAACGCCTTTGCGTTTGGGAACCAGCTTCGCGCCGTTGTCACCGATGGCGCGGCACATGGCGGTGTCTTCGGCGAGGATCGCGTGCGCTTCGTCGAGCAGGCGTTTTTTCAGAGCGACGACGGGCAAACCCTTTTCCGCCACGGCGACCGCCTTCATCCTCTCCAGCGCCCAGAACAGGTTGACCGCGGTGGGGCGACTGGTGGCGAGATAGTCGGCGGTTTTATTGATGTCTTTCAGCAAAACCGCTCCGGTTTTCGCCGTCGATTTATTCGCCCCCAGAACCACGCCATAAGCCGCCGCGCAGCCGATGGCGGGAGCGCCGCGCACCGCCAGCCGCTTGATCGCCCGCCACATCTCCGCCGGGTCGCCCACAACTATAACCTTAAGTTTCTCCGGCAGCAGGGTCTGGTCAATCATCCTGACGGCGTTGTTTTTCCACTCCAGCGTGGGGACGGTTTTGTTTTTCTGCATTACTTCTCCGGATTTTTTTACAACTAATCCTGCGCCGTCATTTCCTCAAACAGCTTATTGGTAAAATCGTGTGCCTGTTGTCGAGAACCGCCAGCCATTATTGTTAATATAGTTTCTATCTCATCGTCGCTCTTATTGTTTACCATCCATTCCATCAGTTTTGGATAAGAAGCCAGCAAATAAATGTCTGGCGCTATTCCGCATGAAAACGAACAACTTTTCCCCAGAATACCTTTGCCGGTCCTGCTCATGAATACCCATTGATGCTGACATGGTCGGCCTTTTTTCTTTCTCCACGCCTCCACCGGAGATTCATTATAATAAGGTTTATGGCTGATGCCAAGAAAACTATGCGCTCCGCGTTTGGAACCGCAGAGCGCACACATTTCCTGTGACCACTCGCTGACGATAATTAACGGCAACAAAAAACCAGACACAACAAAACATACTAACACGGCGATTGCCGCCAGCAACTTTCGTGATTTTAGGCATTGCCAGTTCAGCTTAATCATAATCACAACACGTCGAAATAAATCATATCCAGCGGCACCGGCAGAGGCTGATTTAAGCGGATCGATTCGATCGCGCGCCGCGCAAGATAGGTGCTGAGAAAACCGGAAACCTCGTCGCACGGCGAAGGCTTATCGTTGATGATCGCGTCGACGAACCCCTCCAGCATTCCCCGGTGCCCCTTGTCCATCTGTAAATTGTTGTGCCCTTCCTTGCTATTGGCCAAACCCTTCACGCGGGCGTAATACTTTTCCTGGTATCCATCCAAGCCACCCTGCTTGCCCACTTCCGGCAGGCAGTCGCGTTGCAGCGGGAAGACTTCGCGCTCAGGGTCGCCCATGCCGTAATACTGGTTTTCAAGAAAACATTCGTTGCGGAACAGCGCGCCCAGGCAGGTCACCTCGAACATTTCCTTGGGATAGTCGAAAGTGCCGCCAGTGTTAAACAGAATAGTTGCGGTGTCGCCGCCGGAGAATTTCAGGTTGACGCCGTGGTACAGGCGCGTCGTGCCCCAAGCCTGAATCGCGGTCGGCACCTGCGGCGCGAACCACCAGCAGGCGAGGTCGAGCCAGTGGACGGTCTCGCCGATGATTTCGCCGCCGCCGCGCAGGGGGTCGAGGTGGATGAGACGATAGCTGGCGGTGTCGTCCTGCACGCGCGCCAGGAAGTGCGAAGCCAGTTCCTCCGGGTACGGCTGGCGGTCGGTTTCGGTGTAGCGCCAGGAGTTGTTTTTCGGATTCTGGCGATGGGCGAGCCAGCGTTTGCGCAAGGCGTGGAGGCTGGGCGACATGCGGCGATTCAGGTCGATGCAGATTTTCACGCCGCCCTTGCGCACGGCGCGGATAATTTTGAAGCCTTCCTCGTTTTCCATCGCCATCGGCTTTTCGCAGAAAATGTGTTTCCCCGCCGCCGCCGCCGCCTCGATAATCGGCAGGTGCGCCTCGTGCGAGGTGCAGACCTTGATAAAGTCGACCTCGGGGTCTCGCATGATGTCTTCGATTTTCGTGGTCACCTGGCCGATGCCGAATTTCTTCGCCATTTCTTGCGCGCGCGCCTCGTTGATGTCGCAGCACCAGACGCATTCCACTCGCGGGTTTTCCGCGAAATTGGGAAAGTCCTGCCCCTCGGCAAACGCCCCGCACCCGATCTGCGCCACCTTCAACACCTTGGCCATGGTTTAATCCTCTTGCATGTTGTGAAAGAAAACGTCTGTCTATCCCAAAATCCTGATACCGACATACATCACGAACCCAGCCGCGACAAAAGTACCGGGAGTAAGCAACACCGCCGCGCGGGTGGAGATTTTCTGAATACTCACCAAAGAGGTGTTAACCAACAAAATCGAAATCGCCAGACAGAAAAAGCCGACCCCGCCCATCAGCGTGTAAAAATCCAGTTTGGCAAAAATCCAGGACAATAATACCGCCAGCGCCAACGGGGCGATGGCGACGCCGCCGGTGAAGATGCTGACAGGCAGATTCGCGCCGCTGCCCAGGAATTTACCGATGAGGTAAATCGCCAATACTATTCCCGCCGCGAAAAACGCGCTGCTCAAAATCGCACGCCAACGAAAACTCGGCGCATTGAATTTGACTTCCTTGCCGGAGAGAGCGGATTTGAAAGCGTCAGCGGTATATTGCGTCATCTCTTTTTGCGTCAGCATCACGCCACCGCCCAGCATGTCCACCGGGCCGGTATTGCCAAACAGCAGACTGACCAACACAAACGCGGCAATAAACACGATCCCCGCCGACATCGCCTTGGCCTGTCCCAGCATACCGACCACCTTTTCCTGCCCACCCATAGGGTCGGAGAACAGGATTTTCACCGCATCAATCGTATTTTCGGTCACTCCTTTGGCATGGGAGTATGCCTGCTTACTGAACTCCTGAGAATCTTGTATTTTGTTATCGAAAAACACATTATTATGTAGTGCGCCCCCATCATCTTTTTGGGGAATATCTACAGTAGCATCACCTGTCTTATCGCTTTTTAGTAGAGAATTACGTCTTATCATAAATAGCGGAAAAGCTATCAGCCAAATGCCTAAGCAAGCAAAGAACCAACCCAATGGGTCAATATCTAATAATCCCTTTGTTGTTCCTTTTTTAATTCCCCGTTTACAAGCCTCAACGTATACCCATACGCTCGATATAGCTACTAATCCTGCAATAACCATCGCAATGACACCTACAATATCGTATCTGTCATGGTATTGGTTTAGTTCAGATGAAAAAAAATCGTATGCCGCGAGAACTGAATTAGCGTGTGTTTGAAAATCTGTAAAATTTGCTTCTAAAACAGCCGTAGCCTGCAAACAATCCTCAGCAGCCTTTTTCAAATGTTCGGGCACAGATTGTTCGGCAATATGAGAAAGTATTGCGCCCATTTTTCCTCGTGCTTCCCCGAGTTCAAACCTATTTATACCGCTCTTAATCTTGTATTTAGTTTCAATAATAATTCGTGAAAAATTCTTGACCTCTTCTGATGGATGATAAGGAATAGATATTATCGCGAAAAAGAAAACAATAGCGCAAACAATCACAGCAGCAGTACTATGCGGATTTAATTTATTTCCCGGATTCAAATCCGCATTTTTGCTATCAGCATTTGTATTAATGTGAGTTCCGCAATTCATGCAAAATTTTGATTCCTCGCTAATAGCTAAACCACATTTTTGACAACAGGATAATCTTGTACTCATTTTCATCCTCCCTCAATAACCACCATTCCAAAGCCAAATCCTTACAGCAAATTAGCAAAGGCACAAGTTTAGCATCACCTTTTTGCTCTTAACCGTCAAGCCTGAAAAAGATTATGTTCCTTTCTTTCCGAGGATTTGCCTGTCAGCCGCCGTACACACGTTTTTTCTTGACACCGCGCGGGCGCTGGCATAACTTTAACAGAATGCCTCCACAATAATCGGCACAATTTGCGCCCATGGACGCGGATTTTATCTTTGCAATTAAATCACAGGAGAAGGAATTATGCCTCGTCTGGTGACGACTATCGACGGACGGAAACAGGAATACGGCCTGGACAAGGAAATCACCTTCGGTCGCAGTTCCAAAAACACCATCCGCATCGGCGGCAGCAAAGCCTCACGCGAACACGCCCGCATCATCCGCCGGGGCGACGCTTATGTCCTGGACGACCTCAACTCCTCCAACGGCACCTATATCAATAACGTCAAAATCGAAAGCCAGTCGCTCAACCACGGCGATGTCGTCCGGATCGGGGAACAGGAATTCACCTTCGTCGACACGGAAGTAGATCCCCTGATCGGACAGCGCATGGGCAATTACCAGGTAGTCGAACGTATCGGTCGCGGCGGAATGGGATCAGTCTACCGCGCCCGGCAGATCACCATGGAACGCGACGTGGCGTTGAAAGTCATGCGCAAGGACATGGCCGTACGCGCAGGCTTTGTCGACGACTTCATGCGGGAGGCGCGCCTCGCCGGACGGTTGCAGCACCCCAACGTGATAGCAATCCACGATTTCGGCCAGGAAGACGGACGCTATTTTTTCAGCATGGAATTCGTCAAAGGCGAAACTCTCTCCCGTAAAATCCAGAAAGAAGGCGCTCTCGACGCCGAGACCGCAGTCAAAATCACCAGCCAGATTGCCGAGGGACTGGCTCACGCGCACGACCAGGGAATTCTCCACCAAGACATCAAGCCGCAGAATATCATTCTCCGCAAGGACGGCATTGTGAAAATCGCCGACCTGGGGCTGGCGAAGGTGATGCAGTACGGCGAGGAGAAAAAACCCGACAAGCCGCTGATGGGCACGCCCCAATACGTCGCGCCGGAAACGGTGCGCCGCCTGCCCGCCGACGCCAGGAGCGATATCTATTCGCTGGCCGCCACCGCCTATCACATGGTCTGCGGCAGGCCTCCCTACGTTGGGGAAACTCCCACGGAAATCGTACGGATGCACATGGACGCGCCGGTGCCGGATCCCCGCCGCCTCATGCCCGACCTATCGACGGCGCTGGCGGATCTGATCATGACCTGCCTGAGCAAGGATCCCGCCCGGCGACCGCAGAACTGCCGCGAATTGCTGGAACAGCTTAAGCAAGTGGAAACCGCGCTGCACGCCGCGCCGGTCAAACCGACCCCCAGGGCAGTTGTGAACCCCGCGCCTGTCGCGGCCAAGGCGCAGAAGACTCATGAAGACACCGATTACCTTCCCGCGCACAATCCCTATCGTCCGCTAGCCATCGGCATCTGCGCCACCGTGACGGTGGCGGCGGCCGCGCTGCTGGCCTGGCTGGTTTTCGGCCTGCTGGGCTCGGACGAACCGACGGCAACGCAGAAAATGCTGGCGCGGGCGCAGTCGCTTGCCAGCGCGGGCGAATTGGAAAAAGCCAGGGACATTCTGCGGGAACTTAAAAAACAGAGTTCTCCCGAAACCGCTTCAGCGACAACCCTTCTGGCGGAACTGGAAAACAAGCTGGCCGCAAAAACCGTTGACGTAACCGCCCCGGAAAAAAATCCCCGCCTCGACAATCCTCCGATAATTGACACTCCGGTGGAACGCCAACCGGCTAAAACCGAAGCCGACAAACGCGCCGACGCCGCATGGAGCGAAGCATCGCCGGTAATCGAACGCCAAATCAAGGCGGGTGAATTTGCCGAAGCCGCAACCATGCTGGAAACGTTCGCCGCCAATTACGAGAACACAGGAGCCGCCACCAAGGCAACCGCGCGCCTGGGCGAACTTCGCCAGAAAGCCGACGAAGCCAATGGCAGGATTTTCGCCGAAGCAGAAGCCCTGCGCGCCAAAGGCGACAAGGCAGAGGCAAGAAAAGCTTTTATGAAACTGGTGCTGCAGGCGCCCGATTCCGACTGGGCGGAAAAAGCGCAGTCGCAGATCGTCGACATCGAAAGCGCCGCGCGCGCTACTTTCTTCACATGCTGGCGCCAGTTCAACGCTACGCTGCCGGAAATGGCTTTCGAAGGCTCAACTCTGGACACCCCTGAACGCTCGGTCAGAGGGTTGGTCTGGGAGGAGAATTTCCGCGACTTGCGCAATATCATCGCCGCCGCCGACGCCTACCGCCGACGCCTGATGCGCGATCTTAAAACCACGAAAGTGTCTGTTGTCGGAATGGGTTATTGCTTTCTGGCGGTTTCCGCCGATTGGAAGCTCCGCGCCACCGACGACAAGGGCGCAGTCAAGGACGTCAAGTGGACAGACATTGATCTGGACAGCCCGGCAGAGGTCGCGATGCCTGAAGACCTGGAAGAGCAGGAAGCGCTGGGGGCGGGGCTGTACTTCGCCTCGCGCCAGCACAAGGGCTACTCCAAAGCTTACCTGGACGCGGTCAAGCCCGGCAGCCGCTACTACCCGCTGGTTTCCTACGCCGACGCCCTGACTTCTGGCAGGGCGGTGGTCGAGTATGCGGATTTCGCCGACATGAAAACCAGGGAGAAATGGAAGACGATGTCCGGCGATTGGCGTTTCGCCGAAGGCAAACTTATTGCCAGCGGGGGTGAAAATTCCCAAATCATCATGACCTCGCGCACCGTATCCATGAAAAACGCGGCAGTGTATTTTACCATTACCGGCAACGCCGACGATGGTCAGGTGGCGTTGACGCTGAAAAAAGATAAAAGCAATTTTCTAACCGCCCGGATAACCGGAACAGGCGTCATCCTGGAAGTCAGCCAGAGCGGCGAAGTCACCCAGGCGCGAGGCAAACTCTCCCGGAAAGATCAGCCCCTGCGCCTGGAATCGCTGGGAGGACAGGTCTTTCTCTTCGCCAGCAACCAGCCCGTAACGCGCGTCGCCGCCAAGGATTGCGGAACCTGGTCGGCGCAGCTTAGCCTGCAATGTATCGAAACGCCCGCTTCCTTCAGCAACATCCGCATCGACGAAGCGCCTTGAGCAGATAATAAAAATCCTCCCTTTTCCGCTAAACTTCGGGATAAGTTCGTCCGATAATAAATATGCGGGCTTGTAACCGCGCGCGAACAGTAGTCTCGCGCCACGATCTTTCGCGGAAAGGACATTGCCATGTCTGCCAACGATATCAGTTCCTATTTCGATACCTACAACTCCTACGGCCTGCAACTCGCCCAGCAGAAGAGTTCTTCCATGTCGACCATGCTTGATTCGGTCAAGGGAACTTCCGACATTGCCAAGTTCAGCGAATCCATCTATTCTGGCATTTCCGACATGTGCTCCATCTCCGCCGTCTCGGCCTCTCTCAACTCTCTTTCCAAAACCGTGCAGGGCGCAGGGATTGGCGACATCATGCCTAACGTCCGCGCGTTTGCCGAACAGTTGCAGAAGGAAGGCACCGATACCCTGTCGATCCTGCAATACCTCAACCGCGCCCGGGAAATGGCCAAGAAGGATCCTGCCTACCTGGCGGAAATTTTCACCGCCGAAGCCGAAACAGGCGAAACCGCCGCCAACCTGGACGGAGAAACCACCGACGCAACCGCCGCGACCGAAAATTCGACCGAATAACAGAAATATCTTCAAAAAAAAAAGCCCGGACACTGTCCGGGCTTTTTTTTAAATCACACAGTGAATATTAACCTCAGCTCTCGTCCTCGAAGTCCAGCAGGTGCGCCATGTTTACCATGCGCAGGAGCCGCTTGATCTTGTCCGAAGCGTTGACCACAATCAGGCGTCGACCCTGTTCAGCCATTTTCTGGTGAGTGGCGAAAATGCTGCCCATCGCCATCGAACTGATAGTCTCGGTACCGTCGAAGTCCAGTACCACTTCTTTAAATTCGGAATCCTCGGCCTTCATCAATTCAGCCGCGAAAGAATCCGACGCCGCGCCTGTGATTTCAGGAAATTGCTTCCCTATCTCCAATGTAACGCGCATGTCATATTCCTTTAACATTTATGGCAAAAACCTATACCCTCCTATAGTAGAAATAACCTATAAGACAAGACAAGTCAAGAACGAAATTTCAATTGTTTGACGCAACTAATCTTTCGGTCTCGGCGCAAAAGTCAATAGTCCTCGGACGGGTCGTAGAAGTCTCCCTCCACCTTCACCTTGCCGTCCTCGCCCTGCCCGGCGTAGGAAAGACGTTTTGTCAGCGGGCCTTTCGCGCGTATTTCACGCGCGGAGTATTTCACATTGTCAAAGATCGAAGTCTTGGTTTCAGAAGCGCGCCGGAAGATTGATTTCTTCGACTCGTTTTTCTTCTCGCTTTCACTACTCTGCATTTTGTCCCAAACCGACCCCTTTTTGCGATCATTGTCGCGCAACAGATCCCACAGCGCGGCTTTTTTCTTGGTCGTTTTTGCCGATGACTTTTTCGTGACCGGAGCCCAGATACCGCCCTTGTCGGCGGTAGTGGCTTCTTGCTGTTGCGAGACGGCGCCGGTTGCACCATTTTTATTTTCCGCAGGCTGAACCGCCATCTGCCGCCAACTTTCTATCCTGCTTTCGTAATCCACGCTTTCCTTGGCGGTAGCCGAATCGGCAGCGGCAATCGCGCCTCCTTCCACCGCGGGCTGACCGATCAGTCCCTGCTTAAGCAGATAGTCAGACCACGCGCGGGCGGCAACCAGGCGGTTTTCCTCGATATCGTTATAATGGTAAGGAATTTCCTGTCCCGTCATTTTCACCAAAGCCATTCCCGCCTGGTGGCGCAGCTTGGCGTTGTCCGAGTTAAGCAGTCTGCACAACGCGGCATAGGCAGCCGACCCCTTGCTTTCGCGCAACACCAACACCCCCAATACCTGCACGATTGGGTCGTGATGATCCAACAACACCAACGCGTCACGGGATACGACTGACCCCATCGCGCCCAGGCTTTTTCTCGCCGCCACCTGTTCGGCGTAATCGGTGGAATTGGCGATTTTGTCGAGAAGCTCGACTATCCTGGCCTTTTCTTCAGGCGTCGGCATCGGTTCCTGCAACTGATTGTTATTGCTGTTTCTGGCAGAAGCTGCATTCTTGTTTCCGGAACTTCTGAACCAGCTCTTTTTACCCGTCTGCTGTTCGGCTTTGATTTCTTCCACCTTGGCTTCTGCCGGATCGGTCTTGCCATTCTCGGCGATGACATTTTCAGTCTTGGCATCATGCTCCCAGAACGCCAGTTTTTTCCATACCGGCTGCGAACCGCTGTTTTTCACATTTGCCTGCTTCACCACAACCGCTATTTCCGCCGCCTGTTCCGGCGCGGGTTCGTTTTGTGCCGTGATATCCGCTTCTTCCGAGGAAACCGACTCTGTAATGTTTGCCTCGGCAGCTTCCATCACTTGTTCTTCCTCCGCCACCGGTGCGCTTTCAGCTACCTTTGCGGCTGTCTCTTTTTTGCGGAAGAAATTCCAGAACCGTTTCTTTTCCCCGCCCTGCATGGTAGACATTTTCTGTTCGCCAGTCGCCTTCTCTGCTTCCGTTACAACATCATCTGTTTCTGCAGGAATAAATTCGGCGACAGGTGGCACTGGAGCTTTCACCTCTTCTACAAATACTTCAGCTTCTGCAGGAACAGGCTTGTTCGAATCAACAACAGGTTCTTCCTCAATTACAGATTCCTTAGTCTCCGTCACTGTTTCAGTCGCTGCTCCTGGAGCTTCACCAGCCTTGCGCCCTAATAGCCGCCACCAAGGAAGCTTTTTCGCTCCCTCGTCGCCTGTCGCCTTGGTGTTTTCCTTTTCCATCGAGGATGCCTCGGAATGCCGGGGAGTGCTGATCGTGACGGAAGACACTTCCGAAGCTTGTCCTTCCGGCACGCTTTCCCGCGCCAACTCCGCCGCGATGGCATCCAGTTCCGCGTCCGCGGGTGGAGGCATAACGTCTGCCCTCTCCTCTATTTTCGGCCCAGCCGCATCCTCAGCCAGAATCCGACCCGGGCTGACCAGAAACACGGCAACCGCCAGGCAGAAAGCGACAAACCATCCATAAGTCCGCATTTTATCTCCTCCAGCTATCATAAGCAGGCAGCAAACGCGACTCCACGCTCTTACGACGCGAGAGTCCTTAAAGGATATATCGGCCTGTTGCCCCTGTCTGGCGGAATAAAACCGTCAACTTCAGTTGAAAGTAAAAAACCTCTCCCGTAACCGGAAGAGGTTTTCGCCTGTTCACATATCGCCCAGGCACATTACCGAATCTTGTTCACGCGGTAAAACACAGTTACCTGCCAGCCTGCTGCCCCTGCCGCCGCCGCCTGTTCTGGGGGCTGACCTTGCCTGCCTGCGGTTGGGGACGGCGGACGACCGGCTGGCTCTTTTTCGCTGCCGTGCCTACCGCCTGGCCGTTGACCATACCGCGCTCCGCCTCGGCGGAATGGCACGAATGCGAACGCTCGACCTTGATGGGAAAACCTATCATCTTTTCGATATCCTTCAGGTAATCGCGTTCGTCGCCCGAGCAAAAGCTGATGGCGGCGCCGTCCTTGCCCGCCCGTGCGGTGCGACCGATGCGGTGGACGTAACTTTCCGGCTCGTTGGGCAACTCGTAGTTAATCACGTGGGTAATGTTGTTGACGTCAATTCCGCGCGCGGCGATGTCGGTGGCGACCAGCACCCGCGTTTCCCCGTCCCGGAACCCCTGCAACGCCTTGGTGCGCGCATTCTGCGCCTTGTTGCCGTGAATCGCGTCGACGGCGATTTCCAGGCGTGAGAGCTTTTTCGCCACCCGATCCGCGCGATGCTTGGTGCGGGTAAAAATCAGTACCCGCTCAAACCGGGAGTCTTCCAGCATTTTTTCCAGCAGAAAGTCTTTCCTGGCCTGATCGACAAAAACCACCGACTGACTGATCCGCTCAACCGGAGTGGCTTGCGGCGCGACCTCGATCCTGACCGGATCGGTCAACAGACCGCCCGCGAGCTGCGCCACCGCCTTGGGCATGGTCGCGGAGAAAAACAGCGTCTGCCGCTTTGCCGGCAATTCCTTGATGATGCGCTTCACGTCGTGAATAAAGCCCATATCCAACATCCGATCCGCCTCATCCAGCACGAAAACTTCGAGATGTTTAAGATTGACGTGACCCGTTCCCATCAGATCCAGCAGCCGCCCCGGAGTGGCAACGAGAATGTCAACCCCCGCCCTGGCCTTCAACTCCTGCGGCCTTCTGCCGACGCCACCGTAGACCGCCATCGCCTTGAGCGACAGGTTGCGCCCGTAGACGCGGAAGCTTTCGACAATCTGCGCCGCCAGTTCACGCGTCGGTGTCAGAATCAGCGCTCGGATAGCTCGCCTGCCTCTCGGTTCCGGCGAGGCGCTCAGGCGATGCAATATCGGCAGGGCAAAGGCTGCCGTCTTGCCGGTGCCGGTCTGCGCACAACCCAGCAGATCGCGACCTTGCAGCAGGGGAGGAATGGCCTGCACCTGGATCGGCGTGGGCCTTGTGTAACCCGTCGTTTCCACGGCTTGGAGAATGGGACTTGACAACGGTAATTCATTGAAACTATTCATAAACTCACTTTCTCGCGTCGCTATGACGCAGGTAAAAATACCCCAGCCCATGCCGGGATAAACAAATAACCGGAGCGGAACGATAAAAACCGTTCTCTTTCTGGTACGATTAAAATTTATTCGGGGAATACCACAGGGCGAATTGATGGGGTCGCGCAATGATATTGATCAGCCTCGGCTGAACCCCTGCTGATCGCCGCGCTTCAGGCAGATACGATCGCAGACGCTCTGGAATCCGGCTCAATTCAAAAGCGATTACGCCATCATAACAGGTCGCAGTGGAAAAACAACGGAATTCCGCGAATTCGCCAAATATTGCAGACTTTTTCCGCAGATGCTATATAATTGCGAAGCTTGCCTTAAACAGGACAGGATCGCCTATGACGGAACTGAACCAGGTCATCAACGCCGACTGCCTTGACGTGCTGCCCTCGTTTCCGGACGGCAGCGTCAACCTCATCATCAACGATCCGCCCCACTACGGTGTGGTCAAGGACAAGTGGGACAACCAGTGGAAGACCAAGCAGGCGTATCTCGACTGGTGCGAGGCTTGGCTCAAGCAATGCCTGCGCGTCCTGCATCCGCGCGGCTCCATCTACATCTGGGGTTCCATCGGTGAAAAAAGCGACTCGGTCATTCACCTGAAATTGTTGATGGACAGTCTCGGTTTTCACTTCAAGGACTGGATCACCTGGAAAAAGCAGCGCGGCATGGGCAACCGGCGCGGCTGGCTCTACACCCGCGAAGAAACCCTCTGGTACGTAAAAGATAAAAAGGATTTTATATGGAATACCGACGCCCAGTATAGCGATGAAGACCGCAAAAGTGGAAATTTCGGCTTTGCCAACTGGAAAAAAGGCTACCGTCCCAAGTCGGACAAATACCGCCTCACCAATGTCTGGGACGATATCCCCGAAACCACCTGGAACTGGCAGGACATCAAGGTCAAACACAGTACGCCCAAGCCTGTTCCCGCCTTGGCGCGGATCATCGCCGCCCACACCGCCACCGGCGAAACGGTGCTGGATTGTTTCCTCGGCTCCGGATCCACCGCCGTAGCCGCGCAACTGACCGGACGCAACTTCATCGGCATCGAAATCGACTCCGAGTACTGCGAGATAGCCCAGACTCGCCTGCTTGAGGAAATCAAGCCGGTCACGAAAAAACGTGGAAAAAAACTCAAAAAAACTTCCAAAACTCCGCAACCCGGCCTGTTTGATTGACTGCTATTTTTTCCCGCAAACCCAAACTAAGCTTGACTAAAACAGAAAAATAACAATAAATATCCCATAACATTTATGCTCCGGCCGAAACGAAAGGAACCGGATATTGGAAACAGCTAAAGCGATCAAGGTTCTGGTGGTAGACGACGACCACGCCCTGCGCGGGGTCACCTCCTCGTACCTGCGCAAAAGCGGCTTTGAGGTGGAAGTCGCCATTAACGGCGTACAGGGGCTGGAATGCACCCGCAAGATGCGTCCCGACATCATCGTCAGCGACATCATGATGCCGGAGATGGACGGCATCGAATTCCTTACCCGCGTCCGCCAGGACGAGGCGCTCAAGGATATGTACGTGATCCTGCTCACCGCCAAGGATCGCACCGCCGACATGATCGAAGGCTTCAACGCCACCGCCGACGATTACGTCACCAAGCCCTTTAAGATGGCGGAACTGGGCGCGCGCGTCAAGGCCGCCGCCCGTCTGAAAAAAGCCCAGGACGAACTGCGCGAATCCAACGTAAAACTGCGAGAGGCTTTGCTGCAACGGGCGGAGCTGCTGGGTATCGCCGCGCACGAAATGCGCAACCCCATCAGCGTCATCACCATCTACGCCTCCCTGATCGGTCAGAAAATAGTCTCCGAGGACGTAATCAAGGACGTCTGCCTGCGCCGCGCGGAAAACGTCTCCAAGCTGATTGACAACGTACTCGACATCACCAAGATCGACGCGGGGCTGATCAACATCCGCGTACAGAAAGCCGACGTCTGCACGTTGCTGCGCGAAACCTTGGCGCTGTATAAGCCGGCGGCGGCGCAGAAAAACATCACCATCAAGACCGAGCTGCCCGAAAACCTGGAAATATTCTGCGATGCCGAACGGGTGCAGGAAATTTTCAATACCCTGTTCGAAAGCATCGTCCGAGTCACCCAGGAAGACGGAACCATCAAAACCATGATCCAGGAAGACGAAGAGCAGATGGCTTTCTCCTTGGAAAGCACCGGCGGCGGTTTCGAGCCGGGCAAGACTGCCCTTATTTATAAGGCGCCTGCCAAGGAAGACAAAAATCTGGAAGGCTACGAGCCCGGCACCCTCATCGGCCTGGCGATTGTAAAAAAACTGGTCGACCTCATGGGCGGTAGCGTCTTCGTCCACAACTTCGGCCCCGACTCCGGCACCTGCTTCGGATTCCGCCTGCCACATCCGGCCGACGACTCGCGCGAAGCAGCCGGAATCCGCTGCCTGGAAGCAAAATCCCGCCGCCACAGTTTCTAAAAAAAACGCGCGCCGATCTGGCGCGCGCCTTTTCTCATCACCCGAACCGACTGATCATTCAGTCGCCCTTTTTCAATGCGCACAAATATTGCCCCTCCAACGCCGCCGTATAAATCAGCGGATCGCGGGTATTGCGGCAGAACGGCCCCAGCGCCTTGGCGGGAATGCGCCAGAGCTGCTTGCCGCTGGAAATATAGTTGGCGCTGAGGGAATCGTCCCGGTTGTGCAGGATCATGATGCCGCGCAGACTGATCTCGTTCTCCGGCTCCTGGAACTGGGCGACCACCTCTCCCCCATCCTCCAACTCCCAGCGCACCGTCCCCTTCACGTCCAGCAACCCTGTCAGCGGCCCCTTCAGCCCGCAACGAATGACCACGGTGGTCTCGTTTGTGTTGGGATCGATCACCGGATAAGCCGAATCCTGCAACAGGTGGCCGGTGGGATAGCGCCACACTTCGTTCATGCCGCGATTTCCCAGGCAATACAGCGAGCGGTCGCGCGAGGAAACCAGCAAGTACGGCCCGATCACCGCGGGACCGGCCTCCATCGCCCCCTGCGTGCGGAAGCGGAGAATTTTCTGGGGCTTACCCATGTTCAACTCATCGGTGGAAATGGAATAGACACTATGCTCGGTGTCGGTTAAAAAAAGTCGCTGATCCTGGTAAACCAGTTCGCCCGCAATCTGGGCTTCAGCGGGAAAACGCCAGACGATGCGCAGAACATACTTGTCCATCACGAAGTCATTCTGCGTAAGCGCGCCGATATTCACCGCCGCAGGCCACTGGGTCTTGTAAACCTCCAGGCAGTAGACCTTGCGGTCGAGCGCCGGCACATAGATTGCCTGCTCGCCCTTTTCCTCCTCCCGCACCACCGGCCCGGCCGCCGCTGCCAACGGCAACGGAATCCGCCAGACCACCTGTCCGCTATGTCGTTCCAGATATACCAGATAACTGCGCTCCACCAGATAGATGCCGAATTTCGTGAAACAAACCTCGCCGGTCGGCCGCCCGGTCAGTTTTGTAATCCACTTGGTTTCGCCCGACTTGCGTTCGACTGCCATCAACTCGTTCTCGTTGGTCAGGACAAGCAGATACTCATAATCCAGCTCTGCCAGGGAATCTGGATTATAGAAACGGCTGACCCTCTTGCTCTTGAGGTTGACCGCCCACTGGGGCGCTAGCTTATCCTGGTCCTGCAAAGCGTCCTGCGTCACATGCTCCACAGCCAGCATGTTCGGATATTTGTCTTCAATAGTCCGGGACTCGTCCCGCTGGGTAGCGGTATGCGCCGTGCCGGGAACAAGGACTATCCATGCCATCAGGGGAAGCAATAAGCCAGTTACAGCCGGTAGTTTCGCGCACATACGCGTTTTTCCTGCGTAAAAATCCATGAAAAACCTTTCCTTACCAGAAGGCCAAGCGATACACTCCAATATTATCGGCAGGAACGCAGGAAAAATCCAGCCAAATACACCGGGAGAATGGTTTCGCGAGGAACTTACGGTAGTGGATCTGCCCACCTGTTACTTTACGTTAAAACTGCCGATGTCGATATCTTCGAAAACCAACACCTTTTCCCCGTCATTGTGAAACATTTTCACTCCGCCGTCTTGCGACAGAACAAACACCAGAGATTTTTCTACTAAAGCGCAAAATTTCATTGCTGATTGATGCCGAGTACCGCCAACATGTTCACTAATTTCTGCATTAGTGTAGCCGTCTAAAAACTTGACCGATTTATTTTTCGATGCTTTTTCAGGATGCAATTTAACGCCAAAGCCGTGTACGGAAAATGTCTTGTCAATGATAGTTGCGCCATCGATCGAAGCAAAGTCGGCTATCATCTCTATGTATTGCTGAATACTATACTGACTGTTGTCCTCGTAAAACTTCTGCAATTCTAGATCAGCACTTTTTGTAGTTTTCCTGTCATGCAGCACTCTAAGCCAAAGTGAATTAAGGTAGGAGTTTCCCAGCATGTATTTCGTATCAATATAATCCTTGTATTTTTCCAATTGTTCCTTTGACTGCAAAACAATCAACGTTCCTCCGGTTGCCTTATCGGAAAGATTAGCCAGTATGGAATTCAACCAATTTTTACACTCTTCCACAGGAACTTCCACAAGGCCTATTTTTGTGTAACGAAGTTTCCCCTTAAGATTTTTCAAATCTTCCGCTATTTCTTTGATTATCTGTTTTTCACTATCCGTTCTGTTTACATCATCATGATCTGATTCAGAATCATCTTTTACACGATCCTTTATTTCATCCGAAAAAATACTGTTATAAGCCTCACCGAGATTTTCGTCCCAATAAAAACTATGATCCTTCTTTTCCGTTCCGCCTTTCAGGCAACCAATAATGGTGCCAAATGGATTATATACATAAACAAACCCTGGTTTATAGGCGCACACCCTAACTCCAAGGATTCTGCTAATCACATTCTTTACCTGATGCACTTCCCCTCGATTCAAACGTCCAATTATTTCGCCATGATTCACAATCCCGGCGATTTTTGTTTGAGACTTGCCATAATCATACTCAAGTAAAATGCAGCATTTCATCGGGTCAGCCGCAAAAGCAAGTTTTTTGATATTCTCCGGCTTAAAATCTACAGACTCTACAAATTGGCAGGTTGCTATAAAACCCGGTTTAGTTACATCTCTAGGTGTATTCGGGAGCGCAAGATATAACGAAAATCGTACCGGCCTTGATTCTTCAGCCAACATGCTGGCATGATATGCCACTTCAATCGCATCAGAAACCATTTCGTCGGGAGGAATTTCATTATGCCGCGGATCGCTATCATGCCAGTTGTGCAATTCATTGATCACATTACTCGCAAATTCCGGCGGATAAACGAATTTGCTGGTTTTATTTTCAGATTCCATCGGCTTCTCCTGGAGAATAGCCCTAAAGCAGATTATGCGAAACTATTATTATCGTGAAACAAAAAAAAAAGCCCCGTCTCAAAGAGACGGGGCGAATAAATCCCGGCGACGACCTACTCTCCCGTTACCAGTACCATCGGCGCTGGAGGGCTTAGCTACTGTGTTCGGAATGGGAACAGGCGTTTCACCTCCGCAAGGGTCACCAGGAAAATATCATGAATAGCAGATTACTGAATTCTCCATTTCAGCGCTTGTTGCCGCGCTTGGTTTAACATTCCTGCTTCTTTTCAGGAGAAAAGAAGTGTTGCGATCAAGGCGAACGGTCGATTAGTACCGGTTAGCTGAAACCATTACTGGTCTTACACACCCGGCCTATCAAGCTCGTAGTCTACGAGCGACCTTCAGGGAAGATTAATCTAGAAGCTGGCTTCACGCTTAGATGCCTTCAGCGTTTATCCGTTCCGAACATAGCTACCCAGCGCTGCACCTAGCGGCACAACTGGCACACCAGAGGTTCGTCCAACTAAGTCCTCTCGTACTAAAGTTAGTTCTTCGCAATCTTCCTACGCCCACGGCAGATAGGGACCGACCTGTCTCACGACGGTCTGAACCCAGCTCGCGTACCACTTTAATTGGCGGACAGCCAAACCCTTGGGACCGACTGCAGCCCCAGGATGTGATGAGCCGACATCGAGGTGCCAAACCTCCCCGTCGCTGTGAACGCTTGGGAGAGATCAGCCTGTTATCCCCGGAGTACCTTTTATCTGATGAGCCACGGCCCTTCCACTCAGAACCGCGGGGTCACTATATCCGACTTTCGTCCCTGCTCGAGATATCTCTCTCGCAGTCAAGCTCCCTTCTACTATTGCGCTCTACGTACGATTGCCAACCGTACTGAGGGAACCTTTGAACTCCTCCGTTACTCTTTCGGAGGAGACCGCCCCAGTCAAACTACCCAACTAGCACTGTTCCCAGCCCGGTTTCACGGGTCCAGGTTAGAACTCCTACACAAAAAGAGCGGTATTTCACTGATGGCTCCACAGAAGCTGGCGCTTCCGCTTCATCGCCTCCCGCCTATCCTACACGATTTGCGCAAAAATCCAATACTAGCCTATAGTAAAGGTTCACGGGGTCTTTCCGTCTTGCCGCGGGTAAGTCGTATCTTCACGACTCCTGCAATTTCACCGAGTCTGTAGTCGAGACAGTGCCCAAGTCGTTACGCCATTCATGCACGTCGGAACTTACCCGACAAGGAACTTCGCTACCTTAGGACCGTCATAGTTACGGC